>NZ_ARWI01000001.1:2044279-2725706 GCF_000478585.1 Thiomicrorhabdus sp. Kp2
ATGGCAAGCCATTAGGCATGGGGTATGTCAATCCAAATTCACTGATTTGTGCGCGTATTTTAAGTCGCAGTGTTAAGGTTGATTTTAATATTAAGTTTCTTAAAAAACGTATTCAGGCGGCACAAGATTTACGTGAATTGTATTTTGATGAGCCTTTTTATCGTTTAGTGTTTGGAGATTCTGACGGTTTACCAGGCCTGGTAGTTGACCGTTTTGGCGATGTGTTTTCGGTGCAAATTACCACTGCGGGTATGGAAGCGGTCAAAGACGACATTATTCAAGTGTTAGAAAACCTCTATCACCCACAAGCCATTGTGATGAAAAACGACACCGCCAGCCGAACGCTAGAAGGGCTGGATTTGTATGAAGAGGTGGTGTTAGGTGAATTACCCGAATCAATTTTGATTACAGAAAATGGCACTCAGTTTGAAATCCCCGTTGAAAACGGTCAAAAAACGGGTTGGTTTTACGACCATCGTGAATCACGTAAACGTTTACAAAGCTTGGTAAAAGGTAAACGTGTATTAGATGTCTTTAGTTATTTAGGTGGTTGGGGCGTGGCCGCAGCGGTGGCTGGAGCAGAATCGGTAACTTGTACAGATGCTTCTGAATTTGCATTAGATGGGGTTGACCGTAATGCGGCCTTAAATGGCGTGGCAGACAAAATGACCACCATTCAAGGTAATGCGTTTGATGTATTAAACGCCTTAAAACAAGAAGCCGAAAAGTTTGATGTGGTGATTGTGGATCCTCCTGCATTTATTAAACGTAAAAAAGACTTTAAACAAGGGTTTGAAGCCTATCGCCGTATTAATGAATTGGCAATGCGTGTGTTAGAAAAAGACGGTATTTTAGTGTCAGCATCGTGTTCTCACCACTTAACGCGTGACAATCTTTTACAAGTGGTTCAATCGGCTTCACGTCATATTGACCGCAATGTACAGTTGTTTGACCAAGGTCATCAAGGACCAGACCATCCTATTCACCCAGCTATTCCAGAAACTGAATATATTAAAACGCTTTTTTTCAAAGTCTCACCTAGCTGGTAAGTGATGTATTTAAAGGATTTAGCGAGTTAGTCTAATGAAATCGCCTGTTTTATTGACCGCTGCCGACCGTATTCAGCAACAGCTCGCTAAACACTGTTTTTGGGATGAGTTTGAACAGGTGTTGTATATTGATGCCCGCCAGCTTTTCCCCAAAGAGGGGGTGGTGACCATTTTAGGTTGGGATAACATGATGATGAACGCCCAACCGATTCCGAATTACCCAGCGTTTTTCAAAATTTTAGCCTGGACGAAACACCCACAATATGCCGACTGGCGCAAACAGATTCCACCATGGGTGCAAGACAGTTGCGCTTTGTTTCCAACCCATCAAATGACCTTATTGCACTATGCAGGTAAATACCCACAAGTGTTAGAGTTGTTGGATCATGCCCCGATGTTGGCGTGGCGATTAGTCACTTCAAAACTGCAAGAGCCAAAAATTGTGGCGTTATTATCGGGTAAGAGAGCGGATATTGCGGCCACCGTTGGCTGGCCTGGCAAAGCGGAAACCGTTAAATTTTTAACCAATTTACGCTTACGTTTAGTGAATAAAGAGATTGCCGAACAGATCGAAACTTGTCTGCTCGATGAGCAACGCTTAACTGCCTTGCAGAGCCTGCCAAGAATTAATTCAATGGCTCTATCACTAGCTGCACGGTTTCCTGAGTTAATTGGTTCAAAACTACATCACGCCTTAGCGCAACTCCCTTGCCGTCCCATGCAGTGCCAAAGCATGATTGCACAGTTAGAAGACGCCTACCGCGTGGCAGACTATTTAGGGTTGGCTGAGCTAACCGTTAAAAGAATTGGTCAATGTCGTTATTTAGTGGAGGTAAATGAACTTTACCAGGCCTGGTTAATGGAAACGATTGATAGCTGTAAACTTAATAAAATCGCCTTTCATAAAAGCCTGCAAACACACTTTATGCAACGTTTAACGGCTGAACCTAGTCAAGTACATGGATTAGAGGATTGGGTGGCCTTAACGCAAATTCAGCAACATGTTTGGTTAACGGATTATGCCAATGCCACAGAAGGCAAGACGCAGTTAGTGGCTTGGCAAGATGAAGAGGGGATTTGGGGGGCGTTAATTCACTCAGAATTACCACAAACACCGAAACCGCTTGAACAGCTAAATGATATGCATAAGGTCATTAGAGTACGAGGGTTAGAGAACGTCTTGGCAGGCCCTAAACAGCACTCAACCTTACATCTATGGCAAGCCAAGAAAATTCAAATAACTTAAATTTTAATGTTTACCACGAAGTCACGAAGTTATTTAAGTTTGGGTTTTCAAGGTTTAGATAAAAACTTTAATTAATTGAACCCTGTCTATTTTTCTTAAATCTTCGTGACTTCGTGTCTTTGTGGTTAATTTTTATGAAAATTGTCAGCAATTAATTGTTAATTAATCGTTAATTAATATTTCAGAACCCATTAAATCTTCATAGGTTTCACGTGGACGAATTAACCAGGCCTGGTTATCTTTTACCATCACTTCAGCGGCACGAGGGCGAGTGTTGTAGTTTGAGCTCATAGTAAAGCCATAAGCCCCAGCCGATTTAACCGCTAATAAATCACCCGCTTTTAAATTCAGGCTACGGTCTTTACCTAAGAAATCACCTGTTTCACAAACTGGGCCAACTAAATCCCATTGCGCTTGTAAACCATCTGTACGGGGTTTAACGGGCACAATTTCTTGGTAGGCTTGGTAAAGAGCAGGGCGAATTAAGTCATTCATGGCGGCATCAATAATCGCAAAGTTTTTATGTTCGGTCGGTTTTAAGTACTCTACTTCTGTTATCAATACACCTGCGTTGCCTGCAATCGCACGGCCAGGTTCAATAATTACTTCAATAGAATCATCATTTAATTTATTCAGTAAAGCGTGAATGTACTCTTGAATTGGCGGTGGGGTTTCATCGGTATATTGAATGCCTAAGCCGCCACCTAAATCTAAATGATGAATATCAATGCCCATATCGGCCAGGGTGTTTTTAAGGGTTAATACACGTTCTAAAGCATCAACAAATGGGGTGATTTCGGTTAACTGTGAACCTATGTGGCAATCTATCCCAATTGGATTAATATGTGAACACGCACACGCATCGGCATAGAGTTCTGGAGCGGTATTGATATCGACACCGAATTTATTGTCTTTTAACCCTGTTGAGATATACGGATGGGTTTTGGCGTCGACATCGGGATTAACACGAATAGAGATATTTGCAATCAAGCCCATTGATTCTGCCACCGCTTGAATGCGGTCTAGTTCGGCGTGAGATTCAATATTAAAGCAACGAATACCCACTTCTAAAGCGCGACGAATTTCTACGGACTGTTTAGCTACGCCAGAAAACACCACTTTTTTAGGGTCGCCACCCGCTTTGAGAACACGTTCAAGTTCACCTTGAGAAACAATATCAAATCCAGAACCTAGTCTGGCCAAAACATTTAAAACCGCAATGTTAGAGTTGGTTTTGACTGCGTAACAAACCAAATGTGGCTGAGAACCAAAGGCGTTATCAAACGCTAACCAACGGTTTTCTAATTCGCTACGAGAGTAAATATAAAGAGGCGTACCGTACTGTTTGGCTAACGATTCGATGCTCACATTTTCGGCATAAAGGCCTGTTTTTTGTAAGTTAAATGCTTGTGTCATGATTTTTCCTGAGGGTGTAAACGTAATGCGTTTGTAGCGTTACTTGGCGTTTGATTAGCGGCGTTATCATCAGGTAAATGCAGTGGACCTTTTTTACCGCAAGCTGAAAGCCAAAAAAAGCAAGTAAGCATGGTCATAATGGTTAACATTCGCATAGTTGTATCCCAAGTATGGTGAACGCAAAAGTACGTTACCCGTATTTTATAATTCGGTTTTTGTAATAGGGTTTCTCATTTAGAGTGCAACCCATTAAAATGGGATTATTTTAGCAGAGCATAGAAAATATCTCACGATAGATAATTACTAAAGACGAATAATTTTAGGTTAGTTTGCTTTGAATTATAAAATAGGCTGAAATCCTTTGGTTATCTGGCTTTAATATCTTTACCAGGCCTGGTAACTTATGATAAAAACTCTTGTACCTCAGTTTTGCAAAGTCTCAAATAAAGGCAAATAAATGGATAAACATGACACGCTTGCAGATTTAGATCCCTGTATTATTGTTGAACCTTCTGTTCCAGCCAGTTCAGCGGTTATTTGGTTACATGGTCTGGGCGCGGATGGACACGATTTTGAAGGGATATTACCGCAGTTAAACTTGCCAAAAAATCATGCTATCCGCTTTGTTTTTCCACATGCACCTGTACAGCCCGTTACCGTAAATGGTGGCATGGCAATGCGCTCTTGGTATGATATTTACTCGATGACGATTGCAGAGAGAGTTGATATTGAAGGTATTAATCAATCGAGTGGTGTGGTAAAAGCTTTGATTGAACAGCAAGTTGCTCAAGGTATTGCCGCAGATAAAATTGTGTTGGCTGGATTTTCGCAAGGTGGTTTGGTCGTGTTACACGCTGCACTTCATTCAAAACAACCGATAGCAGGGGTTATAGCCCTATCCACTTACTATCCCTCAGTGTGTTGGCAAGAGGCCATGTTTCAAAAAAACAGTGCAATGCCCATTTTTATGGCGCATGGCAATTTTGACCCAGTGATTCCTCTATCTGTGGCACAAAAGTCAAAAGCGTTTTTAGAGAGTCTAAATTTACAGGTCGAGTGGCACACTTACCCAATGGAACACTCTGTCTGCATGCCTGAAATAGAGCATATTTCAAGCTGGCTAACCGCACAATTGTTATAAGCGAACAATATCAAAAAAGAGAACATAATGACTCATCAACAACAGTGTGAAGCCTTTTTAAATCGCCGTAAAACTTTGCTATTGAGTACGTTAGATAAAGAGGGGGTGCTGGAGACCAGTGTTGCCCCATTTGTATTTTTAGATGGTCTGTTTTATATCTATATCAGTGAGTTAGCCAAACATACACAAAATTGCCTTTGGCAAATAGAACAGAATCGACCACTGGTGAGTGCTTTATTGGTGGCGGATGAGTCGGAAACTGAACAACTTTTTGCTCGTGAACGGATTACTTTGCAGTTGAATGCCTCGGAACTAAAGCGTGAACAGCGTGAATACACTTTGGTTTTACAAAAGTTTGCGGATGAATTTGGTGAGATTATTGGTATGCTTAGTAGCTTACCTGATTTTCATTTAATTGCCCTGACACCTATTAACGGGGGCTATGTGAAAGGATTTGGTCAAGCTTTTGCTTTTGAAAGTTGTCTATGCCAGGGTTTAATGCCAATCAAAAGGAGTTAATAATGAGGAGTATCTTTATTAAATTTTTAATGAAACAGGATTTCTATTTAGATGTCTAACGCCCGACGATATTTTCGTTATGATGTGATTTTACCTATGCATTTAGAGCCAGTAGATCGTTTTGGTAAACATCTCGGCGCTGAACGTAGACAGTTGATTTCAGCAAAAGAAGAAGACGAGCTGAATGAGTTGAATGTGCAGCTAGATGCTTGGTTAGAAAAAGTATTTGATGCCAGCTCCAATGCCTTATATGTTTTTTATGTTCTTAACCACCGTATTGATTTTATGTGGTGGTTATTGGAAAAATTGATGGAGTCGAATGACCCAAGATTAACGCATGATTATAAATTTCGAACTAAAGAGGACGCTAAATTTAGCCCTCCATCAACTAAAAAAAGCTCTTCCATTGCGCCCCTGATCTTAGGTTTATATCATCAAATTGATGAATATATTGCCGAGCTTCAGAATGTGGTTAAGACCAGTATCGACGGCAAGATTTTTATCTATTCAAAACCTTCTTTAGGGTTGTTTGATGATAAAGACTATGTAAAAAACTTAAATGAATTAGCAGAATCAGGTGTGTTGCCAGCAAAGGTTTTACGCTTAATGGTGAAAAAGTTAAATTTACAAGCAACCGTGCTTGAACGTTTAAAAGAGGTGTATAGACAAATTTCTCGGTCCGATGATTGGATGAACTATCGAGTGAATTTAAGTGCGGGTGGCTTTAGTTTTTTGTCAGAAAAAGCTTATGAAAAATTTGGCTTAATGGATATTTTTATGGATATCGATGGCGAAGTCTTAGTTTGCCGAGGAAAAATTATCTCTCAAATAGAGACCCATGACTTGGTTTTTCCATATAGAGTCGGTGTAGAGTTTTATCTGCTCACGGTTGAGCAAGAACAAAAAATAACGCTATTTGAACAGCGTAAAGAGTTGAAAGATGCCATGTTAACGTTTGCACTACCAAATTAACCTAAGAAAAACAGGAGTGGTTAACATAATCGTTTGTTAACCGATACATAGGGTTAGGTCGATTTGGCCAGATTGTTTTGATAACGTAAATTTTGTTGTTTGATTTGAATGGCATTTTTAATCCATTCGGCAAATTGCGGGTGGTCAGTAAGCATTGAATGGTATAGCTCAATTGGGTCTTTACTCGCCATACCATTGGCAAAACTAGAAATCTCAATCAGTTTATCAATATAGCGATTTGGGAAATGTAGCTCAATCTGAAAATAACTAATTTTGGTTAAGATAACCGCGTTTAAAACATTTAACCACTGCTCTTCATTCAGTTTAAAACGGTTCTGTAAATACTCATCAACGCCATTGATGCGAAGATTGATCATCTGCTTTAAGCTATAAAAACGTATTAAATCAAGCCCAGCATCTCTCACCGAAATAGGCAATGCATCCATAAAACTTGGGTCAAGGTCATGATTACTTCCAGGCATATAGGTTTTAGTCTCTAGGTCAAATTAAATGTATTCGGCTGTTAGGAGTATAAAGCAAATTTCATGCACTCTTTAACTTCTTGTTTTTGGATTTCTTGCTGAATAAAGTTTTGGTCATTGCCATTGGGGAATTCAAAGTTAATGGCAATACGTTCTCGGTGTTTTTCATTATCCGCCCGTAAATCTACCACACTGCCGTCAAAATTAATCACTTTATCGTTTGCTTCAAAATAGAGGTAAACATCAACACGAGAATACAGCTCAAAACGTTTTGGCAGTAAAATAGCTAAACCACTTGCACTGACATTGGCTATTTGTTGTGGCCACTCTTGCGGAAATTGTTTTAAATAGTTGTCATCGTTAATTTGACGATAAACATCAAGATAAGCTTCTAAAAATTTCGATAAGTTAAGAATCGCTTGAATGAGCGGAATTTTGGCAAATTTTTCTTGCTCAAATACACTCATCATCTCATCCAGTTTGTAGCCGATGGGCAAAACGCCCTCTACCATAAAATGTTCGGGTGTAGATTCATTGATACTATTGGTAAGGCGCTGTAAATAACTTAAATACTTTTCTTCAATTAATGAGAGGTATTGAAAGGTTTTCGGAGAAGAAGCTTCTATTCGGTTAATGGATGAAAACCCCTTGAGTTTGTCGTTAATTTTTAACCAATAACTGACATTGTTTTTAGGGCTAATTCCATTTGATATGCTTTTGGTGCATTCGCCTAAAAATTCAATATCAGCAATAACATCGTTAAAAATTTCAGTGATTAAGGCGCTTTGCTCTTTAATTTTTTCGACTGAACGAATGGTATCGTATTTTCGGGTTTCAATCATGTCGACCAATGGTTGCGGAAAATAATTTGCTCCAGTGGCATAGATTTCCCGATCTTTAATCGGCGAGCTCGGCACAATATAGTAGCGTAATGGCATGTCAACTCGATGAAAGCGTCGACCATTTCCTTTTCTAAACCATTTGTTCATGAATTATTAAAATCCTTAGTGAAAGATACTAAGGATTCATTCTAAATAATTTGTACAGGAATTGATAGCGGTTTTAGAGGTTTATCAACCCATTGAAATTCAGAGCCTTTGCTGACTTGATGACAATTTGTAGAACAGTGACCCGTTGTACAAGTTTGGTTGTTAGGGCGAGCGATTTCTTGAATATAGCCTTGTTGTAATAAAGGCTCCATTAAACCGATAGCGGCGGCTTCATCTAACTCAAAATGGTTTTGAATGTCTTTCAGTGTTACCCGTTGATGCTGTTTAATGTATTTTTTAATATTAAGTAGAATCATACGCGAACCCAAAAAACCTCTAGGAATTTAATGTGTGGCACTTTTGCGTTTACTTTCTCTATAAGGCCGACCCGTTTTCCATAAAAAGGAATAGAGCAGTAAAAAAGCAAAGAGGATAATCATCACCCAGGTTAATGATTGAAGCGGGTGTTGTGCATAGCTGGCAATTTGATAAAAACCGACCGCAACACTGTACCCTAAAAACATGCTCCAACTTGCGCTATAGAGTGCCCAGCGCCAACCTAGTTCTTGTTTAATGGCACCAAATGTCGCTACGCAAGGAAAGTACAACAAAATCAATAATAAATAGGCATAGGCTCCGATTTCACCGTCAAAATACTTGACCATCTTATCAAGTGTCGACAAGGTAAAGCCTTGTTCTTCAGCAATAGCACTTTTATCTGCAATATCGTCAATGGACTGCAAGCCAAGTGGATCAGGAATATCGATAAAGATATTGGAGAGATTAGCTGGAATGGTCGCAAAAGCCTCTTTCATTGCGCCAATGAATTCGTACTCTTCATGTTCGAGCGGTTCTGTTGAAGCACTTTGATACAGTGCATCAAGTGAACCTACCACCACTTCTTTAGCGAGTAAGCCTGTAAAGAGTCCAACCGTAGCAGGCCAATTCTCTTCAGTAATGCCCAAAGGTTCAACAACAGGGGTAGCCACTTTAGCAACGGTACTTAAAACGGAAGAGGGTTGGTTTTCATGGCCAAAAGTGCCATCAGTGCCTAAACTATTGAAAAAGTTTAAAACCAGCACCACCAATACGATGACTTTACCAGCATCGAGAATAAAGCTTTTCAATTTATTACGAGTATTGAGCAGTACGTTAATAACCGCAGGTTTGTGGTAAATCGGTAACTCCATTAATAAGGACGGCGCTTCACCTGGTAATAAGGTACTTTTGAGTACCAGGGCGGTTAAGATAGCGGCAAGAATCCCAGCTAGGTAGAGTGAAAATACAATTAGCGCCGCATCATCTGCAAAAAAGGCGGTAGCAAACATTACGTAAACCGTTAAGCGAGCACTACACGACATAAAGGGCGTCATCATAATGGTCATAATTCGGTCACGTTGATCTGGCAGGGTTCGGCTTGCGAGTACCGCTGGAATATTACAGCCAAAACCGACAACAAGTGGTATAAACGCTTGACCCGAAAGACCAAGGCGACGCATAAAACTGTCCATAATAAGTGCCGCACGTTGCATATAGCCAGTCTCTTCCATAATGGACAGTAATAGAAACAGCGCGCCAATTACAGGAATGAAAGTGGCCACAACCTGTACGCCGCCGCCAATGCCTTGCGCTAAAAATGCAATGAGCCACTGGGGTGCGTTGATGGATTGCAATAGCGCAGAAGGTCCATCGACAAATAACGCTTGAGCACCTAAATCAAAGAAGTCTAAAAACGCATTACCAACGGTAATGGATAAGGCAAACACCAAATACATAATGCCCAAAAATATGGGCATTCCTAGTACAGGATGCAGTGCCCAACGATCGATGGTGTCCGTTGTGTTTCGTGTGAATTGGTCGGTATGCTCTTGGCTACCATGGGTAGCATCATGTGCATGTTGGAAGTATAGGTCAGCTGCAATCAGTGCTAAATCTTCTTGGTAATGTTTTTCTATTTTTTGTTTTTCAGCCTGGCAGAAGCTTCGTAACTCTAATGGCGCTTGCTGAGGTTCAATGAGCATCTGTAATGTTTTCCAGCAAGAGTCTGAATCAGGGTTTTCTTGTGCATCACGTACGGCATGCACGGAGTTGTGCAAGGTTTCAGGTAAATCAAAGTGCAAGTTGGAACGTTTGTTTAGCATCTCAGGTAGATGCTGCTTTAGTTGGTCTATGCCTTTATTGTAATAGGCAGAAATCGGCACAACTGGGCAACCTAAATATTCAGAAAGTTTATCGACATCAATTCTTAGATTACGTTCTTGAAGTAAATCCATGCGATTGAGAACAACAACGACTGGAAGCCCCATGTGTAATAACTGCGCTGTAAGAAAGAGCTGGCGTTCTAGGCTGGTGGCATCAACAATATTCAATACTAAATCGGTTGGTTGGCATTGAAGATAATCGGTGGCAACCTTTTCATCTAAGCCAGCATGAGATGACTGTTCAAGGCTATAGACCCCTGGTAGATCAATTAGGTGATAACCACTATCATTCAACTCAAAATTGCCTGACTTTTGTTCAACCGTTACCCCAGGCCAGTTTCCAGTGGTTTGCTGTGAACCTGTTAGGCGGTTAAAAAGAGTCGTTTTACCGCAGTTTGGATTACCAATTAGGGCAATTTGATAAGCGTGTTTGCCTGTATGAGCCTGCTTTTTAAATTTAATTTTAGGTTTAATAACGGTCATGCTAAAGGTTCTACTTGAATGAATTCGGCTATTTTTTTATCAATCGCAAAACGGCTGCCATCCACACTAACCACAATGTTTTGTCCTCGGCTTAGAATGGTTTCAACAATACTGTGAGTATGAAATCCTAGATTAACTAAACGCATTTTGAGTTCTAGACTGCCATTTAAGGAGACAATTTGGCTAACTTGTCCATTATGGCATTGGCTGAGTGTTGTAGAGTGGGTTGGTGTCGACATATGGTTTTAAATGATAATAGTTTTTATTTACATGTAGGATAGCAAAACACGTAGTTAAATGCAAATTATTCTCAATAAAGAGCGGTGTAACGTGTTAATGAGAGCGGAGTTGTTTTGTTTTGATTTTATATGTGGTTTTAATAAGTTACCAGGCCTGGTAACTTATTAAATGTGTTTTAAAGAACGTTAAAATTTAAGGTACTAAGTTTTCTTTTGTACTTTATACAGAGCCACTTCTCCCAGCCAGTTTGGTGCGATTCGCATACCTAATGAGGTGCGGTGTTCTGCATTTACAACGGTTCTAGCCACCACTTCAAGTCCTTTTTCTTCACAGAGGTCTTCAAAGTCATTAAAGGTACACATGTGTATATTAGGGGTGTCGTACCAATGGTAGGGTAGGGTATCGGTTTCGGGCATTCGACCATTAGTTAGTAGTTGCAAACGCATACGCCAGTGCCCAAAATTTGGGAAAGTGATGATGCACTGTTTACCTACGGCTAACATATCATCAAGTAGTTCATCAGGGCGACTAACCACTTGTAACGCTTGAGTCATAATGACAAAGTCAAACGAGCCTTCATCAAAGTAATCGCAGATGTCGTGATTATTTAAATCGCTTTGAATGACATTAATGCCTTTTTGAATCGCCTGGATGTTTTTATCGCTATCGATTTCTAAGCCATAGCCAGTCACGGAGTAGGTATCAATTAAGTGTTTTAATAGTTGACCATCACCACAACCTAAATCTAATACACGGCTATTTGGCGTAATCCAGTCAGAAATCAGTTTAAATTCAGGAGAAATATGGCTCATAATTGTTCTCCTTCTTGCTCTGTTTGATTAGAGATATCCGCTAAAACTCGTTGCATATAAGCTCTATAAACACCTTCATAGTGTTTGTTTGGTAGTAAGAAAGCATCGTGCCCGTGTTCTGATTCCACTTCTGCGTAACTCACATCGGCATCGTTATCGAGTAAAGCTTTAACAATTTCATGAGAGCGTTGTGGTGAGAAGCGCCAGTCGGAGGTAAAAGAGACCACAAGAAACTTAGCCGTGGCATTCGCCAAGGTCTTGCTAAGATTATGGTCAAACTCAGCCGCAGGATCAAAGTAATCTAGAGCCTTAGTCATTAATAAGTAGGTATTGGCATCAAAGTTCTGTTTAGTGGCAAACTTTTCACCTTGGTAGCGCAAATAACTTTCTACTTGGAATACAGTTCCGTAGTTATATTGTAAGGTCTCTTCACGCAGTTCTCGACCAAATTTAGAGCCCATCATATCGTCAGATAAGTAAGTTAGATGGCCAAGCATTCGGGCTAAAGAGAGGCCTTGTTTTGGTACGGTATTATGCTCAACAAAACGCCCACCATGAAACTCAGGGTCAGACATAATGGCATCTCGTGCAACCGCATTAAATGCAATATTTTGTGCAGAGAGTTTAGGCGCCGCCGCAATTACGAGTGCGTGTTTAAGCTTGTCTGGATAATCAATCGCCCACTGTAAAACTTGCATACCCCCCATTGAACCGCCAATTAAAGCGGCCCATTGTTCAATGCCTAAATGTTTGCGCAGTTCATTTTGGCTATGTACCCAATCACGGCATGTCACCATTGGAAAGTCAGGGCCATAGACCTTGCCAGTTTCTGGGTTTAGGCTTGCAGGTCCTGTGCTGCCTCGGCAACCACCTAAGTTGTTAGAGCAGACCACAAAGAATTTATTGGTATCAACGGGTTTGCCTGGGCCAATGTAGCCGTCCCACCAACCCACTTTTCCATCGGCATCGGTTCCTGATACGTGATGGTCACCACTAAGGGCGTGACAGACTAAAATCGCATTGGATGCGTTAGCATTGAGTTCACCATAGGTTTCATAAATTAAGTCATAGCGAGGTAATACGGCGCCACTTGTTAAGGTTAGTGGCGTTTCTACTTGCAATAATTTAGGTTGGGTAATGTCTAATTCAGAATTCATTCAGTTCTTACCCTATCATTTGCTGGGCAATTTGAGAGATTGAACCCACCACCACTATTTGGAAAAGTTTAATAGCAAGTATGGCAACAATCGGTGTTAAATCAATGCCTCCCATTGGTGGGATAAAACGTCTAAATGGCGCTAAAATAGGTTGTGTTAATTGCTCAAATATAGCCGTATTTGGGTTGTAGCCTGGTGATACCCAGCTTAAAACGGCTTGAATAATGATTAACCAAAACATCATATCGAGTAATTGGTTAATAATTTCAGTGGTTGATGCAAGCACAATAAATGGCACACCAAAACTGCGAGAGGTTAAGTAACCAACCAGCACCACAAATAAAGCTTGAATAGTGATAGCCGTTGCCATTGCAGACCAATCCCAACGACCTTTTGCTGGAATAACCTTATTAAAAGGGGCACACAGTGGATTGGTTATTTTTGCAATAAACTGCACAATGGGATGATTCCAATCCGCATAAGTAGCGCGTAATAAAAAACGTAACATTAAGGCAAAAATGATTAAACCAGTAATAAACTGAAGTAAAAAAAGTCCGCCTTGTCCAACGGGTGATGCAAGTTCCATTAAGATTTTCCTCCTAGTTCATCTGCTAACTCTACTGCTCTCGATTGTGCTACTTGCATGGCCTTTTCAACCATTTCTGGTAAACCAGCAGCTTGAAAGCTTTGAATCGCTTTTTCGGTCGTGCCATTGGGTGAGGTTACGTTTTTACGTAAAGTACCACAGTCTTGATGACTCTCTAACGCCATTTTGGCGGCTCCTAAAGCGGTTTGCAGAGTGAGTAAGTGTGCGGTTTTTTCATCTAACCCCAACTTCTGTGCGCTTTGTTCCATCGCTTCCATAAATAAGAAATAGTAAGCTGGACCACTTCCCGATAGAGCGGTTACAGCATCAAGCTTGGTTTCTTCATCTACCCATACGGTGATACCAGCGGCACGTAAAATATGTTCTGCCTGACTTTGCTGTTCATCGTTTACATATTCATTGGCGAATAAGCCTGTTGCACCTGTTTGAATCAGTGCAGGGGTGTTTGGCATGGTTCGCACAATCGCGGCTTGTCCACCTAACCAGCGGTTAATGTCTTTTGAACGAATGCCAGCGGCAACCGAAATAATTAATGGTTTTTGTGTTTTTACTTGCTCAATAATGGTTTGGCAAACCGATTCTAAGATTTGAGGTTTGACAGCAAGAACCACAATATCCGCCTTTGAAATAGCTTCTATATTGTCGCCAAAACATTGAATGCCAAATTTTGCGGTCACTGAATCGCGCTGCTCTTGCGTTGGGTCAGTGGCGCTAATGTTTTGCTTGTTATAACCACTGGCAATTAAGCCACCAATGAGGCTTTGCGCCATATTTCCTGCGCCAATAAAACAGATAGAAGCATGCATAATCGATCGTTCCACTTTCAGAGTTAAGAATTGGAGTTATTATAAAGGATTTAGCGTTAAAAAATAGCCTAAGCCAGCAGTTAGATAGCGGGTGATTTAGAGGCTCGTGTCAAAATAGGCAGGCCTGGTAATCTTGATTTGGATGCTTGAAATAAAAACACCGCTATACAGCAGTGCTATACAGCGGTGTTTTTAAGTTAAGGTGCTTTTTAGGATAGCGCCTAAGTTATTAAGGTGTTGTTGTGTTTGCCGTTGTTAATGTTTCAGCAATTGGCGGTGTTTCTGTATACATATACTTTAAACGACGCACAAAACTATCACCTTCAATCCCATGGTCAGGGTCATCAGCGTGCATCGCCAGAACAAAACTTGGTTTTACAGTTTGTAATATGAGTTCTGCATTAATGGTGTATGGCGGTGTTCCTCCTGTTATATCCACTTCATAAGTTACAGTATCTGAACCATCTGAACCACCCGCATCAGCTCCTGGTGCAAAGTTAATGTCAGCGTTTGCTAAACCTACAATACCGTCGTCTTTAATAGCGGGGTCTGCTGGGTTTGTATGTTGCCCTGCGAGTGTCCAGCCTTGTGGCGGAATTCGGTTGTCTTTAATGTATTGACGTGCGTGCAGTAATACATGCGTAATGTCTTGATTCACATCTCCAAGAACACCTTCATAGATAGCAACTTGGCTAGGGTTTGAGATAACATCGTGATGTGGTTCATAACAACCATCGGTGATTGAATCAAAGCCAACCTCTTTATGGATTTCTAAACATTTATTGGCCGTAAAGTTGGTGTCTTTGGCTATGCGGCCATTGGCATCGAGAGCACCAGATTCAAAGAGTGTGGTTCCATTATTATCGGTTACGGTTAAGTGAATCCATACTCGACGAGATGGAAAGCTGGCTGGTAATTTATGACCAGCATTATTTACGATTTTTACAGGTACCCTTAAAGTATTGCCAATAATTGAGGTGCTAACTATGGATAAGTTGGCGGCACTGGCTAATAGAGTACGACTTTCTGCAATTTTGGTATCAAAGCCTTGGCTTGTTGTTTTATCAGCAATCCCAAGTTCATCATTGTAGGTTTTTAATAGAGTCAGTAAATAGGTATTGGCTCCAACAAACTCATGGGCAGAAAAGACCTTGTTGTTAATTGTATCTGTTGCGTTTGGTCTGTCTTGAGCATTCGTTGGGCGTGTTGTAATGGGGGTAGTGTAACCTGGTGCAGGTTCTGCCATATGGCATGTTTGGCAGTTTTTTCCATCAGTAGGGTAGCGACTATTTAGCCACTCCCAGTAAGGAGTCTGCTCAGGAAATTGTGCTAAAACGGTTCCGCCAATCATGACAGGGTCACCATTTAAGTCCAATGTAGGTGTATACAGGTTATGGCAACTTGCACACATGGCCGAGATGCTAATGTGCTCCGCTTGTTGTGGCGTGTATTGCGTTTGGTTTTGCATCGCTTGGCCAATAGGGCTGCTATAAGGGCCGAAAATCGCGGGATCGACCGCGCCATTTTCAGCTTCTGATTTTATTTTATAATGCCCGCTCATGCTGGCTAAGTTTCCAAGGTTATCAGGCTGTACCTGATGGCAAGCCGTACAAGCGACACCTTCACGAGCATGTGGGTCAATCATCGCTTGAGCAAATGGGTAACCACCGTCAGGAGCAAGTCCTGTTGGGTCTGCTGTGAGCAGTTCAATATTGTCATGAGCATGGGTATAGGCCATTGGTGCGTGGCAACGCATGCAGGTATCTTCAATAAAAACTTTTTTATCTGGAAAGATATGTGCCTCTTCTTCAACAAACGCATTGAAAATGGGATCGTTTAAAGAGTGAGCCATGGTGGCATGTTTCCACTCAGTTACGGGGCTAACATCTTTACTGTTGTAGTTCATTACTGTACTAGTACCAGCATGGCAGCTAGCACAAGCTACCGCATTACTAAAAACACTTCTTGATCCCCATGATGCAGTGTACGCTGGGCTGTTGAACATGGCACTATGAACAGGGTCGAGCAGAGAAACGTTCGCCTGGGCATCTAAAAGTGTTGCATTAACTGGATTGGATAAGTTAATGGTAAAGGCTTTAGGTATGGATGAATCTCTACCATCGGTTAATGCAATCAGAATAGTTTTGGAGGTTTCACCCACATTAAAGTCAAGTGTGCCTGTTTGAGCCACAAAATCTTCAGGATCAGTTGCGGTACCTTCCGCTGTTGCATAACTGACACTGACTGTTTGTGTACTTGTAGCAGAGAGTGTGACGGTAATTTCTGTGCTAGTAGCTGTGTCTAAGGCTTGGACATCGGTAATAGATATCTGAGGTACTGTGGGAGGTGTTTCACCTGAGTCATCACCGCCACACCCTGTAAGGGTAAGCATGTAAATAAGTGCAAAGCTTAACCATTTTATTGTCTTCACAATAATGTCCTTTTGCTTAGAAAAAGCATTTTAATTATATGTATTTATTATTTAACTATGTTTAACCAAGGTACGTCAAAGATTGTTTGAATAATTAATAGAGGAAGTTGATTTGAGTTAATTTGAGGGTAGGGTAGTTCTAAATATTCAAAAGCATTGAGGTTAAAACGCGCAATAAGAATCTCTAAAGATATATTGAGAAGGCCGATATATTAGATATGTTGCGATATAGCTCATTGGTGTCGTTTTGGAAAAAGAAAAAATAACCATTTACTCAAAACGCCTTAAATGCCTGTAAAGAGAAAGTATTTATGTCTAATAGTATTGTTGAAAACCCCACACTGAATCAATTGTTTGGTTCTAAAGAACAAACCAAAAAACATCAACCAGGCCTGGGTGTTTCTGAACTTTTCAAAGCAAACAAGCAAGCTGATGAGATGGCTAAGCAGGCCGCCCAATCAAATAAAACTCGTTCTAATGATGTTACTTACCAACCAAGTCAAAAGGCAACTCTAGCTGCTTTACAAATGACGAGTGTTGAACGTGCCTATCAATATAGCGAAACTATGAGTTTACAGTTAACAACCAAAGAGGGTGATAAAGTCACGGTGGATTTTCGTCAGCTTTATGCTCAGTATCAATCGTATCAAGAGATGCAAACTAGCGAAAAAGGTCCTCAAGGTGTACGTTATTTTGAGAGCCGTGATGCGATGGAAATGACACAGTTTGAAGAGCAGTTTGCGTTTTCTGTTGAAGGTGATTTAAACGAAGATGAGCTTAAAGCTGTATTTGATGTGTTTGAGCAAGTTGACTCTCTTTCACAGCAGTTTTTTGATGGCAATATTGAAAAGGCTTTGCAGCAGGCAATGGCGCTTAATATTGATTTTGGTCAGCTTGATAGTTTTAAGTTGGATCTAACGCAGACCGAATCGCTTGCCACAACTTATCAGCAAGCCGCCCTAGCTGAGTACAATAATGTACAAAATCAAACGTCTCAACCTGGGGAGAAAAATGTTGAAGAGTATGGTGTTGATATGAGTAATTTACCACCCTATTTACAAAACTGGCAACAGGCTATTGAGCGCTTAAATACACAGTTTGAAAACGCACAAAGTTTCCTAAATGAATTAATGGGGGAGGTGAATGCACAGCGTTTTCCAGAGCAAGATAGTCACCAAGGATGGTTGGATAGGGTTAAAGAATTTCATCAACAACTTGTTGAAATGGCTCAAGTGAACACCAAAGAAACGGTGGGTCTTGATGCGACTGAAAAGATGAGTGAACCGCTAACTGAGGCAATAGCGCCTGATGTAAAAAAGACAGAAGTTAATGAATAAAAAGACTCAAGATTTGATGGTTAGCGCCGTTATATAAAATATAGAGGTAATTGGCATTTAATGCGATTTAAGTGAATAAATTGCCCTTGTGATTTAACCATAAGAACTAAAGCTCAATGTGGTTAAGTTACGCAAAAAGGAGATAGGAAAAGCCAAATTGTCTAGGCAATTTGGCTTTTTTCTTTTTGGCATTTAACTGATTAAACACAGTTCAAAAATTAATAGAATAGGTTTTATTTTTTAAGGCTATTGAACACACTATTTTGAATAATCTCGGGCGCCAAAAATATCTGTTCCAATTCTGACGATAGTTGCACCTTCAAATATAGCGGCTTCTAAGTCGCCCGACATTCCCATGGATAAAGTATCAAACTGCCAATCTGGATGTGCTTGTTGAATCTGTTCCATTAATTGACGCATTTTTGCTAAGGGTTTTCTCTGTTGTTCTGTTGTTTCAGCTACCTGCGGAATAGCCATCAACCCTCTTAAATTAAGATGGGGAAGTTCTGCAATTTGCGGGGCAATTTCCATAATTTCTTGGGCGGTAAATCCCGCTTTGGACGCTTGCTCACTGATATTGACTTCAAGCAAAATATTCAAATCAGGCAAGTCGCTTGGCCTTTGTTGGCTAAGTCGTTGGGCAATTTTTAATCGGTCTACACTATGTACCCACTGAAAATTTTCAGCAATAGGTTTGGTTTTATTGGATTGAATCGGGCCAATAAAATGCCACTCTAACTCTGGACAAACCTCAATTTTGGCTAAAGATTCTTGCAGATAGTTTTCACCAAAAGCGTGTTGCCCTAGTTTAGTTAAGGCTTGAATATCTTCAATCGGTTTGGTTTTGCTTACGGCCAAAAGTTGTACAGAGTCAAGAGAACGATTGGCTTCTATACAGGCCTGGTGAATTCGATTTTTAACATCTTGATAACGGCTTTCAATCGTCTCGCTCATCTTTTCTCCACAAGTCTTAAATCAGTGTATGTAAGATTATTTTAAATCATTTTGTAACGCTATTTTTTGCCAATCGTTTTTTAAATAACCAATAAGTTTAGAGTGTGTCGTTACGCTTATTTGAGCAAGTCACCTCTATGTTAGCGTTGGCTATTTAAATTGTTTTCAATCAATTTTCTTACAGAGTTTTATATGGTAGTAACTTTAAAATATGGCGGTAACTTTAAACCTCAGTAAATCGGAGTATAGTTAAAGTATAAATAAAACACAGTAATAGCCAGTTTGAGATAAGGAGTTTTGAGTGAAGAAGGTAAAATCAAGTGAGAGTAATTATCCATATACCGATAAGATTAAGCGTGAAGAATATGAAGCAATTAAACGTTCATTACAGATAGAGTTGCTGAAGTTGCAGAAATGGGTCAAAGAGAACGATGAGCGTATTGTTTTATTGTTTGAGGGGCGAGATGCGGCTGGAAAAGGTGGCACAATAAAACGCATGATGGAGCATCTCAACCCTCGTGGTGCGCGTGTGGTGGCTTTAGATAAACCAAGTGAAATTGAAAAAGGCCAATGGTATTTTCAACGCTATATAGAAAACATGCCTACCGCAGGTGAGATTGTTCTGTTTGACCGCTCTTGGTATAACCGAGCGGGTGTTGAGCGAGTGATGGGTTTTTGTAAACCACAAGAGTACACCTTGTTTATGCATCAAGCGCCTGAGTTTGAGCGTATGTTGGTAGCAGATGGTGTACGCATTATGAAATTTTGGTTCTCAGTTGGACGAAAAGAGCAGTTAAGACGTTTTAACGCACGTAAAACCGATCCATTAAAACAGTGGAAACTCAGTCCAATGGATTTGGCTTCACTTGACCGTTGGGACGATTACACCAAAGCCAAAGAAGATATGTTCTTTTATACCAATACCAATCATGCACCCTGGACCGTTGTGAAATCAAATGATAAAAAACGGGCTCGTTTAGAAGCGATGCGTTATGTATTGAGTCATATTCCTTATGAAGGCAAGGATGAAGAAGTGGTTGGGCAAGCAGACCCTTTGATTGTCAGTTCTGGTGAAGATATTTTTCAATACGATTAACGTTTGTGGTTTTACAAAAAAGGAATAAATGATGAAAGTTGATAAGCACGCCTATAAAGTTGTTGATGGCTTTAAAAAGAGTTTAAGTAAAGAACAGCGTAAAGTTTTAAACGATGAAAACTTTGAAGAGTTACAAATATTGGTAGAAGCGGCCTTAGGTGCGACCGCTGAGAATGTTTTACATCGAGTTGCAAAAGATGTTGAAGTTTTAGCTAAAAAAATTCGTAAAAAAACGCGTTTTATTGATGAACTTGATGACTGATTAGTGATGTTTTAAATGAGCTTCTATGGGTTTCTATGAGGTTTTATGAACTTCATTAAGTTTTTAAAAAGATGTCTGCACGGTTAGCCAGGTTTTATTTTGGCTAATTTGCAGGCATTTTTTTTGTGTTGATTCATCTGCAAAAATAACCACTTGCCAGCTTGGTTTATTGTGCTGGTCGATTTCTGGTTGGGTTGCTCTTGTCCAGTAATCAAATAATTCAGCTAAATCGCCTTCAAAACATCCAGGCAATCCTTGTAAAGACGCCAAGCGATTTTGTATTTTCCAATCTTCTAATAAAGTACAAGCTCCAATTGCTTCAGCTGGCATTTCAGGCATTAAAAAACGGGCAGGTTTAATCATAAATGGAAAAGCCGTCTCACTGGCTAAAGCAGCCAATGTTGGTTTTTCTAATTTAAGATTAGTTCGCTGTTTGGCTAAAGCGAAACCATTCGCCATCGCTAAATCTTCACCTAAAATCAATAATGCTCGATTTTGAGCTGGCATCATGGTCGGCTTGTCATTTGTGCTGGTTAAGTTACCAGGCCTGGTAAGTATCTCTGGAGGTAAGGCTTTTTTAGATAAAAATTGATAGTGCTGACTCGGGTGATTATCCGCATGTTGAAAGAGATAAAACGGGGTTTCTGGCGCTTCACTTAAAGAGAAAGCTCTGCCAATCGATAGCTCGAAAGGCAAAGGTTTTTGTAGAGTGAATTGAATTAACCAAAAACCATTAACTTGTTCTGACTGTTGAATGGGGGAGTCAGGCGTGTATGAAATCATAGCGGTTAACGTTTATTTAATTACACTTGGTTATTGCGATAAACAGGACGCCCTTGGAAGAAGGTTTGTTCAACTTGACCAACAAACTCCCAACCTGCAAACGGTGTGTTTTTGCCTTCGCTTACCATGGTTTTGGTTTCTAATGTCCATATGGCTTGAGGATCTACAATGGTTAAGTCAGCCGAGCTTCCTGGTGTTAATGAACCCGTTTGGCAATCAATAATTTCAGCAGGCGCTTGCGTGACACAACGAATAGCGGTGATTAAATCCAATTCTTTGTTCTCAACCAATTTTAATAACAGCGCTAATAAGGTTTCAAAACCACTGATGCCAGGTGCACTTTCCCCAAAGGGCAGTAATTTAGAATCTTTTTCTAATGGGGTATGGTCGCTAACAATAGCATCAATCACACCTGATTGTACGCCCGCTATTAAAGCCTTTTGATCTTTTAGGCTACGTAGCGGAGGCGAGACATTAAATAGACTGTTAAAGCCTAGTAAATCCATTTCTGAAAGGAGAAGTTGGTGAATGGCCACATCGCAAGTGACAGGAAGCCCACGTTTTTTAGCATCGGCAATCAATTCAACGGAACGAGCGCAGGATATTTGTGAAAAATGGGCTCTCACCCCAGACTCTTCCACCAAAATTAGATCTCTAGCGAGGGCGGCTGTCTCTGCGGCGGGTGGAATCTCTGGCAAACCTAAGCGAGAACTTACAGGACCGCTGTGTGCAACACCGCCATTTTTAAGTTGCTTATCTTCACAGCGCAACATAATCGGTAAACCAATAGTCACGTTGTATTCCAGGGCATTTTTTAATGTTAGTGAGTTTTGAACAGGTTTGTTGGCTTGGCTTAAAGCGATACATCCCGCTTGTTTGAGTGAGTAGGAGTTACTTAAACGTTCACCCTCAAGCCCTTGAGTCAGTGCGCCAATAGGCATAACAAATGCTGTGGCGGCTTGGCGAGCTCGACGTTGAATGAGCTCAGTTACTGCTTGCGAATCATTCACAGGCGCGGTATCGGGTGGACAGCAAATGCTAGTGATACCGCCTGCAACCGCCGCTTTGGTTTCTGATTCAATGCTACCAGCATAAAAACTACCAGGTTCACCCAGGCGAGCTTGTAAATCTACCAGGCCTGGTAGAATCCATTTACCCGTAGCATCAATTTCTTGGTCGGCAGTAAAGCCTTCTGGTAATTCATCGCCAATAGCGACCACACGACCACGTGATAGGTAGAGATTGGTGATTTTGTCAATGTTTTGACCTGGATCAATGATACGTCCGTTTTTGATAATGTGTCTCACAGCGTACCCCCCTGTGTTGCTTGCTCATCATCCAAATCTAATGAGGCTTGTTGCTCTTGTTCTAATTTATGTTGTGCGAGTTGGGCGGCATTGCTCATCAAAATAGACATAACCGCCATTCGTACCGCAATACCGTAAGTGACTTGTTCTAAGATTACGGATTGTGGGCCATCGGCCACGGCGGAATCAATTTCTACCCCACGATTAATTGGGCCTGGGTGCATAACAATTGCGTCTGGCTTAGCTAATGCTAACCGTTTTTCAGTAAGACCATAGAGTTTAAAAAATTCCTTTTCACTTGGAATTAAAGCACTGGTCATACGCTCATTTTGTAAGCGCACCATAATGACGACATCCACATCTTTTAAGCCTTCCTCCATATCGTGGTAAACATGCACACCCATGGCTTCGGGAGATTCTGGCATCAGTGTTTTAGGGCCAATTACGCGAATCTCTCGAGCTTCTAATATGCTTAGGGCTTGTATTTGTGAGCGAACCACACGCGAATGTAAAACATCACCAACAATTGCCACTGTAAGGTCGTAAATGTCGCCTTTGTGTTTACGAATGGTGTACATATCTAACATGGCTTGGGTAGGGTGAGCATGCTGGCCATCGCCCGCATTCATAACGTGAACATGGGGTGCTACATGTTGCGAGAAAAAGTGGGCTGCACCGCTTTCGGAATGGCGAATCACAAACATGTCAGCCTGCATCGCTTGCAAGTTCCAAAGGGTATCCAATAAGGATTCACCTTTTTTGGTAGCCGAGGTTTGAATGTCTAGGCTTTCTACATCGGCGGACAGGCGCTTTTCAGCAATCTCAAAAGTGGTGCGAGTACGGGTGCTTGGCTCAAAAAATAGATTCATAATGCTTTTACCACGTAGCAAAGGCACTTTTTTAATCTCATTTGTGAGTGGATTAATAAAGGATTCAGCGGTATCTAGAATCTCTGTTAGGTGGTGGGCTTTTAAGCCTTCTAACGTTATAAAATGTTTGAGTTTGCCCAGTTCATTTAGCTGAATATTGGGGCCAGCTAATTTCGCACTCATGCGGATTCCTCATTTTTCTCTAAAATGGTCACTTTCAACGGGTCAGGTCCCGTGAGTTTAATGGTTTGACTGCACTCTAAGCTGGCACCAAAAATATCGGCTTGAAAAGGCAGTTCTCTGCAGCCTTTACGGTCAAGCAGGGTGACTAAGGTGACGCTTGCTGGACGGCCAAAATCAAAAATTTCATTCAATGCTGCTCGAGTTGTGCGCCCCGTATAGAGGACATCGTCCACTAAAATAATGTGTTGGTCTTCAATATCCCAAGGAATGTGTGAAGGTTTAACCGTAGGGTTCAAGCCAATCTTAGAAAAGTCGTCTCGGTAAAAGGCGATATCAATCACACCAAGTTCATCACTAAGATTTAATTGCTCATGGATTTTTTGCGCGACCCACTCTCCACCCGTGCGAATACCAATCATTTTAGGAGATTGAGTAAAAATCGATTTTTGTTGGATTTGTTCGCAAATGCTGTTAATTAGTTTTGGAACATCAATGTCGAGTTCAGTCATGATAAAGTCTCAATTTTACGCAAAGCGTGGCATCTTTTGATGCGTGCAGTATTTACAAGCCTTATTGGGTTTGTAACCAGTTTTCTAATAAAATTTGTGCGGCGTGATCGTCTATGTGTTTTTGTTTTAAACCTCTCTGTTCTGCTTCAATAGAGCTGAGCTGTTCTTCAATATAAAACACAGGGCGTTGATAACGGCCATGTAAACGTTGACCAAATTTACGTGCAGGTTGGGTTAACGCTTGTTCGGTTCCATCGAGCCGCATCGGTAAACCAACAACAATAGCGGTTGGCTGCCAGGTTTCAAAGAGTTTAGTAATGTGTTCCCAATCGGGTTTGCCGTCTTTACTGTTTACAATCGTTTCCGGAGTGGCGGTTTGGGTAACCGTTTGTCCAATAGCGACACCGATGCGACGTAAGCCAAAGTCAAAACCAATAATGACCCCTTCTGGTTTGCTATTTTTTTTAGGCATGACCCGCCTCTGAGCTTAAAAATTCAGGTGAAATACCCAGTGTGCCTAAAGCGACTTCCCAGCGTTCTTCAACTGGGGTTTCAAAAAGTAAGCTGTGATTAAAAGGGATGGTTAACCAGCTATTCTCTTGGATTTCCTGGGCAAGCTGACCAGGTTCCCAACCTGCAAATCCTAAACAGGTGATAAAGTTGGGCGGGGCTTGATTTTCACTTAAGGCATTTAAAAAGTCTTCAGAAACCGTCATGCTCATATTGTCAGGTAAGTTCATAGAGCTTTTCCATTGCCCAAGAGAGTCGTGAAGAATGAAGCCGCGCTCCAAATCAACTGGACCACCAAGTAGTACGTCATTATTCAAAAACTCAGAGTGTTCAGGAATAGGTAAATCAAAATGTTCTAACAACTCTTTTATATTGAGTTTTTTGTGCGGCAAATTTATGACCAAACCCATCGTGCCATGTTCGTTATCTTCAACAATGTAAATAACGGTTTTTTCAAACCAGCTGTCATTTAACGCGGGCATGGCTATAAGGAAGTGATGTTCTAAAGAGTGTAATTGATTCATAAAATAAATTATAGCAGAGACTATTCTATGAAGCAGAGTCTAAAAGAGGTTAAGGAACAAAAAACACTCAAATAATTTTCACGGTTTAACCGCATGCTACGCTATAACAGTTTGATGCGTTTGGAGATCGCTTTTGTTTGAAAAATTTTGCCTGATTGATCAATGCAAAAGGCTTGTGTCACACCCATTGCTTGAGCGATTTTCAACCAATTTTCAGGCCCTGCAATCAGTAGAGCGGTGGCTGCAGAATCAGCCGTTGTTGCATCGGAATGAATGACCGTTACGGATGAAAAGCTATTGGCTGGGTAACCCGTGTTTGGATTGAGAATGTGTGAATAACGTTGCCCTTGCCAATCAAAATAACGCTGATAGGTTCCAGAGGTGACGATACTTTCGCCATCGTTAAGAGCGATTTGGGCGATAGCTGTTTCAGGATTTTTGGGGTTCTGTATGCCAATTGACCAGGCCTGGTTATTTTTAGTGCCAATCACTTTCATATCACCACCAATACTGACCAGTGCATTTTTAATGCCCGCTTCCTCTAGTGTGTTTAAGGCCATATCAATCGCTAAACCTTTAGCGTTTCCGCCAAAATCGAGCTGTACATATTTATTTGAACTAATAAGTTGATTGCCTTCAAAAGAGATATTGGCAATGCTGGGTTTGTTATTTAACCAGGCCAGGATACGCTCTTTGGTTGGGGGTGGGCCTTGCCACTGTTCGGAATGGAATCCCCATAACCCAATGAGACTGCCGATGCCTGGATCAAAAAGCCCTTGGCTTTGTTGGCTGAGTTTTTGAGAAGTTTCAATAAAATCTTTAACGGATTGTGGCACCTGAATGGGTTTTTGATGGCTTATGGCTTGGTTGATTTTACTGACAATGCCACCTTTTTCCCATGCGTGCCACTCTTTATGCATCTCTTGAAAAGTCGCTTCTACTTTTGCAATGGCTTGCTCGGCATTTTTTTTGTGTTCGTCATAAACCACTATGTCTACCAGGGTGCCAAAAACAACAACCGTGCTTTTGGTCGGTGTGGTTTTTTCAGGCTGACAACCCGTGAGCAGTAGTGATGATATGTATAGAGTCAATAAAAAAAGATAACGCACAGTGAATCCTGTTAGGTGATTTGCGAAAAATTTAGAGAGCCTATCTTATAACGCCATGGTTAAGCTGTACATTCAATTTTTAACTAGAATCGACCGCCAATAAAGACTTTGTAATAAAAAATATTAATCATAGGAATATGAAATTAAATAATGAAAGAGGGCATTTGTGCTGCGTGGCTACCAAACTTGGTGTAAATTCTGCTGATGTTTTTGGAATGTTTTATGTTAACCCGATTTAATCGAATACCAATGATGAGTATTAAATCAAATCTCTTTGAGCCTGGAAGAACTTATGGATAGACCTGTTGTAGATAAAGAAATAGACGTACCTGAAGGGATAACCATTGTTTCTAAAACGGATTTGCATGGCACCATTACGGATGTAAATGAAGCGTTTGTTCGTATTAGTGGTTATTCACGTGAAGAGTTAATTGGCCAACCGCATAATATTATGCGCCATCCAGATGTGCCTAAAACGGTCTTTAAAGACCTCTGGCAAACTTTAAAGTCAGATAAGCCTTGGGTTCAATTAGTTAAAAATCGATGCAAAGGTGGCGAGTATTATTGGGTTGAAGCCAATGTATCACCGATTCGAGAAAACGGTACAGTGATTGGTTTTTTGTCGGTGCGCAGGCGGATTAGCAATGCACAAAAAAAAGCGGCAACAGAATTATATAAACAGGTTGAGGCAGGTAAAGTCTCAATTAAAGACGGTTTTATAGAAACTTTATACAGCCGATTTTGTTTAATCAATCGTTTTAACCCCATTATGGTCTTGGTTGGAATGATTGTCATAATGAGCATTGTTGGTATTTTGGATGCGCTTGAGTTAGTGCGTTTTCCGTGGGGTGTTCAGTTAGTTGTCTTTACCCTAATGTTAGGGTTAGCTTTATTTGTGAGCAGTCAGTTAAAGAAACGCGTTAATGGGTTTTCTCATCTGCTTAAAGGGATGGCTGAGGGTGATTTTAGCTTGCAAACGGTCACTATGGGAACTTCTTGGGTTTCTTCATTAGCCAGTGATATTAAAAAAATGCAGGTTCAGATGGGCGCGAGTTATGAGGCGAATAGGGCGCAGTTAAACTACAACTTACGATTAACCTCCGCTTTAGATAATGCTTCCAATTTTATTATGGTGGTCAATCGAGATAATAAAATTATTTTTTATAACCAAGTGCTAAAACGATTCTTTAATAAAAATAATGGCAAGTTTCAGTCTGAATATAGCGGGTTTGATGGCAATCAACTCAAAGACCACTCTCTTCTTTTATTTAATCAAACAGCTTCGTTAGACCCGTTATTTACTAATAACTTAATGGAGACAATAGATAAAGAGGTCAGTTTGGCAGGCCTCACTATTAGAGTGGTCAAAAACCCAGTGTTGAACGATCGAAATGAGTGTATTGGAGCCGTGTTGGAGTGGACCGATTTAACCCAACAACGTAAGATTGAAAAAACCTTAGATAACGCCTTAAATATAGCGGCTAGAGGCCATATGGATGTGACGATTGATACTGAAGGCTTAGATGGTTTTTATCTCTATTCAGCCAATAATATCAATAACTTATTAAAAAGCCTAAATAGTACGATTGAGGATGTGGTTAAGATACTGGTGAATCTAGCCAATGGGGATATGCAAGGTCGTATTGAAAAACCGCTAAGTGGTACTTTGGATGCCATGAAAGGGGCGACAAATGTCTCTTTGGATAACTTGTGTGGCATTATGTTGCAGATTAAAGAAGTCTCTAATGCGACTTTACTTTCGGCGAAAGAGTCATCAAATGCTGCAATGGATCTGGCGGAACGTACACAAGTGGCTACCGAGACGCTTCAAGAAGTTAACACAAGTATGAGTGTGATTAATGATATGCAAGCGAGTAACAGTGAATCGTTATCAAGTGTCGCTCAACTGGCAAATAATGCCATGGCGCTTAACCAAAATGCACGAATTGCCATGGATGACTCCATCCATGCAATGCAAAGTATTTCAGAAACCTCCGAAAAGATCGAGGCGATTATTGGATTAATTGATGGCATCGCTTTTCAAACCAACTTATTAGCGTTAAATGCTGCCGTAGAGGCCGCACGAGCGGGTGAGCATGGTCGTGGTTTTGCGGTGGTGGCTGGAGAGGTTAGAAACCTGGCAGGCAAGTCTGCTGAAGCCGCTAAAGATATTAAACATTTGATTCAAGAGTCTGGTAATAAGGTTAAAGAAGGTTCTGACAAGGTGCAAGCGACCCATGCCGTTTTTACCGAAGTAGATGAGGGTGTGTCACAAATTGGTAGCACGCTCTCTCAAGTTGTGGTTTCAATCGAAGAACAACAGCGTAATGTTACTCAGATTACCCATGCAATTAAAGTACTGGATACCAACCTACAAAGTAATGCGACATTGGTAGAGGAGTCTACGGCAACCGCTAGAGGCTTAAATGAACAAGCAGGTATCCTCAACTATGAAGTTCAAAAGTTTAAGTTAAATTGCGACCCTAAACATGAAGACGGTGCGCTTAATCGAGAGGTTTATGGAGTAAATTTAAGTGAGATACGTCAGCAGATGCGCTTATGGAAAATTAATGCCCAATCGTATTTAAATGGCGTTAATGTCTCTTTTAATGAAGAGACAAGCTTAGACCCAACTAAGTGTGCAGTAGGAATGGCATTAAAACAGATTTTGCAGGCTAATGCTTCTGTGGAACAGTTAAATGTATGGCGTCAAATTGAAGATTTACACTATCGTCAACATAAAGCGGTTGAATCGATTTTGGAGTTACGTCGTGATGGTGGTTTAACGCTAGATAAACTGGAGTTGATTGATGAGTTAATTGTGGACTTTGAGAGTGTGACTGAACAGTTAGATACCTCTTTAGGTGAGTTGGAAAACGCGATTGTTCAACAGTTACACTAAATCGATTCGTGTAGCAGGGTCTCCATATTTGGTGATTGATTAGTCAGTATTGTAAAAAAAATTAACCACAAAGACACAGAGACACGAAGGTTTAAAAAGAAGTATAGCGATGAGAAATAACAGCGTTTATGTGTTTTAATTCATGCGACATAGATACTTTATTTATAAGGTTTTGTAACGAATAACGAATAACGAATGGCGATTAGTACGGCTATTTTCTCAAATTAAACTGGTGTTAGACTTTAGAATTCTTCGTGCTTTCGTGTCTTCGTGGTTATCAGTCAATTATTGAGCTAATTGCCCTTCAAGGCAATCAAATAAAGTGCCAGCAATATTGAGGTGGAATTGACTATCAAGCTCGCGAATGCAAGTTGGGCTAGTCACATTAATTTCAGTAATGTAATCACCAATCACGTCTAACCCCACAAAATAAAGCCCTTTGGATTTTAATACGGGTGCAATTTGCTGGCATAACCAGCGTTCACGTTCGGTGATTTCCATGCCAACGCCCGTACCACCTGCGGCAATATTGCCACGTGTTTCGCCTTGGGCAGGAATTCTGGCCAAGGTGTAATCAATCGGTTCACCGTTAATCAGTAAAATACGTTTATCGCCCGCTTTGATTTCTGGCAGATAGACTTGCGCCATAATGTGATGCTTGCCATGTTCGGTCATGGTTTCAATAATGACACTGATATTTGGGTCATCTTTGCGCACTCTAAAAATAGAGGCGCCTCCCATCGCATCAAGTGGCTTTAAAATGGTGTCTTGATGATCTTGAATAAAACTTTTTAGTTTCTCTGCTGAAGCGGTGACTAAGGTCGGAGGAATGCACTCGGGAAACCAGCTGGCAAAAAGCTTTTCATTAGCGTCACGTAAACTTTGTGGTTTATTGACCACTAACACGCCTTCCGCCTCGGCTTGTTCAAGTATGTGGGTGCTATATAGATAATCGTTTGTAAACGGTGGGTCTTGGCGTATAAGAATAATATCTAAGGTATTTAGGGCGATATCATGGGAGGCGCCAAAACCATAAAACTGCTCTTCTTTTGCTCTATCCCAAACTTTAAGTTCGCTCGTCATGGCAAAGGCTTTACCATTTTTTAAATAGAGGTCTTCAGGCTGCATATAAACCAATTCATGCCCACGGCGCTGAGCTTCTAACAGCATGGCAAATGAACTGTCTTTATGGGGTTTAATGCCTGAAATGGGGTCCATTACAATGCCAACACGGTAAGCCATGAATATTTCCTTTTTACTCTAACGGTGGTAATTGCTTAATGATTAAATGGCGTTGATATCAGGAAGCTGACCTTTTGAATCGGCAATCTCCCTTGCCGCCGCTAATAAGGCTAAACGAGCAATAACTCCATAGGCATAAAAGCGATTTGGGCTCGCGTCTGGGTTTTGGTTTTCATCGGGCAATACACAAGATTCTTCAAAAGAGAGTGGTTCAAAATGCATACCAGGCGAATTTAAGTTATCGGTTGCCGTTTTACCTGTATGAACACGATAAAACCCACCAACAACCTGACTACCAATCATATAAACCACAGGTTCAGCTACGGCATCATTAATGGTTTCATAGGTGTATACACCTTCTTGAACCAACATCTGCTCAACTTGTAACCCTTCTTTAACTGAGGCCATCTTATTACGTTGTTTACGGTTTAAATTTAAGATGTCTTCTGGGCTATAAACCGACATAATGGCCATGCCGTAAGTACCACTGTCCGATTTAACGATGACAAAAGGTTTGCAGTCGATATGATGCGTATCGTAATAACTTTGTGTTTTTTCAAGTACGTTATTGACCGCTTGCGCTAAATCTTCCAGGCCTGTACGGTCTTTAAAGTTAATTGGGCCACAGGGGATTGACATGGGGTTAATCAGCCACTGGTCAATATTGATGAGTTTGGCAAATGATTCAGTCACATCGGAATAGTGTGCAAAATGTTCTGTTTTATAGCGATTTGCCCAGCCCAGTTCCATGGGGGGTAATAAGGTTTGTTCAATACCTTCTAAAATTTCTGGACGACCAGCAGATAAATCATTATTGAGTAATACGGCACAAGGGAAAAAGTTTTCAACACCAACACGATTACCTTCACGAACCAGCGGTTTTAATATTAAGACATTGCCAGAGGGTAATTCAATTACCATGGGGGCATTTAATTCAGGGTTTAGTGAACCAATATGCACTTCGTAGCCAGCATTTTCTAGAATGTTTTGTAAGGCATAAAGGTTTTCAAAGTAGAACATATTACGAGTGTGGTTTTCTGGAATAATCAGAACACCGTCAGCAATAGGGCAAACCTGAGTGACTGCATTTTGTGCAGCATGTACAGCAAGTGAGCGTAAGTCAGGGTGTAAGTTGTTGAACCCTGCTGGAAAGAGATTGGTATCTACTGGAGCCAATTTATAGCCCGCATTACGTAAATCAACCGAACCATAAAATGGAGCGGGGGTGTTTTTAAACTGTTTTCTAAACCAAGCTTCAATCTCTGTTCGGTGAGATAAAATTTGCTCTTCTAACTCGAGCAGAGGGCCGGTTAATGCTGTTTGTAAATGTGGCACTTGGTTTGTTGATGGCATGTGAACATCTCTTCATCTATTGTGGGTCGTTCAAATTAGAACGACTGGCTCTGTAAGAACTTTGCACAAGTGTATGCTTGCACATAGGTCTCTAGGTATAAGTTATGACTTATTATACGCAGTTTGAAATAAACGATTTTAAAATCTAACCCTCGTTGAGAGAGAATTTATACGATGATTTCTTCAGTTTCACTTGAAATGGCTTGGTCTTTACCAAGTTGCTTCGCTTTATAGAGGTAACTGTCTGCTCGAGCGACAAAATCCAGAATAGATTCTTGCTTTTTCAATGTAGCTACCCCGATGCTAGCGGTTTGTGTAAAACCTTGCTCAAAAGTGAGTTCTCTGATTTTTTGTAATAGTTTATTGGCAAGTTCAAGTGCCTGTTGTTGGTCTGAAGAGGGGCAAATAATCATAAACTCTTCGCCACCCCAGCGCCCAAGCGTGTCGGATTTACGAATGTGTTTGCTCAAGTGTTCACTGACTTTTATGAGTACTTGATCCCCAATTAGGTGCCCATATAGGTCGTTGATCTGTTTGAAATTATCCAAATCTATCATTAATAGACTGAGGGCATTGTTGTAGCGCTCACTTCTACTGACTTCCTCTTCTAAGATTTGATCGATATGCTTTCTATTAAAAGTGCCTGTTAAAAAATCAGTCGTTGAGAGTGTCTCTAGTTTGTCGTTTGTCTGTTTTAAATCAGACTGGATGTCAAGAAGCTGTTCATTGCTCTGTGTGAGTTTATTGTTTAGCTGTTTGAGTTTTCTGTTATAAAGCAAAATCATTAATGCGACTATGAGGATGGGTATCAGAATAAAAGTAACCCTGCGCCACTCTATTTGAGTTTTGTAGTCAATTTGTAGCCAAGAGTTACTTAGTTCAGAGTGGGTTTGAGCGTCCATACTGTCAAATGCTTTTTGTAGAATCGATTGTAACTCTGGCCAGTCTTTACGAATAGCCATAGAAACATCAGCTCTAAAAGGCGTTTCGCCACTGATTTGAATATTAGTAAGTCCATCCTCACGGATGTGATAGCCGACAACCGCAATATTATCAACATAACCAAAGGCTTTTCCTTGAGATACAGCTTCTAAACCTTGTTTTGGGTTGTCTACTAATAACAGGGTAAGTTTCGGGTAGTTTGCGGTTAATAGTTCTTGAGCGGCATAACTTTTGACTACGGCAATAGTAGCGTTGTTGAGCGATGTTAAATCTTTGATATAGTCTTGCCCTTTTTGGGTGGCAATGACCATGGGGAATTTAAGATAGGGCGAGGTGAAATTCAAATATTTTCTGCGCTCAGGTGTATTCACAACAGCTGAGAACATATCAAGTTGGCGGTCTTTGACCTGCTGTACCGACTGCTCCCAATTGAGATTGGTTTCTGGAATAAATTTAATCCCAGTAAACGAGTGTAAGTATTTAAAATACTCATTGGCAATGCCTTGATACTCACCTTTATCGGTTACGAAGTCAATGGGAGCCCAGTTTGGATCAATGGCGACTTTTACCGTAGGGTGCTTTTTAAGCCAGGTCACTTCTTGTTGAGAAAAGGTTAACTGATGTATTTCTTCGTGATAGATGCCTTGAGAAAAATCGAGTTTATTATTGATTAAGTTGTGTTTGATAAACAGTTTTTCTATATATTTTAAGCGTCCTTCATTTAAGGTTCCGATAGGTGTTGAATTGGGCTGTATTGCTTCTTCAATGACATTGGCTTCATAAGCCAGGTGTTCACGACTTTTGTCCACTTTTAAGTCGTTAATGATGTAATCAATAAGTTCTTCTTTATGGTTAAGTGCATATTGCCAGCCTTTGATAGAAGCCCGTTTAAAACGTTCAACTCGTTCTGGGTGTTTATTACGTTCATTTAGATTGGTAAATAACATGTCTCCATACAAATCAACCCCATAGTTCATCGGATTTAGGATGTTGATTTTTACACCTTTTTTAAGAAAAAAGTAAGGTTCATTAGATAGGTAACTCGGGTAAGCTTGAACTCGCCCTGTGAGTAACATTTCAGGTCCCGTTTTAATCATTATCCGCTCAAGGTTAGGGACAATGTTATTGTGGTTCATCATGGCTAATAACGGAAATCCATCAGTATCTTTAGTGTAAAAAGCGATGTTTTTACCTTCTAAGTCATATAGGCTATTGACTCCACTTGATTTTAAGGTGATAAACACTTGAGGGGAGTGCTGAAAGATCGGTGCAACGATAGAAAGCGGGGCGCCTTTAGATAAATAGAGCATAATTATTGAGTCAGCAATGCCATATTCAGATTCACCATTCATTACTTGCTCAATGTTGTTGACGAAAGTATCGCGAGGCTTAATGGTGACATCAAGGCCCTCTTCTTCATAAAAGCCTTTTATTTTGGCGGCGTAATAACCCGCAAATTGAAATTGGTGTAACCATTTTAGCTGTAAAGAAACGGGCTCTAAAGCGGGCTTGTTATGAGGTGTTTGTTGCGCTTTAGAAACTACGTCTTCAGATGTGTTGGCTAAGAGTGTCGGTGAGGTGAAAACCCAAGACAGCGAAAAACATAACAACAACCATCTATTTAGAATGCTACTTTTTCTCATTACTGTATTGGGTAACTCTTAGCTAATAATATGAACTTAAAATCATTTTACTCTAAATGGTAAAAGTGGTCATGGGTAAAGTTAACTAGAGGGTTTAAGATAATGGCTTACCGTTCAAGTCTGTTAATGGTTTTTAATCCGAAAAATTAAAAATCACCCCAAAGGGTTTGTATTATGGCAATAATAGCGGGTCCAGCAGTTTCGGTGCGCAATACACGTGGCCCTAATTGAACAGGGGTTAATCCAGCTTGCTTGGCCTGCAATACCTCTTCTTCGGTTAAACCACCTTCAGGTCCAATAAGTAATTGGATTGGGTGCTCTATGGGCGGTTGAGAAATGCTTTTGAGCGTATGGCTGGCATAAGGGTCTAGAACTAAACCAAAAGGTTCTGATAGTTGGTTTAACCAGGCCTGGTAAGTTAAGATGGGCTGTATTTTAGGGACTACTGTTCGACCACTCTGTTCACAAGCATTAATGACAATGGACTGCCATTGTGCACGACGTTTTTCAAGCTTATCGTCTTGCAGTTTTACATCACAACGTTCAGTGAAGATTGGTTGAATCGTTGTAATTCCGAGCTCTACCGCCTTTTGAATGGAGTAATCCATTCGGTCACCTTTAGAAATACCTTGTACCAATACGGTATGGAGGGGTGATTCATTATTAGACTCTTCAACGGTTTCAATTAAAAGGTCAGCGGTTCTGCGACTGGTTACAATAAGTTTACCTTTGGCTAATAAACCTTTGCCATTAAAAGCCTCAATTACATAGTCATTTTTTAAACGCAAAACCGTTAGTGCATAGTGCGCTTGTTCTTTAGGTAGAGCAATGGTTTGGTTTGCTTGGTAATTACCTTCTAAAAACAAGCGAGAGATACGCATAGATGGATACTCTATTTAAAAGTTAGATTTTTAGTGATTTCTAAAGTGGGTTCAATGCTATTCATGCTATAAAAATGAATACCAGGAGCGCCTGCATCGAGTAGCTTCTGAGCTAATTCTTGAACCACATCTTTACCAAAAGAGAGTAGGCTCTCTTTATCGTCTTCAAAACTCTCTAAACGACACTTTAACCAACGTGGTACTTCAGCGCCACAACCTTCAGAAAAACGAATTAAGTTCTCATAGTTGGTGATTGGCATAATGCCAGGAATAATCGGTAGGTCAATGCCATTACGCTCACAGTTATCAATGAAATAACGGTAGCTGTCAAAGTTAAAGAAGTATTGAGTAATCGCTGAATCAGCGCCTTGCTCAACCTTATGCTTAAACCACTTAATACCAATGTCACAGTTACGCGCTTGCGGATGGGTTTCTGGGTAAGCGGCCACTTCAATGTGAAAGGTATCACCACGAGTATCTTTAATGAATTTGACTAAGTCACTGGCGTATTTAAATTCACCTGGGTCCATCATACCTGAAGGCAAATCGCCACGCAGGGCCACAATACGTTTGATGCCTAATGCTTCATAGGTATCCAGTAATTCTGTAACACTCTCTTGGCAAGCGCCAATACAAGTTAAGTGTGGCGCAGCTGCATGTGGTGTGTTTTGCTGGATATATTTAACCGTTTCCAGCGTTTTTTCTTGTGTAGTGCCACCCGCACCATAAGTCACTGACATATACTCAGGGTTTAAAGCCCCAAGTTCATTAATGACGGTTTTAAGTTTATCCATGCCTGGTTCGGTTCTTGGTGGAAAAAACTCCAAACTAAATTTTTGAGCGTATTTTTGTTGAGATTTCATTTTGTCTCTCTTTTAAAACGACCAGGCCTGGTCTTTGAATGTTACCAGGCCTGGTTAAATCTTGAATTTAAAATTGACTAAACTAGACAGTCTTATAGTCCTGCGTCTGCTCTTAGGGCATCTGCTTTATCGGTTTTTTCCCAGGTGAATTCAGGTAATTCACGGCCAAAGTGACCATAAGATGCGGTCTTTTGGTAGATTGGACGATACAAATCTAACATAGCAATAAGCCCTTTAGGGCGCAAGTCAAAGTGTTCACGTACTAATCTTTCGATTAACTGAATATCCACTTTTTCAGTGCCAAAAGTTTCGATGCTGATTGACGTTGGTTCTGCTACACCGATGGCATAAGAAACTTGAATTTCACACTTGTCTGCTAAACCAGCAGCCACAATGTTTTTAGCCACATAACGACCTGCATAAGCCGCTGACCGGTCTACTTTTGATGGATCTTTACCAGAGAATGCCCCACCGCCGTGACGTGCCATACCACCGTAAGTGTCTACAATGATTTTACGTCCAGTTAATCCAGCATCACCTACTGGCCCACCAATCACAAAGCGCCCTGTAGGGTTAATATGGTACTGGGTGTCTTTGTGTAACCATTCAGCTGGTAAAACGGGTTTAATAATTTCTTCCATAATGGCTTCACGTAGAGTTTTATTATCAACCTCTGGGCCGTGCTGAGTAGAAAGTACCACCGCATCAATCGCAACGGGTTGGCCATCTTCATAACGTAACGTCACTTGGCTTTTGGCATCAGGGCGGAGCCAATCAAGTTGGCCTGATTTACGCACATACGCTTGGCGCTCCATTAAACGGTGAGCGTAGTAGATAGGTGCTGGCATTAACACATCGGTTTCATTGGATGCGTAACCAAACATTAAACCTTGGTCACCCGCGCCTTGCTCGTGTTCTGCTGTATCATCAACCCCCATCGCAATTTCAGGTGATTGCTTGCCAATTGAAGAGAGTACCGCGCAAGTTTCACCATCAAACCCTAAATCTCCATGGTCGTAACCAATTTCTTTGACGACTTTACGTACCAGTTCTTCTTGATCAACCCAAGCTTCAGTGGTGATTTCACCACCCAGCATTACCATGCCTGTTTTAACAAAGGTTTCACAAGCCACACGAGCGCGAGGGTCTTGTTTTAAGATAGCATCCAGCATCGCATCCGAAATTTGGTCGGCGATTTTGTCTGGATGGCCTTCTGATACAGATTCAGAAGTAAAAACGGTTGTTTTAGTCATATTGTGTTCCTCGAAAAGAATAGTGAATTAATAACGAGGTACGGGGAATTGCTGGGAACGAAATCTATAGAAGGGTTCCTCGCTTTAGCCGTACTTTTTAAAGCGCCCGCAAGCTGATAATCAAATCGGCGCATATGTGTATTATCTAATATTTTTTTTGTAGGTTCAAGTTGTAGGGGAAACATAGAACGGAAATGTGCTTGTAACATCTCTGTCATACGAACTTAATGACAATTTAATCAATAAGAGAGGGGTTGAAATTAACATTAGCGGACTCTAATATCAAAAAATGGTTAAGACCTTTTATGCCTTTGTTCAAAAACTCAAACTCTAATCATTCCGAATTTCATCCTACCAGTGTGCTGGATGCAAGCCAGCGTCTTATGTTAATGCAATCTGGTTTGGGTAGCGAGTTATTGGATATTGTGGATAACAAAAAACTTCAATGTGTTTTTCAACCCATTATTGATATTAAACGCAAGCGAGTGTGTGCTTTTGAGGGATTGGTTCGTGGTCCATTCGATTCTGTTCTCTACCATCCCTTAAATTTATTTAAAGTTGCTGATGAGCAAGGCGTTCTCTATGAGTTAGATACCTTTTCAAGAATATCAACCATCCAATCTTTTGCAAAACAGGCCGCTAAAGATGAGCACCTGCATCTGTTTCTTAATATCTCTATTAATGCGGTGATGAACTCTGCGCATCAGAAGGGGATAACGCTTGATGCTCTAGAGTTTTTTGGAATTTCTCCTGAAAGAGTGGTGATTGAAATTACCGAGTTACAACCTGTAGATAATTTTGAAGCCTTTATTACCGCTATAAATTATTATCGCTCCATTGGTTTTAAAGTGGCTATTGATGATTTAGGTAGTGGCTATAACGGGTTACGTATTTGGTCAGAGCTTCGTCCCGATTTTGTGAAGATAGACCGTCATTTTGTTTCTGATATACATCTGAATGATGATAAAAGAATGTTTATGGAAACCTTAATGGCTTTGGCAAAAAGCACCAACACCAAAGTAGTGGCCGAAGGTGTGGAATCCGAAAAAGAGCTAGAGGTCTTGACGTTTCTAGGAGTGGATTTAGTGCAGGGTTTTTTATTTAAAAAACCAGAAGAGATTATTTGCGAAGATTTACTGTACGAATGGCCTGAAACACAGATAGAAAATAAGGCTGAAAAGGGCGAAGCAACCGTTGCTGAGATTGCATTTGAACACCCTCAAGTTAAGCCTAATCAGCTGGTTAATGCGGTTTCTGAGATGTTTTTAGAACATGCTGAATTTGATTATTTTCCTGTTGTTGAAAATAAACAGGTTGTGGGAATGATATGGCGTCGGGATTTAATGGATTTGCTTGCGCGTAAGTTTGGTCAAGAGTTGCATGCGCGAAAATCTGTGGCGAGTGTAATGGATAAAACGCCGATTATTGTTGACTCAAGAACCTCTTTGGTTGATTTAAGTCGTTTGGTTACCGATAGCAATGAGTTTGGTTCTAGAGACGCATTTATCGTTGAGAAAAAGAAAAAATATTTAGGCTGTGGAGACTTTAAAGACCTGTTGAGAAAAATAACCGATTTAAAGGTTGAAAGTGCGCAGTATGCCAACCCTCTATCAGGCCTGCCAGGGAATGTACCCATTCAGAAAAAACTCAATAAACTGTTAAAAAGCCAGCAAGACTTTATGGTGATGTATATTGATGTGGATAATTTTAAGCCCTTTAATGATAACTATAGTTTTGAGGAAGGAGATGGTGTTATTCGTTTGATCGCCGATATTCTTAATCAGGCTATGCCAGAAGAGCAAGTCATACATGGAGAAACCTTTGTTGGGCATATTGGTGGAGATGACTTTGTGGTTATGAGTACCTTTATTGAAGAGCATGTTGTCTGGGCTGAACGGATATTAAAAACATTTAAAGAAGAAATCTTACATTTTTATAACGAACAAGATCAGTTAAGAGGGGGAATAGATTCGCTAGATAGGGATGGAAACAGTAAGTTTTATCACTTGATGAGTTTATCTATTGGTATTTTATTGGTGCCCCCCAAGTCTTTTGAGCATACCCAAAAACTGTCATCCTATGCCACTAAAGCCAAAAAAGGGGCTAAGGCGTTAGGAGGTGACACCTATTTTATTGTTGATTCAAAAAACAGCTTATAAAAGGCAAACCTTATCGCTATAAAATATCCTGCAATAATGTTGGTTTATGGTAGTGGTAGCCTTGAGCATAGTCGATTCCAACTGATTTTAACCAATCTGAAACTTCTTGATTTTCTACAAATTCGGCAATGGTTTCAATTTTCATTTCACCACTGATTTGGTGAATCGCTCTCACCATTGCGGCATCAACCTTGTCATTAAGGGCATCCAGTATAAAGGTGCCATCAATCTTGACGTAGTCAACAGGCAGTGTTTTTAGCCAACCAAAAGAAGAAAATCCTGAACCAAAATCATCGAGAGCGAGTTGGCAGCCATGATTTTTTATACTATGTAGAAAGACAATGCTCGCTGACATGTGTGTAATAGCGGTACTTTCGGTAATTTCAAAACATATTTTTTGATTGATTTTGCTATCTTTGGCCAGAATATCAAGCAGGGCTTGGTTAAAGTTTTCATCGTCAAGTGATTGCCCAGAAATATTGATGTTTAATAGTTCTACTTCATCAAAGTGGTCTTGTAACCATTGGTATGCATGTTTCACAATATAAAGGTCTAAAGCGCCCATTAAATTAAAACGTTCTGCAGCAGGTAAAAATTGATCAGGACCGATAATGTCACCTTCAGGGGTTAGCAAACGGACTAATATTTCATAGGCTTTTTTATGTTTGTTGTCTTGTAGAGGCACAATTTGTTGTGCATAAAGGACAAAGTCTTCATTCTCAATGGCACGTTTTATGCGATTTACCCAATCTAATCTAGAGAGTTCTTGAGTTAGAATTTGATCATCTTCTTTAAAGATGTGCATTCGGTTTCGGCCATTACGTTTTGCAATGTAGCAGGCGATATCGGCTTGACTCATTATGGTCGTTTTATTCATAAAGCTTTTAATGCTGGTAATGCCAAGGCTAGTACCAATATCAAAAACACGATTTTCCCAAACAAAACGGTGTTTGCTGACAGCAAGCCGTACTTTTTCAGCAACGTTTTGTGCATTCGCTATTGAACAGTTTTCTAAAAGAATGGCAAATTCATCGCCACCAATTCTGGCAAGTAGGTCTGAATCTCGGACTTGCTTATGGATAATAGTGGCGATTTGTTTAAGAAGTTCATCACCTGCAGTATGTCCAACGGTATCATTGACGACTTTAAATTGGTCTAAGTCAATATAGATTAAGCAATGTTCTAACTGTGGGCTTTTATTGCTTTTCTCAATTAAATCTTCAAGATGATTTTCAAAAGCTTGACGGTTTTCCAGGCCTGTTAAACTGTCATGTAACGCTTGCCAGGTAAGCTGTTTGCGTAATTGATGGGCTTCAGTCGCATCATGAAAAACCAAAACTGAACCAATGATATCGCCAGAAAGTTCGACTAATGGTGCGCCTGAGTCCTCAATAGAGATTTTTTCACCTGCTCGATTAATAAGAACAGTGTGGTTTTGTAGATAGAGCACTTTGTTTTTAATCATGCTTTCTAATGCAGGGTTTTTAACTGGCAGCATGGTCTTTTCATGGTAGATTTTAAAGACTTCCTCAATGTGTATGCCTTTTGCTGAGTGGCTACTCCAGCCTGTTAACATCTCAGCAACAGGGTTTATGTATGTTATCAGGCCATCACGATCTGTTGTGATGACACCATCACCAATCGATTTTAATGTAATTTCTAATCGTTCCTTTTCAGAGAAAAGCTCTTGTTCTTTTGAACTAAGGGTATTGAGCATGTCTTGAAAATTATTGGAAAGCGTTTTCAGCTCATCGTTGCGATTGAGTGTAATGTTAATCTTGCGTTCTCCAGCTTTTACTTGCTGTGTTGCGTCAATCAGTTGGTAAATGCCTTGAGTTAGCCCACGCCCCATGCGCCAAGCAAAGAAGGTACCGATAAGAATCGCTATTAAGGTATATAGCATGCCTTCCACTGTAATCCATTGCACACTGTTGAATATGTTTTGTCTGCTCATATTGATTCTTGCCCAACCAATTAAAGTACCTTTAACTTTAATTGGAGCGGCTAAATCGATTTGAGTGTTGTTATCGTCAAAAATAACTACGCCGTCTTTCGATAACGGCTTAGCAAGAAAGTGACGAGGAATGTGTTCACCTACTAGTTTGGGTGCAGATGTATTTTGATGATGAAATGCAAGAACCTTACCGCGGGTGTCGGTAATCATTGCGTAGACAAAATTAGGTTGCTGTGACTGGGATTGAATAATCTCATTTAATCCAGCAGTATCATTTGAGAGAACCCATGGAATACTGTTTGTGGCTAGGGTTTTGGCTATACCTGCTGTGGAGCTATGAGACTCTTTAATTAAAAAGTTGTGTTGACGATTGACTAAATCCGTGACAAAAATGGTCATTAAAATGGCATGCAAAGCCGCAATCCCGATAATAAGCTTGCGTTTTATTGAATGAGAGAAAATCTCTTTAAACATGTTAGGCCTTAATCATTTTAATGTTAAAAGTTGGTAGTAAATACACGATATAGCAAAAGTTTTGTGTGTAGGTTTTAGTCAATCGTTTTTTAAAGGGGTCTAACCTTTTGTTCAAAATTTTTAATAAAGTTTTGGACTGTTTGGTAGGTGGTATTATCCGCCTTCTCAAATTGAGATAAATACATTCTTTGTAAAATCTCTTGACCCTCTGGGTGTTTATGTAAATCAGCCATTAGTTTTTGTACTTTAATGGCAATGTTTTTAGGTATGTCATCTCTTACCACTACACTATTATTAGGTAAAGATTGAGTTTGCCAGACAACTTTAAGCTGTTTTTTGAGTTCAGGGTTTTCGGCGGATAGCGCATTCCAGGGCGGTGGCCAGGTTGCGCCAGCGGCTACGGTGCCTGAAAAGACATTCATAATGGAGGACTCTTGCGAGCCAACATATTTGTTCTCTATGTCTTGATTAATGTCCAAGCCGTGGGTTTGTAAATAATATTGTGGAAGGATTGTGGCGGCTAATGCGGTTGGCGCTGGGTAGCTTACCGTTTTGCCTTTTAGATCTCTGGGCTTGGTAATGCCACTGTCTTTGCGTACCAAAATAATGCCTTTAAAGTTTTCATCATCGCCCATTTTGGCAATCACGTTATAACCATGTTCCATAGCGATTAATGTTTGGTATGGATTTGGTAGGGCGAAAGGCACGCTTCTATTCTTTAATTTATCATCAAAACTGGCATAATTACGAGAAGCTTCAACTTCAAATGTTGCTTCAGGTATATTGTTGTTTAAATATTCAATGAGAGGGTGAAACACTTCAAATAGGCGGGTTGGGTTGTGTAGTGGATGTACTGCAAAATGGTATTCTGGAAGACCATTCTCAGCCTTAACGGTTTCAGGTAATTGAACCGCATCCGTTTGCTGTGAGCAACCTTGGATGCTGAGAATAAAAAAACAAAATATGCCGTAAATGAATTTCATTTTAATTAAGTCTGTTATTGTGAGTCTGTTTAGCAGTTATACTGAATTTGTTCGCCAAGTACGCCATTCTAACAGATGGGTGAATATCAATGGAAAGCAAGTTTGAACTAAAAACACTTATCCAGTTGATTCAAATAGTTATGACTGATTAAAGTTGACGTTTTAGCTTAAAAATGTAGAATACTTCGCTTTCCCTATTTCTAAGGTATTAAAACATGAGTGAAATGAAGCAACCATTAGTTGGCGTAATTATGGGTTCAAAATCCGATTGGCCAACCATGAAGCACGCTGTAGATATGTTAGAGATTTTTGGTGTACCGCATGAGGTGAAGGTGGTTTCAGCGCACAGAACGCCAGATTTGATGTTTGAATACGCGGAACAGGCCGAGGAAAGAGGGTTGCAAGTGATTATTGCTGGTGCTGGCGGCGCTGCACATTTACCAGGTATGGTAGCGGCTAAAACGGTTGTACCTGTTTTAGGTGTGCCGGTTCAGTCACGTGCATTAAGTGGTCAAGACTCGTTACTATCCATTGTACAAATGCCTGGTGGAATCCCTGTTGGTACTTTAGCGATTGGTGAAGCGGGGGCAAAAAACGCAGGTATTTTGGCATCGCAGATTGTAGGTAATTCTAATCCTGCGATTCGTACAGCAGTGGCTAATTTTAGAGAAGAGCAAACGGATTTTGTATTAGAAAATCCAGATCCTCGTGTGGAATAATTTGTTAACAGCAAGTCGTTAACCGCTTAATAAAATCATTAAGCAAACTGAATACAACGTTTTTTAAAACCGTTTTGGTGGTTGTTTGATAAAATGCCCACCATTACGGTTTTTTTATTTGGAGAAGGTGATGACCCCGATTACAAAACGCATTGGAGTATTAGGTGCAGGTCAACTTGGACGCATGTTGGCTATTGCTGGCTATCCGTTAGGGCAAAAATTTGGTTTTTACGGAACCAGTCACGATGAACCCTCTGCACTGTTGGGTCATATGTACAACCAGTCTGATGACACTAACTCGCTTAATCAGTTAGTAGAGTTTGCTGATGTCATTACCTATGAAAGTGAAAATACCTCTGTAGAACAAGTCAGAGAAATCGCTAAAACCACGCCAGTCTATCCCGCAGAAAAATCCCTGTTTGTTTCTCAGCACCGTGGTCGTGAAAAAGGGATGTTTGACCAGTTAAATATTCCTTGTGCGCCTTACCAGGTGGTGGACTCTTTAGAGAGTTTAAAGATTGCCGTAGAAGAGATTGGTTTGCCTGCCGTTTTGAAAACCACCACCGAAGGCTATGACGGCAAAGGTCAGTTTGTTTTGAAAGAAGAGTCTCAAATTGACCAGGCCTGGTCAGAAATTGGGAATCGTGAATTGATTTTAGAAGGTTTTGTCGATTTTCAACGTGAATTATCTATTGTGGCCGTGCGTAATGCCAATAATGAACATGTCTATTATCCGTTAGTACAAAACGTTCATCATGAAGGTATTTTGCGTTACACCATCGCCCCTGCTAGAGAGGTCACCGCAGAGATTCAACAGCAGGCTGAAGAGTATATGCACAGCTTATTAGATGAGTTAGACCATGTCGGTGTCTTAACGCTTGAGTTGTTTGAAACGGTTGATGGGCTAGTGGCTAATGAAATGGCACCACGTGTACATAATTCAGGGCATTGGACCATTGAGGGGGCGTACACTTCACAGTTTGAGAACCATGTGCGTGCTATTACTGGCTTACCATTAGGCGATACCTCTCCTCGCCAACCGATTGCCGCCATGATTAATATTATTGGTGAAACAGGGCCTGTAGAAAAGGTTCTAACCATGCCAAATGCGTTTTTGCATTTGTACGATAAAGCCGAAAGAGCAGGGCGTAAATTAGGGCATATCAATCTCTTAGCGGTGGATGAAGACTCTTTATATAAAGATATTCAAACGTTATCAGGTTTCTTGCCAAAAGCGTAACTCTCTAAAGTTCACTTTATCCTTGCTATTTAAATCCCTTCAAAACACCAGGCCTGTTAATTTACCAGGCCTGGTAGCTTAAAAGTTCGCAGTTCATCCAGTTGATAGGTAGCTAAGAAACGGGGCTATCGCTATAACTTAATAACTGACTCATAACTTGTGCAACTTCAGAGGGCAAAATTCCTGGCTGACCACTTTGGTTGGCGAGTATGTCTCCTGCGTGGGCGTGTAAGCTAACGCCTAAACATGCGGCGTTCCAAAGGGATAAGCCTTGAGCAATAAAGGTGGCAATTGTGCCTGTTAATATATCGCCCATTCCGCCAACCGCCATGCCTGGGTTGCCTGCTAAACAGATTTCCATATTGCTACCATCATAAATCAGTGTGCCATTGCCTTTTAATACAATCACACCACCGTATTTTTTATGAAGCTGTTTAATGGCCGTGATTCGGTCTTTCTGCACACTGGCAGTGTCCGTTTCAAGCAGTTGGGCGGCTTCTCCTGGATGAGGTGTTAATACCCAGTTATTGGTTGGCAGTTCTTTTTGTTTAGCTAGGTTGGCTAGGTGTTTTAAAGCATCGGCATCAATCACTTTATTAAGCGGTAAATCTAGGGTTTGGGTAAACAGTTGTTTACCCCATTCATCCAGCCCTAATCCTGGGCCAATGCCAATCACATTTGCCAGGCCTGCCTGGTTTAACAGTTCTTCGGTTGAATAACACATTAACTCAGGAATCGCTTGGGTGATGGCGATACCATGCTCTTTATGAGTAATGATTTTAACCAGCCCAGCCCCTGTTTTTAAACTTGCCAGGCCTGCTAGTTGAATAGCCCCCATCATGGTGGTATTGCCACCCACCAAACAGACCGTTCCCGAAACACCTTTGTGATGTGATGCTAGACGAAGAGGGAGTTTGTTTAACCAATATTTAAGCGGATGGTTTTGTGCCAAAGCTTGTTGTTTTTTGTAGAGCGCTTTAGGGAGAAAGAGTGGGCTAAAATGGATTTTGCCGCATACTTCAGGGCCTTGGAAAGTATAAAGTCCCAGTTTTTGGGTAATAAAGGTACAGGTTATATCTGCCTGAACCGTATAGCCTAGAATAGTGCCCGTGTTAGCGTCTAACCCACTTGGAATATCCACAGATAAAACTGGTGTATTGGTTTGATTGATTTGCTCAATCATTTGAGCGGCTTCACCTATGATTGGTTGGTTTAAACCTGTACCTAAAATGGCATCAACGATTAAATCAGCATTTTGCAGAACCTCTTTTGAAAATGGCGTAGGCTGAACGCCAAGCTGTTTCAATTCATTAAGAGCAATCAGCGCATCGCCTTTAATCTTGTTGGGGTTACCAGTTTGAATGAGTGTTACGTCATAGCCTGCCAAACAAGCATACTGGGCGATGACATAACCATCGCCACCGTTATTCCCCGTTCCACAAAAAACCAGGATATGGTTGATATCAGGCCAGTGTTTTTGTAATACATCAAACGCAAAGAATCCCGCACGTTTCATTAATAGGATGCCTGGGATACCTAAATTGTGAATGGCATCTTGATCAATCGCTTGCGAACTTTGTGCGCTATAGAGTTTCATACGTTCACCTTAGCATTTTTATAGGGAGCTAAACAAACCAAATGAGTAGAACAACACCAAAAACAATACGGTAAATGCCGAAGGCGTTAAAGGTGAATTTGTCTAAAAACCGTAGGAATAAACTCATGGTTAAGTAAGCCACAATATACGCCATTACAAAACCAACCAAAAGCGGTAGCCAAGAGGAGTTTGCAAATTCTGAATAGTTTTTAAGTAAATCAAGCCCAGATGCGGCAGCCAAAACTGGTAGGGCTAATAAGAATGAAAACTCTGCTGAGGTTTTTCTGTCTAGACCGACCATGACACCACCCACAATAGAAGCGCCAGCGCGGCTAGTACCTGGGATAAGGGCAAATATCTGCACAATACCAATCCAGAAGGCCTGGGTGATACTTAAATCATCAATATCACGAGTACGGTGGGTCCCTTCATTATAGAGTTTTTCCATAACTAAAAATATCAGGCCGCCAATAATAAACATCCAGGCAACGACGTTTAAGGTAAAGAATTCTTTGATTTGATGGTGAAATAAAAAACCGATGGCTGCAATGGGAATGAATGCGATAACTACATTAATCCATAAACGTATATGTTCTAAACTGAATTTTGAGCTGTAGTGAGAGAATATCGCTAGGATGGCGGCCACTTGAATAATGACTTCAAACGCCATGTTCTGCTTGGTTTGCTCAAGACCTAACCATTCACTCACCACAATAAGGTGGCCTGTTGAAGATATGGGTAAGAACTCGGTTAGACCTTCAATAATACCAAGTATAGCCGCCTGAAAAATATCCATTTATTAAGTCCTGTGTGTCGTTTATTTAATTTGCTGGTTTAGAGTTGATGACGTAAATCACGAACACTAAACCCTATTAGAGGCTGTTCAAAATTTTTGGTTAACCCGATCACTTTAAAGGTTTCACCCATTTCATCGGGTAGGGTTAGAGTCTTAATCTGTTGGGCAACTTGTATTTGTTGAGTGATGTCGGCATCGGCATTGAAAGACATCTCTAAAAGACCGCTTCCCATTAAAAAATTGGCCTGAGTGGTAAAACCTGCAATCTTAAATCCACTATCAAAGGCCTCTTCTGCCACGGCGGTAAAATCAACGTGCGCCGTAATATCTTGCAGGCCTGGGTAAAAAAACGGGTTTTGATGAGCGCGGTGTTGGTAGTGGCAGCGTAAAGTGCCCATAACTCGAGCGGGTTGATAGTACTCTTGTCTACTGTAGCCGTAATCAATTAAAAAGACAGCCCCAGCGCTTAAAATATCACTTAGGCTTTTGAGCCAAGGGTTTAAATTAAGATTAATCTCGGTTTCATAGCCTAAGTCTGAGACTTTTCCGATGTGTTTAATCAGTTGGTTGGCAAATTTTTGCAGTCCTGAATCCGTGATGGTTTGGTAGTCCCAATCAAATTGTTGGCTTTTTTCATTAAAGCGTACATAACCTTGTAACGCTTGGTTGGGTTCAATGCGGATGCGTTCAAAAGGCATAGCATCAAGGACTTCATTAGCTAAAATAACGGCGTTAATAGGCGTTTTTGGTAGAGAGTCTAACCAAACTACCTTATTAATAAGCTCCTCAGGCAGGTGTTTTTCAAACATCTGTTTTTGTCGATCACGTAAATCGGCACTGATTTCCACAATGTAGTAACGGTTTATAGGCTGTTGCAAACTGTTAAGCTCTAACAAAATGTCTTTTGCCATTGTGCCTTGACCAGCACCAAACTCGATTAAATTGGGTTCATCAAGCTGAGCTAAAACCTGTGCGGCTTGGCGAGCTAAACAGCGTGAAAATATTGAAGAGACTTCTGGTGCTGTAATAAAGTCGCCTGTTTTACCTATTTTTGGTAGTCCACCAGCGTAATAGCCGAGTTGTGGGGTGTATAAAGCCATTTCCATGTATTTAGAAAAAGCTAGATTTTTGTGTCTACCTAAATACTTTTGGATGTTCCGCGAAAGTTGTTGGCTATGAGCAATCGCTTCTTCTGTTGGTTCGGGAAGGGATTTTGTATTGTGATTTCTATTTGATTTATGGCTATTGGTTGATTTCATTGAGCTTCAAGAGGCGTTTGTTAAAGTATGTGATATTATGCAATAAAGCGTACTTAACAGCTAGATAATAGAGTCAATAAGCCTAAAAATAAGCTTAAAATTAGGGTGGTTTTAATTAGAACGTTTTGTGGTTTAGCAGGCTTGGAAAGAAGTTTGCTTTATGAAATGAAGTTTTGGTAAAGTTGGCAAATAGTGTTCCCAATGGTTGGCGAGATAGAGAATGAAAGTCGGTATTAAAAAATTACAAGAAAATGAGTGGCTGGTTCACATTGGTTGTGGAGCGGTGAAAATGGATCGATTCTCCGTTGCGCTTTTAAATATTACCCTAGAGCATTTATTGGCGCTTGAGCATGGTGCTGAACACTCAACCTTGAAGAGCTACATAAAATTGGGGTTGCGTATTAAGCAGCTAAAAGCTTTGGATATGCAGAAATTACTGCGCGCTTTGGACTCAAAAGACATTTTGATTATGATGTTATTAGCCAGTGATGAGGTCTTAAATGATTTTGTGATGGCGAATATTGGCGGTATTTTGGCCAAACAAATTGAGCAAGATTTGGTTACTGCAGCGATACCTTCCGAAGCCGCTGCAAAAGAGGCAATACGTCGAATTGTTGAAAAAACATTTGAACTTGAAGCCAGTGGGCAAATTGAATTTTCTTCTGATAATACACGCTATATCTAGTGTGTGTAAAAAAATAATATAGGGTAAAAGGTAGCAAAGATGGAAATTGCAGCGAGTCGCACTAAAACAGGTGAATGCCAATTGGATATTGGCCCTGTTACATTCACCTTGCCATCAGAGGTGGTTGATGCATTACAGCAAGTGATTGACCAGCGTCTTAATCAAAGTAATGCGATTGATGATGAAGGCATTAAACGTAAATTAGAGGCGTATAAGGCTTTAGCCTCAAAAATGATTGGTGTTGATGATCGAATTGTACAGAAGTTTGCCCCCAAAGTGACACCAGAGCAGTTGGTCACAATTGCACGTCTAGCCGAAGGGGATGCGCTGTATCAAAAGATTTGTAGAAACCTGTCTAAGCAGAATCGTCGTCAATTTGAAGAGGATTTTAAGGTGATGAATAAAATTACTGAACAACACGCTTGCTTGTATATGGAACAAATTGTGCCGCTGATTAAAATTGCCGCCCAAGAACAAAAAGAGCTATATTCTTAAATCTTGTTTTTTAGTGGGCGATTGAAGGTGGGCGATTCAAGCGTTTTTAGTTGGTTCTAGCGCGGGTTATTTTTAGCCCTACGGTATTGGTCTCGGCGACAGCCATGGGTTTGCTTACTTTAAGATTAATCACTTTTACAGCGTTGTGATGCGTAAGGATGTGTTGGCAAATGGCTTCACACAAGGTCTCTAATAATTCATACCGACTCGCTTCAACCAGTGCAATGACCTCGTCAGAGACCTGTTTGTAATTCACCGTATCGTTAATATCATCAGATTGAGCCGCCTGCGCGATAGGCAGTAGCATATCAATATCAAATATCAGTGGTTGACGGTTCTCTCTCTCCCAGTCGTAAATACCTATAATGGCTTGTGTTTTTAAGCCATCGATAAAAATTGTATCCATATTTTGAGTCGTGACTAGGTTGTTGTCTGTAAGCATTATTTATTGGTTCCACTAATTATTTGAATGAGCAATATTTGTATGAACATTATCTACTTCTAGTAAAATCATGCAATTATTTGTAGCCCATTGGGCAAAGCTCTCTTTAAAGAACCACAGCCCTCAAGAGGGTATAAAGGCGAGGTAAAAAGGAATTAAATGGGATTTGAAAGTGTTTTAATCATTGTTGCAGCGTATTTGTTAGGCTCAATATCTACCGCAATTATTGTATGTAAGCTAATGGCTTTGCCCGACCCGCGGGAAGGCGGTTCTGGAAATCCTGGAGCGACTAATGTATTACGTATTGGTGGCGAAAAAGGCAAAAAGGCAGCCGCGATCACTTTATTTGGCGATATGCTCAAGGGGTTGTTGCCAGTGGTTGTTGCGCACGGATTGGGTTTATCTAATTTAATGATTATCTTAGTTGGTTTTGCGGCGTTTATTGGACATCTCTATCCTGTGTTTTTTCAGTTTAAAGGCGGTAAAGGTGTTGCGACTATGTTGGGGGTGATGTTTGGTTTGTCACTGCCAATTGGTTTAGCTGTGGCAGGTACCTGGTTGTTTGTAGCAAAGGTTCTAAAAATATCTTCGCTTTCAGCGTTAATTGCGACCATTTTAGCGCCTATTTATATTTGGTTTTTAACAGGCCTGGTAGAGTGGGTGTGGGTAACTTCGGTGATGACATTGATTTTATTCTGGCGTCATAGAGGCAATATTCAGCGTTTATTAAATGGTGAAGAGAGCCTGATTAAAACGCCAAAAGACCAAGACTCTAAATCAAAATAATACTATTTACTGGTAAACCTACCAGGCCTGGTAAGGCTAAAAACAACCCTATCCAAAACATCGAACGTCATCCTCTGGCCTAGACAGAGGTGTTTAATAAGGCAAGAAGAGATTACCAAGTCAAGCTAGAAAATGATGGTGGGTTGTATCATTGCGATCTGGAGGCGTGACAATCTTTGGTTCACGGCAGAGTACTGTGGTTTAGGCGTTGACATGGAGTATTCGTTGCACATATCCTGCGGGTCGTCTTAAAAGGAGTTCTTCAGCTCACAATGACAAAACCATTAAAATCTTCGTGTCTTTGTGTCTTCGTGGTGAATCTTTTACCAGGCCTGGTAAGTTTAAATCTTTGGTAAATCTTCTAAAGACCAGCGAGGGGTAGTGGCAAAGCTTAAGTCGCTGGTTTGTCCTGCTAATAAACGCTGTGCGCCTGCATAGGCGATCATTGCTCCATTGTCGGTACAAAACTCCAGTCTTGGGTAAAAAACTTCGCCTTTGCGTTTATGCATTAAAGCATCTAATTTACTGCGAATTTCTCGGTTAGCACTCACGCCACCCGCAACCACTAAACGATTGAGTTTTTCTTGTTCTAAGGCACGTTTGCATTTAATCGTTAAAGTGTCCGCAACCGCTAACTCAAATGCACGGCAAACGTCCGCTTTAGTCTGCTCGGTTGCATCATTTTCTTTTACGGCAGCATTCCAGGTGTTAAGCGTAAAGGTTTTTAAACCACTGAAACTCATATCCAGGCCTGGTCGATCGACCATGGGTCGAGGAAATTTATAACGGTCTGCACGGCCTTGTAAGGCCAAGTTAGAAACGTTTGGGCCACCTGGGTAACCAAGGTCTAGAAGCTTGGCAGTCTTATCAAAGGCTTCACCAGCGGCATCATCCAGAGTATCGCCAAGCACTTTATATTGGCCAATGCCATCTACCCGAATGATCATACTGTGACCGCCCGATACTAATAAACAGATAAATGGAAATTCGGGTTTTGTCTCTTCTAGCATGGGGGCTAAAAGATGGCCTTCCATATGATGAACACCCACCGCAGGAATTTTGAGTGCAAAGGCTAAGCTACGTGCGACCGATGCGCCTGCAAGAAGCGCACCCATCAAACCTGGGCCAGATGTATAGGCAATGCCATCTAAATCAGATTTGTTAATATTGGACTCTTCTAAGGTTTGCATAATTAAAGGCGTGAGTTTACGAATATGGTCACGAGAAGCGAGTTCTGGAACAACACCGCCATATTGTGCATGCAGTTCAATCTGAGTATAAAGAGTATGGGTAATTAACCCTTTATCGGTGTCATAAATGGCCACGCCTGTTTCATCACAAGAACTCTCAATTCCAAGTACTAACATCTTAAAACTCATCTGTTTAAATCAAAGTGGCTGAATTTTAACAAATAATCTCTAAAATTATCTGAAAAAGGTTTGCAAAACGAGAGTGAGAAAATTATAATCCCCCTTTTCTGCTACTTCTCATTTCTTGCGTGAGAGGGATGCAATGAATTCTAAAAATTTTTAAGGTCGAAATTATGCCAAGCGTAAAAATCAGAGATACAGAACCATTTGACGTAGCTTTACGTCGTTTTAAACGTGCTTGTGAAAAAGCAGGCGTGTTAACTGAAACTCGTAAACGTGAGTTTTATGAAAAGCCAACATGGGCTAAAAAGCGTATGAAAGCTGCAGCAGTTAAGCGTTTAGCAAAACGTTTATCTCGTGAAAACCGTCGTACAACTCGTATGTACTAAGGTTTAAGTTAGTGTCAGAGACAATGAAAGAAAAACTAACGGCTGAAATGAAAGCCTGTATGAAAGCGAAAGATAAAGAACGTTTACAAGTAGTACGTTCACTTTTAGCAGCCATTAAGCAGGTTGAGATTGATAATCAAACGACAGTAGATGATGCTGGTGTTTTAGCGATTTTAGATAAAGCTATGAAACAGCGTCGTGATTCTCATCAGCAATTTACGGATGCCGATCGTCCGGATTTAGCTGAGCAAGAAGCCTATGAGATGTCCGTGATTCAGGATTTCATGCCGCAAGCTCTAACTGATGATGAAATTAATGCATTAATTGATGATGCGATGACGAAAACAGGTGCCAGCTCCATGCAAGACATGGGTAAAGTGATGGGCTTGTTAAAACCTGAGATGCAAGGTCGTGCAGATATGGGGCAAGTCAGCAAATTAATTAAAGCTAAGTTGAGCTAATTCAGTTAATAACAATTGCGTTATTATGGTTAGTTTCTAAATACAATCTGACTCTTGCTATAGAACCCGTTAGTGTTTCACTAACGGGTTTTTTTGCTTTTAAGGCCTGTGTAAAAAGGTGTGTACACGCTGTGGATAAGTTGTGAATATGGCAGAACAAGGTGGGTCAATTCCCCGTTCGTTTATCGAGTCTCTCTTGGCTCGAGCCGATGTTGTGCAAGTTATAAATCAACGTGTACCACTTAAAAAAGCAGGTACTTCATACAAGGCTTGCTGCCCATTTCATGATGAAAAAAGTCCCTCATTCAATGTCAGTCCTAGCAAACAGTTTTACCACTGCTTTGGTTGTGGTGCGAGTGGTGATGCGCTTAAATTTCTTATGGAATACGACGGCCTTTCTTTTGTGGAAGCGGTTGAGTCTTTAGCGGCTCAATATGGCATGGAAGTTCCTCGTGAACAGCGAACACCAGCCCAGCAAAAGGCTCAACAAATTAAACAGCAAAAACAGCGTGATTTATACGATGTTATGCATCTTGCTGCCAAATTTTACCGTCATCAACTGCGTGATCATGCCCAATCCGATGAAGCCAAAAACTATTTAAAGCAACGTGGTTTAAGTGCCGATATTGCCAAAGAATTTGTGATTGGTTTTGCCCCGCCAGGTTGGGATAGTTTGGTTTCTGGTTTAAAAGCAGATATAAACCTACAGAAACAGTTAATTGAAGTGGGTTTATTGGTTGAGAAGGACGATAAAAAAAATTACGACCGGTTTCGTCATCGGATCATGTTTCCAATTCGAGATGGACGTGGCAGAGTCATCGCTTTTGGTGGCCGAGTGTTAGGTGATGACCAGCCAAAATATTTAAACTCACCTGAAACGCCAATATTTCATAAAAGTTATACTTTGTATGGCTTGTATGAAATGCGTCAATCTCGGCAAAGCATTGATCATATTCTTGTGGTTGAAGGCTATATGGATGTGGTGGCACTTGCTCAGTTTGGGATTCGTAATGCTGTAGCTACTTTAGGAACGGCTACTACTGTTGAGCATTTAGATTTACTTTTTAGACAAGTGAATGAAGTCGTGTTTTGTTTTGATGGCGACTCTGCGGGGCTAAAAGCCGCCTGGAAAGCATTAGAGCTGGCTTTGCCTATGATGGAAAAAGAACGGTCAGTGAAATTTCTATTTTTACCTGATGGTGAAGATCCTGATTCCATGGTTCGTAAAGAGGGGCTTGAAGGGTTTAATCAACGTGTATCAAATGCGTTATCACTCTCCGAGTTTTTAATGCAGGGTTTGCAAGGCAAGCTCTCCTTTCCAGTGAACAGTATTGAAGGGCGGCAACAGTTGGTTTCAATGGCAGAGCCTTATGTTCAATCAGCGCATGGACTATATCAATTTTTATTGGCGGAAGGCATTGCCAATATGGTTGATTTGCCTACCTGGCGTGTTGAAAAGCAGATGAATGTAAAATCGGGTTTTGCAGGTTTTAAAAAAGAAACTACCAGGCCTGGTCAAACCAAAGGCTCTGAAATCTCTGTTTCGACTATTGTGACATTGCCATTGAAAATGATTCGTTTATTGGTAAAAAGACCTGCTTGGGCTGAAATTTTTGCGAAAGAATTTGTGCAAGACCTTGTAAAGTCTTCTGAGCGTGACTATGTAGCCTTAGGTGGGTTTATTAAAACGTTACAATCTAATGCTTTTGATGCTGAAACAGCATGGAATAAAGTCGCTAATGCGGGTTATGAAGCGGAATTAAATTTGGTAAAAAGCTCAGATATTCCAGATGACGAAGCCTTTATTCAAGCAGAGTTTGAAATATATATTGTGGCTTTAGCAGCCTATCTTGATGAAAAAAAACTAGGTCAGTCTGGTTGGAATGCCGACGAAATGTTGAAACTCCAGGCTTTAGTAAAGAGTAAATAACGAGGTAAATTGGGCATAATAAGTTCAGTTTGCGATAAAAAGCTAACCCGCTAATTTTAAAAGAAGAATTTTACCCATAGGGTGCAGAATTTTAGTATAATTACGGGTTCTGTTTTTTCTGTCTGTGGCTATTAAGCAGATAGATTTTTTTTGAAAAAATGAATTATAGAAACATTATTTGAGGCAAAGCATGACAAAAGTCGAAAGAAAGCAGCAGTTAATAGATTTGATTGAGCGAGCGAAGGAGCTGGGTTACCTAACGTTTGCTGATGTTAATGATGTTTTGCCCGATGATATCGAAGAAGATCAGTTAGGACAAGTATTAACCATTCTTAAAGATTTTGGTATCAAACTGTTCGATTCTCCACCTGATGAAGATGAGCTATTAACCCAAGAAGGTGGGGCATTTGATGATGCAGCGGCTGAAGCTGCTTTAACCGCGCTTGCTGAAGTTGACGGTGAGTTTGGACGTACAACAGACCCTGTTCGTATGTATATGCGTGAAATGGGTTCTGTAGAGCTGCTTACTCGTCACGGTGAGATTGATATCGCCAAGCGTATCGAGTGGGGAATTCGTGATATGTTGGATGCACTTGCCATGTATCCAAATTTTTCAGTTTCTATCCTAGACACTTTTTCTAAAATGGAAGATGGCGAAGGAAAAATTGCCGATGTAGTTCAAGGGTTTATTCGTCCAGAAGATTTAATCGATGTCCCTGTAGAAGAGCTATCTCCAGACAGCGATAATAATGAACCAAAAGAAGACGGAATTAACCAAGAAGAGCTTGATCAATTTCTTGCAACGCTTGAAAAATTAAGCAGTGCAGCTTTAGAAGCTGAAGCCAAATTTGGCTCTGAAGACAGTAAAGCGGTTAAAAAACGCCAAGCGGTAGTTGAACATTTACGCGGATTGAAAATTACACCTATTTTCTCTAACCGTGTCGTAAAAAATATCAAAGAAAAAATTAAAGCCATTCGTGAACAAGAAAAAGTAATTGTCGATTTAGTTTTACGTAAAGTAAAAGTACCTCGTTCAGTGTTTCTTGAAGTGTTTATTGGCTCTGAAACTAATCCAGAATTAATTGATTTATTAAAAGAGAAAGCACCAGCTCAAGCAGATGCTTTAGAAGAAGCTCGTTCTGAAGTCAGTCGTGCTCAAAAACGTTTGGCGATGATTCAGAAATCTGAAAAGATGCCAATTTCTTTATACAAGACGATTTATAAAGGATTAAGTAAAGCTGAAAATAATGCACGTATCGCAAAGCGTGAAATGATTGAAGCTAACTTACGTCTTGTTATCTCAATTGCTAAAAAATACACCAACCGTGGTTTACAGTTCTTGGATTTAATTCAGGAAGGTAACATTGGCCTAATGAAAGCGGTAGATAAGTTTGAATACCGTCGTGGTTACAAGTTCTCAACTTATGCCACCTGGTGGATTCGTCAGGCAATCACTCGTTCAATTGCCGACCAGGCTCGTACTATCCGTATCCCTGTTCACATGATTGAAACCATTAATAAGTTGAACCGTATTCAGCGTCAGTTACTTCAAAAAATGGGTCGTGAGCCAACACCTGAAGAGTTAGCTGAAGAGATGGAAATGCCTGAAGATAAGATTCGTAAAGTAATGAAAATTGCTAAAGAACCTATCTCTATGGAAACTCCGATTGGTGATGATGAAGATTCATCATTGGGCGATTTTATTGAAGATTCAAATATCCTCTCGCCACAAGATGCCGCGGATTCTGAAGGTATGAGCGAAACAGTGCGTGAAATGCTAAGTACATTAACGCCACGTGAAGCAAAAGTACTGCGTATGCGTTTTGGTTTAAGTATGAATACAGACCACACGCTTGAGGAAGTAGGTAAGCAATTTGATGTAACGCGTGAGCGTATCCGTCAGATTGAAGCAAAAGCACTGCGTAAGTTACGTCACCCAAGTCGTGCAGAGCGTTTAAAAAGTTTCCTAGATTAATCCAGGTTGTTTTTTTAAAAAAAAGGCCACGTTTTCCAGATGGAAAACGTGGCCTTTTTACTTTGTTGCACCTGATATTGTAATTATTGTTAGCAAACAATTCACAAACTGATTTGTTGTCGCTATAATAGCGCCACCTAAATTACCAGGCCTGGTAGTTTATTTACCCTATTTAGGGCCCTTAGCTCAGTTGGTTAGAGCATCCGACTCATAATCGGCAGGTCCCCAGTTCAAGTCTGGGAGGGCCCACCATCTTTTGGCTTCTTTTTGTTTTTTTACTATTTTTAGTGGCTACCTGTGGATAGGCCAACCGAATTTCCCCATTTAGCAACCGCTGCATAGGCTGCTTTTAATGCGTTATCGGGTAGATCTAATTGGTCTAAACCAAGTTTTCGATAGTCTTTCAATTCCTGGGTAATGTATTGGTCATCAGCGTTAGAGCTCACGATATAGTTAGCCACCATGATTAGAGAGACTAAGTGACGAACCTTCGGGTTATTTGCAAGCTTAGAGGCAAAGTCACTGTCGTGATGCAGTAGTATGGATTTGTATATGTCCTGACTTATATGCCATTTTTTGGTGATAAATGTGCCTAAGAATGCATGAGTTGTGTTGTAGGTTTGCAGTTCTTTATCGTAACCTGTGATTGGATTTGAAAGTTGTGATTTATAGATGTCAAAATAGCTATCGGGCTCTAGTTTTGAAAAGTAGATGGCACCAATATTTTGCATTAAACCCGCCATGTAGGCTTCGGAACGCGAAACATCAAACACCCAATATGATAGCTCTGCTGCAGCTAAACCTGCTTTAGAGCCGTGCTGTAATATGGCTTTTTCACCAGGTGTCTGAGCGATTATTTTGGTTAAACTGCTAGATAGAAATATATTATAAAGTTCGTCTAAACCCAGTACGTTAACGGCGGCTTTAGCATCTGTGATTTCGGTTCTTTCACTGGTTATATTTGTGTTTACTAGAGTTAAAAAATCACAGAGTAGTTCTGGATTATGGCTAATTAAATTCGCTATGGTAACGGTATTTGGATACTTCTTATTAAGCTCTTCTTTAAGCTTAATAATTTCTTCTGGAATAGAGGGGATCGCAGATTGTGCAAATCTTTGGGCGGCATTAGCAAGGTTTTGTTGCATATTACACATTCGTTCCTAAATTAGTTTTTTGTATTCAATAGCGATAGTTAGGATTGCCATGACTTTTGTAATGTTGCATAGGTTATATGCGCGAATAAGTTCAAAGTTTAAGGCATTGATATTACTCGTTTTAGTGGATTACTGCGCGCGCTTTCACAGCAAATAAAAATCATAATAACCTAAAATATACTTTATGTATCTAATAATGCATAGTGTTTTCTGACTGACTAAACCTGGTTGGCTGGATTTTGTTGAACTTTTAATTTCGACCTTATAGAGGCTTTTGCGAGCCTTCTGTACAATATCTCAAGGTGGTGCAATCACGAATTTAAATAGGCGCGATCTTATCAGTTTTACAGTGAGCAAGAGTTGAAAAAAGTAAGGCAATCAAATGTTACAGAAATTACACGTTAAACCGATGAGTTTGGTCAAGTGATGGTCTAAATAAGAACGAAAAAAGAACGAAAAAACGTTGGTTTTTCGGGTTCTAGCCAGGTAACAATTATATTTAAGATTACCGTTACCTTTGGCTAAATCAGTGTATGTGTATTCGTGTCTAAGACTACTTAACTGGACAGAACGTTTGTTGCATAGCATTCATTAACATCAAGATATTGTGGTCAGGAACTTTACATAAAATCTTACTGCCATCACGTCTAGAGGTAATAATGCCTTTCTCGCGAAGAATATCGATGTGTTGAGAAATATTACTTTGAGTGGTACCAACTTGTTTTACGATATCCATTACTGGCAATTCTTTTTCACCAATAACACATAATATTTTAAGACGTAATGGGTGCCCCATTGCTTTAAGCGCCTTAGAAGCTTTATTGATGTTATCTTCTTTCATTTCAAAATATGAGCTGTCTTGGATTGTCATTTTATTATTTCACTGTATAACGATATTATTATTAAGCTTGAATTCTAATGAAATACCTTCAATCTGTCACCTAAAGTTAATTTATAATGAACAAATTATTTTTGGGAGTACGCTTTTTTCGTTATTTTTTGATTGAATGAGGCTGAAACACAATTATTTATGGAGAGTGGTGTGAGTACATCGGGACTAAAAAAAGTCATGTTAATCGGCTCAGGCGCAGTGCTAGGAGCTTTAATTGCAGTAGGTACAACGGTTTGGGCTGATAAAGAAGAGAGTCTTCCTGCTGTTCAAAGCGAACAAATATCATTACCTTTGCAAGAACTACGTGCTTTTGTAGAGGTCTTTGAAAGAGTTTCCCATGACTATGTTGATGCGATTGATGATAAAAAGCTGCTTGAAGGAGCGATCAGTGGAATGCTTTCAAGTTTAGATCCGCATTCAGCCTATTTACCACCAACTGATTTTGAAGAGATGGAAGAGCACACTAAAGGTGAATTTGGTGGTTTAGGGATGGAAGTTGGGATGGAAGATGGTTTTGTAAAAGTCATCTCTCCAATTGACGATACACCCGCTCAAAAAGCAGGCATTCAGTCAGGTGACTTAATCATTAGACTTGGTAAAGAACCTGTAAAAGGCAAAACATTGAGTGAAGCGGTTAAAGTCATGCGTGGTAAACCAGGCACTAAGTTAATGCTGACGATTGTGCGTAAAGGTGAAGATGCACCCCTTAAAATTGAAATTACTCGTGCCGTTATCAAAGTTAAAAGCTTAAAACAACGTCTCCTAAAAGATAATGTGGGTTATGCTCGAATCAGCCAGTTTCAGGTTAGAACAGGGCCTGATTTAGTTAAAGCGATTGAAACATTAGAAAAAGAGAATGGTAAACCTCTTGAAGGACTTGTACTTGATTTACGAAACAACCCAGGTGGGGTGTTAAATGCTGCGGTTCAGGTTTCAGATGCCTTCTTAGAAGATGGTTTGATTGTCTACACAGAAGGGCGCATTAAGAATTCAAAAATGCGTTTTGAAGCTGAAAAAGGTGACATCATGAATGGTAAGCCGATTGTGGTATTAATCAACGAAGGTTCAGCATCCGCTTCTGAAATTGTGGCGGGAGCTTTGCAAGACCAAAAACGCGCTATCATTGCGGGTAGAACCAGTTTTGGTAAGGGGTCTGTACAAACATTATTACAATTGAATAATGGCGCGGCTATCAAGGTTACAACGGCGCGTTACTACACTCCTTCAGGTCGTTCTATTCAGGCTGAAGGAATTAAGCCTGATGTGGACATCGAACTCGTTAAGGTTGAAAAAGTAGATAAAAGTGCTTTAACCAATATTAAAGAGAGTGATTTGGCAGGTCACCTAGAAAATGGTGACTCTGAAGACGAAAAATCAGCTGATGATAAAGTGGATAAAAAGAGCAAAGCCGAAACAGAATTAAAGACACTGCTTGATAAAGACTTTGAATTAAATGAAGCGTTACGTTTAGTTAAAGCGATGGCTCTTGCTCAACAAATGGTTAAGTAAACTTAAACTTTTGAAGGTGAAAAAATGTCAGATAAGGTGTTGGTTCCTCTCGCCCAAGGGTGCGAAGAACTCGAAGCCGTAACTATTATTGATATTCTGGTTCGCGGTGGTGTGCAAGTCATTACGGCAAGTTTGGACGATAATAAGATTATTACCGCCAGCCGTGGAGTGCAGTTGGTTGCTCAAAAAACACTGTCAGAAATCGTTGATGACGTTTTTGATATGGTTGTATTACCAGGTGGTTTGCCAGGTGCGGATCATCTGAATAATGATCAACGCATTTTATCCATATTGCAGACAACCGTTGAGCACGGCGGTATTTCAGCCGCCATTTGTGCAGCACCCAAAGTGTTAGTCTCTGCTGGGTTATTAGACAATAAAAATGCAACCAGTTATCCAGGAGTGATTGATATCGCTCCAGCACCAGGTATGAAATATACCAACCAATCTGTTGTTCAAGACGGACAAATCATTACCTCACGTGGTCCAGGAACAGCAATGGATTTTGCTTTGGCTCTGCTTGAACAGTTAAAAGGTAAAGCTGTTCGCATGCAGGTTGAACAAGCTCTAGTAAGGGCTTAAACCTCAGATAACTTTTTATGCAATGAGTTCTGTTTTTGTGGTTCATTTACAAAAAAGATAATCAATCACAAAATATAGATACCTTTATGCTTTAGCTGCTCGGTTTGCATAACCTTAATCGTTTTTTATATAAAGTCATCACACAAATCTCCCTAGCTACAATAATAAAACGCTCATCTCACAAGACTTTTCGCCCTTTATTTTGTCTAAAGAATTACCCCATTTATCCATTTTGAAATAAAAAATCATTATCTCGTGAAATAAAACAAACTTGTTAAGGTCATATTTATAGAAAGCATTATTCTTTCTATAATCAGAAAATTGGAGAAATGACATGAAAACAAATTCACGTAGAGACTTTTTAAAATTGGCAGGAGCGGCCATGGTAGGGGCGAGCGGTGTGGCTTCAGCATCTGAGAATCCTTTTGGTTTTAAACCAATGACATCAGGTTATTCACAAGTTGCTGAAGGGAAATGCGGAAGTAAAGAAGCGGAAGGTAAGTGTGGTGGTAAAAAGCCAGAGGGTAAATGTGGCGGCAAAGAAGCGGAAGGTAAGTGTGGTGGTAAAAAGCCAGAGGGTAAATGTGGCGGCAAAGAAGCCGAAGGTAAGTGCGGTGGTAAAAAGCCAGAAGGCAAATGTGGCGGAAAAGAACCTGAAGGTAAGTGTGGTGGAAGACCTTCTTAATTTTTAAAAACAATGATACAGGCATGCTTTGTGGGTATGCTTGTAACATAAGTAACGCATAATAGAGAATCGTTTTTAAAGTTACCAGGCCTGGTAACTTTAAAAAGGTGATTTTCCCCCTGTTAGTATCTTGTTAGGAATTAATATGAAGACGCTAAGAAGCTATCCTGTTCAAGGTGTCGGTTTAGGTTTGCGTAGGGACTTTTTTAATGAAGTGCTTGATACACCCGATTTAGCCGTAGATTTTATGGAAATAGCCCCTGAAAACTGGCTGCAGTTTGGTGGCAAACAAGGGCGACAATTGAGAACGCTTACTGAACGAACGCCTTTTGTTTGTCACGGTTTATCTCTTGATTTAGGTGGCATGAAACCTTTAGATATGGATTATCTTAAAGCCTTAAAAGGTTTTTTTGCAGAGCACGAGATTAGAGCCTATACCGAACACTTGAGTTATTGCGGCGATAGTGGACATCTTTATGACTTGATGCCAATTCCGTTTACTGAAGAAGCGGTGTTCTATGTGGCGGATAGAATTCGTCAAGTACAAGATGTTTTGGAGCGAAAGATAGGCATTGAGAACGTCTCTTTTTATGCCATGCCAAGCAATCAAATGAATGAACAAGAGTTTGTAACAGCGGTTTTAAACGAGGCAGATTGTGAGCTGTTATTTGACGTAAACAATACCTATGTTAATTCAATCAATCATCAATATGATGCACAACAATATATGCAGTCTATGCCGTCAGAACGAATGGTTTACCTACATATGGCAGGGCATTTTGATGAAGCGGAAGATTTAAAAATTGATACCCACGGCCAACCCGTTAAACAACAAGTGTGGGATTTATTAGAACAGACCTATCAAACTCACGGCTTGATTCCTACGCTATTAGAGCGAGACTTTAATATCCCTCCCCTGCAAGAATTATTAGCAGAAATTGAGCAGATAAGAGCCTATCAGCAGGCATGGAGCAAATCACATGTCGCCTGATTCATTGCCCTATTTTCAACAATTACAAAAACAATTCACGGCCTATATCCGCGACCCTGAAAAAAACAACTATGCACCAGGCTCTGAACAAGAAATCGAAACAAGAAGGCTCAAAATTTATGAAGCCTTGTTTTTTAACAATCTACATGGCTTTTTCAGTCAACTGTTTCCCGTTTGCAAAGAGGTACTTGGAGAACCACGGTGGGCGGAGATGGTTCGCGAGTATATGGTTAAACACCAATCGCAAACGCCACTGTTTCATGAATTAGGTGAAGAGTTTTTGGATTTTCTGCAAAATGAATTCAATCCACAAGAGGATGATCCCCAATTTCTTCTAGAATTAGCCCACTATGAGTGGGTTGAGTTAGCACTTGCAACCTCAGAAGAGCGTGGTTTTATAAGCCAAAATAAGGCAAGCACGATTGATTTAGATGCAAAATATGAACTCTCACCCGTGGCTTGGCCTTTGGCTTATGAATGGCCTGTACATAAAATAGCAAAGCGTTATCAGCCTACAGAAAAACCTGTAGAGGTCACAACCTTATTGGTTTACCGTTCTGAAGTGGATAATGAACCTGCTGAGAAAATTGATTTTATGGCGTTAACACCGCTTCTATATCAATGGGTAATAGAGCTACCCAACTCTGAAAGTGCTAAAAAAGCGCTTTTTAAGGTGAGTCAAGGCAGTGAAATTGATGAAGATACGCTAGTAAAATTTGCTCAGCAGACTTTGATGGAATTTCAAAAATTAGGCATTATTCAGGCTGTCTAGCAGGTTTATAACCTTGTCTGATTAAACAATCTATCTCTTATCATTTTTTACCGTGCATTGATTCGTGCAAAGGTCTCTTTCAATCATTACCGCGGACTCCATTTACCAGGCCTGGTAATCTTGCCATTCATTCACGAATGACAAACCTTTATGCGATAATGATTTTAAAGATTTAATTCAATGTATCTTTCATTATTATCACTTGTGTTTGAGGGCAAACCGTTTGCAACAAGATATCGAAAAAGAGCCTATTAATCAGGTCAAACAACAACACAGGGTAGATTCAGTTTCCCTATTTACACTGATTAAGCAGGTTTCTCATTGGCGTTTTTGGCAGCGCGTATTTATCCACTTTAGAAACCGTCAAGGTACTGATGCGGTAGCCATCCTCGCCTATACCTCTTTGGTTGGGATTGTGCCCATGCTTGCGGTGATGCTGGGTCTGTTTTCTGTCTCAAGTTATTTTGATTCATTTGAAGCTTTGGTGATGGATCAGGTTGTACGTAATTTAATGCCCAACTCTCAACCTGTTATTGAAGAGTATTTGTTTAAGTTTTCATTAGCGGCAGCCAGTTTAAAAGGGCCAGGCCTGGTGGTGATGCTGTTTACCACTTTGATGTTGTTATGGAAAGTAGATCAAAAGCTCAATGGGTTATGGTCTCACCGTTTAAAACGTAAGTGGTGGGTGAATATTTTGCAATATTTAGGGGTGAGTTTACTTGGGCCTTTGCTTTTAGGTTTGAGTTTGGTGATTAGTTCGTCACTACTTGCTTTACCGTTATTTGTAGAAACCACACCTTTTATTGATAGGCTCACGTCGGGCATGAAAATTGTGCCACTGATATTAGCTTGGTTAGGGTTTACCGCACTCTATAAATTGGTTCCTGTTGTTAAGGTACCTTTTAAAATGGCCTTAATTAGCGGACTGTTTGCCATGATAGAGCTTGAATTTTTAAAATCAGGTTTTGCGATGTATGTTGAATGGTTTCCAACTTATGCTGTGGTTTATGGCGCTTTTGCTGCAATCCCTTTGTTTTTACTTTGGTTATATTCAATCTGGTTTATTGTCATTTGGAATGGTGCTGTGGTTGCTACCTTAATGAATATGAATTCGCATAAACCCAGTACAAGCAACTCAAATAAAACAAACTCTCAAAAAGAGGTTTTTAGTGAGTAACGTCACTCTTAAAGCGGCAGTTCCACGCTTGTCTATAACCTTAACGATGCTTCTAATCACACTACTGATAGGGGTGGTTTTACATCTTGGTTCGGGGAGTGTGAATATTGATGTGGACTCAATTCAACAAGGGTTGAATGCACAACAATCTTTGGTATTGTGGGAGCTTCGTGTTCCCCGTTTATTGTTAGTGATGGTCGTTGGCGCTGGCTTAGCGGTTTCTGGTGTCGTTTTACAAGCGATGTTTCGTAATCCCTTAGCCGAACCAGGTCTGATAGGTGTTTCCAGTAGCGCCGCTTTAGGGGCGGTATTTGTTATTGTCCTGGGCTCGTTTTTTTGGCAAGAGATTCAATTTTGGCAATTGGGGATTGTGGCTTTTATGAGTGCAGGCCTGGCAACCCTGTTTATTTATAGTATTGCTACTCGCTTTGGTAAAACAGATGTTGCTTTGATGTTGTTAGCGGGGGTGGCTATCAATGCTGTTGCAGGTGCGGCTACCCAGCTTTTAATCAGTGTTTCTGATGATAGTCAGCTACGTAGCGTTACTTTTTGGATGATGGGCTCCTTTGCCAATGTGGATTGGTACGCCGTGATGGTTGTGACCATGTTAACCTTGATAATCAGTTTGCTATTTTGGCGTTTAGCTAAACCTCTGAATGCGTTTATGCTGGGTGAAAATATCTGTATGCATATGGGGTATGACCCTGCAAAAATTAAATGGCAAGTGATGTGGGGCAGTGCGCTCATGGTAGGAGTTGCCGTTGCCACGGTGGGTGTCATCGGTTTTGTTGGCTTGGTTGTTCCTCATATTGTTCGTCTAGCCACGGGTTCTGACCACAGGCGTTTAATTCCGTTAAGTGCTCTTGCAGGTGCGGTTTTATTGGTGTTTGCTGATTGGGTTGCCAAAACGCTTATTGCTCCTTCTGAACTCCCCATTGGGCTTCTGATGGCTCTGCTCGGTGGCCCATTCTTTTTAATCATGTTGCTGCAACAGCGTAAAGGTTGGGTGAGCTGATGATTGAAAATCCGTTGCAAAGCATAAAACTTCAGAAGATTGATTATCAGTTAAAAAATAAAAGCTTAATTGAAAACATTGATACTGAATTCAATACTAGCCAAATCAATGTGATTTTGGGAAAAAACGGTGCAGGTAAATCAACGCTACTGGCTTTACTCAGCAAAGAGCTTATGCCATCTAGTGGCGTTATTACTTGGCAAGATATACCGTTAAACCAACTGAGCTATTCACAACTTGCGCAACAACGTGCCGTGTTGCCACAGCTACAATCCTTAGTGTTTTCTTTTACTGTTAAGCAGTTGGTTGAGTTGGGTGTTGAGGTACAACAACACAATTGTCGTGATGATATGAATCAGATCACCCATAAGGTAATGCAAGTTTGTGATGTACTGCATTTGGCTAACCGCGATGTGGTAACGCTTTCAGGTGGTGAACAAAAACGCGCACAACTGGCTAGAGTCTTGGCGCAGATTTGGCCTAATGATTATTTTAATGAAGCCGTTAAACAGCCATTTTTAGGTCGCTGGTTATTGCTTGATGAGTGGACCAATAATTTGGATTTACATCACCAACAAAAATTAGTAAAACACTTTAAAAGTTGGGCAAAAAAAGGTTTAGGGATTGTCATGGTGTTGCATGATTTAAATTTATCCGTACAAATTGCCGATAAAGTGGTGCTTCTTAATAATGCTAAACTCGTTAAGCAAGGTACGGTTTCTGAAGTGCTAAATGTGGCAACGATTCAGGAAGAGCTTGGCCTCAAGGTAAAAGTTGTTACGATTGAAGGCATCCAACACCCCGTTATTTTACCAGCCGAAATGACAAGCTAATTTACCGTTCTTTTGCTTGAAAGATTTTTTATAGCTTCTGGTCTTATAGGTTAATAAGCCATTGAGATAATCCGTTTTATGTTTTATCAACATTGCCACACCCTCAAATGAGAAACCATTATGGAAAATAAACATCGTTTTTTTGAACAGTTGGTTTCTGCCTATGCAAACGATTTATACCGTTACGCTTATTGGTTATGCAAACAAAAACCGTTGGCTGAAGACTTAGTGCAAGAGACCTTTTCTCGTGCCTGGAAATCAATCGAAAGTTTAAAAGATGAAAAAGCCGCTAAGGCTTGGCTAATCACTATTTTAAGACGAGAAAATGCCCGCCTTTATGAAAAATATCAACCGCAATTACTTGAAATTGAAGAGAGCTTGGTGGCCGATGATTATCGTAATGAACCAAGCCATAAACTGGAAAAAGAGCAGCTACATCAGATGATTTTAAAGTTACCTAATGAGTATAAAGAACCACTTCTTTTACAAATTATGTGGGGATTTAGTGGTGATGAGATTGCCGAAGAATTGAATTTGAAATTGGCCACCGTCAATACCCGATTATTTAGGGCTAGGCAGCAATTAAAACAGATGATGAATAACGAAATTAGCGAATTTAATTTATATCCTGCTAACGAGGGGGTAAACAAATGAATGACATGACATTTCGTACAAAACTGCTTACAAACCCTCAGCTCTTAGATGAAGAGATGTTGCAATTTTTAGCCAAAAATCCTGAGAAAAAACAGACTATTCAACAGGCAAGAGAGTTTGATGAAAAAATTTCAGATGTTTTCGATATTGAAATTCCTGAAGGGTTACATGCCAAAATTTTACTGAATCAAAGTTATCAACAGAACCGTAAAAATACGTTAACAAATGTCGAAACGCCAGAGATTCGCTTAGCGGTGAATTCGGACAAGCTAGAGAGTATTGAAACCATTTCCAATCAATCGACAAAGCGCTCCACTAGCGCATGGTTAACCAACTATTTTACGGGATGGGCAGGTGGAATTGCCGCAAGTCTTATCGCTTTTGTGGTCATGTTTAGCTTGTTGCAAACCACTCATGTGCATAAAGCCATTTCTGGAGAAGCGATGGTAGAGCATATTCTTGCGCATATTGCTGAAGATCCAAGTTTGATGACAGCGGTAAAACTACCAAATTCAGAAGAAGAGATGCAACAACTGTTTGCCAGCGTAGGTGCGCAGCTTAATAAGCCCGTTGAAGGGATGAGTTATGCGGGTATCTGTGAAGTAGAGGGGCAAAAAGGGTTGCATATAGTGATTCAAGAGAGTGGTGAACCCATTACGATTATTGTAATGCCAGGTCAACAAGTTGCGGCTATGCAAGCGTTTGAAAAAAGTGGTTATCACGGGGAGTTAATGCCCGTAAAAGGCGGTGTGGTTGCCATCGTGGCCAACAGTATGGAACAAGTGGCTTTAGCGCAAATCCGTTTCTTTAAGTCGGTTAAGTTCAGCTGATTTTGATTTCTGTTTGCACTCTATGCAAAGCGAAGTTACCAGGCCTGGTAACTTCTTTTGCTTGTACTAACTCATGTAAGTACAAGCAATACAGCGATTTCTTAGTGTATTTAAATTAAAGACTCTCTATAAGTTCAGTTCAATTTGAATGACATTGCGATCTTCTGCCATGGTTTTTAATTTGAAATTAAACTGCCTTAATAGTGAAAGCATTGAGCTGTTTTCACTTAAGACTTCGCCTTCCATTTTGCGTATTCCTTTTGATTTAGCATGTTGAATTAAGCTATTTAACAGGGCGCTTGCTACCCCTTTATGTTGATAGTCATCACGTACGACAATCGCCATTTCGCAAGATTTACCATCTGGGTTGGTGGTGTAGCGCGTTACCCCAATTTCAATGGTTTTATCTTGAGCATCTTGGGTGGTTGCAATAAAAGCCATCTCTCGGTCATAGTCAATTTGGGTAAAGCGAGATAACATTTTGGGGGTCAGTGTTTGCATGCTATTCATAAAACGTAAAAAACGACTGCGTTCAGACAGGTTTCTAACAAAATCGAGTTCAAGTTCGGCATCTTCTGGACGAATCGGACGAATTAGGATATTTAACCCCTTCGGTGTTTCTACCGATTGAACAAGTTCATTGGGATAAGGGTGTATGGCCATGTGTTGATAAGGTTTATGATTGGCGGGTAATGACTTAACCGTAATGCGCGCATCAACCGCCATTACCCCTGTTTCATCGGCAAAAAGAGGGTTAATGTCGAGTTCTTGTATTTCAGGGAGTTGTGCAACCATATCGGATATACGCAATAGGGTATTTACAATCGCCTCATGATTAACGGCAGGCAATCCTCTAAATGCTTTAAGCATTTTGGAAACTTTAGTGCCTTGAATCATTTTATTGGCTAAAAAATGGTTGAGCGGTGGCAGGGCAATGGCGCGATCCTGAATTACCTCTACGGCGGTTCCGCCACTGCCAAAGGTAATCGCAGGACCAAAGACGGGATCACGCATTACGCCCACTAATAATTCACGCGCGTGGGGGCGCTTAAACATAGGCTCAACAGTCACGCCATGAATTGTGGCATTAGGTTGTTCTTTAGTGATTTTTTCAATCATTTTAGTAAACTCAGAACGTACTTCTTGCACACTATGAATATTGAGTTTAACGCCGCCGACATCTGACTTATGGGTTAAGTCAGGTGAATTGATTTTTAAACTCACAGGAAAGCCCATGGATTCGGCCGCCACCATTGCTTGAGTGGCACTGTTGACTTCTACCGCAGGGGTAATCGGTACACCAAAGGCATGCATAATCGCCCGAGTTTCAGCACTGCTAAGCAAGGTGCGATTTTCTGCCAAAACCGAATCAATAATAATACGTGCGCCAGCGGTATCGGTTGGTTGACAACACTGGTCAGCTGTCGCAGGTGTTTGCATTAACAACGCCTGGTTTTGATGATAGGTTGAAATAAAACTAAAGGCTTCTACAGCCGCTTCGGGTGTACGGAAAGTGGGTATTTTGGCTTCACTAAATAAATTACGTGCTTCACTGACTAAGGATTCACCAAGCCAAGCGGTAAAGATCGGTTTATCGTTTTCGGATTGTTTTTGGTACTCAATAATCGACTGTGCGATGCCAGTTGGATCACTCATCGCTTGGGGCGTTAAAATAATCAGAGTGCCATCAAACTGTTCATCTTCTTGACAAATTTTAAGTGCTTGAGTGTAACGCTCTCCAGTGGCATCTCCTAAAATATCAATAGGGTTTCCATGCGACCAATGCTCTGGTAACAAATCGTTTAATTTTTTGATGCTCTCAGCACTTAATTCAGGTAGCTTTAACCCCAGTTCAGCCGCGCGGTCGGTGGCCATTACACCAGGCCCACCACCATTGGTTAGAATCGCTAAACGGTTACTGGTAATTTGAATGTTATGAGATAGAGATTTGGCTGCGGCAAACAGTTGAGAAATGGACTGCGCGCGCACCGCACCAGAACGTTCAATGGCCGCGCTAAAAACATCATCACCACCCACTAAAGCACCTGTGTGCGATACTGCAGCTTTTGAACCTTCTGGCATACGACCTGATTTTAATAGAATCACTGGTTTCATACGTGCTGCCGCTTTGAGTCCACTCATAAAACGGCGCGATTCTGAAATCCCTTCAATATAAAGCAAGATGCTTTTGGTTTTAGAGTCGAGTGCTAAGAAGTCTAAAATTTCACCAAAATCAATATCGGCGGCATCACCTGTTGAAACCACTTGTGAAAAACCAACGCCGTTGGCTTCCGCCCAATCTAATACAGCGGTACAGATAGCGCCTGATTGAGAGACTAGAGCTAAACTACCTTCCAATGCTTGGTTTTTGCTAAAGGTCGCATTTAAGCCAATTTCGGGTCTAATAATGCCTAAGCAGTTAGGGCCAATTAAACGCATGCCATAAGTGCGAGCGGTCTCAGTCATTTTTTGCTGGAGCACTTTACCCGCTTTATCTTCAAAGCCAGCTGATAAAATAACCGCATTAGCCACGCCTTGTTCACCACAAGCCTGAATAATGGCAGGAATCGTTTTGGCTGGTGTGGCAATAATCGCTAAGTCTGGCACCTTAGGCAAGGATTCAATGTTTACATAACAGACTTGATTTTGTACCTGCTCATGCTTAGGATTAATAGGATAAATATCCCCCTTAAAGCCAGCGGTTAATAAATTATGCAAAGCGTTGCCACCAACCGATTCTGGTCGTTCGCTAGCACCAAATACCGCAATACTATTTGGCTTAAACAAGTTGGTAAGATAATGTGGACCCATAAAAAAACCTTAAAGAGATGTGACGAGTGAATTTATATATTACTAGTGGAAAATGTATCTTACATGACAATGGTGTTTATCATCCAGAAATGGGTGAACGTCTTAAGCGAATTCAAGATTATCTTATTAGTAGTCAACTTTATGACTGGTTTTTGCATGCGGATTCACGTGCGGCTACGAATGAAGAAATTGCGCTATTTCATCACCCTGAATTAATTACCTTGCTTGAACAGAGTACGCCTGAACAAGGGGTGGTTGAGGTGGCTGAAGATATTCACCTCTGTAAAGACTCTGTGAATGCGGCTCGCCATGCGGTGGGAGCGGTGCTTGATGCGGTTGATGCGGTACAAACGGGTAAAGCAAAACGTGTGTTTTGTAATGTAAGACCGCCAGGACATCATGCAGAATACAATGAATCTAAAGGGTTTTGTTTATTCAATAATGTGGCGGTTGGGGCGGCTTATGCGTTAGCAAAGTATGGATTAAAGCGGGTTGCGATTGTGGATTTTGATGTCCATCACGGTAATGGCACAGAAGATTTTGTAAGAAGAGAGCCTAGGGCGTTTTTAGCGTCCAGTTTTGAGCATCCGTTATACCCTTTTAGCGAACCGAGCTCTGATATTGAGAATATGGTGACAATGCCACTTATCAAATTTTCTAAATCAGAGGAATTTAAGCAGGCCTGGTCAGAAAAAGGTTTGCCTGCCTTAGACCTATTTGCGCCCGAGTTAATCATTATCTCTGCAGGTTTTGATGGCCATGCATTAGATCCATTGGGGAATTTACAACTGCATGAGAGTGATTATGTTTGGATTACCCAAGAATTGATTAAGTTAGCCAATAAACACTGCGAAGGTAAAATGATTTCTGTTCTAGAAGGCGGTTATGACTTAGGTGCTTTAAGGGTTTCGGCAACTGAACATATTAAAAGCCTGTTTGAACTGGGCTTTTAAATACCAAGCTGTTTGTTGCAAAGCTAGGATTGGTTTAACCAGGCCTGGTAAGTTAATAGCGAGTAGAAACAAAAAAGCCATGCATAAATAATGTGCATGGCTTCTTATGGGATTGCTGTGAAAAATTACAAAGAGAAATCGCTAAAGTCGTCTGTTTCTACTTTTGAGTCAACTTGGCCAACAAGATAAGAACTGATTTCAGACTCTTGAGGTGCTACCTGAACATTATCACTCACTAACCAGTTATTCATCCAAGGCAGTGGATTACTGGTATTGGCAAAAATAGGCTCAAGTTGAATTGCTCTCAAACGGACATTAGTGATGTACTCAACATAGTCTTTTAAGATGCTCGCATTCAAACCAATCATTGAACCATCTTTAAATAGATATTCGGCCCACTGTTTTTCTTGCTCAGCGGCTTCTCTAAAAATCTCGTAAGTCGCTTCACGTTGTTCTAAAGCAATCTCAGCCATTTCAGGGTCATCTTTACCTTCTGCCATCATCTGAATCATGTTTTGCGTTCCAGACAAGTGAAGGGCTTCATCACGGGCAATCAGCTTAATGACTTTGGCATTACCTTCCATTAACGAGCGTTCTGCAAACGAGAAACTGCAAGCAAAAGAGACGTAAAAACGAATCGCTTCTAAAACATTTACCGAAACCACGGTTAAATAGAGCATGGTTTTAATCTTTTTACGGAATTCATCGTCCTGAGCAATGTCGATTTGATTGGCATACATGTGATTCGTCAGGGCGATTAATTCATCGTAATACTGAGTGACACTTTCTGCACGTTTTACAATCTCTTCATTGGTGACAATATCATCAAACACAATCGATGGGTCAGCCACGATATTACGAATAATATGGGTGTAAGAGCGGCTGTGAATCGTTTCTGAAAACGCCCAAGTCTCAATCCAGGTTTCTAATTCAGGTAATGAAACCAAAGGCAATAGTGCCACATTTGGTGAACGACCTTGTACTGAATCCAAAAGGGTTTGGTATTTTAAGTTACTAATAAATATGTGTTTTTCATTATCGGGTAAATCAGAATATTCAGTACGGTCACTTGATAAATCCACCTCTTCTGGACGCCAAAAGAAGCTTAATTGTTTCTCAATAAGTTTTTCAAAGAAGGGATACTTTTGTTGATCATAACGCGCTACGTTGACGTTTTGCCCAAAGAACATTGGCTCTTTCAAGGCATTGTTGGTTGAACGACAAAAAGTAGAGTAAGTATGCTTATCTTGGCAGCTCATAGACTGTTTTCCTAAAAGGGGTAACTAAAGGGACTGAAAATATTGAGCTATTTTAGTCTAAAAACTGTGTGAAGTGTAAACCGATTATTCTATCTATTGAGAGGTGTATTTTATGGCCAGTTTTACACAGATAAAAAAGATTCAGCTTGGCAGAGAGGCTTCTATTTTAGATAATGAACTTTACATTTTAGCCTTAGCTAGAGGGCTAAGACACACTAAAAATCATTGAGTGTGAAAATAGCAACGAGGAAGTTGAGTGACCATTAAAGAGAAGTTAATTTGGCTAAAGGGTAAAAAAATTGCGCTGTGTGAAACCAATAAGCAACGTTTTATGCAGGTTAAGAGCTTTTTACAGCGTTATGACATTGAGGTTATTGGTTTGCAAAGTGCGCAAGAGATGTTGGCAGACTTAGAGTCTCGGCGATATTCAACTCATAGAGTTTTTGTGGCCGTGTTTATTTCAGCCGACCTTGCGATAGCCTTAGAAGCCGCATGGCAGGAGATTACTGCGGTAAACCCCAGTATTGCCCAAACACCTTTGATTTTAACGTCAACAATGGAAGAGAGTGAACAAATCAAACCGTTAATCAATAAAGGATATTTCCGTTTCTGTTTAAGACAACCAATTAGCCCCAAAGCGATGTTAACGGTTTTACGAAAGTTAAACCGCTGGAAAGCCCTGCGAGGGGATATCACACCGGCAGTGACCTTAAACAATTAAAAAAAGTGAACCACGAAGACACGAAGGCACGAAGGTTTAAAAAATACTTAAAAATATGAAACGGCCAGATTAAGTCTAAACTTCTACAAATAATTCCTTCAAATGAAACAGGAGTTAAATTCTAGAATTCTTCGTGCCTTCTCGGCTCTTCAGCCGAGTTCTTTGTTTCGTGTCTTCGTGGTTAAAACTGTTGTTTTATCAATCATAAAATGCGCTTACCAATTAATTGTAAAAATTACTCTTCGCCCATTATCATCGCTTCTAAAATTTCCCAGCGCTCAAAGGCGTGTTCTAACTCTGTCTCTTTATCACTTAGGGTTTTAAGGGTGGCTTGTACTTTCTCTTCACCTTGCTGGTAAAAATCGGCTTGCGCCATCTGCTCATTTAAGGTTTCTAATTCTGCTTCTAAGGTTTCTAATAACTCAGGCAACGCATCGTATTCACGTTGGTCTTTATAGCTGAGTTTTTTAGGTTTTTTAACGTTGTTTGATGCGTTTGTTTCAAAACTACCAGGCCTGGTAGCTTGTTCAGTTTCAATGGTTGTTGCAGACGTTTTTTGTTCTTTTGGAATAGGTTTGTGTAACGTAGTATATTGCTCAGGGCGTTGACGTAACCAATCATCATAACCACCCACATATTCATTGACCACGCCAGGGGCGTCAAACACTAAACTGCTGGTACAGACGTTGTTTAAGAAAGCACGGTCGTGACTTACGATTAACACGGTACCTTGATAGTTCATCAATAACTCTTCAAGCAGTTCTAAAGTTTCAACATCCAGGTCATTGGTTGGTTCATCCAAAATCAGGAGGTTAGATGGTTTTGAGAAAACACGAGCCAGCAATAAACGGTTACGCTCTCCACCCGATAGTGATTTGACTTGTTGTCTAGCACGTTCTGGCGAGAATAAAAAATCGGCCAAATAACTCATCACGTGTTTACGTTGGCCGTTAATTTCGACATGGTCGCTCTCTTCTAACACACTCTCAACTACGGGTTTGTTTTCATCGAGTTGCGCACGATGTTGGTCAAAATAAGCGATATCGATATTTGTACCGAGTTTTACTGTACCTGAATCGGGTTGTAATTTGCCTAAAAGCAAAGCCAATAAGGTCGATTTACCACAACCGTTTTCACCAATAATCCCGACTTTATCGCCACGAATAATCAGAGCGCTAAGGTGGCTAACAATCGGCTTTTTAGGAAAGTTAAAGGTTAAATCTTCAATCTCAAAGACTTGTTTACCCGAATTGGCAGCACGGTTCACTTGTAAGTTGGCCGTACCTTGTTGCGAACGGCGAGCTTGATGGGTTTCACGCAGTTTTTCTAAAGCACGTACTCGGCCTTCATTACGGGTACGGCGCGCTTTTATACCTTGACGAATCCACACCTCTTCTTGCGCGAGTTTTTTATCAAACAGAGCGTTTTGTTTGGCTTCGGCCTCAAGCACTTCGGCTTTGCGTTCTAAGTAGGTGTGGTAATCACACTGCCAGTTGCTTAAATTACCACGGTCCAGTTCAATAATACGGGTGGCTAGGGCTTGTAAAAAAGCACGGTCGTGGGTAATAAAAATCAGAGAACAGCGAATGTTTTTCAAAAAGCCTTCTAACCATTGAATGGAGGGAATATCCAAATGGTTAGTTGGCTCATCAAGCAATAACACATCAGGCTCTTGCACTAAGGCCTGGGCTAATAATACACGGCGTTTCATCCCGCCCGAAAGCGTAGAAAATTCGCTGTCTTCTGGCAGACCGAGTTTCGAGATAATGGTATCCACTTTTTGTTTAAGCTCCCAACCATTTTGCGACTCAATCGCTTGTTGGGTTTTTGTGAATTGTTCTAAAATCTCGTCGCTGTAATTTTGTTCAAGTTGCAGGCTTAATTGATGAAATTGATCCAGTAAATGCCCAATATTGCCCATACCATCGGCAATCACGTGAAACACGCTACCTGTGGTGTCGTGCGGTACTTCTTGTTGAAGTTTGGCAATTTTTACACCGTCTTGCACAATGCGTGTGCCGCCATCGGGCAGAATTAAACCTTCAATCACTTTTAATAAGCTCGATTTCCCTTCACCATTACGGCCAACAATACAGACACGCTCATTCGGTTCAAGTTGAAAAGAGATTTTATCGAGCAGAGGCGCGGCACCAAAGCTGAGTGAGATATCGCGTAAAAATAGAAGGGCCATAGGTGTATCGCTTTCGTTTGTAAAAGGTTAAGTTGAAGGAAATTAGACTAAATTAGACTAATTTTTTTAATTTTTTAAAATTTCAGCAATCAAGTTTTGACTGGACTGGATATTATAGCGGTTAAGTGTGCAGTCGGTGTTTTCAATCGTACTGTTCTGCCAAAAATTGATGACTTGTTGGGTTTCTGCAGTGGGAACGGGTTTGCCATTACTGTGCGTTTGATTCCATTGATACCACAAATTAAAAATTACCAGGCCTGGTGAATTGATATTTTGCCAAAGGTTTTCTTGAAGCTGTTTATCACTCAGCTCAGAAGGCAAACCGTTGGCATCAAAAATATCCACAATAATCACATCATAGTGCTGGGCGTTGTCTTTAAGGTTTTCCAAATTATTTTCAGCCATAAAAGTAATCGCATCTTCACACACGACCTCAATTTCTGGCTCATTAGGCAAATGAAAATAGTTGTAAGCGCAGTCAATCACCGCTTGGCGAAGTTCGACCACAGTCAGTTGAATATTGGGTAGCGTATGAAACAGATGGTGCGCCATAGAACCGCCACCCATACCAAGCATTAACACTCGCAAGTTCTGTTCTTTTTTATGCTGATTGGCAAAGGCCAATACCCGCTCAATTATTTTTTCTTGATATTCAAAGTTAAGTGTCATTGGCGCATTTAAATACAAACAGCTTTGTTCAATCGGTGAGTCAAAATACAGTTTACGAGTAGAACGATTTTGTACCACTTCAATTAGGCCGTATTCGTCACGCACGCTATGAATGGTCATACCGTCATATTTCATTGTGCGCTCTCTTGGTTTTTATTTAAACCTGCCCACCAAAGGCGCAAACGTAAGCCCCAAGCGGTAGTAAAGCCGACTTCTACAAAGGCGATATTGCCTTGTGGGTCAATAATGAAATCGGCAGGCACCGCTTTAGCACCGAATGTTTTTAACCACTTACCCTCTAAATCGTTGACAATAAAATTGGGGTTCATCTCATTCTCTGATGCATAAGTCAGCAACTGTTCGTCATCGGCTGATTGGGTGGCAATATTGATTACCGCAAAATCTTTGGCAATCTCTTCAACACCGCCTTTGCTCACGCTGCAAATTGGGCACCAGGTTGCCCAAATATGCACTAAAACAGGTTTGCCTTGTTGGTTAAACGCCTGTAAATCTAAGGTCTTGCCTGTAATGGAGGTTACCTGCATTTTGGGGGCTTGACCATGAATCACATCACCTTGCATATAGGGACGAATCGTAAGAAAAACACCTGTAAAAATAACCGCCCATACTATGTTTTTAAACCAATTTTTTTGCCATAATTTTGGTTTTTTTGGTTTTTTTGGTTTTTGCTCTTTTGGTGTGTCGGTTTGGTTATTGGGAGATGGCATGCCTATATCCTGTTTGTTTTTTATAAAATGCGGTTTGATTTCATCCGTGTAAATGAAATATTCGGGTTAAGATATCGCACATTATAAAGGCTAAGTTGTAAAGGAATAATCTAATGGAAGCAAATTTTTGGCACGATATGTGGGCTAGCGGTGTAGTGGGTTTTCAACAGCCTGATGTAAATGGTTATTTAAAAAATCATTGGTCAAAATTAAAGCTTAATGGCAGCGAAAATGTACTGGTTCCATTGTGCGGGAAATCACTTGATATGATTTGGCTAGCGCAACAAGGCCATTCTGTTTTGGGTATTGAATTGAGTCCTAAAGCGTTGGCTGAGTTTTTGGCTGAAAACAAATTGAATGCAGAGGCAATTGAACAGGGCAATCATTGCGGATACAAAATGCCAGATATGACGCTGTTATGTGGCGATTTTTTTCATTTAACTGCTGAGCAGTGTGCGGATATTCATGTGGTGTATGACCGAGCGGCCTTAGTCGCTCTTCCTCCCAAAATGCGTGAACAATACGTTGCCCATTTACAGGCGATTTTACCTAAAGGCAGCCAGTTTTTATTGGTGACCATGGAGTATGACCAAAACAAAATGCCAGGGCCACCATTTTCAGTTTCAGAGTCAGAAGTGATGGAGTTGTTTAGCCCTTTTGCTAGTGTGAACAAAGTGGAAGAGGTGGCTTTTAGTCGTAAAGGAATCAATGCGTTAGAGAAGGTATTTATTATTCAAGCGTAGTGGATTATTTTGAATCTACCAGGCCTGGTAGAATGTTTTGTTCAGGATGGTAAAGTCAAAAAAAACTACGGCATAATTTCAGAATAACGTTCAAAACTCGGGAAGTCTTTTGGGTCAATCGCATCCAGTTTTGGGCTAACAAAAGTGGCACAGAGTAGGTGTCTAATACCGTAATTTTGTGCCGTGGTTAATGCGTGGATATTGTCATCAATTAATAGCGTGGTTTTTGGATTGTAAGGTTTCACTTTTTGAATCTCAGACCAGATAGTAATGTCTTCTTTAGGCATGCCAAAATCGTGTGCAGAAATCAGTTTATCAAAATAAGCACCGATTTCTGTCATCTCTAGCTTAATGGCTAAGCTATCTCGGTGGGCATTGGTAACCATAATGACGGTTTTATTTTGTTTTTTTAGAAACGCTAAAAAGTCCATGACTTCTGGGTGCACTTTAATTTGATGGCGAAGTTCGCGTTTTAATTCAGCAATCGGTAAATCCAGGGTTTCTGTCCAATAATCTAAGCAGTACCAATTAAGCGTGCCTGTTTGCGAATGAATTTTGTTATGAATCAGCTCTTTGGCATGTTCAACAGAAACCGTATTTTTATCCGCATACGCTTGTGGAATGACATCCATCCAAAAGTGCCAGTCAAAGTGTAAATCGAGCAGCGTGCCGTCCATATCAAGCAGTACGGTTTCAATATTTGACCAGTCAATTAAAGTGTTTGTTGGCGTTTGCTGCATTGGCAATGTTTATCCCTTAGCGTATGATGAATGAGTATCAGAGTGTACAAAATTATTTTAATTATTTAAACAGTTACGTTTTAATTTAGTGTGTGTTGTTGCGCCATTTATCAAACGTCAGGTTAATACGAATGTCTAAAAAATCGTCTAAAAAAACACCTACCATTCTAGCGGAAAACATTGCAATACAATCGCGGATTTTTACTGTGCAATCGCAAGAAATTGAGTTTTCAAATGGCACACAAGTTATTTATGAACGTCTGTTAGGCAGTGAAGACGGTGCGGTGTTGATTATACCGTTATTAGAAGATGACCATATTTTACTGATTCGCGAATATGGTGCGGGGGTTGGGCGTTATGAACTGGGGTTTCCAAAGGGTAAAATCGACCCAGGTGAGAGCTGGAAAGAGGCGAGTATTCGAGAAAGCCAAGAAGAGATTGGCCATTTGCCTGCAGAAGTAAAACTGCTCGATTCAGTCAGCTTGGCAGCGGGTTATATGACGCATGTTACTCATATTGTGTTGGCAACTGGGCTTTCGCTTCAAGACGCAGAAGGCGATGAACCCGAACCGCTTGAGGTGGTGAAATGGCACCTGTCTGACTGGCATGCTTTACTAGAACATCCCGACTTTAGTGAAGGGCGCGCTTATGCCGCTTTAATGCTTTTACTGAAAGAACGTAATTACATCTAATCATCCAAATAAATAAATGTAGGAATATCATGTCGGACTCCTCTTTACCGTTAGAAAAATGGTTACCGCAAGTTTGCGAGATTGCGTACAACGCAGGCCAATTGATTTCTGAATATTATCACCAAGACGAAGAGGTGGATATTGAATCAAAAGCGGATGGCTCACCAGTCACAGAGGCCGATAAAGCGGCAGATGATTTAATTTGTTATGCCCTGCAAAAGCTGACGCCAAATATTCCCTTGGTAACCGAAGAGAGTGTTGAGCGAGTGCCATTTGAAGAACGCCAGGCCTGGTCAACCTATTGGTTGGTTGATCCATTAGATGGTACGAAAGAGTTTATTGCTAATACAGGGGAATACAGTGTGAATATTGCATTGATTCATAACCACCACCCTGTATTAGGGGTGGTTTATGGTACTGAGTTGGGGAATATGTATTTTGCAATTCAACAACCAGAGAGACTGAATAACGGAATGCAACAAGCGAGTCGGGTGGCTAAGTTAGAAAACTTAATGCCAAGCAACCTTAAGCTAAAACTCGATTGGCCTGCTGTGCTTGAACAAGCGATAAGCATACAAGTGAAGCCTTTGCCTGACGAGGGCTCTGCTTGTAAAGTGGCCGTGAGCCGAAGACACGGCGGCGCTTTGCAACGATTTATGGGGCAGCTAGGTCACTGCACAACCGTTAAAATGGGCTCTGCACTTAAAACCTGTTTAGTGGCTGAAGGTAAAGTAGATGTTTACCCTCGTTTTGGTCCAACCTCTTTATGGGATACTGCAGCAGCCCAATGTATTTTGGAAGCAGCAGGGGGCGCAGTCCTAAATGCCGCAGGCCACCCGTTAGAATATATACAAACAGAATCATTGCTTAACCCATTTTTTATTGCCGTAAACGACAAAAACTACAACTGGCCAGCTTTTCCAGAAGTAATGTAACAACTTACAGTACAAAAAATTACATAGAAAGTTAACCACGAAGACATGAAACAAAGAACTCGGCTGCAGAGCCGAGAAGGCACGAAGGTTTTTATATTAAATAAGCTCCATAACCAAATCGACATTGAGAGCAAAGCAGACTAGAAACCACCCACCAGGCCTGGAATGTTTAAAAAACTTCGTGTCTTAGTGCCTTCGTGGTGAATTTATTTTTAAATAAAAATCGTCATTGCGAGCAAAGCGAAGCAATCTACAAAAAACACACGTTATTATCTGGCTTGACCCGATAATCTTCTTAAAAACTCAGCACAAATCAAATAGACATTTACCAGGCCTGGTAATTTTAAAAACCCAATAAAAAAGCGATTGAAGTTAAACCAATCGCTTTCTTAAAATTTATCACTTTAAACAGAGTATTTTTGCTCAAAATCAAGGCGGTTACCAGCGAAGTTTACATGTGTAAACGAGCTGTTAACCAACGCTGAGTTTGGGCAAAAAGGCCTGTTTAAAGTTTGCAAGCGCCGCCTGCGCAGCCATCATCTTCTTGATTGTCATCCGCTCCATCACGTGTATTGTGGTAATACAACGTTTTAAGCCCCATTTTATAAGCGTAGAGCAAATCTTGAAGCACGAGTTTAATGGGCACTTTATCTTCATTAAAGCGTGCTGGGTCGTAGTTAGTGTTTGAAGAGATTGCCTGGTCGACAAATTTCTGCATAATCCCTACAAGTTGTAAGTAGCCTTTATTATCAGGAATATGCCACAGCAACTCATAGTCATTACGGTGCTCTTTAAAGCCTGGAACCACTTGCTTTAAAATACCGTCCTTAGAGGCTTTAACCGAGACATAACCACGAGGTGGTTCAATCCCATTGGTTGAGTTGGTGATTTGTGATGACGTTTCACAAGGCATTAAAGCGGTGAGTGTTGAGTTTCTTAAGCCGTGCTCTTTAATCTCTGTACGCAAGGTTTCCCAATCTAAATGCAGGGGTTCATTACAAACTTCATCTAGGTCTTTTTTGTAGGTATCAATCGGTAGAATACCTTGCGAATAGGTTGTATCTGCAAAGTAATCACAAGCACCTTGTTCTTTAGCCAGTTCATTAGAAGCTTTTAATAGATTGTATTGAATGGCTTCAAAGGTACGGTGCATTAAGTTATTGGCTGACCCGTCTGAATATTTGGTTTTGTTTTTCGCCAGGTAGTAAGCCATATTGGTTACACCCACACCTAATGTACGACGACCCATGCTGGCACGACGAGCGGCTTCTACAGGGTAATCTTGGTAGTCTAATAAGCTATCTAAAGCACGCACAATTAAATTAGAAAGAGATTCAAGTTCTTCTAAATTTTCTAAGGCGCCTAAGTTAAAGGCTGAAAGTGTGCATAAAGCAATTTCGCCATTTGGGTCTTCTACTGAGTTAAGAGGAGCTGTTGGTAAAGCTATCTCTAAACATAGGTTAGATTGATGTACTGGCGCTTTACTTGGATCAAATGGGCTGTGGGTATTACAGTGGTCAACGTTTTGAATATAGATACGGCCAGTTTGTGCACGCTCTTGTGCCACTTGAGTGAATAAATCAATCGCTTTGACTTTCTTCTTACGAATGCTTTCATCCGCTTCATAGATTTTATATAGGCGTTCAAACTCATCTTGGTCTTCAAAAAACGCATCATACAGGCCTGGTACATCCGACGGGCTAAATAGCGCAATTTCGCCACCTTGAATCATACGCTGGTACATGGTTCTATTGATTTGCACACCATAATCTAAGTGACGGGCACGGTTCTCTTCAACACCACGGTTGTTTTTCAAAACAATTAACGATTCAACTTCTAAATGCCAAATAGGATAAAACAGAGTGGCCGCACCACCACGAACCCCACCTTGCGAACAAGATTTAACTGCGGTTTGGAAGTGTTTAATAAATGGAATCATGCCCGTGTGATAAGCTTCACCGCCACGAATCTCACTGCCTAACGCACGAATGCGTCCTACGTTTACACCTATCCCAGCACGTTGTGAGACGTATTTCACAATAGAGGATGAAGTGGCATTGATTGAATCTAACGAATCACCACATTCAATTAAGACACAAGAACTGAACTGACGTGTTGGGGTACGTACACCCGACATAATTGGTGTAGGCAATGAGAGTTTAAACAGTGATGATGCATCGTAAAAATCTTTAATGTACTGCAGACGTGTTTCGCTAGGATAATGTGCAAATAGGCACATTGGTATTAGCATGTAAATAAACTGCGGGCTTTCGTAAATCTTGCCTGTAACACGGTTCTGAACGAGGTATTTACCTTCAAGTTGTTTAACCGCCGCATAACTGAAAGTTAAATCACGAGAATGATCAATATACTGATCCAATTCATCGACTTCAGCTTTCGTAAAGTCTTCTAGGATTTGTTTGTCATAGTGGCCGCTGCGCACCATTTTATTGATGTGTTCAAATAAGGCAGGAGGTGTAAAGCGGTCAAACGCTTTTTTACGCAGGTGAAAAATTGCGAGTCGAGCTGAAAGATGCTGATAATCAGGTGCATTTTCAGAAATCAAGTCAGCTGCAGATTTTACAATCGTTTCATGGATGTCAGATGTGGTGATACCATCATAAAACTGAATATGAGAACGCAGCTCAACTTCAGAAACAGAGACATTTTCTAAACCTTCTGCTGCCCATGAAATTACTCTATGAATTTTTTCCAAGTCAATCGATTCTTGGGTTCCATTGCGTTTGGTAACTTTAATATTTTGACTAGTCATGGGCGTATTTTTTTAACCTGTGTATAAAGCATAAGAAGTAAATATGAGGTAAAAAAATGAATTATTAGTAAATTCATTAGCTTAGCGTCACAATAGAAAACTCAATATAGTTTTGTGAATTAATTGCCTAGTGTGTTTTATTAAGCAGTACACAATATATGGTTTTAATTGTAAAACGATAACGCAAAATATAGTAGATTTTCTAAAAACACGCAAGCCCTTAATTTTAGAGTTTATCTGTGAGTACTTACTCTAAACTCTGTGGAAAAAAGAGCAAAATCCGCTAAAAAACAAGCTTTATAGCCTGTGGATAACTCTGTGGGGCGTTTTAAAGAATGAAAGAAAAAAAATTCTATTTATGGTAAAAAAAATCTATTGGAAAAACGTCAAATAATACTTGCATTTTAAGAAGGGCGGAAAATCGCTGTTTACGTTTTCTTACGCATAAAAATGCTTCAAAATGGAAAGCCTATTGCACTGCTTTGAACGGGTGAGTTTTGGTCTGTATTTTAATGACAGATTAAAGGTTAACCACGAAGTCACGAAGTCACGAAGATGTTAAAACCTTGGTTATTGCGAGTCACGAAGTGGCGCGGCAATCCATGGTTAACGTTTAAGCTCAGTATTTAGACTTTAGTTATGGTTTGCTTCGCTTCGCTTTGCTCGCAAAGACATTGGTGTTTTTTATCATTGAACAACGAAGTCACGAAGATGTTAAAACCTTGGTCATTGCGAGTCACGAAGTGGCGTGGCAATCCATGGTTAACGTTTAAGCTCAGTATTTAGGCTTTAGTTATGGTTTGCTTCGCTTCGCTCGCAAAGACATTGGTGTTTTTTATCATTGAACAACGAAGACACGAAGATGTTAAAACCTTGGTCATTGCGAGTCACGAAGTGGCGTGGCAATCCATGGTTAACGTTTAAGCTTAGTATTTAGACTTTAGTTATGGTTTGCTTCGCTTTGCTCGCAAAGACATTGTTGTTTTTTATCATTGAACAACTAAGACACGAAGATTTGAAAATCTTGGTCATTGCGAGTCACGAAGTGGCGTGGCAATCCATGGTTAACGTTTAAGCTCAGTATTTAGACTTTAGTTATGGTTTGCTTCGCTTTGCTCGCAAAGACATTGGTGTTTTTTATCATTGAACAACGAAGTCACGAAGATTTGAAAATCTTGGTCATTGCGAGTCACGAAGTGGCGTGGCAATCCATGGTTAACGTTTAAGCTCAGTATTTAGACTTTAGTTATGGTTTGCTTCGCTTTGCTCGAAAAGACATTGGTGTTTTTTATCATTGAACAACGAAGACACGAAGATGTTAAAATCTTGGTCATTGCGAGTCACGAAGTGGCGCGGCAATCCATGGTTAACGTTTAAGCTCAGTATTTAGACTTTAGTTATGGTTTGCTTCGCTTCGCTTTGCTCGCAAAGACATTGGTGTTTTTTATCATTGAACAACGAAGTCACGAAGATGTTAAAACCTTGGTCATTGCGAGTCACGAAGTGGCGTGGCAATCCATGGTTAACGTTTAAGCTCAGTATTTAGGCTTTAGTTATGGTTTGCTTCGCTTCGCTCGCAAAGACATTGGTGTTTTTTATCATTGAACAACGAAGTCACGAAGATTTGAAAATCTTGGTTATTGCGAGTCACGAAGTGGCGTGGCAATCCATGGTTAACGTTTAAGCTTAGTATTTAGACTTTAGTTATGGTTTGCTTCGCTTTGCTCGCAAAGACATTGTTGTTTTTTATCATTGAACAACTAAGACACGAAGATTTGAAAATCTTGGTCATTGCGAGTCACGAAGTGGCGTGGCAATCCATGGTTAACGTTTAAGCTCAGTATTTAGACTTTAGTTATGGTTTGCTTCGCTTTGCTCGCAAAGACATTGGTGTTTTTTATCATTGAACAACGAAGTCACGAAGATTTGAAAATCTTGGTCATTGCGAGTCACGAAGTGGCGTGGCAATCCATGGTTAACGTTTAAGCTCAGTATTTAGACTTTAGTTATGGTTTGCTTCGCTTTGCTCGAAAAGACATTGGTGTTTTTTATCATTGAACAACGAAGACACGAAGATGTTAAAATCTTGGTCATTGCGAGTCACGAAGTGGCGCGGCAATCCATGGTTAACGTTTAAGCTCAGTATTTAGACTTTAGTTATGGTTTGCTTCGCTTCGCTTTGCTCGCAAAGACATTGGTGTTTTTTATCATTGAACAACGAAGACACGAAGATGTTAAAACCTTGGTCATTGCGAGTCACGAAGTGGCGTGGCAATCCATGGTTAACGTTTAAGCTCAGTATTTAGGCTTTAGTTATGGTTTGCTTCGCTTCGCTCGCAAAGACATTGGTGTTTTTTATCATTGAACAACGAAGTCACGAAGATTTGAAAATCTTGGTTATTGCGAGTCACGAAGTGGCGTGGCAATCCATGGTTAACGTTTAAGCTTAGTATTTAGACTTTAGTTATGGTTTGCTTCGCTTTGCTCGCAAAGAGATTGGTGGTTCAAAAAATTAATGTTAGTCAGATTTGATGCAATTTTTAAGCAAAACTTCAAATTTCTCTATATTAAAAAGGCTGTTTTCGGGTAGTAATAACTCGATTCGGCTATCACTGCGGTAGGCTATGTACTCTCTTGAGGGGTGGTCACTCACCCATTGAAACAGCATCCAAGGTTTACCTACTCTAAAAACACCTTTAACACGCATCGGTTTTGATTTAGGGTTTAATGCATTAAAGGACTTAAAAAGTGTTTGTACTGCAGCCCAATCAAAAATGATGGACGCCTCAAATACCCAGCCTATTGAACGGGTCGATATTTGGCTTTGTATTTGCCGAGTTACCAGGCCTGGTAACTCAATGTTTGAATTGAGTTCAACACTCTTTTGAGTAGGAGAGCATTTTTGAATAGCGTGTTCGCTTTGTTGTTTTATTAGATTATGTCTTACGGGTTTGTTTGCAGAGGGTTTATTAAGTAACTCTATAGAAATATCTCCATGATTGGTTGTCACAATAGACATCTTCTCTGGGAAAAGGCTTTCTGCATAGTTTTGTAGTTCAGAAAGGTTGCTTGGCTCCGCAATATCAGATTTATTCAGTACGATAACATCCGCCATGGTAAAGAGGTTTTGCAGTATCGTATATTGTTGTATTTCCCCAATTGTCATGGTTGCACTGTCAATAACGGCAAATATGCTTTGAATATGGAACTGTTCTTGAAAGAGTTGGCTTTGCAATAAATCAACTAGAGTATCTGGTTCTCCTAAGCCCGTTGGCTCAATGAATAGTCGATCGACCTTGTTATTTTTAATGATGTGTTGAATAGACTCTTTCAGTTCATTTTGTGCGGTACAGCAGATACATCCACCAGGTATTTGTTCAATTTGAAGTTGATTGTTACCTGTTTGTTCACTTTCAAAAATACTGCCATCTATGCCGATTGCGCCAAATTCATTAACCAGTATGGTCCAGTTTTCTTCTGGCGTTTTTTTTGCAATAAGCTGGCGCAGTAAAGTGGTTTTGCCTGAGCCAAGCGAGCCTGTAATTAAATTAACCGCTATTTTTTTTTGAAAAAGTTTAAACATAAAAGAGTGTTACTATTTACTTGTTTGTTTGAGGGGGTCGGAAGCCTGCTTTTGAATATATTTATGTAATTCAGGCAAGGGTAGTGGTTTGCTGTATAAATATCCTTGAACTTCATCACAGCCTAATGCATTAAGTAGGGACAGTTGGTTTTGCGTCTCTACGCCTTCCGCAATGGTAGTTATATGTAAAGCACTCGCCATTTGTATAGTGGCTTTTACAATGGCTAAATCCGCATTATCAGGTAGAGTGATGTCATCAATAAATGACTTGTCAATTTTTAAGCGATTAACAGGGAACTGTTTTAAATATGCGAGTGATGAGTAGCCTGTACCAAAGTCATCAATGGCAATTTTAATCCCCAGTTCAGCAAGACTATTCAGTTTAAGAATGGTTTCTTCTATATCTGTCATAAGTAAACTTTCGGTGATTTCAAACTCAAGCTTGTCCGCTGGGTAATCACTGTTTTCAAGTATATTCTTCACTTGAATCACTAAATTCGGATCATTGAATTGAACGGCTGATAAGTTAACCGACATGGTTAAATCGGGTGCATGTTTATGAAGAATGATAGCTTGAGTAATCGCCTCTTCGATAATCCATGTTCCAACTGAATTAATGATTCCAGTCTCCTCTAAGACAGGAATAAAGTCATTAGGAGGTATGAGCTCTTGTTGTTTATTTCGCCACCGTATTAGCGCCTCTAAACCAATAATTTTGTGAGTCACTAATGAGATTTGCGGTTGATAATGTAGCTCAAATTCTTTGTCTTTTAAGGCTGTTCTTAAATTGGTTTCAAGCGTTAAACGCTGTTGAGCTTGTAGCTGCATATTCGTTTCAAAGAACTGTACAGATGATAAGGAGTTCTGTTTGGCTCTATGCAGAGCGGTGTTGGCTTCCTGAAGTAATGTTTCTGGGGTTTGTTTTTTTTGAGTGCGTTGATTCGGTGTGAATAAGGTCACGCCGATTGAGGTATCTATGACTACATTATTGTCTTGAATACTAAACCCTTGTGACAAATTATTTTGTATGTGAGAAGAAATATGACCAGCTTCGAGAGTAGCTTCATCAAGTTCTTCAAACTCTGTTAGGCAAAGTACTGCAAACTCATCATTACCAATACGGGCGATTGTTGTGTTGAATACATTATCCAAGACTAGGTTTTTTAAACGTTTAGCCACGTGAATTAATAAATTATCCCCCGCGGTATGCCCTAAAGACTCATTAAAAATCTTAAAACGATCGATATTGATTAAAAATAAAAAGCTATATTTAGGTGAGTGTTGGCCTAGTTGTTGATCGAGCCGATCTATAAGAAGGGTGCGATTAGGCAATTTTGTAAGGTTGTCATGGTTGTTTAAATAGTGAATTTCTCGTTGTGATTCTTTGTCTTTAGTTAAGTCCATAGCGTGAGAAATGTAATGGGTTACATTACCTTCTTCATCAAAAAGGGTACTAATACTTTGCCAAGCAGGGTAGAGAGTACCATCTTTTTTTCGGTTCCATATCTCACCTTGCCACTTTCCTGTTTTATGGATGTGTTTCCACAAACTTTCATAAAATGAAGCTTCATGTAAGCCAGATTTTAAAATGCTAGGTGTTTTACCAATACACTCTGCCAGGTTATACCCCGACATGTTTGTGAAAGCTTTATTTGCCCGGATTATTTTTTTATTGGCATCGGTAATAATAATCGCTTCATGGCTTTCAAATGCAATAGCAGAAACGGCAAGGTCTTGTTGACGTTGTTTTTGCTCTGATTCAAGCTGTATTTTTTTGAGCGCAACACCCAAGTCACTAATGAGTTGCTCAAGTAGCAGGTTGATTTTTTGCGTAAAAAAATGGTTTTTTCTGGTATAGCAAACAAAAAAACCAATAATTTTATTATCCAGTTTAATGGGAATGGTTGCACTCGCACGGATACCCCACTCTTGAACGAGCTTGGCCCACGGGGTGTGCTCCATTCGTTTTTGGTGGTTATTGCTAATAACGGAGCGTTGGGTTCTGTAGGATTCCGCAATTGTGCCTGTGCCGTTTTCTTCGTTACTATTGATTGATGGCCGTATTTTCATAATAACGGCTTTTCCAATGCCAGACGCGACCAGTGGCTGTACAGTGTCAGATTCATCAATAAACCCAATCCAGCAATGGTCTAATAGTGCTTCTTCTGTGGTGATGTTACACACTTCCTGCAAGAGCTTTTTTTTATTATGCGTGTTAGCAATGGCCGTATTGACTTTAATGAGAGTAGTAAATAGCCCTTGTTGTTCAGAGAGCTGAGAGAGTGTGTTTGATAAATGATTGTTTATTTTATAGAGAGAGTTTAGGGTAAAACCTACATAAGCGATGAGGAGCAGAGCAAGCAAAGACAGAATAATATAGTAGGTATTATTTTGTGCAATCGCTGATGAAGTATGTTTTTCAATATTGATATAAAACTGATGAATGGCTTGGTTTAAGCCAATGTTGTAGAGCTGTGTATATACATTCTCTTCTTTTGATACATAATCAATCAAGATTTGATTGTGCCTAATAAAATTTTTGCATAAATTATTTAGGCTACTTTTGGCTAATTGGGCGTTCATACTTTTTAAATGGTAAAAACCATCGTTATGAGTCTGTTTATGGATGGTTAGAGCCTGAACAAAAATCTCTTGAATGAGTTTTGTTTGTGTTGAAAGTGTTGGTGATGATTCGTTTTGATTAAGGTTGTTAGAACACTCTTTGAATGCAGAGGGTAAATAGTTATATGAGTTTTGTATGACGGCATGAAAGGTCTTGAAATGCTCTAAAGACGTTTCTTGTTGCCTGGATTTCTGGAGTAAATTTTGAGCTTGAGCGTACAGTTCTGGCGTGTTTTTTATGCCTGGGGCTGTTGATAGTTTTTCTAAAACAGTTCTTAAAGAACTCGCTTGCGTATTGAGGTTGTCAAAATGTTGTATACGTTGTTTTTGACTTAATGTGACGGTTTCAAGAATGGTATTTTGTAATTCATTTATATAATAAGCATCCTGCAAAATTTGCGTGCGATGTTCTATAAGAGGGTTCAAGGTTTTTTGGTAAATATAACCAATGAATAAAATGCTGAGTGCTAAAAAAAACCATTTACTCAAGTTCGCCATTTTAAGCTTACGGGTACTTTGACGAGTAAGATTCTGTTTGTTTGAAGCGGTGATGGCTTGATTCATTGACTATGAATACCTGATATATTTATGTTTAGTTTGTTAGATGTTTAGTGTATTTGAACTTTAAAGAGGTTGTTGTTTATATTCACCTGTTAAGGTTTTTAAAAAGGCGACGATTTTATTCACTTCTTCTGTCGTTAATTCAGTGCCAAGTTGGGCTCTGCCCATAACAGTAACACTGTCTTCTAATGTCTCTGCGGTGCCGTCATGAAAGTAAGGAGCCGTTAAAGCTATGTTGCGTAGTGTTGGTACTTTAAAAAGCCCTTTATCGTTTTCATTTTGGGTGATTGTGAAACGACCCTCCCAAGAACCCAGTTCGCCTTCGGAGATTGCTTCAAATATGCCCGCCTTTTGAAACATGTTTCCGCCCATATTAATGCCTTGATGGCATGAAATGCAGCCTTGGTTTTTAAAGAGCTGATACCCCTCAAGCTCAAGCGTATTTAATGCAAAACTATCGCCTTTTAAATACTTATCAAATCGTGAGTTGGGGGTGGTTAAAGATTTGCCAAATTCTGAAAGGGCATCCAAAAAGGATTCTTGAGTGATGGGGTGTGGATACAGCTCTTTAAACATTAAGCGGTATTCCTTAGAGTTATTTAGGTAGCTAAGGATGCTATTCCAGTTGGTATTGCCCATTTCGTGGTGGGCAAATAAAGGCCCAACCGCTTGGGTTTTTAAATCGCTAGCTCGTCCGTCCCAAAACTGTTTAAAGTTAAAGACCGCATTAAACACGGTAGGGGTGTTGATGCTACCTTTACGATTATTTACACCGATAGAAAGTTTTCTTTGATCCGTTCCACCTTTGTTTAGGTCGTGGCACGACGCACAAGAAATGGTGCCATCACTCGATAAGTTGGGGTCATGAAATAATTTCTCACCGATTAATACCTTAGTTGGGTTGGTAGTGCTTTCTTCAGGTATCGGCTGAATGGCCTCTTGATTTAACTTGCTTTCAACCAGCTGAAAGGCATTGCTTTCAGTAACACTGGCTAAGTTGTTTGATGGGGTGGACGTTTTGAAATAGACAATAGCCGAAACCAGGCTAAATAGAATAAAAAGAATAATCATAAATCTTGAGTTAAAAGGCATTGTCACTTCACGCGATTGAAATAAAGTTGGCAGTAAGCCAATTGGGTTTATTTGTTAACAAACTTTATTACGTCCGCTGTGTTTAGCTTGGTAAAGTGCTTTATCAGCACGTTCAATGAGTTTTTCAATATCTTCACCTATTTGATAGGTGGCTACCCCAGCAGATATGGTCAACTTTAATGGCTTGTCTTGCCCCTTTACTTTTAAAGTAAACGACGCTACTTTTTGTCTAAGAGTATCGGCCAGTTTTAAAGCGTTTTGATATTCTGTTTGTGGTAACAGTATCACAAACTCTTCACCACCAATTCTGGCGATGGAGTCTTTTCCTTTGGTTTCTGAATCGAGTTGTTTTGCTAAGTAACGTAAGACACTGTCGCCAATTAAATGGCCAAACTTATCATTTATTGATTTAAAGAAATCAATGTCTATCAAAATAAGCGCAAAAGGCGTGTTCTCTTCTTGAGCGGTTTCAGATAGTTTTTTGATAATGGTATTAAAACCACGGCGATTAGGAACACCTGTTAACTCATCGGTGTTAGCGACCATTTTGGCTCTTTCAAGCTCGTTTTTTAATTGGGTAATTTCCGTTGCAGAACTATTAACCTGGTTTTTTAATTTACCTGTGTCTTCAAGAATGCTATGTATAGTAGGCAGTAAACTCTCTTTAAGTCGATTTTGGATTTCTAAAGGCTGTTCAAGTTCTGAAAACTCTTTAATTTCAGAAACGATAATTTGTTCACTTTTTTTACTGGCCACTAACCAATTTTCAATCTCTTTTAATAAGTCAATTAATAGGTTTTGAACTTGTTCTGTTGGTAAGTACTGATACAGAAGGTGAGAAATCAATTCAATATAGAGGCTTTCAGCCGATTGACTGTAAGTCTTGTTGGCTATTTCTTTTTGAATTTTTTTCGAAAATTCTGGATCCATTTCGTGCATCGCTTCATAGATAAGCGTGAAATGAACGGGGTTAGGAGGAAGCTCAAGGTTCTCTATTTTAGCCAGAGTGTTCCAAGCAGGTTCGCTGTTAGACACATGATTGTTATGTGTATTGTAACGCTGGACTAAGTTTTTAACGGCTTTATAAGGCATGAACCAATCTTTAAATTATGATTTGAAGTGACAACAAATAAGGTATTTTTAAGTTTTTCTCCTTTAAAAGCAAGTAATTTCCATACTTATACTAAGTAGAATCTAATTAAATTTAGTAAAAGTTTTGAGGTTTAAAGGTTTGTTAACACGACACTCCGTTTGTAGAATCAGTTGAATCTAAAATCTTTGAATGACGTGTTAAAAAGGTAAAGTGCCTAGTCGCGCTTAACGGTTTCGTGTAATGGACAGGTTTGAACACCTAATAAGGTGTATAACGGGCACCATCTTAATAAGCCCGTTGCCAAAGGAATAATCCCAATATATCCCCATGCGCCAACTACCTCAGTATAAGCAAGTGCAATTAATGCAATTCCTATAATAATGCGAATCAATCTATCAATCGTTCCTACGTTCATAGTGAGCTCCTAAAAAATAAGTAAGTATGTAAACTCTATTTAAAAAATTGGTGTTTATCAGCAAAGACCTCTTACACGATTATTTTAAATGAATTTACTTCTATGGGTGAAACAAGATGCGTAACTAGTACATAATATCTACAGAGATTAAATAAGGTAATGAATAGCTGTTTTAATCATACGCTTCAATAGTTACCTTGAATTGAGTCACTATTATGGATTATAAACTTAGAGCGCATTACATAGGTTTATAGGATAGGTTTATAGGAAAAACATGTCACAAGACAACGAAAAACTACCAGGTGAACCCTACTCAAAAAACATACGTGCACGCTTCTGGATTACAGGAGATCAATCAGGGTATATCGGAATAGGGCGCATACAGTTACTTGAAAAGATAGAGCAGCATGGCTCTATGAGCCAAGCAGCCAAAAGTATGGGCATGTCTTATAAAAAAGCCTGGAAGCTTATTGAGGAGCTTAATGCGATGTATGACGAACCTATGATAATGAAGCTGAAAGGTGGAAAATCAGGCGGAGGGAGTGTTCTAACCCCAAGGGGTAAAAAAATAATTGAGGATTATAAGCTGGTTGAACAGGAGATTGAGCAGCTCCTAAAAAAATTAAGCAACAGGTTGTAGTATTTTGGGTCGCTTCTTTTTCCATTTTGGTGCTAAAGTTTTTTGCTGTAGTCAGGTTGCCTGGTTTGTTGTCTAGTTAATGTATTGATATATAAGCAAAAATTAATTTATGGCATGTATATCGTTAAAGAAGAGTCGAAAACAACGATTTTTTTACTATTTCTTTGGAGAGAAAAATGACAAAAACATTCAAATTAAAATCACTAGCACTATCTTTAGCCGTTGCAGGCGCAGCATCAGTAGCGATGGTTCCAGCTACGTCACAAGCGGGTGTTTCAGCTAATATTGGTATGGTTTCTAACTATGTTTTCCGTGGTGTAGAGCAAACTGAAAGTGCTTCAGCTTCTGCAGGTTTGGATTTTGAAAGTGATTCTGGGTTCTATATTGGTACTTGGGCTGCAGATGTTGAAAGTGGTCTTGAGTATGATTTGTATGCTGGTTGGGGTGGAGAGTTTGAAGGTATTTCTCTAGGTCTAGGTGCATCTGGGTATTATTACACTGACACGGCGTTTGACTCGGCTTATGAAGAAGTAAATGCATCTATTGGTTACGGTATGTTTACGCTGGGTTATGATAAAGGTGTTTATAAACCTTCTGCAGGAGATGTAGATTATGATCATAAATATGTTTCGGTTGCTTACAATGATTTTTCAGCTACATTGGGCTTAAATGATGGTGATATTGATACTTCAGATGACGCTCTTACTTATATAGATTTAGGTTATTCAACGGAGCTTGCTGCAGGGTTTGATGGTTCTATCAATTTAATCGCAACTTCATCTGAAGATAGTGCAACTAAAGATCAAAGTTATTTGGTTCTTGGTGTATCTAAGTCTTTTGACCTAATGTAATAAAGTTAATCTAAACAACTTAAATTAGTTAAAGCCTTAAAAGCCAGTTGTATGTTAAGTCATCAACTGGCTTTTTTGCTTTTAAAAAAGGTAAGTTACCAGGCCTGGTAGATTTGCAAAAATAACGTAAAATATATTTGGAAATATATTTGATAATGTAAAGGTTTTTTACTATAATCACGCGTCTTGTTAATCCTTCCCCCTTATTGCCCGTTAAACAGTAAGTGATTTGGTTTAACAATAGTATTTGTTAAACCAAATCTTGGATTTGGATTATTAAAGGTCAAGTATTGGCCTTATGAACTATTAGGAACAAATTATGAAAACATTTGTTGCAAAACCAGCTGAAATCAAACGCGACTGGTATGTTGTAGATGCAGAAAATAAGACTTTAGGTCGTTTAGCTGCTGAAATCGCTCTACGTTTACGTGGTAAGCATAAGCCTGAATATACGCCACACGCTGACTGTGGTGACTATATTGTTGTTGTTAACGCCGAAAAAGTTGCTGTAACTGGTAATAAGCGTAAAGACAAAATGTACCATCACCATACTGGTTTTATTGGTCACTTAAAATCAACTAACTTTGAAAAGTTAATTGATAAAGCGCCAAACCGTCCGCTTGAATTCGCGGTAAAAGGGATGTTGCCAAAAGGTCCATTAGGACGCGCAATGTTTAAAAAGCTAAAAGTATATGCTGGAACTGATCATCCACATACTGCTCAGCAGCCAAAAACTCTAGACGTGTAATAAAGGAATATTAAAATGGCAACAGAACAATACTACGGAACAGGTCGTCGTAAAAGCTCAGTAGCTCGCGTATTCTTAAAAGCGGGTTCAGGCAAAATGACAGTAAACGGTCGTGACATCACAGAGTACTTTGCTCGTGAAACAGACTTAATGGTAATTAACCAATCTTTAGAAGCAACAGAAAACGTAGATAAATTTGATGCGTTTATCACCGTTGCTGGTGGAGGAACAACTGGTCAAGCTGGTGCAGTACGTCACGGTCTAGCTCGTGCACTTGTTGCATACGAAGAAGGTAACCGCCCAGCACTACGTGCGCGTGGTCTTCTAACTCGTGATGCTCGTCAAGTTGAGCGTAAAAAGGTCGGTCTACGTAAAGCACGTCGTCGCCCTCAGTTCTCAAAACGTTAATATATACAAACTATTTATATATATTTATATATATTACATTTTGGTTCAAAAAAAACCCGCCTGGTTCGCCAGAGCGGGTTTTTTTATGTCTGGGTTAAATTAAAGTTAACCACAAAGACACGAAGGCACGAAGATTTAAAAAAATAAAGTTAACCACGAAGACACGAAGACACGAAGTCACGAAGATTTTAATAGTGAATAACACGAATGAATTCAGAATGTCATTGTGAAACGTAGAACTCGGCTGCAGAGTCGAGAACAAAGCGAAGCAATCCACAAAAATGCCGAGCCTGTAAAATGGCTTTGTAGAACTCTTAATAATCTTTTCCTTTGTGTCTTTGTGGCTTCGTGGTTCAACAAAATTAGGGCGCTGTTTTTTTAAGTGATACAATAGTGATACTTTTAATTCAGTACAAAAGGAGCTACCAGTGCGTTCTGAAATGGTAACCACGTTAAAAAGGCAGGCAACTCGTATTTTGGCCGATTTAAATACAAGTCATGAGCCAGTATTAATTACAGAGCAAGGTAAGCCTGCTGCTTATCTCATTAATGTTCAAGATTATGAGGCAATACAAAGCCGAATGAATATTCTTGAGGCTGTCGCCAAAGGTGAGCAAGACTTAACAAATGAAAGATTGAGTACTCATCAGCAAGTAAAAGAAAAAATGTCTAAATGGTTAAAATAATCTGGACAGATTCTGCACTTAATTCGCTCGATGATATTGCTGAATTTATTGCGCTAGACAATTCTAGTGCTGCCAGCAAGTTAGTGTGTAGAGTAATGAGTGTGGTGGATAGACTTCAAGATTTTCCAGAAAGTGGTAGATTAATACCAGAAATAGCTGATTTACCTTATAAAGAAATCATTGTTAACCCATGCAGAGTGCTTTATCGTTATGACAGAAAAATGCAAACGGTATTTATTCTTGCAGTTATACGCCAAGAGATGGATTTGCTTCGTTATATCAATCAAGGTCACTAACCAAAGTATTTAGGGGTGTTTAGGACGGTACCCCTAGGTACCGTCCTTTATGTCAAAAATATTCACCACGAAGGCACGAAGTCACGAAGATAAAGACTTAAAACAAAAGATAATTAATACCGTTATTGCAAGCTCCATCTCGTGTCAGAGTGAATAGAAGAACTTGGCTGCAGAGCCGAGAACAAAGCGAAGAAATCCATAAAAAATCGGGCTGGCATAAATTCTTTATAACGCCCTTAAAAATGTTTTTTTCGTGACTTCTAGGTTCAAAAAACACCAGTCATTGCGAGCAAAGCGAAGCAATCCATGGTTAACGTCTAACTGCTGTACTTTGCCGAAAGGCATGTGTTGCCACGTCACTACGTTCCTCGCAATGACAAAACAACCTGGCCTGGTAATATTTTAAAAAACTTTGTGTCTTCGTGGCTTTGTGGTTACAAAATGTATTGATGTTTAAGCGGTGTTGTAAAAAAACAACACAAAAAATCTTTGTGGTTTTTTTTATAAAACATAGTTGCACCGCATGGTCTTATTCAATATAGTGCATCTCAAGCCTGCAAAGCGCAGGCAGTTTTAACTAATTTAAGGATTTTCAAATGAAAAAGAATATTATCGCTCTAGCAGTTGCTTCTGCTATCGCTGCTCCAGTTGCTATGGCTGATGCACCAGTTGTTTATGGTCAAGTAAATATGGCTGTTGAACAGTTTGATGTTGATACAGCTGCAGGAACAAACAAGGCTGCTTCAGGTACGCAAGTAAACAACGTAGCTTCACGTCTAGGTGTTAAAGGTTCTGAAGATTTAGGTAACGGGCTTAAAGCAATCTATAAAATTGAGTTTGGTCTAAATATTGATAACTCTGGTAAATCTGATTTGACAAAAGATGTTAACGGTGAAGCACTTTCTAACCGTAACCAGTACGTTGGTTTAGCGGGTGGTTTTGGTACAGTATTAATGGGTCGTCATGACACTCCTACTAAAATGATTCAAGCAAAAGATCTTTTCAACGATGGTGTTGCGGATAACGGTCCTATGGCTGGTGGTTTAGGTGCTTTCGGTAAAGGTATGGAAAACCGTGTATCTAACGTTCTTGCATACGTTTCTCCTTCTTTCTCTGGTGTTAAGTTGATTGCAGCGATGGTTCCTCAAGAAGGTTCTAAAATGACTCCAACTACTGACGATAAAGAGTCTTCATTATCTGATTTGTATTCTGTTGCATTAACTTACGGTTCAGCTAAAAAAGGTCTTTATTTAGCGGCTGGTATGGATAGTGCGTCTGACCAGACAGTTGGTACTAAAGGTTTAGAAGCTAACCATACTCGTTTAGTTGCTCAGTACGCGACTGGTGGTTTAATTGCTAACGCTATGTACCAAGACTTCTCTGGTGATGCTATCGAAGATACCTCTCAAGGTGGTACTAACATCCAAGCTAACCTAGGTTACAAAATGGGTAAATTCATGCCAAAAGCTAAAGTTTCTGTTGTTGATATCGATAAGAAAGCAACTAACAACGAAGATGCTACTAACTATGCAATCGGTCTTGACTATTCATTAGGTAAGAAGACAACTGGTTATGTAACTTACACTATGCTTGAAAACAGCAAAGGTGTTAAAGATGCTGACACGACTGTTATGTCTGTAGGTCTTTTACACAAGTTCTAATCAATTGCTGTCGTAAGACAGTTTGATTAAACTTTGTATCAAAAGCCCCGTCTATTTATAGCCGGGGCTTTTCTACCTTCTAAAAGGGGTCAAAGCCCTTTTATGTGAATATCTTTTTTGTAATTCACTCGTATTTTTGCTAATCTTGTTTTATGCCTAGAAAACCAAGATTCTTTTTGTCTAATGTCCCTAATCATGTTGTTCAACGTGGTCGTAATCGTGACCCTGTGTTTTATGAAACGGCTGACTATCTTTATTATTTAACCAAACTTAAAGATGCCTTAATTAAGTATGATGTTAAATTGCACGCTTATGTATTGATGACTAATCATGTTCACTTATTAATGAGTGCAAAAGAGGTGAATGGCGTTAGTCTGGTTATGCAGTATGTTGGGCGTTTTTATGTGTCTTATATTAATCATAAGTATGGTTTTAGTGGTAGTTTGTGGGAAGGTCGTTTTAAAAGTAATTTAATTGATAGTGATAGGTATTTGTTTGCTTGTATGCGATATATTGAGCTTAACCCTGTAAGAGCGGGGATGGTATTGAGACCTGATGAGTATGTTTATTCTAGTTATCACTGCAATGCTTTGAATTTGGCTGATGAGCTAATCACACCGCATACAGAGTTTGTTAAGTTAAGTGATAAACCAGATTTGCGTAGTGTTTTCTATGCTAATTTGTTTGAACAAGTGATTCCAAATGATGTCTTGGCTGAATTAAAAGCTGGGTATCAGTCGGGTACGCCTGCAGGTTCTGGGCAATTTAAAGAGTCTATTGAAAAGGTTTTACAGCGTAAATTGGGTTATTCAGTAAGAGGTAGGCCAAAAAAGAATGTTGTTGAGTAGTTGTTGCAAGTTAGTTATTCACAAAAAAGGGCTTTGACCCCTTTAAGGAAGTTTGATGAAAGTTAGGGAGTGTCAGCCTTGTACGGCGTGTTGTGATGGTTGGGTGCAGATAACGGTAAAAGGGTGTGAGGCTTATCCTGGTAAGCCTTGCCCGCATAGTACGGGAACAGGTTGTGATGACTATTTGAACAGGCCTGTAAATCCTTGCCAAACGTTTGAGTGTGCTTGGGTTAAAAAAGGTTCTAAATTGCCAGGTAATTTTAGACCTGATAAAAGTGGTGCTTTGGTAATAGATTCCGCTTTTAATTGGCAGGGTGTTGCTGTTGATGTGGCTGTTCCAGTGGGTCGTGAGATTCCGCAAAAAACCTTAAAGTGGTTAATGAATTATGCTGAAAAAAATATGCGCCCTTTGGTTTATCAGCAGCAAGATCCGCAATCTAAAGGAATAGAGAAGTCGCCGTTAACTTTAGCGTATGGTCCGCCTGCTTTTCAGCAGTGGGTTTTGGAGCAACAAAAGTTAGGTGTGCCTTTATGGTGAACGGGTTTATAAAAAAATGTAGTGTTAAGTAAAAATTATATTAATTAGTTGGTTACGCTTTTATCGCCTATACTAAATATATGAATATTGGTTTTTTATTGCATTTTTGAAGAGTGTCATGAGTAAGCGGAAAGAGAAACAATCTGGTTTTATTATTCTAATGGGAATGCTTGCCTTAGTTTTGGGTGCGGCGGTTTGGTTTGGTACCGTTTCGTCGGTGCGCTCTGAATCGATGCGAATTGCAATAGAGAATGAAAACGTTAATGCGCTGTATCGTGTAAAAGATAAAATGCTGACTTATGCAATGTTTCAACCAGAAATTTTTAGAACAACTTCTGGCAGTACAATACCGCTTTCTCAGGAGGATATTCCTGGACCTGGGTATTTTCCGTGCCCAGATACCATTAATAATGATGGTGTTTCAGACTCTCCTTGTGGGGGGAGTGGGGTCACTTTTGTAACGGGTGTGGTTCCAACAGGTATTAGTTCTAGAGTTTTTTCTTTTATTGATCAGCCCTTAGAGTCGGGTAACTTTTGGTATGCGGTTGATTCGCGGTTTTTGACCCAAAACCCAGATTATTATTATGACTCTGCTTTTAAACGATTTGTACCACTAAATACTGCTTCACCTGCGACAGCGAGTTTAACGTTAGATGGTGTGACTGATATTGTGATGGTGTTAATCTATTCTGGTGACCCGCTCTCTGGTCAAACTCAAACCGCAGCAACCTTAGCCAATATTTCTGATTATTTAGAATTAGAAAATGCCGATGGCGATGCTGATTTTATTTCTAATTTTAATGACCCAACACCTGTTGCCAATAACCCTAAGTTTAATGATTATGTGATTCCTATCACTCGTGCTGAGTGGAATGCGGCCATGTTAAGCCGTGTTAGTATGGATGCAGATGGGAATAATGTGCCTGATCTATGTGTCGATCCAGCTTCTGCAGCCGGGAATCTTCATTGGTTTAATGATTGTTTTAGCGCGGGTACAAACTTTCTCACTTGTGATTTAAATACGCTGTCAACAGACGAGAACTTGTATGGACAGGGTTGGCGAACCGTTTTAGGTTGCCCGTAATGAATAGGTTTGAAATGGCTAACTTAAAAATAAATAATTTTCAAAATGGCTTTTCACTGCTAGAGTTGAGTATTGCTTTAACGATTATTGCCATTCTGTCGTTTGGTCTTTCAGGCGCGCTTAATAAGGTTGGTGACTTTGATAAATATACTGAGAATAGAGTAATTTTGCAGAAAAACTATCAAGCATTTCTAACTTTTGCACAGGTTAATGGATATTTACCTTGCCCAGATACAGATGGCGATGGTTTGGAGAATAGAGAAGGTACTTTTGAGTGTACTGATAAGAACGGGACGGTACCATTTCAAGATTTGGGTGTTGCTTTTGGTGACGTTTGGAATGAACCGTTGCATTACTCTGTTAATAATCAAGCAGATAACAGTACTGGTGAGATTTTAGACCCATTAGAGTCGGCTAGCTATTTTAGTAATCAGCCTGGTGCATTACATTTTGATATTGATACGCCGCCATTTGGTTCAAGCACAGGGGCGGGTAATTATACGGTTTGTAATGAATTGGCGGTTGCGGCTTGTAATGCGGCTACGCCATCAGCAGGCATAGCTGGTTTTTCTGTGATTGCGGTGGTTGTGAGTTTTGGCAAAAATGGCGCGCAAACCTGGGCGGGCAATGCGGTGAGTGCAGCTGAGATTGAGAACTCAGATAATGATAATTATTTTTGGCAGGCTGTGGGGTCAAATGTGCAAAATCAGGATTTTGATGATCAACTGTTTTGGATAACAGGTTATGACATAAAGTATGTTTCACTTAAATCAGGCAGAGCTATTCAGTAATATCACTATTTTGGGTGTTAGTAAAAAGCTAAATATTACAGTAAGATAAATAGAATAAAACTGTTTTTAGCCAAAGAGAGGGCTAATAATATGAAAGATGTATTACCAACGAGTAAAGTGATGTTGGCGTTGAACTCAATTAAACAGAGTGGATTCTCTTTGCTTGAATTAGCTGTTGTCTTAGGAGTGGTCGGCATTCTAATGGCGGGTTCACTCTCAATGTATTCTGAGCAGCGCATTCATGTTAAATGGCAAGAGGGTAACTCTAAGTTACAACTGGCCAAATCTTCATTATTACAGTTTGCTAAACAAAATAAATTTTTATTGTGTCCCGATTCGGATGGTGATGGTTTTGAAAACAGAACGGGGGTAGCTTGTACTGCATTTACGGGTGGCGTGCCTTTTAATGATTTGGGTTTGTCTGTAAAAGATGTGCAGGACAGTTGGGACAATAATCTTATTTATGCGATAAACCAAAGTGCTGTTAGTGCAGCGAGTATTACGGATTGCCCTCTAAATGCGGCTTGTTATTTTAATAATACTTCACCACCAATGTTTAATTTGACCACACTTCCCGTAATGGGGAATCCTGGGGTAAATAATTTAAGGGTTTGTAATACGGCTAACTGTAATGCGGGTACGGCTGGTGCTGCAATTTATGGTGACGCTTTAGTTGCCGTGTTGGTTGCTGTTAATGAAAATGGCCAAGTAACCGCAGGGTTGGATGTGGCTGAACAAGAGAATCGTGATGGTGACTTGTTTTTTGTACAGGCGGGTTATTCTGAAAACCCGTATTACGATGACTTGATTCAAACTATCTCTGCCAATGAGTTAAAAAACCGTTATGAAGCAGAAGTTATTGCTTTAGTTAATGACTCAACACCAACTTCTATTACAGGTGGTTCGATCGCTACATTAGGTCAAAATAAAGAGACAGGTGGTTCAGGTGATAATGTTCAATCCAACCCGATTGAGGCCTGGGATTACAACAGTCAAAATTTTGATTTTGGAACGGATAACGCCAATAAAACCGTTACCATTTCTTTCAAGGCTGAAATTGTTGGAGGATGGGAGAGTGGTTTTTACGAAAACGGCTCTGAGTCTGGGCATACTCGTGACTCTTTTGTGGTTGGTATAAACGGCAACACTCCAGGTGCTAGTGGGGCAATGACAAATGATGCCTATGAAGGTATTGACCAAACGGTATTAGGGGATTACTCATATTATGATCCAACCAATAATAACACTACGGGTTATAGAGATTATGATGCTTGGTATGAATACTTAGAATACAACGTTACTCTAGATGAAAATGGTCAAGTTGATTTAAACTTTATTGTAGGTTCAACGCACGAAGATGAAGTTGTGAGTGTCAGTGATTTAGAGGTTGTGCTTTACGATTCGCCTGCATCGGCTCCAGATATGCCAACAGTTAATACAGCAGGTATTGAGTTAGGCGATGACAGTGATAAATTGGATGTATTTAATGAATAGTCGCAAGTTAAAAGGGTTTTCAATCGTTGAGCTTGGTGTGGTCTTGGCCATATTAGGAATCGTTTTTGTTGGGGTTTTCTCTGGTACAGGTGAGATTCGTAGTGTTACTAAACAGCTTGAATCTGAAGCAACTCAAAAAGATATTAAAAAACAGCTTATGAAATTTGCCATGGTAAATAAGTATTTACCCTGCCCAGACTCTGATGCAAATCCTGATGGAATGGAAAATCGAACTGCGGTTGCCGTTGGAACGGATGTTTTTAATGTGTGTAACGCTGACTTTGGAGCGGTTCCCTATTTAGATATTGGAATGAAGCGTGCTGATGTTCAAGACGCTTATGGTAATTTTATTCGTTATGCGGTCAACCGTAATGCAGATGATCAGGCCACCGTTGTTATTTGTGATGATACGTCATCGGCCAGCTTTTTTTGTAACGCTACGCCAGGTGAAGCGGTGTTTAATTTAAGAAATACACCACCGATTGCGGGCGATAATGGTTTAGGTAATTATAGTGTTTGTAATGAAAATACCGCTCCTGGTGCTTGTGGGGCAGGCGCTACTTTTGAAACGGCTACCGCAGCAGTTGTTTTAGTGGCCTATAATGAGGATGGCGCAACCACCTTGTCCTCCTGTGGGACGGCCAATGGAGCAAGCCAAGAAAACTGTATTGTGGATGAGTTTTATCATCAAGCACAAAAGACATCTGTGGCAGCCAATTTTTTTGACGATACGATTGTTACCATAACGGGTTATGAAATAAAGTCTGAAATTCTCTCACCAGTTGTTGTTTGGAATAACACAGCGGCAAATACACCTTTAACACCCACCTACAATGCCTATGACTTGAACGATGGGGATTATGTGCCACTTGATGATGCCTCAAATCCAGATGTCATTACCGTTAACAGAAATATTACAACTGCATTAGATTTAGGGCAGGGTAATGATTATGTGGTGATTGGTAATGATCTCTCTTCTGAGGTTGAATACAATAATTTGACTGGGGAAATTACCAGTAATGGCGACCAAGCTGAATTAAACACAGGAGCAGGGGATGATACTGTCTATATTGTGAATGCCGCTAATTCTGCTGTGTATTTAGGTGACGGGGATGATCGTTTTATTTTAGGTAAGGACTTAACAAGCAATCTTTCTGCTGAATCAGGCAATGATAAGGTTTGGGTTCAAGGAAATATTGTTGATGCAAGCACGACAACTTCTGAAGCGACCGAAACAAGTTCTTCAAATGCTTACTATACATATAGCCCTCCTGCAGAAGGAACGGTGACTACAGAAACTCAAACTGTTAGCGGTAATGTGGTAACAACCGTTGTAACAACCGTTGAAACGGATGTTCGATACCGTAGAGGACCAGAATTAGTAACTGAGACGACCACTATAACAACAACTACAGAGACAACAATACCTGGCCCCGTACTTGATTTAGGTGCCGATGACGATGTTTTGTGGTTAGGAGATAGTTCTAACGCTGATTCAGGTGGTTTGGCTGTTGGAGTTAACGGAGGGGATGGCTACGATATTTTAGTGCTAGAAAACATGACTAAAGATGAATGGGATGCTGATTCTGGTTTTCAAAATAATGTTAATGGTTTTGAGCTGGTAATCTTCAAATCTAATGGTAGTAGTCGAGAGTATGTGGTTCTTTAATGAATTTAGTTGAATGGATAAAAGGTATCTTTACCATTGAATCATAAAAACATTTTACTTATTGATGATGACCCAGCACTGCGTGGCATGCTGGGTTTTTCTTTGGAGTCTGCAGGTTATTCTGTTACTGAGGCCAGCTCCCAAAAAGAAGCAATTGGCTGTTTAAATCAAAATATCTTTCCTGTTATCCTTTTAGATATGGGAATGCCCCCTCACGAGCATACACCGCAAGAAGGTGTTGCGGTTCTTGAATGGTTACAGGTCAATCAGCCGCAAGTGAAAACATTAGTATTAACTGGCCAAAACGCGGAATCCACATCTTATATTGCATTAAAACATGGTGCATTTGATTTTCTAGAAAAACCGATTTCTTCAGAATCCGTGCTTGCCGCTATAAAGCGGGCAATTATGTTCTATGAACAAGAAGAAAAGCTGCGTGAACAAGAGGGGCTACATAAAGTAAAAATTGATGCCAGCCTAGGTGAAGGGGTTAAACAGATTCGTAATCAGGCTGAGGAAAAACTGGTTAGACAGGTGTTAAGTGATACAGCGTTTAATGTCCATGAAGCGGCCAGGCGTTTAGGTTTAAAGCGCGAGAACGTTTATTACTTAATAAAAAAATATCATCTACAGAGAGATGAATAGTTTCTACCAGGCCTGGTAACTCAAACCGAAAAATAATCATTATTCATAAATCCTCTCTGCAGAAACGAGACATAAAGAATTCGTTTAAAAAAACAATGTCATTCCCGTGCTTGAGACGGGAATCTAGGATGGTTAAATAAGACTATCCAGTTAAGCTGAATAATGACGGTTGGGGCACGCAAATGTTTAACCACATACCCCTGCCGTAAGCCAAGGATTGCCACGCCCTAAAGGGCTCGCAATGACCAAGATTTTAAAAACTTCGTGCCTTCGTGGTTCAAAAAACGTCATTACGAAACGAAGAACTCGGCTGTAGAGCCGAGAACAAAGTGAAGTAATTCATGGTTAACGTCTGACCACAGTGCTTTGCCGTAAGCCATGGATTATTCGCTTTGCTCACCCTAAAGGGTCGCCTTGCAGGCGTTCTACGCGCCAAGGCGCTAGTGCCACGCCCTAAAGGGCTCGCAATGACAAAAAGCACCGTTATTGCCTGTGTACAAAACACTCGTATGATTTCTTAATTAAGGGTTTTTAAGTTTGATGGAGCATTTTTCAGAAAGTTTGATTCAATGGCTTTGGCTAGCACTTATCGTTATTGGTTTTTCACTGTTTTTTACGGCTTATTATTTTAGGCGTCAATCAAAGCGATTAAATAGAGCTTTATCTAGCTTGTATGAGCTTAATCAAAATTGTCATCAAGACGCATTAGATTTTTTTAACCAGGCCTGGTCAATACTCAACTCGGTAGGTTGTGCCAAAATTAACGCCAATATTGAATGGTTTGGTGAACGTAAAACGGTGGTTAAAGGAAGTGAAGAGCGCTTAAGACTCGTTAAGCAAGTGCATTCTGTTTCACGTGAAGACATGCGTTTTGAAATTGTGTTATTTGTTACCAAAGACGCGAATCAACTTGAAAGTATGGCTGGCCTGGTTATCAAAACGTTTTTGAACATATTGGAACAAAACCTCGTTCTAAAACAAACCGAAATTCTCACATCTCAAAAGCGTCTTGAACGTTATCAACTGTTTGTACAGCATGAAATTAAAAACATTGCCCAATTTATTCAGCTCCTTTCTGAACAGCTTCAAACAGTAGGTAATGAAGAGGCCAAGTTAAAATTGGTTGAAAGACTGGTAAACACCTTGCCGCCAATGGCGTTACGAGCCAGAAAAACAGTAGAGCATATGCAACAACCACTTTCAGAGTTTTACGAGGGGAATGTTTATACCCTTAAAGACCTCATTGATGATGTGGTTCAAATGTATAGTCTAAATGTGCTTTTAGAGGGCAATGTCTCAACCAAATTGCCACGCCAGGTTTTACTCGAGGTGTTTAAAAATATCTTAGGTAATTTTAGAGATCATCCATCGTCGGAAGAACCGATACATATCTCAATCAATCATAATGGCTTAGAGCAAAAAGTTAATATCAGAATTGCCAGTCATAAAATTAATGATCAAGAGTTTCTTTCAGAAAGAATGTTTGAGCCGTTTTGGACAACCAGTGAAAGCGGAATGGGATTAGGGCTTTTCCTGTCTAGAGAGCTGCTCAAACAGCTAGAAGGACAAATAGAGTTTTACCAGAATGATAGGGCTGAATTTGGTTTTATTATTGAATTACCAGGCCTGGTAACTTAAAGCATTGCATTAAACTCAAAAAAAACGAGGAGTAAAAAAAATTTACTCTTTTTTTCTATATCAAAGCCTGTAATATGTGAACTACACAAAACGTGTAAATGTTTTATACATTAAAAAAGGAAGATATTCATGGAAGTTAAAAACTTACAAAATCAAAAAGGTTTCACATTAGTTGAGATTGCAATCGTATTAGTTATCATCGGTTTACTTTTAGGTGGTGTTCTTAAAGGTCAAGAGATGATTAATTCTGCAAAAATTAAATCAGATACTGATGCTCTTGTTTCATTACAGGCCTCTTCATATGCATATAGTGATAGGATTGGTAGATATCCAGGTGATTCAGCAACTGCCGCCGCTTCTAATGGTGAAATCGTACCTACAGTAGTGGCAGCAGCAGATGCAGCCGCTGGTGATTTTTTTGAAGATTTATTTGTCCAAGGTTTCTTAAAAACAGAAGACCCGCAGCCACAATGGGATGAGGGTGCGGTATTTGGTGCAGGTTTTGGTAGTGCTGCTTCTATTGCAGCGGGCACGACATTGATTCCGAATAGAAATCAAGTCTGTATTTTTGGTATTACTGATGTTCAAGCGGTTGATGTCGTGACGGGTATAGATGTTAAGTTGGATGATGGTGTTGGCACTACGGGGGTTGTGTTCTTTGTTAATAATGGTACTGCTGCAGCCCCAGATATGGACATCTGTTTAGAGCTTTAAAGCTTTAACTCAAGATAGTCATTTACCCGCCAATTGGCGGGTTTTCTGTTTTTAGGGTTTTTAAAATAGTTTGTGTTAGAATACGCGACCCGATTTGTTTCTGTTTGAATGTTTTAAAAACTTTTAATATTCAGCTAGATAGATTCAAATATACAGTTTATTTACCTTTTAATTTTTACGGAATTTATATGTCTCAAACCACTCCATTTACCGGCGGACTTTATGTGATTACTTATGGTTGTCAGATGAATGAGTATGATTCTGACAAGATGGCGAGTCTGCTTGAGAAGACTCATGGTTTAAAGCTTGTTACTGAGCCTGAAGAGGCGGATGTGGTGTTGATGAATACGTGTTCTGTTCGTGAAAAAGCGCAAGAGAAGGTGTTTTCTGAATTGGGCCGTTGGTCTAAGTGGAAAGCCAGAAAGCCAAACCGTGTAATTGGTGTGGGTGGTTGTGTAGCTTCACAAGAGGGTAAAGTGATTCGTCAGCGTGCGCCTAGTGTGGATGTGATTTTTGGCCCGCAAACATTGCACCGATTACCGGCGATGATTGATGAAGCGTTACGTATGCGTGGCGATGATTCAGTCAAAAAGAAAAAAGCGATCATTGATATTACTTTCCCCGAAATTGAGAAGTTTGATAATTTGCCAGAACCTGAGGTGAGTGGCGTTTCGGCCATGGTTTCGATTATGGAAGGCTGTTCTAAATATTGTACCTTCTGTGTTGTGCCTTATACCCGTGGTGAAGAGGTTAGCCGACCATTTGAAGATGTGATGCATGAAATTCGTGTTTTAGCAGAGCAAGGTGTTCGCGAGGTTAATTTGCTTGGGCAAAACGTCAATGCTTATCGCGGGTTAATGGCCGATGGTGAAATTGCTGATTTAGCGATTTTAATGCACGCCATTAGAACGATTGATGGTATTGACCGTATTCGTTTTACGACCTCTCATCCAAATGAAATGACGCAAAGTATTATTGATTGTTACGCGGAGATTCCCGAGTTGGTTTCTCATCTGCATTTACCTATTCAGTCGGGTTCAGACAAAGTTTTGGCGATGATGAAGCGTAACCATATGGTGTTGGAATATAAGTCTACGATTCGTAAAGTGCGTGCATTACGTCCTAACTTGAGTTTGTCAGGTGATTTTATTATTGGTTTTCCAGGTGAAACCTGTGATGACTTTAAAGAAACCTTGGCGCTTGTTGAAGAGTTAAATTACGACCGTTCATTCAGCTTTATTTACAGTGAACGCCCTGGTACACCTGCGGCTGGTTTTCCTGATGATGAGCCAATGGAAAAGAAAAAGCGTCGCCTTTTTGTATTGCAAGAACAGCTTAATAAACAAACCCAAGCAATCAGTGATGGCATGATTGGTACAGTGCAAAAAGTGTTGGTTGAGCGTTTATCTCGTAACTCTTTTTCTCAAGTAGCAGGGCGTACAGAGAACAACCGTGTGGTGAATTTTGAAGGTTCACCAGAGTTAATTGGTCAATTTGTGGATGTTAAAATTACCGAAGCTTTAACTAACTCTTTACGTGGTGAATTAGTCGCGACACCTGAAGCAGATAGACATACAGCACCGCAGTACCATGCTTTATAGCGGATATTTTTTAATTTGTTATCATGTTCTAGTAGTAATTATTCACTAATATTTAGATTAGTTCTCTGTTTTAAAATGCTATATACTATTGGTATATAGTGTTATGGAGGCCTGTTATGATTACAGCAACTGTTTTTGAAAACAATAAAACTCAAGCAGTACGTTTACCTGTTGATGTACGTTTTGATGCATCTATCAAAAAAGTCATTATTCGCACACTGGGAAAAGATCGCATTATTAGCCCGTTTGAAAATGCATGGGATAGTTTTTTCTTAGCGGATGAGTTAGCGGTTTCTGATGATTTTATGAATAGCCGTGCAGAGCAAACAGAAACATCAAGAGAGTCTTTTGATGATTAAATTTCTGTTGGACACTAATATTTGTATCTATGTGATTAAACGTCGCCCTATAGAGATGTTAGATAAGTTTAATCAGGCGGCAGGTCATTTGGCGATATCTTCTGTGACTTTGGCAGAACTGATTCATGGCGTTGAAAAAAGTCAGTTTGTGAGTAAAAATTTAAGAGTCGTTGAAGATTTTTGCAGTCGTTTAGATATTCTTGAATATGATGCAACGGCGGCCTATCATTATGGCGATATTCGAGCGCAACTTGAAAAGCAGGGTAGTATCATAGGTGTTAATGATATTCATATTGCCGCTCATGCAAGAAGTTTAGGTGCTGTACTGGTTACTAATAACTTAAAAGAGTTTGAAAGAGTTGAGGGTTTAAGGATACAAAACTGGATTAGCAACACACTTTAAGTTTTGAACCGTGTTAAGGCTATCTTGTGTCCCGATACTACAGCTGAGTTCTTTGTGTTGAAATTGATTTTTTTAAAACGTACTTTTGAGGCTTAATTTGCCAGCATTACATACCATTCAGTTTTCACTGTTTCCAGAAGATAATGAACGTTTGCAAAACCTGTTAGGTTGGCATAACGAGCATTTTGACCAAATCGAACTTCGCCTTGGTGTAGAGGTGAATTCACGCGGTTTTAAGCTTTCGGTAACAGGCCTGTCAGATAGAATCGTTAAAGCTGAGCAGCTTATTCGTGATTTGTATGAATCGACCGCTAAAGAGACCTTAACCCCAGAGGCAATTCACTTACATTTACATGGACTAGGGTTGGATACAGACCGAGCTTTAGATGCCGAGCAGGTTCTAATCAAAACTCGTCGCAAAACCATTAAAACGCGTAATCCTAACCAGGCCAGTTATATTGAAGCGATTCAAAAATATGATGTGAACTTTGGCATTGGCCCAGCTGGAACGGGAAAAACCTATTTGGCTGTGGCGTGTGCAGTAGAAGCTCTAGAAAATGAGAAAGTAAGAAGAATTATACTGACTCGACCTGCGGTTGAAGCAGGTGAAAAGCTGGGCTTTTTACCTGGTGATTTAAGCCAAAAAGTAGACCCTTACTTACGACCGTTGTTTGATGCTCTATTTGAAATGATGGGCTTTGAAACGGTTGAGCGTTTAATGGAAAAAAATGTGATTGAAGTCGCTCCACTGGCATTTATGCGTGGCCGTACGTTAAATGATTCGTTTATTATTTTGGATGAAGCGCAAAATACCACCACAGAACAGATGAAAATGTTTTTGACCCGTATTGGTTTTGGTTCAACTGCCGTAATTACGGGGGACATTACCCAGTGTGATTTGCCGAGGCATCAAAAGTCTGGTTTACGCCATGTGATTGAAGTACTGGATGGGGTTGAAGGCATTGGCTTTAGTTTTTACCAAGCGCAAGATGTGGTGCGACACTCAATGGTGCAAAAAATCGTCACCGCTTACGATAAATACGATCGCAAACAGCAGAAGCTTAAAGAGTAAGCCGCTTGTTTTCGTGGTTAAATCTATTAGTGTAATTCATTTTTACTAAGGGGCAATAACATGTTAGATCTTGATTTGCAGTGGGCGATTGAAGAACAATCTATTCCGACCCTTGAGCAGTGTCAAAAATGGGTGCATTTGGCTTTGCAAGAGCCACGCTCTTTTGAGCCTGTTGAAATGACTATTCGTATTGTAAATGAGGATGAGAGCCAAACTCTTAATTACGAATATCGTGGTAAAAATACGCCAACCAATGTGTTATCGTTTGAGTTTGAACAACCACCAGGCCTGGTAGATTTAGGTGAAGAATTGCCTTATTTGGGCGATTTAGTGATTTGCGCTGATGTGGTGGCCAAAGAAGCTAAAGAACAAAACAAATCGTTAGAATCGCATTGGGCGCATATGATTGTGCATGGCACCTTGCATTTGCAAGGCTATGACCATATAGATGAAGACGAAGCAGAAGAGATGGAAGCGCTTGAAATTGAGATTATGCAATCGCTTGGGTATAAAAACCCTTATCAAGAAAATTAAGCAGAAGATTAAACACGAAGGCATAAAGGTTTTAAAGGGTATTGTCATTGCGAGGCCGCAGGCCGTGGCACTAGTGCCTTGGCGCGCAGAACGCCTGCAAGGCGACCCTTTAGGGTGAAGTGTAACGAATAATCCATGACTCACGGCAGATTACTGTATTTAGACAAGAGTTATGGATTACTTCACTTTGTTCTCGGCTCTACAGCCGAGTTCTTCGTTTCGTAATGACGGAACTTTCGTTTTTATTATGTCTTTTCAGCTGTAGAGTCTACAAGGCACGAAGATACAAAGATTAAAAGATTTTGTCATTGCGAGGCCGAAGGTCGTGGCACTAGCGCCTTGGCGCGCAGAACGCCTGCAAGGCGACCCTTTAGGGTGAAGTGTAACGAATAATCCATGACTCACGGCAGGTTACTGTGTTTAGACAAGGGTCATGGGTTACTTCACTTTGCTTGTAATGACGGTAGAGTTTGTATGATGATTATGATTTAGAGTTACCAGGCCTGGTTGTTTTCCAATAACCTTGTATAAAATCTTGGTTTTTCAAAACAAAAATTAATTTGAAACTTCGTGGCTTTGTGTTTTCGTGGTTAAAATCAGATATGTAAATAAAGGATGATAAATAGAAATGAGTGACAGTAGTAGCGGCTCTTCGTGGTTAGAGCGTCTTGGAAAAGTATTTTCAGATGAGCCGGAGAGTCGAGAAGAACTTGTAACCGTTTTAAAAGAAGCGCAATCTCAAGGTGTGCTTGATTCGGACGCATTATTAATGATTGAAGGTGTTTTAGATGTTTCTGAAGCACGTGTGCGAGACATTATGATTCCTCGCCCGCAAATTGAGATTATTGATGCCAATGACTCCTTAGAAACTATTTTAGAAACCATGCTCGAAAGCTCGCACTCACGTTACCCTGTGATGTTGGATAAAGAAATTGTGGGGATATTGTTAGCCAAGGATGTTTTACGTGCTGTGGTTAAGGGTGAGTTGAATGAAAAAGATGATTTACAAAAAATCTATCGTGAAGCGAACTTTATTCCCGAAAGTAAGCGTTTAAATGTTCTGTTACGCGAATTTAAATCGAGCCGAAATCACTTAGCGTTAGTGGTAGATGAGTATGCCGAGTTAGCAGGCCTGGTCACCATTGAAGATGTCTTAGAACAGATTGTGGGTGATATTGAAGATGAGCATGATGTGGATGAAGATGAATGCATTCAAAAGCGTGCGGGGGGAGCTTATTCAGTTCAGGCTTTAACGACGATTGAAGAGTTTAACCAGTTTTTTGGTACAGAAATCGAAACAGAAAACACCGAAACAATGGGCGGCTTTTTAAGCTTTGAGTTAGGGCATGTTCCTGTGATTGGTGAAGAAATTGAAACGAATGGTATTTGTTTTAGAGTTTTAAAAGCCACTGAACGACGAGCAGAACTGTTTGAAGCCAAACCAATCAGTCAAGAATCGATTGAGCAAAGTGATGAGCAAAGCGAGCTGCAATCTCAAACAACGTAAGATTGATAGTTGTTTGTTTAAGACCTGTTCCAATCCAACCCATAAGGACTAAAGGATAGCCGTTTTGAAATCCGCCTTCACCTTTCTTAAAAAAGTATTTTCTCCTCAAAAAACACACTTAATCGCTCTTTTATTAGGGGGGTTAAGTGTGTTTGCTTTTGCTCCGTTTAATATCTCACCGATTATGCTCGCAGCCATTGCGGGCTTGTTTATGCTTTGGCTAGAGGCAGAAACCCGTTTTGAAGCCGCTAAAATTGGTTTATGGTTTGGCTTGGGTCAGTTTGGTTTAGGAGTCAGCTGGTTATTTTCCAGTATGTACTTCTACTCTGGTGTTGCCTTGCCTTTTGCGGTTATTTTGACAATGGGGTTTGTGCTCTTTTTAGCACTATCAACGGCATTAGGTGGCTGGATTGCGTTGTTTTTTAAAAACGCTAAACAGCCAGGCCTGGTACTTACACTGCTCTTTCCCGCAGTTTGGGTGCTGATTGAGTTAGTGCGTTCTACCATCTTTGGTGGGTTTCCTTTCTTATTAAGTGGCACGACACACTTAGATACCTGGCTTGATGGTTATGCTCCTCTTTTGGGTGTGTGGGGTGTGAGCTGGGCTATTGCGATGTCTGCCGGTCTATTGTTGTGGTTATTTAAAGAAAAAAGCTGGGTGAGAGCCAGTGTTACCCTGTGTTTAATATGGTCTATTGGTGGTTTATTACAAAATGTGCAATGGGTCAAACCAGTTGATAAACCCATTGATGTGGCGTTGATTCAGGGGAATATCGCTCAAGAGAAAAAGTGGTTGCCTGATGAATTTTATCCAACCTTAAAAACCTATATTGATTTAACCAAAAAGAACATGGATGCCGATGTGATTGTATGGCCTGAAACAGCGATTCCAGCCTATTACGATGTGGTTGAGAAAGGGGCTTTACAAGGCTTTATTAAAGACGCCAAGTTACTGAATACCGATATTTTAGTGGGTGTGATTGCAGGGGGTAAAAATTCAGAAAACTACTATAACGCCTTGATTAACGTCCATAATCCCGAGGATCGCTATTACAAGCAGCATCTAGTGCCTTTTAGTGAGTTTTTTCCGTTCAGTAGTGCATTTGCTTTTGTGAGTGGTCTCTTTAATATTCCATTTGCAGAGTTTTCACATGGTGATTCATCTCAACAGCCCATCAAATTGGGTGGGCACGATGCTGGTTTAAGTATTTGCTACGAAATGGCGTTTGGTGAAGAGTTAGCGAATTCTTTACCGCAAGCAAAATATTTAATTACTGTGAGTAATGATGCCTGGTTTGCAGATACTTTTGAACCCGCACAGCAATTGCAAGAAGTGCAGATGAGGGCGTTGGAGCTGGGTAGAGAAATTGCTCGAAGCACCAATACAGGCTATACCGCCATTGTGGATATCAAAGGCAATATTAGAGCGCAAATTCCGCCTTATGAAGAGGGTGTGTTGCGTGGCCAAGTTCAGCCCTACGACGGCCTAACATTCTATGCAGAATGGAAAACCTTGCCAATTCTGTTTTTGCTCTTTACCTATTTTGGGTTTCTAATCGCCAAGCGATATCTACTACGTAGAGCTTAGTTCATGCAAAGTTCATCAATGTGGCAATCCGTGGATTACCAGGCCTGGTGAATACAGAAAGATTAACCACGAAGACACGAAGACACAAAGACTTAAAGTGTTGAAGGCTTAAAGAGTGTTTGTTTTGTTGTTGTGGTGAATAAATTCAATTTTATTAGTCATTGCGAGGAGCGAAGCGACGTGGCAATCCATAATTGACGGCAGAGTATGGCGTTAGACGTTAACCATGGATTATTCGTTACACTCAATCTAAAGGGGTGCCTTGCAGGCGTTCTACTCGTAAAGGCACTTGTCCACGGTACTACTTAACTCGTAATGAGTGAGTTACCAGGCCTGGTTAAAAGTATTTTGGTTTTAAAAACTTCGTGCCTTCTCGGCTCTAAGCCGAGTTCTTCGTTTCGTGGTTAAAATTAATTTTCATTGACCATAAAATATGGATACCCTATTTTAATTAATGCGGTTTTGAAAAGACGGGGTGGTTTTCATCCATCGCTGCCGCTAAACGGTAACGCAATAGTGTGATATTGGTGGGGTCAGCCAGTGTTAAAGCTTTTTCAGTTAAAAACTGTTCTAGAACGGGCAGTTCCATCTCAATAAATTCTTCAACACCTTGTTCCACTTCAGACAAATATTCTGCTGTTTGTTTAATATCAGCCTGCAAATCTTCTTGTACACGCTTAAATTCCTCTGCGCTTAACTCGGCTAAAGCATGATCGGCTTGTTCGGCTTTTTCAATTCCCTCACCTAAAGTCTCCCAGGTTTTGTTTTCTGCCTTTATTGCAAACTCTTTGGCATGATTTAAAAGTGCACGGTACGCTTTTAGCATTTTATTTTCGCTCATTATTTTCTCCTGTTTGAACCTTAGTTAAACTATAATATTGAACTTATTTAATTTAATTAGCAAGTTCAAATTTGAGCAGGCTTAAAACGTTTAAAGAGCAGAAGAAAAACACCATGTCAGAAGTTCAATACAACCCGCAACAACTTGAAGCAGATATCCAAAAAACTTGGGACGATAACCAGACCTTTGTGGTGACGGAAGATGAGAGTAAAGAGAAATATTACTGTCTTTCAATGTTCCCATACCCAAGCGGAAAGTTGCATATGGGGCATGTACGTAACTACACGATTGGTGACGTTATCTCTCGCTTTCAACGTATGCAGGGTAAAAATGTTCTTCAGCCAATGGGATGGGATGCTTTTGGTCTACCAGCGGAAAACGCGGCTATGCAGCATGACGTAGCACCTGCAAAGTGGACTTATGAAAATATTGACTACATGCGTAACCAGTTAAAGTCACTGGGTTTAGGTTATGACTGGACACGTGAAGTCGCTACTTGTCACCCAGAATATTATCGTTGGGAACAGTGGTTATTTACTAAGTTAATGGAGAAAGGTTTAGTTTACCGTAAATTATCTGTGGTTAACTGGGACCCAGTCGATATGACCGTGTTAGCCAATGAGCAGGTGATTGACGGTAAAGGTTGGCGTTCTGGCGCACCCGTTGAGCGTAAAGAGATCGCCCAGTGGTTTTTAAGAATTACCGATTATGCCGAAGAGTTATTAGAAGGTTTAGATAACTTAGACGGTTGGCCAGAACAAGTTAAAACCATGCAGAAAAACTGGATTGGTAAATCAACAGGCCTGCAAATTTCGTTCCCGATTGTTGGAAAAGACAATCAAAACTTAGATGTTTACACCACTCGTCCTGATACCTTAATGGGGGTGAGCTATGTGGCAATTGCTTCTGATCATCCAATTGCACATAAAGCCTCCATTAATAATGAGCCTTTAGAACGTTTTATTGAAGAGTGCTCGCATATCTCAACCGCCGAAGCCGACATGGAAACCATGGAGAAAAAAGGGGTCGATACGGGGATTAGAGTCACGCACCCAATTACGGGTGAAGAAGTGCCAGTTTGGGCGGCTAACTTTGTATTGATGGGCTACGGAACTGGAGCGGTTATGTCCGTTCCTGCGCATGATCAGCGTGATTACGAATTTGCTAAAGCCTATGACTTACCGATTAAAGCGGTCATTGCTCCTAATGCAGAAGAGATGGCGGATGTCTCTGAACAAGCTTTTACTGAAAAAGGTATTTTGGTTAACTCAGGCCAGTTTGATGGCTTAAAGTCAAAAGACGCGTTACACGCCATGGCAAAAGCTTTGGGTGAGAAAGGCCTGGGTGAAAAGCAGACTAACTACCGTTTACGTGATTGGGGTATCTCTCGTCAGCGTTACTGGGGTTGCCCAATTCCAGTTATTTACTGCCCAGCGTGTGGTGCTCTGCCAGTACCTGAAGACCAGTTGCCAGTTCGTTTACCAGAAGATGTGGTACCAGACGGTTCAGGTTCGCCATTGGCTAAAATGGATAGTTTCAAAAACTGCGAATGCCCACAGTGTGGTGGTCGTGCTAAACGTGAAACCGATACCTTTGATACCTTCTTTGAGTCGTCTTGGTATCACGCTCGCTATACTTCAAAAGATAATGATAAAGCGATGTTGGACGAACGTGCCGATTACTGGGCGCCAGTTGATCAGTATATTGGTGGGATTGAACATGCGATTCTTCACTTGTTGTATGCCCGTTTCTTCCACAAGCTGATGCGGGACCAAGGTTTGGTGAAATCAGATGAACCATTTAAAAACCTACTAACGCAAGGCATGGTATTGCTTGATGGTTCTAAGATGTCTAAATCAAAAGGTAATACGGTTGACCCACAAGGTTTAATTGAAAAGTTTGGTGCGGATACGGTTCGTCTATTTATTATGTTTGCTGCACCGCCAGAGCAAAGTTTGGAGTGGTCAGATAAAGGTGTAGAAGGGGCGTATCGTTTCTTAAACCGTGTTTGGCGTCAAGTGCATTCACATTTAGAAGCAGGCCTGGTAACTCCTGCAAGCTCTTCTGAAGGTTTGAGCAAAGAAGCTAAGGCGTTGCGTTTAAAAGTGCATGAAACTTTACAAAAAGTCACTGATGATATGGGGCGTCGCCAAACATTCAATACCGCTATTGCTGCTTGTATGGAGTTAATGAACGAAATTTCTAAGTTTGATGAAACCTCTGAACAAGGGCGTGCCGTCATGCAAGAAGCGTTAGAAATTGTGGTGTTAATGCTCTCACCAATGGCTCCTCATATGGCGCAAAGTTTAGCGGAATCTTTGGGGCAATCTCTGGGTAAAACTGGTTTGGTGGTTGATGCGACTTGGCCTAAAGTAGATGAGTCTGCATTGGTTAAATCTGAAATTGAACTGATGGTGCAGGTTAACGGTAAATTACGTGGCAAAATTGAAATTGCCGTGGATGCCGACAAAGACTCAATATTGGCAGCCGCTAAAGCCGATGAAGCGGTGTTGAAGTTTATTGATGGTAAAGAAATCGTTAAAGAGATTGTGGTGCCAGGTCGTTTGGTTAACTTGGTTGTAAAAGGTTAATTGGGTTTGTTAATGTTGAAAAAGATAGGGCTGAATAGTTTTCTTGCTTTGCTTGTTGCTTCGTTAGTTGGGTGCGGATTTCATTTACGTGGCATCGATTCGAATGGTGTTTTGCCATTTCAAACCGCTCAGTTAGAAATGGCAGGGGGTGTAAGAGAAGATATTCAAATGGCGATGCAACGCCAGTTGAACCAAGCGTCGGTTAAGGTTTTGGATAGCCAGGCGGCTGAAGTTCAAATTCAGCTGATGCCAACTCAGTACAAGTCATCCAGAACCAGTTCTCGATTAGGCGATGCCACCTCTGAGCTGATTAAAATGACGCAACGCTTTAGCGTAATCAACTTAGATTCAGGAGAAAAAGTCGTTAGTGGTGAAAGTACCGTTTATCGAGATCGCCAAATCAACACTTCGGTTGCCTTGTCTTCTAATAGTGAATTACGCAGTATTCAAAAATCGATGAGTGAAGAGATTGCACGACAAATATTAGATAGAATTCGTCGTGCCTCATTGGTTAGTACGGAGAGTCAGTCAAATGCTGTTAGCAATCAAACAAGCCAATAAAAGAGTTTTATTTTGATTTTAGCCAGTGCGTTTTTAAATCAGCTTAATAGTGGTAACTTTGATATTAAGCCTATTTATTTACTGTATGGTGAAGAACCACTGTTTTTGCGCGATAGTTTAGATGGCCTAAAAAAGCAGCTGTTATCGCAAGGCTATATGGCTAGTGAAACCTATGATGTAGATGCTAATTTTGATTGGCAAAGCCTACAAATGGACACGCAAGCGGGTTCATTGTTTGCTGAATCACGCATGATTTTGATTAATATGCCAAAAGGTTCGCCAGGCCGTGAGGGGGGTAAGTTCTTTCAGGACTGGTGTCAGTATGTGCAAGCTTTACCCCCAGAGATTGTATTGGTGGTCTTATGTGAAAAGTTAGATAGCCGTCAAATCAAAGGCAAATGGGTAACCTCAATAGAATCAGCAGGCCTGGTCGTTCAAGCCAAACCTGTACCTGCCAATGCGTTACCTGGTTGGTGTCAGAATCAAGCTCAACTACACGGGTTAACTTTGGAGCGTGAAGCGGCTAATTTATTAGCCGATAGAGTTGAAGGGAATTTGTTGGCGGCAGACCAAGAAATCACTAAGCTCTCTTTAAGTTTGCCTGCAAACTCCACCATTACCGCAGAGCATATTTTAGAGCATGTGGTTGATCAGGCACACTATCAGCTCTTTGCGCTAGCCACCGCGATGTTAAATGGCAAGGTAGCTTATAGTGTGCAAATGCTTGCTAGGCTGCAGCAAGAAGGCGTTGAAGCGCCAGTGATTCTTTGGCTGTTATCTAAAGAGATTAGACAGTTAATTGAGTTGGCGCAATTGACTCAGCAAGTTTCGCTCAATCAAGCATTTAATCAATGCCGTATTTGGCAATCAAGGCAGGGCGAGTATTCCCAGGCGATGCAGCGTCACGGCTTACAAGAGTGGCAAAACCTTTTAAAGCAGGCATTGCAAATAGATAGGATGATAAAAGGCATACAGCCCACATTAAACGACAGAGAAGTGTGGTTTGGTTTATCGGATTTAGTGGCAAAGATTGCTCGCTAGGTTTGAAAATAAGTTAGCCACGAAACAAAGAAAAAGAGAGTTTGTTGAATGAATGTAAAAGAGTATATGACACAGTTAGGTCAGCAAGCGCGTAAAGCGTCACGTGCTTTAGTGCGAGCTTCTACCAAACAAAAGAATGCGGCGTTAATTGCGATGGCGGAAGCCATAGAAAATTCAGCGGAAACTCTAAAAGCGGAAAATGCCAAAGATTTAGAAAATGGTAAAGCCAATGGTTTGGATGCGGCGATGCTGGATCGTCTGGCGATTACTGACGCAGGAATTGCGGGTATGGCAGAAGGATTACGCCAAATTGCCGCACTGCAAGACCCCATTGGTGAAATCAGTGATATGAGTTACCGTCCATCAGGCATTCAAATTGGTAAAATGCGCGTGCCTTTAGGGGTGGTGGGAATCATCTATGAATCTCGTCCAAATGTCACCGTAGATGCCGCGGCGCTATGTTTAAAATCGGGCAATGCAGCGATTTTACGTGGCGGTTCAGAGGCGGCTTTTTCTAACCAGGCCTTGGCAAATTGTATTCAACAAGGTCTAGACAAAGCCGATTTACCACAGACGTCAGTGCAAGTGGTTGCCACAACTGACCGTGCGGCGGTGGGTGAATTAATTGCCATGCCAGAATTTGTGGATGTGATTATTCCCCGTGGTGGTAAAGGGTTGATTGAGCGCATTAGCCAAGGTGCTCGAGTCCCTGTTATTAAACATTTAGATGGGATTTGTCATGTTTATATAGACGATGATGCCGACCAAGAAAAAGCGATAAAAGTGGCTTACAATGCTAAAACACACCGTTATGGCGTATGTAATGCAATGGAAACCTTATTAGTTGCCGAGTCGCAAGCTCAAGCGGTTTTACCTGAGTTAGCTAAAATGTACGCTGAAAAAGGGGTTGAACTTCGTGGTTGTGCAAAAACCTGCGCCATAATTAACGCAAATGTTGCTACTGAAGAAGATTGGGCAACGGAGTATTTAGCGCCGATTTTATCGATTAAAGTGGTTGCCAATGTGGATGAAGCGATGGATCATATTGCCCAATTTAGCTCAGGACATACAGAGTCGATTATTACTGAAAACTTCACTACTTCTCGTCGCTTTTTGGCTGAGGTAGACTCAAGCTCGGTAATGGTGAATGCATCCACTCGTTTTGCGGATGGTTTTGAATATGGCTTGGGAGCCGAGATTGGTATTAGTACCGATAAATTTCACGCTCGTGGCCCCGTTGGATTAGAAGGGTTAACCTCACAAAAATACATTGTGCTGGGTGATGGAACTATTCGCGAATAATGAAATTTATTGGTATAAATGGCGGAACCTTTGACCCCGTTCATTATGGACATTTACGCCCAGCTTTAGAAGTGATGCAATGCTTAGGTTTGGAGCAAGTCCGTTTTGTGCCATGCTACCGTCCTGTGCATAAAGACAAGCCAAGTGTATCGGCTTTACAGCGAAGTGAGATGATTCGTTTGGCGATCCAAAAACAGCCCAATTTTGTTTTGGATACCATTGAAATGGAGCAAGGAGGTCCCTCTTATACTGCAGATACTTTAGCCATTTTGAAAAAAAAGTTTCAGGATGTCAGTCTAGTTTTAATGATGGGAACGGATGCCTTTGCTAAGTTTCATACCTGGCATAAATGGCAACAAATCATGCAATTAGCTAATATTGTGGTTATGCACAGGCCTGGTGAACCTGTACCGCAGAGTGGCGAGTCGGGAGAAATTTACAAACAAAATCATGTATCGGCCTTTACCGCTGAAGCGGGGCAAATTATGGATGTAGATGTTACCCAGTTGGATATTAGTTCGACCTTGGTAAGAAACCACTTACTCGCAGGCTTATCGGCAGAATATCTGCTACCACCTTGTGTTATGGAATATATAAAAGAACACGGCCTTTATAAGCCGACTAATCAATTAGAGATAAAGAAATAATCGATTTCGATTAAGGAGCAAACCAGTTCAATGAGTATGAATATGAAAGAAGTTGAAGAACTAATTGTAAAAACATTAGAAGATTCAAAAGCCAGAGACATTCAAGTAATGGATATTAAAGGCATTAGTAGTTTTGCAGATTTAATGATTGTAGCAACAGGTACATCAACCACACACGTTAAAGCATTAGGTTCTCACGTAGAACAAGCTTTTAAAGAAGCTGGTGAACCACCTCTAGGTGTTGAAGCTGGCCCACAACCTGACTGGGTTTTGGTTGATCTTGGCAATGCCATTGTGCACGTAATGACAGAAGGCGCTCGTGCTCACTATGCATTAGAAAAACTATGGGACATTAAAGCCCAAACAGCGGCAGAACAAGCAGCCGAGTAGTTTTTTACTCGTTATCAATATGATTATTCATTTCATTACTGTTGGCCAAAAAATGCCAAAGTGGGTGCAAGAAGGCTATGCAGAATATGCAAAACGTCTACCAAAATCTTGCACCTTAAACTTGATTGAACTGCCCATGGCTCAACGTGGAAAAACGGGGTCAGCTGATAAATATAAAGCCGAAGAAGCCAAAAAAATATTGGCTGCCATTCCTAAAGGCGCCCAGTTAATTGTATTAGACGAGCACGGTCAGCAAGTGACCACTAAAGGCTTGGCTGATAAGTTAGAAGAGTGGCTTGGTAGTGGACAAGATGTGGCTCTCATTGTTGGTGGGCCAGATGGCTTAGAAAAAAGCCTTATTCAACAAGCCAAATGGAAATGGGGCTTGTCAAAATTGACCATGCCACACCCAATGGTCAGGATTTTAGTGGCCGAGCAAATTTATCGTGCATACTCAGTAATAAACAACCACCCATACCACCGCGAATAACCAAAACGGTCTTTTTGTCCAATCTCTGCGTTAAGTTTTAACTCGTGTACTAATTGTACACTTCGTCAAAACTTGCCTTGACCTTGAACAAAAATCCTCGCTTTGGGCTTGTTTAGCTAATCTCTGCGTTACTAGATTACTCGTGTACTAATTGTACACTTCGTAATCGAGTGCCTTGAACTTAAGCAAAACGCTCATTTTTTATCTGATGTTGAACAAAAATCCTTGCTTTGGACTTGTTTAGCTAATCTCTACGCAAAAAGGGACGGAACCCAAAGGTACCGTCCCTATCCCCCCAACCCAATTAGTCCCATATTTAAAAGACATTATGTTTTTTTATGAAGCTTGAGTAGGCTGTGTTATTCTTAATATTTATTAGGCAAACTTAGGTTTATGGTTCTTGTAACCGTTGTTTCTAGGAGGTTTACAGTGTTTGAGAGTGCATTTGTAGAGTTAAGCATGTTGCTGGCCATTTCAGCGTTATTTGGCGTGGCTGCCGTTCAGCTCAAACAACCTTTGATTGTGGCTTTTATTGCCGTGGGTATTTTAGTTGGCCCCTCTGTTCTAGGGCTGGTCTCTTTGACCTCAGAAATTGACTTACTTGCTCACCTTGGTATCGCTATCCTGCTTTTTGTTGTTGGTTTAAAGCTTGATTTGCATATTATTAGAACCATGGGAACTGTGGCGCTTTTCACTGGTTTGGGTCAAGTTGTTTTCACTTCTGTGGTTGGCTATTTTATCGCTATAGCGTTGGGCATGACATCGATTAGTGCCTTGTATGTTGCGGTTGCTTTGACTTTTTCAAGTACGATTATTATTGTTAAATTACTCTCCGATAAGCGTGAACTGGATGCTCTGCATGGTCGAATAGCCATTGGGTTTTTGATTGTTCAAGATATCGTGGTCATTATCGCGATGATTGTTCTAACCGCGATTGGAACTGCCAATGTTGAAACCAGTATCGGAACAGAAACGTTAGTTGTTCTGCTAAAAGGAGCGCTGATGTTGGCTGTGGTTGCTCTGTTGATGCGTTATGTAATACCGAAGATGCTAGGACGGTTAGCACATTCTGCAGAGTTATTGGTACTGTTTGCTATTGCTTGGGCAGTGCTCGGAGCTTCAACGGGCAAAATGCTTGGTTTTAGTCAGGAAGTTGGGGCTTTTTTAGCAGGTATCTCTCTCGCTTCTACACATTATCGTGAATTGATTGGCGCTAGGCTGGTCAGTTTGCGAGATTTTCTTTTACTGTTCTTTTTTATTAGCTTAGGCGCTAGCTTAGATTTGAGTTCATTAACAGACCAGTTGTTTGCAGCCGTTTTGTTCTCGGTGTTTGTTTTAATTGGAAATCCATTGATCGTTATGATTATTATGGGTTATATGGGGTTTAGAAAGAGAACAGGTTTTCTAGCAGGTTTAACGGTGGCCCAGATATCTGAGTTTTCTTTAATATTAGCCGCTTTAGGTTTTAGTTTAGGCCACCTAGATAAGGAAACTGTTGGGTTAATCACTTTAGTTGGCTTAATTACTATTTCTGTCTCTACTTATATGATTTTATATTCGCACCCTATTTATGAGCGGTTAGCACCTTATTTATCGGTTTTTGAACGCCAAGTTCCTTATAGAGAGGCTGAACTTGATTGTGAAGATAAATCAACAACCACTGATGTTATTCAGTTTGGTCTAGGGCGTTTTGGTTCGGTGATAGCCAACAGCCTTAAAGATAAGAACTACAAGGTACTCGGTATTGATTTTAATCCAGAGTTTGTGGAGAGCGTAGCAAAAGACCAACTCAACACTCGTTATGGTGATGCAGAAGATCCTGAGTTTATAACGCAATTACCATTGAAAGAAGCTAAATGGGTGGTGTCGACGATTCGGGATAAACACACTAATTTAGTTTTATTAAAAACACTGCATCAAGAAGGGTTTACTGGAAAAGTTGCCGTCGCTGCCGTTGATAAGGCAGAGGCCAGTTTTTATAAAAATCAAGGTGTTGATTTAGTGCTTATTCCTTATGAAGATGCGGCTAATGAGGCGGCCTATAAAATTGCTAATTATGAATGAATTAAAAGCGTGATTTAAGGGTTTAATATTCTGTGTTGATGGAGAAAAAGATTGTGGTTAATAGATGTTGGTTATTGGTTTCATCAAACCCTGAAAGGGAGCAGGCCTTATTTGATTGGGCGGTAGAGAGTTGTCTTGAACAGAACATTGATTTAAATGTTATTGTTGTGTTGCCTAAAATCGCTCATCATATTTTTGAGTGGCTCGAAGAGCATCAGCATCAAGACATAATGCAAAAACAAATTGATTTTGAGTTAAGTAGGCGTAAACAGTGGGTCGATACAGCTAAGCAAAAAGAGGTCAGATTAACAATTGAGGTTCGCTTTGGAAAACTCTATTACGAGACAATACAGCAGGCTAATGAAAAAAAGGCTGAATTATTAATTAAGCAATCAGATGATTTAGAAGACAGGAAAAACTTCCTCTTTCAAAGTGATGATTGGCATTTATTAAGAAAATCCCCTGTTCCATTATTGCTTTACAGAGCTCAAACGGCACTACCTTTTAAGAGTGTTATGGCAAGTCTGGATGTCGATATCGAAATTCAACCCTATCAGCCGTCAGTGTTTAATCAAAGTTTACTTGTTTGGGCCGATCGTTTTAAGGGTTCAAATTCTGTTAAGGTTGTACACGCCTGGCAGTCAGAAGTAGAAAACCTCGTTAAGCATTGGGATGCCGACTTAAATGAAAATGAATTAATAGAATTGAATGAACAGCTCTATTTTCAGCATAAAGAGGCATTAGACCTAGAGTTAAAAGCACATTCACCAGTGGGTGATAAAACAACTGTATTTTGGTGTAAAGGAGAACCTGCCGATTCTATATTTAACGCAACCTTAGAGCAAAAGGTTGATTTACTTGTGTTAGGTACGCTTGGTAGAAGTGGGGTGCCAGGGATGTTAATAGGGAATACTGCTGAAGATTTATTGGAAAGAGTCAATTGCTCTGTGTTGGCGATTAAACCAAATGCCTTTAAATCTCCAATAAGTTAAGGTTAAATGTTGACCAACTCTATGTAAATGTGGATAATCTCTCCTCTTATTACATCGTAGTCATTGTTTCTGTGTACGCATAGGGCAATGTTGTGTTAAATGTTAATGATAGGTCTACGGATCGTTAACACGTAAAAACAATATTTCGGGAGAAATAAAAATGGCTAATTCAGCACAAGCAGCAAAACGCGCACGTCAAGCAGAAGCAAGTCGTATCAGAAACGTTGCACAACGTTCAGATATGCGTACAGCAGTTAAAAAAGTTCTAGCAGCAATCGAGGCTGGTGATAAAGAAGCAGCAAACGTTGCTTTCCGTTCTGCACAATCTAAATTAGATGGTATGGCTCGCAAAGGTATTATCGCTAAGAACAAAGCAGCGCGTTCAAAAAGCAGAATCAACGCACGTATCAAAGCGATGGCTTAATTTATAGCCATTTACGTCCCTAAGACACGCGTCTCCTGCGTTAGAAAAATGGACGTTTACACTTGTAAACTTACATTTTTCACCTTGAATACACGCACCTTAGAAACGTAAATAAACTATAAATTTTAGTATTAAAAACCGGGTTTAGCCCGGTTTTTTATTGTCTGGAATAAATGGATTTTTGAGGGGGGGTGAGTATGAAAATTTTACGTTTTATGGCGCTATTAGAGGGAACCTCTTTGCTGTTGCTATTGTTTGTAGCAATGCCGTTGAAGTATAGCTACGGTATGCCAGAGGTGGTGAGTTGGGTAGGCCGTGCACATGGTGGGCTGTTTATCGCCTTTAATATTGTGCTTTTTTACCATGTTTTTAAAGGGCATCTTTCTGAGGTCAAAGGCTTTTTAGGATTTTTAGCATCACTACTGCCGTTTGGTACTTTTTATTACAAAGCAAAAGTACTTAATAAGTCATTTAGGAGTGAATAATCAACCAGGCCTGGTAGGTTTATATTTGCTAAGTTTGCCTCAGTTGCTTTGAAATTCTAGAGTTGAAACCACTTCTTGAAACTTTTCTGTTCCCAGCACTTTTTTAAGATTAAAAGCGCACTCAACCGTTAATGTTAGACGTTTTCTATCGAGTTCTGCAAGCTCTTTAACAATGCTTAACGCGCGGCTACGATCTTGGTTGTGTGTGTCTAGCAGTATCTCTTTAAGCTCCGTTTTAAGATTGTGGTATTCAGCATTAATAAAGTCGATTTTAGGGGTGCTTGAACGAGAAATTTCTCTTATTTGGTTGAGTTGCTGTTTGCTTAGTCCTAGTACGTCTAAATTCTCTATTACGATTGGCATTAAAGTCACTACTGGACTAGATGGCTTAAAGTCATCTGCCGCTTGTGAACTGAGTGTTAGGCTAAGTAGCAAGCTTGTAAATGCTGTTTTGAATAAGGGTTTTATCATTTTATCTCGGCTCTTTTTATAATAATGGTACGTTAAGTTGGGCAGATCATTTCACCGAGTTCTTCAGTGAGTTTAAGGTTTTCAGAATAATCTACGGGGCAATCAATTAATACCACACAGTTGTCGGCTATGGCTTGTTTTAGGGTTGGCAGTAAGTCCTCGGTGTGCTCTATTTTATAGCCTTTTGCACCAAAGGCTTCGGCCAGTTTAATAAAGTCTGGATTGGTGAAGGCGATATTGCTTTCACGCCCAAACTGATTCATCTGTTTCCATTTTATTAACCCATATTCTTGGTCATTCCAAATCAGCACAATAATGGGAATATTCAAACGTACTGCGGTTTCAATTTCTTGCACATTCATTAAAAAACCCGCATCGCCAGTTACCGCCACACAGACCTGTTGTGGTTTGGCGAGTTTTGCGGCAATCGCCCCTGGTAATGCAATGCCCATTGAGGCAAAGCCATTGGAGATAATGCAACTATTAGGTGCTTGCGCTTGATACATTCGGGCAATCCACATTTTATGTGCGCCAACGTCAGAAATGACGATGTCTTCAGCTTGCAGTACTTTGCGTAAATCGGTCAAGATTTTTTGTGGTTTAACGGGGAAATCTTGGTTGTTATCGAGCTTGTGAAAGGTCTCTTCGATACGTTGTTTTAGGCCTTGATAGGGTGAACCAGTGTGGCGTTTGCTAATGGCGGCCACACTGGATAAAGCTTGCCCAATATCACCAATTAAACCTGCCGATACAATGTAAAATTCATCCACTTCTGCTGGTTGAGTGTCAATGTGAATGATTTTGGTTTCTGGATTTCGGTTCCAAAGGTGGGGGTGATATTCGACGATATCGTAACCTACGCAGACCACCACATCGGCTCGGTCAATGCCACACGAGATATAGTCGTGCGCCTGTAAACCAATGGTTCCTAATGAGAGTTCATTACTGCATGGCAGAACACCTTTGGCCATAAAGGTCGTTGCCACGGGGATATTGAGTTTTGTGGCAAATTCAAACAGCGCTTCACTCGCCTTTGAACGCACGACACCATTACCCGCAATAATAATAGGAAACTTGGCTTCAGAGATAATATCTGCGGCTTGCTGAACTTTGATTGGGTTTACGTAAGAGGGCAGCGGGCTCTGTTTTTTTAATGGAACTTTATCAAGCAATTTTTCGGCAATATTTTCTGGAAAATCAATAAAGCTACAGCCTGGTTTTTCTACTTGAGCGACTTTAAAGGCTTTGCGAACGACTTCTGGAATAACCTCAGGGGTGAGGATTTGGGTGCTGTATTTGGTAATGGGTTTAAATAAATTGACTAAATCTAAAACCTGATGACTCTCTTTGTGCAGACGATTGGTACTCGCTTGCCCCGCTATGGCTACCACGGGCGCTCTGTCCATATTAGCATCGGCCACACCTGTGACCAAGTTTGTCGCGCCTGGGCCTAATGTCGCTAAACAGACACCTGCATGACCCGTTAAACGCCCATAAACATCCGCCATAAAAGCCGCACCTTGTTCATGGCGTGTCAAAATAAATTTAATATTGCTGTCGAGAAGGGCATCCATTAAATCCAGGTTTTCTTCACCTGGAATACCAAAGATATACTCCACCTCTTCATTTTCTAAACATTTAATAAACAGTTCAGCCGCTTTCATTGTTTTTACCTGCTTTAGTCTTTTGCTGCTTTTCAAATTAATAGAAAGTAGATGCCCGAAAAACTTTCAATAGATTGCCGTTTTATAGTGTCACATCGGGCTGTTTTTAGAAAATAAAATCCTTTTAGAGTAGCCCAATTAAATAGGTATGATGATTGGGGTTTGATACAATTCATCGATTAATATCAACTTTGGAATCGGTTTTGAAAAGAATCATTAAAGCGACCGCAACTGTGGGCGGCATGACGATGATTTCTCGCATTTTAGGCTTTGTGCGTGATGTGATTATTGCCCGCTACTTTGGTGCCAGTATGGGGGCTGATGCCTTTTTTGTGGCTTTTAAAATCCCCAACTTTTTTCGTCGTTTATTTGCAGAAGGGGCGTTTTCTCAAGCGTTTGTTCCTGTTTTAGCGGAGGCCAAAGAGAAGCGTGGTCAAGAGGCTGTTAAACATTTAGTCAATGCCATTAGTTTTAGACTTGGCGGAATCTTATTGTTATTAACCGCATTCGGTGTGTTTGGTTCTTCTTTATGGATGATGGTGTTTGCACCAGGTTTTATAGATAATCCAGAAAAGTTTAATCTTGCCGCTGATATGTTGGCGATTACTTTTCCTTATCTGTTGTTAATCTCTTTGGTGGCGTTTTCGTCAGCCATTATGAATACCTATAACCAATTTGCAGTACCCGCTTTTACACCCGTGTTTTTAAATTTGGTGTTGATTACTTTTGCCGTTTGGGTTGCACCTTTAATGGATGTGCCAGTCATGGCATTGGCTTGGGGCGTATTGGTTGCGGGCGTGGTTCAACTTTTATTTCACCTGCCATTTCTCTATAAATTAGGTTTGCTACCACACCCCACCACAAAATCGGATGAAGGTGTCGGTGAGGTCAAGCGCTTAATGTTGCCTGCTTTATTTGGGGTTTCCGTGGCACAAATCAACTTATTGGTCGATACCATTTTGGCTTCGTTTTTGGTTACAGGCTCGGTCTCATGGCTCTATTATTCCGACCGTTTAATGGAGTTTCCGTTAGGCGTGTTTGGTGTCGCTTTAGCTACCGTGGTTTTACCAGGCCTGTCAAAAAAAGCCGCCAATGAAAACTGGCAAGGTTTTCAACAAGACATTGATAGTGCATTACGATTGGTGTTAATTATTGGTTTGCCAGCGACCTTAGGTTTATTAATTTTGGCAGAGCCACTCATCACTACGCTCTTTTTCTATGGTGCATTTACGGCACATGATGCCACTATGTCGAGCATGAGTTTAATGGCTTACTCTTTTGGTTTATTAGGCTTTATTTTGGTGAAGATTTTAGCGCCCGCTTTTTATTCACGCAAAGACATGAAAACCCCTGTTAAAGTGGCCGTGATCGCTTTGGTGACCAATATTATTTTAAATTTAATATTAATTGGCCCGTTTGCACATGTGGGGTTAGCCGCTGCCACGACTATTTCAGCCTTTGTAAACTCAGGTTTACTGTACTGGTATTTAACCAAACAAGCTGTGTTTAAACCACTCAGTGGTTGGCCAAAATTGTTTATGCAAACCCTCTTTGCAAACAGTGTATTAATTGCCTTTTTATTATTTGCTTCACCTTCAATAGAGAGCTGGCATGCTTTTGATGTTTGGTTAAGAATGGCTTGGTTATTCGGTTTGGTAATAGGGTCGATTGTTATTTACGGGTTGGTTCTGGTTTTAGTAGGGCTTAACCCAAAAAGATTGGTCAGTAAAAGTTAAAAATTGTAATCTACCAGGCCTGGTCAACTTATTAACCAATTAAAAGCATTGAATAGGCTAAAAATAAGTGAATTTTCAGTATATTTACAAAAAGTTAGCGCCACCAATAGGCTATAATTTACGGTTTGCTTTTAGCTAATAAAAATCGAACTAGATAGGGAAACATGCAGTTAATTCGTGGCTTACACAATTTAAAACGATTTGATGCGCATTTAGCCAAGGGATGTGTATTAACCATTGGCAACTTTGATGGCGTGCATTTGGGACATCAGCAGGTTTTACAGGCTGTAAATAGACAAGCTAAAATGTTAGATTTACCGAGTGTAGTGATGATTTTTGAGCCACTGCCGATTGAGTTCTTTGCGCCACAACAAGCCCCTGTGCGTTTAATGAATTTGCGTGAAAAATTGCAAGCGTTTCAACAGACCGATATTGATTATGTGTTGTGTGTACGTTTTAATGCCGATTTTGCCGTTTTAACGGCACAGCAGTTTGTTGATAGGATTTTGCTCCAAGGCCTAAAGGTTAAACATTTGGTGGTTGGCGATGATTTTCGTTTTGGTCAAAAACGTCAAGGTGATTTTGCTTTTTTAAAACAAGCAGGCCTGGTCAATGGGTTTACAGTGACCGATATGCCAACCTTTGGTGTTGATCAACAACGAGTGAGCAGTACACGTATTAGAACCGCTTTATTAAAAGATGGCGCGAGTGAACCAAACTTAGCACAAGCCAAAGCGTTAATGGGCAAAGATTTCAGTTTTAATGGTCGTGTTATTCACGGCCAAAAGCTGGGTAGAACCATTGGCTTTAGAACTTTGAATATCAACCCTAAGCGTTCGCAAATGCCTGTTCAAGGCGTGTTTGCGGTAACGGTAGATGGTATTGCCAATAAGCCGTGGCCAGGTGTGGCTAATTTAGGGTTACGTCCTACCGTGGATGGTGTAAGACCTTCAATTGAAGTGCATCTGTTTAATTGGGATAAAGATGTGTACGGCCAACATGTGCAAATCACATTAGAAGCTTATATAAGACCAGAAATGAAGTTTAATGGTTTAGATGCTTTAAAAGAACAGATTGCCCAAGATGCCCAACAGGCCAAACAGTATTTTAAGCTTTCAGATTTATCTGAAGGTGAATAGATTTTAAATTTTAATTAAGGGTTTTGGATCTTTTCTCCTAACCCTCTCAACTTAGTGAAGTTATCGAATGACAGACTATAAACCGACTTTGAACTTACCTGAAACAGATTTTCCAATGCGAGGAAATCTACCTAACCGTGAGCCTGCGCAAGTAGAAGCCTGGTTATCAGATTCGTTATACCAAACTGTACGTGAACACATGGCAGGTCGCCCAAAGTTTATTTTGCATGATGGGCCTCCGTACGCAAACGGCGATATTCACATTGGTCACGCGGTTAATAAAGTCTTAAAAGACATGATTGTTAAGTCAAAAGGTTTAAGTGGCTTTGACGCGCCATTCGTGCCTGGTTGGGACTGCCACGGTTTACCCATCGAGCTAAATGTTGAGAAAAAGAAAGGTAAAGTTGGCCAAAAAATTGGTGCCACAGAGTTCCGTGAAGAGTGCCGTATTTACGCCCAGAAACAAGTAGAAGGTCAAATGGCTGACTTTCAACGTTTGGGCATCATGGCCGATTGGGAAAACCCATACCTAACCAAAGACTTTAAATTTGAAGCCAATGAAATCCGTGCTTTAGCAAAAATCATTGAAAACGGTCACTTGGTAAAAGGCACAAAGCCAGTTTACTGGTCTGTTGGTGGTCGTTCTGCCTTGGCAGAGGCGGAAGTAGAATATGAAAACAAACGTTCAAAATCGATTGATGTGCGTTTCCCAATCATTGATGAAGAAGCGTTTTTTAAACGTTGTCACCATGTAGAAGATCATACGGGTGAAGGGCCTCTTTCTGTGGTCATTTGGACAACCACACCTTGGACATTACCGGCTAACCAAGCGGTTTCAATCAATCCAGAACTAGAATATTCAGTGGTTCAAGTACAGGGTGAAAACGGTCCAGAACGTCTGTTTTTAGCCGAAGCGATGATTAAAGATTCTATGGATAAATGGGGCTTTGATAAATACAACGTCATCGCTTATGGCCGTGGTGAACAGTTTGACTTGATCCGTTTACAGCACCCGTTTTATGACCGCATTGTGCCGTTAATTCTGGGTGACCACGTTACCACCGAAGCTGGTACAGGTTGTGTACACACCGCGCCTGGTCACGGGGTAGAAGATTTTCAGGTCGGTCTAAAATACGACCTAGAAGTCGATTGCCCAGTCGATGGCAATGGTAACTATGTAGCTGGTACGCCTTTGTTTGAAGGTGAAAACGTGCTTAAAGTCGATGACCACGTGATTGAAGTGCTTAAAGAGCATAAATCCTTAGTGCATATTGAAGTCATTGAACACAGTTATCCGCATTGCTGGCGTACTAAAACGCCGTTGATTTTCCGTGCCACGCCACAATGGTTTATCTCAATGACCGAAGGTGGTTTGCGTGATAAAGCCATGGCCGCGATTCCAAAAGTGGAATGGGTTCCAGAGTGGGGTCAAAACCGTATTGAAGGTATGATTGATGGTCGTCCAGACTGGTGTATTTCACGTCAGCGTTTCTGGGGTGTGCCAATTGCAATCTTTGTGCATAAAGTCACGGGTGAAATGCACCCACGCACCACTGAACTGATGGAAGACGTCGCTAAATTGGTTGAAGAAAAATCAATCGATGCATGGTATGACTTAGATATTGCTTCTTTACTGGGTGATGAAGCCAATGATTATGAGCAAGTAACCGATATCTTAGATGTATGGTTTGATTCAGGTATCTCTCATTTCACCGTATTAGGTCAGCGTGATGAGCTACAAGCGCCTGCCGATTTATACCTTGAAGGGTCAGATCAGCACCGTGGGTGGTTCCAGTCGTCTTTACTAACGGCTCTAGCAACCGATGGTCAAGCACCTTACAAACAAGTATTAACGCATGGTTTTACCGTAGATAAGGACGGTAAAAAAATGTCAAAATCAAAAGGTAACGTGGTTGCCCCGCAGCAAATCGCCAATAAGCTTGGTGCAGATATTTTACGTCTATGGATTTCAGCGGCTGACTACCGTTATGAGATGACCGTTTCAGATGAAATCATCAGCCGTACGGCCGATTCTTATCGTCGTATTCGTAACACGGCACGTTTCTTATTAGCCAATATCAATGGCTTTAACCCAGAAACCGATATGGTCGCTTACCAAGATTTATTGCCATTAGATAAATGGGCAATCGGTCATGCCGCTAAATTGCAAAAAGAGATTATTGAAGCTTACGATAGCTACAATTTCCACAGCATCTATCAAGCCATGACACACTTCTGTTCGGTTGAATTAGGTGCATTCTATTTGGATGTTATCAAAGACCGCCAATACACCTGTAAAACAGAAGGGCTAGCACGTCGTTCGGCACAAACGGCTCTATATCATATTGTAGAAGCCCTAACCCGTTGGATGGCTCCAATCCTAAGTTTTACCGCTGAAGAAATTTGGCAAGCACTTCCAGGTGAACGTACACAGACTATCTTTGTATCAACTTGGTATGAAGGTCTCACTGAGTTAGACGAATCAGCTGAGATGAACTCCGCCTACTGGGAAGAGATGATTGCCGTACGTTCAGCGGTAGCCAAACAGCTAGAGCAGTTACGTGCCGATAAAGTCATTAAAGCCTCTCTAACGGCAGAAGTGACTTTATATTGTGACGATGAAATCTTCAATAAACTTAGCAAACTACAAGACGAACTGCGTTTTGTACTAATTACCTCAGAAGCGACATTAAAATCATTAGCCGATAAATCTGATACAGCGATTGAATCAGAAATGCCAGGCCTATGGATTGATGCGGGTGCTACTGACAAACCAAAATGTGCTCGTTGTTGGCATCACCGTGAAGAAGTAGGGCAAATTGCCGAGCATCCAGAGCTATGTCAGCGTTGTGTGGATAATATTGATGAAATAGGGAAAGGCGAAATCCGCCATTTTGCATAAAACCTGTTGCGAAGCTCAAATACTGCGTTAAAAAAGGCCAAAAACGTGCTCATTTACTACGTGTAAACTGCGCATTTTTGGCCTTTTTTGCCTTGTCTTTAAGCTTCTCACGACGGTTTTATATCAAAATTGAATTTAGCTAATGAATTAAAAAGAGATGAAAATGCCAGAAACAAATTCAACAGCCATAAAAACGGTTTGGTTAGCGGTTTTAGTCATTATTATTGATCAAATAACCAAATACATTGCTGTTAGCAATCTGACCTTTGCAGAACCCGTTGCGGTTATGCCTTATCTAAACTGGACACTGGTTTACAATTACGGTGCGGCGTTTAGCTTTTTGGCGGATATGGGCGGTTGGCAACGTTGGTTTTTTGCAGGCCTAGCTATAGTGGTCAGTGCTATTTTAATGTTTTGGTTATCAAAACTACCCAGCAAAATCACTGCAGAAGTTTGGGGTATTAACCTAGTATTAGGTGGAGCAATTGGTAATGTTATCGACCGCTTTCTAGCAGGGCGAGTCACCGATTTTGTCGATTTCTATATCGGCACTTGGCACTATGCCACTTTTAATGTGGCTGATGTTGCCATCACAGTCGGAGCAGGCCTGTTAATTCTTTCTGAGTTTGTTTTAAAACCAAAGCAAAAGAAGCAAGCAGAAGTCGCTGATTCATAAAGTCAGATTCATAAAGTTAGCTTCAATAATCCAATCATCTCAAAACGACCAACGTCTTACCAGGCCTGGTCGTTTTTTTTAAAAGTTAAGAGTAATTTAATTAGAGTGGAATTCAGTATTTATAATTGTTGAAGTTTTTTGATAAATTGAAGCTAGTTCAGTTGTGGACTCAATAACTTGACTCAAATTATTGCACTTATCGTAAGTAAAAATTCTATACTTATTATTATTTTAATGTAAATTATATTGAAAGTTTTTTACTAGGCCTGAAAAGGCATGTAATACAAGATAACCTATAAAAGTGACAGGCTTTAATTAATACTAAGGCAAATAGTCCTGAAAACATTTTCAATCTAAAATATTCGGGCGAATATGCCTTATACTAAATGTTAACACTACAAAAATATGGACCCATTAATACAAGACTCCAGAAAAATTATCGTAACCTTGGCGAATCTTTTTAAAAGAGAAAAACTTGTGCCTGAATTCCAGGTGCTATCTCAAGGAAAGGCAAATATTGAAGTGAGTGGGTACGATAATTGGAATGGAGGAACAACAATTTATGGAATTTATTGTCGGGTACCATTGGAACTGTATTCAAACATCGAATTAGAAATTCAAGCAATTGAGCAAAGCATAAAAAACAAAGCTGAAACCTTGTTTCGGTCATATCCAGATTCTTGGGTTGGTGAAGTAGTTATATCCCCCGAATTAGCTGACGAAATCCATGGAAAGGCATACAAAATATCACATGAAGAGCTAGTCAAGTTGCTTGAAAGTCAAAAGAGTGTAATGGTCTCAGTGTCTACTGGTGGTGCAAGAATTCAAGATGTAAATACTGAATATCAGTCAAATCTTTCAGAAATTTCTGAAGCCCTTAGAGAAAGAGGGTTGGTAAATCCTAATACATTTAAAGATTTATGGGAGTGGTATGGGAGGTGGAGCGATGGCTCTCTATCTACATACCAATCAAGGAGAGCCTTTTTATCCGAGATGTTCACTCCCATAATTGAAACAATTAAAGGGATGAAATCCGCATCTGTAAATCCAGTATTTGAAGAGCCTACCGGTTGGAACCGGGTAGACCGAAGTATGGGAGAAATTAAGCTCCGCTTGGCTCAAGCAACTACTGAAGAGCAGTATCAAGGTATCGGGTTACTAGCAAGAGAAACCTTAATCTCATTAGCTCAAGCGGTTTACGACCCAGATTTACACCAGCCTACAGACGGTATAGTACCATCCAAAACCGATGCAAAAAGAATGCTTGACTCATACATTTCGTCAGTATTACCTGCTAAAAGTAACGAAAATGTCAGACGTCACGCCAAAGCTTCTCTTGATCTTGCAAACGATCTAACTCATAGACGTACTGCTGATTTTAGATTGGCCGCATTATGTGCAGAATCCATAAATGCGGTGGTGAATATATTATCCATAATCTCAGGGCGTCGAGATCGTGAGTAAAAGTGTTAACAAAACACTCAACCCGACCGCGCTAACGCGCGGCCGGTTAGCTTAAACGTTATGTAGCTTATAAATTACTGAATAGAGAATAAGATGCCGAGAAGACTTACTCAAACTAAACCACATACCCATCAAACTTTAAAGAATATGAGTTATGAAAGTATGGTGATTAGTTGGCTCATGTACGATGGCTGGCAAGTGTTCATCCCCATACTAGATAACGGACATCAAACAGACATATTGATTTCTGACGGACCTAACTATTTTAGAATTCAAATAAAAACCGTTGAAGCTAGTGGAGAAGATCATTCTGTTGAAAATCGCTGGGAGGATATCAATGTAGATTATGTAATTTATTTTGCGAGAAACTCCACATGGGGTTACATATCACCTGCATTTTCAGACAAAAAAAGACCACTAAACCACAATGAACATGTGCGTTTTGAATCCAATAGTCGCACACAATTTTTGAAGGCTCTTCATAAAATATGATAAACCCAAACTACATAACAAAACACTCAAGCCGACTGCGCTGATGCGCAGCCGCTTAGTTCAATTAACTAAAAGGGGTCAAAGCCGTTTTTTCTGGATAAAGTTGATGAATTCACCATTCTCATGCTTACAGTTCCTGGCTGTTTAGTGGACATACCAGGCCTGGTAAAACTCTAATAAATTGATTTTAGTAATTGTTGAGAAGCCTTTTTAATATTTATAGGTCTTTAATTTCATGACTCTGGCTTCCCGTCACTTTTTCTCGTCTCTGCAGCCGAGTTCTTCGGTTGCTGTTCGGCAAAAAGTAACCAAAAAACGAACCCCGCTGACGAAACCGGTTTTACTAAGTTTGTCTGCTGAGATTCCCATAACTCGCTACGCAGGCTTCGCTCAAACAATGGAAATCTTTAACCGCATCCTTCACTAAGTAAAAGAGCGATTCCTTACAGAGGGGAGGCTTTTTCTACGTTAATTCCGTATTTCTATTGTTTAGATTTTCTTGTGCTGTACTTTTTCACCAGGCCTGGTAAGTTCTGTTTTATTCTGTAAAGCCAACCTCAAACGCCAAAATTCCCCTTGGAATAGATTGTGCAAAGTTCTTAACGAAAAGAACGATTAAAAATCCCGACTGTTCGAAGCTGAGCTTGCTCAGCAAGTTGCGGGATTTCAGTGAATGAGTTTTAGAACTTGCCAATATATGGAGCGGGGTGCCCTTTTTCTGGTTACTCTTTTTAGGCAAGTAAAAAGAGTAACGGGAAGCCTAAAAGCCATTATTAAAGGTGTATAAATATCTGTAAAGGCTTATCAATAGCTAAGATAAGTTAAACCTTAAAACCAGTTTGTATGTCCTGTGGCTATCTTTACAGCGTGTGATAAAAGGGGTTAAAGCCACTGCTGACCCACTTTTCACGCTTTCAGAGAATGTCTAAAATCATGGGTTATAAATGGGTGTTTGTATTTGTTTTTGTCCTAGTATTTGGCTTATCTAATCAAGTGTAACGCCATGTAGATAAAATAATCTATTCAAGAACTGTGCTAGAGACTTGAAAAGAAACTCAGTTTTGTTAAGGTTTGAGTAATTTTCCAAAGAGCGCTATCTATGCCTACTTCTGAAACCTCTCGTTTTCAATCTACAATATTACTCCCTGTTTTTATTCCCGCAATTGTGGTGATTTTTTTTACCATTATAGGAACCCTTAGCAACCCTGATTTTGCGGGGGAGCTTTTTTCACAAGCTCAAGCGGAAATTACTCAAAATTTCAGCTGGTTCTATATGCTTGTTGTGGCTATTTTTTTAGTTTTTATTATCTCTATTGCCATTTCGCCTTGGGGAAGAATCAAACTTGGGCCTGATGATTCTGAGCCTGATTACACTTTTACGGCCTGGTTTGCGATGCTGTTTTCGGCAGGTTATGGAATTGCACTGTTGTTTTTTGGGGTGGCCGAGCCTGTACTTCATTATGCTACGCCACCCGAAGGGCCTTCAGAAACCGTTGGGGCTGCTAAAGAAGCGATGCAAATTGCCTTTTTTCATTGGGGGTTTCATATTTGGGCTATTTACGGTTTAGTTGGGCTGGTTTTAGCCTATTTTTCTTTTAGGCATAAATTACCGCTTTCAATGCGATCAACCCTTTACCCTTTAATTGGTGATCGTATTTATGGGCCAATTGGTCATAGCGTAGACACTTTTGCGATTTTGGGTACGGTATTTGGCCTAGCAACCACACTGGGCTTGTCTGTTACTCAAATTAATGCAGGGGTTCACTATTTAATGCCATCTATTCCCAATAATACAACGGTACAAATTGTAGCCATTGCCGTTATTACTGGTTTAGCGACTTTTTCAGTTGTAGCAGGGATGGATAAAGGAATTAAACGGCTTTCTTTACTTAATATTGGCTTGGCGATGGTGTTAATGTTATTTGTTTTTGTCACTGGGCCAACCATCTTTATTTTAGAAACATTTTTGCAAAATACGGGTAGCTATTTAGGCAATATTGTAGAACGTACCTTTAATTTACAGGCCTACTCTTCTAGCGACTGGATTGGTAATTGGACGATCTTTATCTTTGCTTGGACGATTGCTTGGGCGCCATTTGTTGGGCTGTTTATTGCCAAAATCAGTAAAGGTAGAACGATTCGTCAGTTTGTTTTGGGGGTGATGATTGTTCCTACGATGTTTACCTTTTTTTGGTTTTCTGTTTTTGGCGATACGGCTTTGCATTTGATTATGAAAGAGGGTTATCAAAGCTTTATTCAAGCGGTACAAAACGATCACGCCATTGCACTGTTCCAACTGTTTGAACATCTGCCTTTAAGTAGCATTATGTCTGCTTTAGCGGTCTTTTTAATTATTACCTTTTTTGTAACCTCAGCCGATTCAGGGGCTTTAGTGTTAGATTCACTGGCCTCAAATAGTAGCACTGCACCGCCTGTTTGGCAGCGGGTTTTTTGGGCAGTTCTTTTAGGAACTGTGGCGGCTGTTTTGTTATTGGCGGGTGGCTTAAAAGCGCTTCAAACCGCCTCGATTGCCAGTGCTTTGCCGTTTGCTGTGATTATGTTAATTGCCATGGTGGGCATTTGGCGCGCTCTGATTATTGAAAGTAAAAGAGATGTCAGTCTTAAAAATGCGGTGCGTAACAGCGGCAAAACGCTTGAGCAGGATGGAAGCAACTGGAAGGATCGATTATCAAAACTGATTGAGTACCCAGATAAAGAAGAGGTTTCTGAATTTATTAACGATATAGCTTATAAAAGTATGCAAACCGTGCAGTTGGAGCTTAAACGTCGTGGTTGGGAGTCGAGTGTCTATATTGATTCTGACCCGCTTAGAGCACGTATTGAAGTGGTAAAGTCTGAACAAATGCCATTTATTTATGAAGTGCGTTTATGCGAACGAATCATCCCTGGTTTTGCCTTCTCAGAAATACTGTTAGAGCAAGAAAACCAAGCAGAAGAACAGGTGTCGTATTACTATCGAGCAGAAGTTTTTTTAAGAGAAGGTGGCGAAGCTTATGATGTATTTGGTTACAGTCGACATAATATGATTACCGACATACTTAATCATTTTGAGCACTACTTACACAAATTACATCACTCGGCAGAACTGCTCCCTTGGGAAGTTGAACAACGTGAACAGCAGTTAAAACCTAACTTAAATCTCAACGAAGAAGCTTAATGGTTTGTTGAACGAGAGCAAAAATAATCAAACATAAACAAGGTTTTTAAGGAGTGAATGGATGATGTAGCAGGGTTGAGAGAGTTGGCTGTTTAACCGAAAAATGAGCCGTTTTTTGCAGGTAAGCAAGCTCATCGTAATAATGGTTCAGGAGCTGTTTTGGATTGTAGCTACTGGTTTACCAGGCCTGGTAAATGTTCATTTTTTGGGTAAATTTACCCGAGCGACTTTACATCGTATAATCCACATTCTTCTATACTTGGAAAGTTATTATTGTGCTATATCGTCAATCATTTGGTTTTATTGTTCTTGTTGCGGCTTATATTTTATTAATTCCAGGTTTAACCGAGCCCGTTCTTCACCTTACCACAATGCTTGATAAGGGCGAATTGACGGTTTTAGGCAAAGAGGCTATTTTAAACAGTGGCACAATTCCCAATTTTTTAATGCCTGTCACCATGGAGGTGTTAAATCAAATACATGCAACAGGCACGGTGGTCATTCAGGATACCTCTAAGAGTATTTTGGATACAGCTAAAACGTTGTGGCAAGACGGTAATCGGTTAGTGGCGTTTTTGATTGTGTTTTTTAGTGTGTTTGTACCTGCTTTAAAACTGGCTTTATTGGCAAGTTCTTATCTATTTAAACGCTTTGTAAAACACTTAGCATTAAGCAGTGCTCTACTCAGTAAATGGTCAATGGCGGATGTATTTGTAATGGCGTTGATTATTGCCTTTTTGGCGATTAAAGCCAGTTCGGGTAATTCGGCCTTGCTGCAAACCAATATTGAACTTGAAGCGGGCTTTTATTTCTTTTTAGGTTATTGTTTATTGTCGATTTTATCGAGTCAATTATTGGCAAGAGATTTTAGTGCAGAGTCAAAAACACAAAACGATTAAACGTAATCCATGTCTTTTGAAGGTTGGTTGGTAATCGGTGGTTTTTGAGAGGATGATTCAATAATCAGTTTCTTTTCTAAGCGCAAACGATTGGTCAGTTTAGCGAGTCGGCTTTGAACTTTCCAAAACAGGTAGGCTGGTTCATCACAGATGAGTTTATGGTTTGGCGCAGACACAATCAAGTGCGAAGCATCTAACAGGTCTGGCTTCAGATTATGGGTTTGCTTGTCATAATCCTTTGTATCCATTAAATTCCTTGTTACTTACTCTCAGTTTGAACTTGTTGTAGTTTTTCTAACATTTTAACGCTGGCAAATCCATCCGCAGGTAACTTATGTTTGGCTTGAAAATCGCGAAGTGCATTGCGCGTTTTGCTTCCAGCAATGCCATCAGGTTTACCTACGTTATAACCCATCTCATTTAAGAGTGATTGAATCTCTTTGATTTGTGCATAACTCATGCCTTTGTCATCTTTAGGCTTTTGTTTGCTGAGTGGTGGAAGTTTAACGATTCGGTCTGCTAAATGGCCAACCGATAGGGCATATTTATCGGCATTGTTCCAACGTTTAATGACTTTAAAGTTGTCATAGACTAAAAAAGCAGGCCCTTGATAATCACTGGCTAAAAGTAACTTTGCTTGCATATCTTCATTAGGAATTTCTCTACCATCAGCAAGGGTGATGCCGAGTTTCTTCCAGTCATTTAACGGACGTGCTGTTTTGTTATCGGCTAAGGCGTAATCAAAGTCTTTGGGTAGAGCGACTTCACGTCCCCAGTTTTCTTGTGCTTGCCAACCCAGTTGATTTAAGAAGTTACCTGCTGAGTAAAACACGTCTGGCAAGCTATCCCATAAATTGATTTTGCCATCACCATCACCATCTACCGCATATTGCAGGTAGTTAGATGGCATAAATTGGCACTGTCCCATCGCTCCTGCCCAAGAGCCTTTCATCTGTTCTAAAGAGACATGACCTCTATCTAAAATGGTTAAGGCACTCATAAGTTGAGTGCTAAAGAATTTACTGCGGCGTGGATCGTAAGCCAAGGTGGCAAGCGATTCAATAATTGGAAGATTACCCGTATAGCTACCGTAATTGGTTTCTAGCCCCCAAAACGCCACAAGAAAACGACCAGGCACACCGTATTTTTTGGTGACTTCATCTAGTAGGGGTTTATTGGCTTCATAATTTTTTAGACCGTTTTCAACACGACTCTCGCTGACCGCACGGTTAAAGTAGTCAAAAAAAGTTTTAGTGAATTCGGGCTGCTTTTTGTCCGATTCAAGCACTTTTGCATTGAGTTTTACATTCTTAAAGGCTTGGTCAAGCGTTGACTGTGAAATGCCTTCATTATGTGCCTGCTTTTTAAAGTCACTTAGCCAAGCATTAAAGTCCGCTTCGGAGGCTTTAAAAGGCTCTGATTGTGCCTGGCCATTAAGAGAGGTGGCCATAATCAATGAGGCGAATAAAAGTTTAATGTAACGGCTTGTGGTGTTATGCATAGTCAACTTTGGCATTGTTTGCCTAATTTTATGAGTGTTAAACGGTATTCTACCGAAACTATGCAAAAGTTGAAGGCAAAACAGTTTAAAATTAGCAGATATTTTAAAGGCTCTTTTTTTAACGTATTTGTGAATCGAATGCGCAATAAAATAGACCAACAATCAATATGATAATGGATGTTTAATGATGAAATTTTTTGCCACAGCCCCAGGCGGATTAAGTGAGTTGCTAAGAGAAGAGTTAATGTCTTTTGGAGCAACCGAAGTAAAAGCTCAACCGCGTGGTGTGACTTTTGAGGGCGATTTAGAAGTCGCTTACCGAAGTTGTTTGTGGTCACGTTTAGCGAACCGTATTTTTGTTACGGTGTTAGAAGTTGAGCTAGAAACTCAAGAAGAGTTGACCGAGCAAGTTGCCACGGTGGATTGGCAAACTCACATGGATGAATTTGGTTCTTTTGCGGTGTCGTTTTCGGGTAAAGGCATGGGGATTGACCACAGCCATTACGGTGCGTTAAAAATCAAGGATGGAATTGTCGATTACTTTAGAGGCATTACCAATAACCGCCCAAAAGTAAATACTGAAGACCCTGAGTTAAGAGTTCATGGTCATCTTAATCGCAATCAACTCACTTTAAGCATTGATTTAGTGGGCTATAGCTTACATCAACGTGGTTACCGTGAAGGTCAGCAAGTTAAAGCGCCACTTAAAGAGAACGTGGCGGCAGCGTTATTAATGCGTGCAGGTTGGCCAGAAATTGCCAAACAGGGCGGTTGTTTGTATGACCCAATGTGTGGTTCGGGTACGTTTTTGGTAGAAGGTGCCATGATGGCATCTGACCTAGCACCAGGCCTGGCAAAAGTGAATAGAATGTTATTAAATTCTTGGAAATTACATGATGCTAAATTGTGGAATAGCTTAATTGAAGAAGCTAAAGAACGTGAAGCTGAAGGGTTACGTAATTTGCCAGATATTTACGGTTCCGATGCCTCGCATAAGTCATTAGATATTGCTGAAGAGGCCATTCATAATGCGGGTTATTTAGACGCAATTGAAATTAAGCAAATGACCGTAGAGCAAGGTCGTCGTTGGGGCGATTGGCAACCAGGCCTGGTGATTTGTAACCCGCCATATGGTGAGCGTTTAGGTGAAATTGAAGAAGTTAAGGTGATCTATAACGACTTAGGTAAATACCTTAAAAATGAGTTTGATGGTTGGCAGGGGGCGGTACTAACTTGTAACCCAGAACTAGGTATGTATTTGGGTATTAAGGCTAAACGTAGTCATAACTTCTTTAACGGACCAATGGAATGTAAGTTATTCCGTTTTGATATTACCGAAGAGTTTCATCGTGAACCATCATTGAAAGGTGGCGCTAATATTGTTCAAGAAGTGAGCACTGTGATGCCAGAGCTTGCCGAATCGCAAGGTGCGGTGATGGTGGCTAACCGTATTAAAAAGAATTTAAAACAGCTAAAAAAATGGGCTAAAACCAACGAAATAAACGCTTACCGAGTTTATGATGCCGATTTACCAGAATATGCTATCTCAATTGATTTATACCAAACGGAAGATGCGGGAGAATGGTTAATTGTAAATGAGTATGCCGCACCCAAAACGGTAGATAAAGCCAAGGCCAAAAAACGTTTGCATGAAGCCTTAGCGGCATTGCCGAATGTCTTTCCAACCGTACCAGTTGACCAAATTGTTTTTAAAGTGCGTAGCCGTCAATCGGGAACATCGCAATATGAAAAGTTGGACGATAGTCGTGACTTTTACACCGTAATAGAAAACGGTGCCAAAATTCGTGTGAACTTTACCGACTATTTAGACACAGGCCTGTTTTTAGACCATCGTGATGTACGTGCTTTAGTGGCACAAAAATCGGTTAGAAAATCACTGCTAAATCTTTTCTGTTACACCGCAACGGCAACCATTGAAGCTGCTGTTATGGGTGCAAAAAGCAGTTTGAGTGTGGATATGTCTAAAACCTATTTGTATTGGGCAGAACACAACTTAGCGCACAATATGTCACACAATAAAGACTCTGCTGAGCACAAGTTTTTGCAAGCCGATGTTTTAGATTGGTTGTCAAAAGAGAGTGAGAATCCAAGTGCTACATTTGATGTTATTTTCTTAGATCCCCCTTCCTTTTCAACTTCAAAACGTATGGATGGCACTTTAGATATTCAGCGAGATCATGTGGCTCTAATTGAACAAGCCATGAAACTACTTAACCCTGGTGGCACCTTAATTTTCTCAAACAATATGCGTAAATTTAAGTTAGATACGGATGCATTGGCTAATTTGAGTATTGAGAATATTACTCAAAAAACCATGCCAAGAGACTTCCAGCGTAACAGCAAAATTCACCAGGCCTGGTTAATTAGCAAAGGGTAACTTCACCTATAAATCCATATTAATTGACCCTTTGCTGTGGGCTAAATGATGAATAGCAAATGTCAAAAATGACCTATTAAGAAAAAAATATGAAAAAAGAAATATGAACTTTATTAAAGAGATGATTGGTATATCGGTTATTGAAGGCCTTGAAATACAATCCAATAATGAATACCTCATGCTGCAAAAGCCTTTTTTTGAATCCGAATTCAACGACTGGTTACAACGGTTTAATTTTGAACAGAGCAATAGTAAACAGCTTTTTAGAGAGGACTTTTATACACTTTTTGTAGCAGCTGAACTCAATGAAGATTTTTATAGCGCTATGTATAACCAAACATTGGATTGGTATCGAGCGGGGCTTTCTCACAACCGTGTCATGCTAATACTGAGTAACTGCAGACAAGTATTTATTTTATTGGCAGAAAGAAAGGACAATCCCCTTTTGGCAAAGGGGTTGTGTCATATCGTTGATTTGGTGCAGTCAGTCGTTAACTCAGTGTTTCAGCTACGCGAAACTCTCAATAACATGAAAAAGCGCTCTGAACTGGAAGTGGATAGAATGAGACGCTCTTTTCAGTTAATTGCAGCTGAAGCGCCAAAAGAGTTATTGCAAGCCTTTATTGATCATCAAAATTGGAAAATTAGTGCCTATTCGGCTGCTTTGGGGGATATCCCTCAAGGGAACTTCCCTTTTTCTACCTCTGCGTGTCAGCTTGGAAAATGGCTTGAATCTGGTGGAATAAACAGCATTCCTCAAGAAGAAAGACCCGCTTTTATCCAAGCACATGAAAAAGTGCACAGTCTTGGCTTTATGGCTCTCAAAGAGGCTAAGGCACACCATCCAGAAAAAATTCTCGATTTTTTGTTTGAGATGGAAAACGCTTCCGACAGCGTTTGCAATGTTTTGCTAGAGCGTATAGATGAAGCTTTTGTAAAGGCCGCTACGATGGATTCTTTAACAGGATTGGCAAACCGCTGTGCCTTTGATGCACAGTTAAAACAGAACATTGCACTCTCTAAAAGACACAATTTTTGGCTTGGCTTAATTGTAATTGATATTGATTTCTTTAAGAGTCTAAACGACAACCACGGTCACGCCTATGGTGATCAAGCTCTTAAAGAAGTGGCTCAAGTACTGAGTCAATCTATAAGAACTGAAGATGATGTTTACCGTTGGGGTGGCGAAGAATTTGCGGTATTGACCGTTGATAAAGAGCCAACTGGAATAAGAATTTTAGCCGAACGTATTAGAGCTTCAGTGGCCGAACATCCATTTTGTGCAACAACTGAAAATCTTGCCAAGTTAACTATTAGCCTAGGAAGCGTGGCCTTTCATCCCATGGTGGATAAAACCCCAAACGAAATTTTTGCACTAGTTGATGAGCAACTCTACCTCGCTAAACAAAACGGACGTAATAGAGTTAATGCACGAACACTTGAGGCAGATTAACTTTCAGTGACTGGATATCGATTAATATGCAGAGTTCTCACTAATAGAGACCTTTGCATGAGACCATGAACACATAAAAACAGCTATAATTCTCTATCTTCAAGCTAAAAAATCCGCCCAATAACTCGTTATTATGCGTATTTTTTAGCCTAAATCTAAAGAATTCTATCTTGTTTTTCTTATGCCCCTGTCTCGTGCAAAGGTCACCAATAAAAACCTTTACCATGAGTAAAAATCCGACAAAAAGTCTGGATTAGACAGGTAAACAAAGTTATTAGCTAAGCCAAAAAATTAGGAATGAATGATGGAACAGAAAATTCAATTTGATGAAGCGTTAATCAAACGTTATAACCAATCTGGTCCTAGATATACTTCCTACCCAACAGCCGTTCAGTTTGATGAAACGTTTGGTATTGAAGATTATAAACAGGCGGTTGAACGCAGTAATGATTCAGGTCGTGGTTTATCACTTTATTACCATATTCCGTTTTGCGATACCGTTTGCTTTTTTTGTGCTTGCAATAAAGTCTGGACTCGAGACCGTTCAAAAACCACGCCGTATTTAGATCGTCTGTTTAAAGAAATAGAAATGCAGTCAGCGCTATTTGATAACAGTCGAAAAGTAGAGCAGCTGCATTTAGGCGGTGGCACACCAACGTTTATTAATAATGATGAAATGACGCAGTTAATGGAAAAAACGCGCCAACATTTCAACTTATATGACGATGATTCTGGCGAATACTCCATTGAAATTGACCCGCGTGAAGCGAATCGTGAATCGGTTAAATTATTGCGCGAACTCGGTTTTAACCGTATGAGTTTAGGGGTGCAGGACTTTGATCCAGCGGTACAAAAAGCGGTTAACCGCATTCAAACTCAGGCAGAAACCTTTGAAGTGTTAGAAGGCGCACGTGAAGCTGGATTTATGTCCGTTAATGTCGATTTGATTTACGGTCTGCCTCTGCAAACCGAAAAAGGCTTTATTACCACTCTTGATAGAGTGTTAGAGGCTGAACCAGATCGTTTCTCTATCTTTAACTATGCGCACATGCCAAGTATGTTCCCAACACAAAAGAAAATGAATGAAGCGGATATGCCTTCCGCCGATGAAAAGTTAGCCATTCTTCACGCTTCAACCGAACGTTTGCTTGAAGCAGGGTATGTGTATATTGGTATGGACCATTTTGCTAAGCCTGATGATGAGCTGGCGATTGCCCAACGTAATGAAACCCTCTACCGCAATTTTCAAGGTTACTCGACTCATGCCGAATGTGATTTAGTGGGAATGGGGGCGACCTCTATCTCATTGATTAATAACACTTACGCGCAAAATCGTAAAGGTTTAGCCGAATATTATGAGGCAATTGATGCAGGTGATTTAGCTGTATTTAGAGGTGTGCAACTAAGCGAAGATGATGAATTACGCCGTGATGTGATTACGCGTTTAATTAGCCATTTTCATCTTAACTTTGCCAAGATAGACCAGGCCTGGAAGATTCGTTTTAAAGAGTATTTTGCCAAAGAGTTACAAAACCTAATACCTATGGCCGAAGATGAACTGTTAACTATGACGGATGAGGATATTTATATTACGCCAAAAGGGCGTTTATTGATTCGTAATATCTGTATGGTGTTTGATGCTTATTTAAAAGAGGGCACAGCCAACCGCTTCTCTAAAGTGATTTAATTAACTCAATTAAGCAGAAAATTTAACCACGAAGACACGACGGCACGAAGTTTTTCAAGGTTACCAGGCCTGGTGATTAGTCATTTAAACTATCAATTTTGTATTTAAATAGCCAACCATTAAAATCATTACTCTTAATAGAGTCAACTTATATTAGCTGCATAACATTCTACTCACTATGAAAGGCTTTCAAACCTTCGTGTCTTAGTGCCTTCGTGGTTAGTAAACAAATCACGAAGGTGTTATAGCTATTAAGGTTCTGGAAACCATTGATTGGTTTTACCTGTTAAATAATAGACTGTTAACCCTACCCATTCTCGCCATGCGGGTTCTAAAGCCTTTAGATGGTCAAAAAAGTCAAAATCAAAAATGCGTAGGTCATCTGAGTTGGTTCGGTAATCAACGGGATAAGCGATGACATTCACCCCTTGCATTCTTGCAATACCCACGGCTCTTGCCATATGAAAAGCTGAGGTGACGAGTAAATAAGTTCCATCTGTTTTAGGTAAAAGAGGCTTGGTATATTTGAAGTTCTCATAGGTGTTTCGAGATTTGGATTCAATAATCAAACGTTGTTCAGAAATACCAATAGTGGTTAATAATGTTCTGGCCAATGCTCCTTCACCTGTGGTGTTTTGTAAACTCATTGAACCGCTACCACCCGTAAAAATAACGGGTGCATTTGGGTAGTAAGTTGCCAGGCCTGCTGTGCCAATATAACGGTCGCCACCCATGCCTAATTCAGCCACGTGCCAACTTAATGAACGTTTTAAATCTTCACCACCACCTAAAATTATAATGCCATCAATCTTTGACGGTAGAGTTTGCGGTTTACTAAAACGACTCTCTAATGGTTTCATTACATAATCACTGATTGGGTAGGCCATCAATACAAATGCCATTAAACCTGTAGGGATGAGGACTTTTTTAGCCGTAGAAATGCGATTAAAAAGTAAGAGCAGCACACCAAAAAATAGAAAAAATACCAATAGATTTCCAGGACTAAGAAAAGCCCAACCTATTTTTGAGGCAAGAAAAAAGAGTTCATCCATAATCAGGTTCTTTCGCTTCTGTTGATTCCATTTATTTAAGGGTCTTGAATTATTGTCTAAGAGTCACTTGGACTCTCAGTCTAGCAGAATAAGGTTAACTAGAAACTTTGTTCTTCACAAAATAGAGTTTGATTTCGTCCATTTTTCTTGGCTTGATATAACGCATAGTCAGCTTGTCTAAAAAGTGTCTCAAAATCTTCTGTAAAAGATTCGGTATTGCAGGAAACACCGATACTGACGGTCTGCTTTGGAAGGTCGAGTTCCTGCCAATTGGCCTCTTCAAATGCTTTATGAATACGGGCTGTTACCTGGGTTGCTTCATCGATTGTGGTGTTTGGAAAAAGACATACAAACTCTTCACCACCCCAGCGATAAATGAGGTCAGCAGAACGCATAAGCTTTTGTAGAATGTCTGCGCTAAACTCTAATGCCTGATCGCCTTTATGGTGGCCAAATTCATCATTTACCGTTTTAAAGAAGTCTAAATCAATCATCGCTAAACATAAGTGCTGTTTATGTTGAATGGCTTGCTCAATAAGTGCATTGGCTTTTATTTCACCGCATCTACGGTTAGGCAGTTTGGTTAGAAAATCTTCAGAGGCTAGGTTTTCAAGCTGGTTTTCAAGTTGTTTTAATTTAGTGATATTGTGAACCATACCAACCATGATGCGGGGTTGACCATGTTCATCGCGCTCACAAATCTTACCTTTATCATGAACCCATAGATAATGACCATTACGGTTTTTTAATCGGTATTCATGTTCATAATGGGAGTATTTATCTTCAAGATGGTCATTAATGGATTGCATCACCCCCTCAAGATCATCGGGGTGAATATTATCACTCCAGGTTTCAACGCTCGGTAGCATTTCATCAGGTCCGTAACCTAATATCTTTTTTAATTGCGGGCTAAAGAAAACGTGACCTGTGGTAATTTCCCACTCCCATAGTCCGTCAGAAGTTTCGTTGAAAGCAAATCGAATTCTTTGGTCTCGACTCTGTAAATCGTCTTCATGCTTTAAACGTTTGCCAATATTACGGGCAACAGATAAAAAGTATTCACGATTTTGATGTTCAAAAACGGTTGTAATAACCTCTACTGAAATATCTCCGCCATTTTTATGCTGGTGATTACCTAAAAAGGTAAAAGATTTTTCTTTGCGTATGACTTCGGCCACTTCTTGCCATTGTGGAAGACCAATAACGTGTTTTTGTAGGCTTAACACCGAGTGGTTAAGAATTTCATTCTTTTTATAGCCTAACTCTTCGTAGGCTGATCGATTACACCATAAAATATTAGATGATTCAGGATCCAAAAGGTATACGGAATCTTCCATGTGATTAAAAAGAATGTTTAAATTAAGTTGGTTAAATTCTTCAGGCATTTTGCACGATACCTAGCTTGCTGGGTAGATGTTTAAAGGTTTTTACAGCGCCATATAAAGTGGGTTGAGTAAAAATGCTAGTGAGCTAATTTAGCACTTTTTTCTTTATATTCATACTTCTATACAAACCTTTTTTTTATAAATAATGTGGTCATCCCTTTTAACTGAGTAATTTATCCCTATATGTAAAGTATCTACATACAAGTTTAAGGAGTTTGCCAATTATGATGGACAAATTTACAACCCAGTTTCAAAGTGTTTTAGGGCAGGCGCAGTCGGATGCCGTGAGGCACGATAACCAATATATTGAGCCTGTTCATATTTTGTCAGCCTTGATTGATGAGTCAGGTAATTTATTGCAGTTAGCAAATGTCAATGTGCCCCTGTTAAAACAGACCGTGGCTGAAAAAATCAGCAGTTTGCCAAAAGTGTCTGGTGCAGGAGGTAATGTGCAATTGTCACAGGCATCAGGTAACGTTTTAAATTTAATGGATAAGCAAGCACAAAAAAATGGAGATGCTTATATTGCAAGCGAACTGTTTTATCCTGCGTTACTGGAAACCTCAGATTTCGCAGCAACTTTATTGAAAAAAGCGGGTGCAACTTCAGAAGCACTAAATAATGCGATTCAGAATGTACGAGGAGGCGAGAGCGTGCAAGATCAAAATGCAGAAGAGAATAGACAAGCGCTGGATAAATACACTGTGGATTTAACCGAACGTGCCGAATCAGGCAAGTTAGACCCAGTAATTGGACGTGATGATGAAATTCGTCGTGCCGTTCAGGTGCTGCAACGTCGTACAAAAAACAACCCTGTATTAATTGGTGAACCAGGTGTCGGGAAAACCGCCATTGTAGAAGGTTTGGCGCAACGTATTGTGAATGGCGAAGTGCCTGAAGGTTTAAAAAACAAACGTTTGCTGTCATTAGACTTAGCAGGCCTGCTTGCAGGGGCAAAATATCGTGGTGAATTTGAAGAGCGTTTAAAGTCTCTGCTTAAAGATTTAGAGAAGCAAGAGGGCAAAGTCATTCTGTTTATCGATGAGATTCATACTATGGTCGGTGCGGGTAAGACTGAAGGTTCTATGGATGCGGGCAATATGCTTAAACCTGCTCTGGCTCGTGGTGAGCTTCACTGTATCGGTGCGACCACTTTGGATGAGTATCGTGAAAACATTGAAAAAGATGCCGCTTTAGAGCGCCGTTTTCAAAAAGTGATTGTGGATGAGCCAACCGAAGAAGATACCATCGCCATTTTACGTGGTTTAAAAGAGCGCTATGAGGTGCATCATGGGGTCGATATCACTGACCCAGCGATTGTTGCGGCGGCTAAATTGTCTCAGCGTTACATTACTGACCGCCAATTGCCAGATAAGGCAATTGACTTGATTGATGAAGCGGCTTCGCGTATTCGTATGGAAATCGATTCTAAGCCCGAGGTGATGGATAAACTTGATCGCCGTTTAATTCAGTTAAAAATTGAACAAGTTGCCCTTAAAAAAGAGAAAGATGAAGCCTCTAAAAAACGTTTAGTGATTTTACAAGATGAAATCAAAAAGCTCGAAAAAGAGTATTCAGATTTAGAAGAGATTTGGAAAAAAGACAAAGCCGCCTTGCAGGGAGCTCAACAATATAAAGAGCAACTTGAAGCTGCACGTATTGAGCTAGAAGCCGCAAGGCGTGCGGGTAATCTGGCTAAAATGTCAGAGATTCAATATGGCACTATTCCTGATTTAGAAGCTAAAATTCAAGCGGCTGAAATGGCCGAGAGTGAGGCTGAAGAGGGCGAAGGTTCACACCTATTAAAAAACAAAGTGACGGAAGATGAGATTGCTGAAGTGGTGGCTCGTTGGACAGGGATTCCTGTCTCGCGCATGATGGAAGGTGAGCGCGATAAGTTATTGCGTATGGAAGAAGAACTCTCTAAAAATGTCATTGGACAAGATGAAGCGGTTAAAGCGGTTTCGGATGCTATTCGTCGTTCAAGAGCAGGCCTGGCAGATCCAAACCGACCCAATGGATCGTTTTTATTCTTAGGGCCAACAGGTGTCGGTAAAACAGAGTTAACCAAATCTCTAGCTGACTTCTTATTTGATACCCAAGACGCGATTGTGCGTATTGATATGTCAGAGTTTATGGAGAAACATTCGGTTGCTCGTTTAGTTGGAGCACCTCCTGGTTATGTGGGTTATGAGCAAGGTGGCTATTTAACTGAAGCGGTTCGTCGTAAACCCTATTCGGTGATTTTATTGGATGAGGTTGAAAAAGCGCATCCTGATGTCTTCAATATATTATTGCAGGTATTGGATGATGGGCGATTAACGGATGGTCAAGGCCGCACGGTGGACTTTAAAAACACGGTGATTGTCATGACCTCCAACTTAGGTTCTCAAGTCATTCAAGAGAAGGCAGGAGTGGCCACCTACGATGAAATGAAAACCGATGTGATGGAAGTGGTTGGTGGTTACTTTAGACCCGAGTTTGTTAACCGTATTGACGATATTGTGGTGTTCCATCCACTTGGAAAAGAGCAGATTCGCTCTATTGCCAATATTCAGTTACAGAGTTTACGTGAACGTTTAGCGCAAGCGGATTTAAGTTTAGAGGTAACCGATGGGGTTCTAGATGCGATTGGTGAACAAGGGTTTGACCCAGTATTTGGTGCTAGACCACTAAAACGTGTTATTCAGCAACGTATTGAAAACCCATTGGCACAAAAAATCCTTAAAGGAGATTACGCCCCTGGATCAACGATACACATTGAGATGCAAGGCGCAGAAATTACCTTTCAGTAATCCAACTATTTAAGTAAGTCTAAAAAACAGCCATGCTCCTTTGGGAGGGTGGCTTTTTTTTATCTATTAAAAACTATTTTGTTTAGGATTTTAGAAGTGTGCTTTGAACAAAAAAAAGCCCCGCATTAAGCGAGGCGAATTAGAACATTTGTTTAAGTTAATCTGAGACTAACCAAAAACATCTGCTGTAATATTTTTGAACCAAGAGTGAGCGTATAGTTCTTCACGCTTACGTAGTTCAGCGTCATAAGCGCCTGTAAGACCACCAGATCCTTTCACTTTAACGATTTTGCCATCTTCATAAGCATAAACCATGGCCACTGAAATACCGTCTCCTGGGGCAATCACTGAGTAACACGTGTTGACCCATGAAGGTTCAACCATTGCCACACCATTTAGTAATGAAGCAACTGCAGCGGCACAAACTTTAGCTTGTGAGTTAGCTGAATAACCCGACTTAGGCATAGGTGATGCAACAGATGAGTCACCCACAATGTGAATGTTTTTATGAATCGTTGACTCAAAAGTCTTATGGTCAATTGGACACCAACCTTTATCGTTAGTTAGGCCAGCATCAAAAGCGATTTTTCCTGCTTTCTGGTTAGGGATAATATTTAAAACATCCGCTTTAAATTCACCTGCACCACAAGTTACCGTTTTAGTTGCTACGTCTACTTTAGTAACCGTTCCACCTTCAGATTTCTTAATCCACTTAATCAGACTCTTATCTGTACCATAACCATAGTGACGTTTCCAGCCATCCATAAATAACCCAAATTTAGAAAACTTCTCTTTAGGGTCAAGTACCACAATCTTAGAATTTGGTTTATGTTCTTTAAGGTAAGAAGCAATTTGCGATATACGCTCATAAGGCCCAGGAGGGCAACGGAAAGGGTTGTCTGGAGGGCAGATTACAACAGTTCCACCATCTTTCATATCAACTAACTGTTTACGTAACATCTCAGTTTGAGGACCTGCTTTCCAAGCATGTGGGATTGATGTATTAGCAACATCAGCAGAGTAGCCTTCAATAAGTTCATATTTGAAATCTACACCAGGAGATACGATGCAACGATCATAAGCTAAAGATTGACCACCAGCGGTTTTCACTTTTTGACCCGCTGCATCAATGCCTGATACTTTATCAAAGATGACTTTGATACCTTTTGCCGTTAGGTTTTCATAAGTAAAGTGGATAGAGTCCATTTTACGGTGACCACCAATCACTTCATTACTCATAAAACAGGTGTAGTAATCTTTATTCGCTTCAACGATAGTTACATCGATGCTTGAATCCATTTTCTTTAGGTATTGCGCGGCCGTTGCACCACCGATACCGCCACCAACGATAACCACTTTTTTGGAAGCCGCATTAGCAGGAGACCATGCGCTTGAAGCTGCAACACCTACTGCACTCGCAGCAGAAGCTTTTAGAAGTGTTCTTCTTGAAATATTTGTCATGTTCTTTCCCCTTACTTGCTTGAGTAGAATTCAATAAGTTCATCTACACCGGCTTGACCGTGTTTTTCATACATAGCTTTTAGCTTTTTAGCCATCTTTTTAGGGGCTTCACGATTACCTGAAGTAAAGTCATGTAAATTATATTGTAGGTATGGTTTCCATTGTCCAGCTAGGATTCCAGCATCATCTTCTGATAAAGAACCACCTTCAGAGTGGCATTTTTCACAATATTTATCATGAAGTTTGGCGCCTTTAGTTGAAAGCTTAGCGTCAGCTTGCTGTGGTGCAGAAGCAAATTTTTGCTTAGCAAAATAGTCTGCCATTGCTTCAATATCTTCTTCTGAATACCCTTTAGCAATTCGCATCATGATTGTTGATGGACGATCACCAGCGGCGTATGCATTCATGGATTCGGTAAAGTAATCTTTTGAAATACCCGCAATACTAGGTGTTGCAGGCCCGTGGCTTACACCGTTAGGTCCATGACAGCCAACACAGGTATTTGCAAGCATTGTTCCACGGTCCATGCCTGCAAATGCAGTGCTTGAAGCTAGCATTGAACCTGCTAAAACGGCTCCTGCAATAATTTTAGCTTTCTTCATAATACTCCTCCTCAGAAGTGTTTAATTTCCAGTTATAACTGGTTCTAGTTACTACTCATGGTGACAACTTTGTCCAGAAGTTATCACTAAGTATAGGGTTAACGTTTTGGTAACAGCTCGCCAACCAAACCGTCACGATATTTTTCTTCAATTTCTTCTGGTTCGTCAGGCTCGGTGTGTGCGATTCCTTTATGACAATCGATACAAGTTTGTCCTTTTGTCATGGCTCTTGGATGTTTATTAGCGGCTTGTTTACCTTGTTCTTCGGTATCCATCGCTATAAATGAGTGGCAAGTTCTACACTCTCTTGAGTCTGAATCCTGCATTTTTTTCCAAACCGAAGAAGCCATATCCCAACGGTGTTTGTCGTAGTGTTCTAAATACTTTTCTTGATTGGCTTTTAGTTCATCACTTACGGCAAAGTCACCCAGAAATTCATGGTAAACATCTTTAGCGGCAAATAATTTAGCTTGGATTTTTGGTAAAAATTCTTTAGGTACATGGCAGTCTGCACATTCGGCACGAACACCAGAAGCGTTTTTATAGTGAATGGTTTCTTTATATTCTTCTAGATTGACGGTCATGCTATGACATGAAGTACAAAATTCGGTGGTATTGGTATAAGAAAAGAAGGCATTCATGGCGCCGAATGAGGCAAAACCTAGTAGGAAGATAATAATGAATAGCCCAGTTTTTTTTGTGAACATATTTTGCTTTCTTTAATCTATATCCCACTCTTCATTGAGTAGGAAAATGGTTGTTTTATTAACCTAACTTTTGAATCAGGTCTTAATTGAGTCGAAGCAATGATAGGTAAAAACAATTATGGGGTAAAGAAAAGAAATTTAATGGGTTATAGGCCTGTCTTATACAATAAAATACTTATATTAGAATTTTATTATGAGATTTAATTCCCCATTATTTTGAGTTTTAAGTTCTTTTTGGTACAAAATATTTTGACTGTTTGCATCACCTTGACTGATTTTTACGCCCAGAATCAATGAGTTGAATTGTTTTAAAGTACGATTGGGGATGAGCTCATCTGCTTGACTTAGTACCACAGTATTTGGAAGGTTTTGCCCTTTAAGTCGTTTAGCCGCAATTGGCATTGGCATACCTTGCGGCTGTTTTGCGTAAATAAAAACAGTTGCATTGGCTATTTTTTGTTTAGTTTGTGTGTCTATTTCAAAGGTGATTTTTATTCCATCTTCAGTATTTTGATGATGGGGATGGATGTTTTGGTTTGTTTGGCTGGTTAATTTAGCCTCTTCTTCATCTCGTTTTTTGTTTATCAATTTATCTGTTTGCCCTTCTAGGCTAGCAAGCATTATTTGCACTTCGTTTTTATCCTTAGAGTTATTAGGAAGTTGCTGATATAAGGCTTGCCAATAGGTTTTTGCTAGTCCTGGATTGCCTTGTTGTTTTTCAGCCATGCCAAGTAGCCACAAGGTCATTTGGTTTTCAGGGGCAATAGAATAGGCTTTTAGGAGTAATTGATAAGGGCGTTCATTCAGCGAATTTGATTGGTGTGTCGCAATAGCATTCGCCAGAGGTAATAAAGCATTGAGGTTATTTGGTTGTAGAGCTAATGCCTTTTCAAAGGCGTGAATCGCTTTATTATGCTCTTCTGTCACACTGTAAGAACGACCAAGCAGTAACCAACCATCAAAATCGTTTGGTTTTTGTTTAAGTTTTGTTTCGAGCTTATCCACCAATGTTTGCATGGGAGCGGGGGCTTGCTTGCTTGCCACCTCTGCAAATTGAGGTGTGCCTAAAGCAAAATAAGTGGTTATTGAAAAGATGGGAATAAATAGGCCAATAGCGATTAGGCTTTTTTGGGTGATTTTGTCTTTATTACCCCCACTTTTTTTCGCTAGAGGTATAAGTAAGAGGAGTAGGGAAATGATCAATAATAGGGCTAAACCCATGCTGAGCGTTGTCATAAATTTATTCTGCTTTATTGTCTTTTATTGATTGATTGGAGCGTTTGACTGTTTTTATTAACCACCAAAAACCCAGCAGTAAAAACAGGAACGGGCCTGCCCAAAGTAGGTAGGTTTGGTTTTTTACGGGCGGCTTATACAGTACAAAATCACCGTATCGACTGACCATATATTCCACCACTTCATCTCGGTTTTGGTTATTGGTAACCAGCATGCTATGTACCTGTTTTCTAAGGTCTTGAGCAAGCTCTGCATTTGAATCGGCCAGGTTTTGATTTTGGCAAACCAAACAACGCAGTTCATCAATTAATTGCTGGTAGTCTTGTTCTTGCTGAACAGAATGAAACGTGTATGTTTCAATCGCAGCATAACTAGGTATCGCCACGAGTAAGTAAAGAATAGTGGCCAGCGTTATGTGTAATGATTTTTGTAAAATATTCATTTATTGGGTCTCTGTGCTTAATCGCCAGTAGTCATTTTATTTTCTAGCTTTTTAAGTAAGGGGATTAACTCTTTATTTATCTGTTGTTGAGTGAGAGGCCCTGTAAATTTATGGCGAATAATGCCTTGTTGATCGATTACAAAGGTTTCAGGTACCCCATATACGCCCCAGTCGATGCCTGCCTGTCCATTGGTGTCTTGAACCACAAAAGTGTATGGGTTACCTAAGGCTCTTAGCCAAGCTTTGGCTTCATTAGGTGTGTCTTTATAGTTAAGGCCTACAATGGTTGTAGGGTGTTTATTTGCAAAGGCCATTAAATTTTGATGCTCTTGTTTACAAGAGACACACCAAGAAGCCCAAATATTCAAGATCCAAGGTTGCCCTGCTAGCTGTTTAGCGGTAAGGCTTTGATGAGAAAAAAGCCTGGGTAAATCAAACTGCGCCGCAGGCTTGCCAATTAATGGCGAGGGAACACTCTTGGGGTCTAAGGTTAAACCAATCGCCAAAATAACTACCAGGCCTGCAAACAATGAGAGGGGAATCATCTGTTTTTTCATTGGACGAACTCTTTATTGAGGGCATTACGTCTTTTCAATAACGTCATGATGCCTCCCAATGCCATCAAAATAGCCCCTAACCAAATCCAGCGAATAAAGGGTTTATATTGAATGCGAATACTCCAGGCCTGGTCATCCAACTTCTCACCCAAGGCGACAAACAAGTCACGTGACAATTGGGCATCAATTCCAGCCTCTGTCATGGGCATGGCTTGGCTCATATAGGTACGTTTTTGTGGATGCAGTTCGGTTAAAAATTGATTATTTTCATAGACTTTAATGAGCCCTTCAGAGGCTAAATAGTTTTGGATTTGTTTTTGTTGGACACCTTTAAATTCAAAACGATATTGGTTGATTTGGTAACTTTGTCCAGGTTCGAGTCTTACATCTTTTTCAATAGAATAAATGGAGGTGATGGTAATTCCTGTTAAAGTCACAGCAAAACCGATGTGTGCCATAACAGAACCGATTGTTTGAAAACTCGGTTTTACCAGGCCTGGTGAATTTGCTTTTAACAGGTAATGTAATGCGCTAAAAGCAATCCAGCTACTCATTAATAATCCAATAACGGCTAATCCATTAAAATCGGGAAGCAGTAATAACGGCACTAAAAAAGCTACCAGTAAACTGCTGATTGCGGGAAGCCATAATCGTTGTAGTAAGCGTTTTGAACTGTCTTCACGCCAAAAGCTCGCAAAACCTAACCCCATAAAAATGGCTAAGGGGATAGTGAGGGGCAGCATGACCGAATTAAAATAAGGTGCGCCAACCGACAGTTTAGCAATTCCTAAGGCATCTAAAATAAGCGGGTACAGCGTACCAAGTAGAACCGTTGCCATCATGGCCATAAGAATGACGTTATTAAGCAACAGCAGAGTGTCTTTAGAGAGTAATTTAAACGCTTTAGTTTGAGTAACTTTATGAGCATGGCTCGCATATAACGAGAGTGATGCGCCGACCACAATCACCAAGAAGATTAATATAAATACGCCACGCGAAGGGTCAGTAGTGAAAGCATGTACCGATGTGAGTACCCCAGAGCGTACTAAAAACGTACCTAATAGACTCAACGAAAAAGCCAAAATGGCCAACAGTAATGTCCAAGATTGAAATGTACCACGTGTGGCGGTAATGCTTAAAGAGTGAATCAGTGCCGTGGCTACAATCCAGGGGAGTAATGAAGCGTTTTCAACAGGATCCCAAAACCACCAGCCACCCCAGCCAAGTTCGTAATAGGCCCACCAGCTTCCTAAGGCGATACCGATGGTTAAGAATGCCCAAGCGATAATGGTCCAACTTTTAGCCCAACGCGCCCAGGTGAGTTCAAATTTGCCTTCAAGTAATACCGCCACCGCAAAGGCAAATGCAACGGCCATACCCACATAGCCCATATAGAGAACAGGAGGGTGAATGGCTAAACCGATATCTTGCAATAAAGGGTTTAAACTACGCCCTTCGTTTGGAATTTCAATTAAGCGTTCAAATGGATTAGAGGTCAAAAGTATAAAGAAAATAAATCCAATGGCCACCATGCCTAACACACTGAGCATTTTGCTATTGAGTGAGTCTGGCAGTGAGCGATTAAATAAACTAACGGCAAAGGTCCAGCCACTGAGTATGAGCGCCCATAATAATAAAGAGCCTTCATGCGCACCCCAAGTGGCCGAGATTTTAAAAATCAGTGGCAATTGCGTGTTTGAGTTGCTCGCAACATACTTGATGGAGAAGTCATCAACAATGAATCCATACAATAAACAAGCAAAAGAGATGGCTAAAAACAGAAACTGGCCAAGGGTAGCAGGCCTGGTAAGTTGCATTAAAGCCGAGTGTTTTTGGTAGCTTCCATAGAGAGGTGCAACGGCTAAAACAAATGAGAAGGCAAGGGCAAGAATAAGAGAAAAAAGGCCAATTTCAGGAATCATTCAATCACCCCTTTCTCTGTTGCCAGAGAGTCAGCAATCTCTTTCTCTTGGGCTTTTGCCAAAGAGTCTGCGACCTCAGGCGGCATATAATTTTCATCATGTTTTGCTAGCACTTCGCTGGCGATGAATGCGCCTTGTGGGTTTAGGTGACCCTTGGCAATAATGCCTTGGCCTTCTCTAAAGAGGTCGGGCAAAATCCCAGTATATTTCACCTCAATATTGTTGAGCGTATCTGTCAGTTGAAAGCGAACCGTTAAACTTTTGGGTTCTCTTATTACGCTGTTGTTGACGACCAGACCGCCTAGTCTAAAGTCGCGGTCTAAAGGGGCTTTACCTTGTTTTACTTCGCTAGTAGAAAAGAAAAACATCATATTTTGACTAAAGGCTTGCACAATTAAAGCGGTGGCAATACTGACGCCTAGCACTAAGAGTAACACCATATACAATCGTTTTTTTCTTACTGGGCTCATAGGTATTGGTTTCTTCTATTAATGGGTTTATGACTTGAAAGTACAAGTGCTTCAGTTAGATTCATCACTGTGAAAATCATCGGCTTGTTTTAGTGCATTTTGATGATGAATAAAAGGCTCAAAAATGGCAATAATAATAACCAATGCTGTCAAACCAAAGGCGCTCCAAATGTAAAAAGCGTAACCGCCCATAGCCAAAAACTCTGACATGATTTAAAGCCCCTTTTGTTTGTCGAGTATGAGTTTTTTTACCCATCCCGAATGCAGATCTTGTTCAACTAAATTTGCACGCATTTTGAGCAGTAGAACAAATAGGTACAAAAATTTGAATGCACTGGCCATTAAAATCAGGGGGATGAGCATGTCGATATGAATGCTTGGTTTATCAAAAGCCGTGACCGTGGCCGATTGATGGAGAGTGTTCCACCAAATAACAGAGTAATGAATAATCGGTAAATTGACGACACCCACCAAAGTCAAAATGCTCATTGCTTTGCCCGCGGTTTTTTTATCTTCAATGGCGTTATACAAAGCCATAATCCCTAAATAGATAAAAAGCAGTATGAGTTCCGATGTTAATCGAGCATCCCAAACCCACCAGGCTCCCCACATGGGTTTACCCCACAAAGCACCTGTTAACAGCGCGATTAATGCAAAGCTTGCTCCAATGGGTACGCTCGAAATAATCATAATTTCAGCCATTCTTATGCGCCACACTAAAGCCACGACGGCGGCAACGGCCATGGCCAGATACACAAACATCGACATCCAAGCCGCAGGCACATGCACATACATAATGCGAAACGAATCGCCTTGCTGGTAGTCAGCAGGAGCGGTAAAAAGCCCCATATACAGGCCTGGTAATAGTAAACCTAAAAATAACAGAGCCAGCCACGGAATGAGTTTGCCTGCTAATGGATAAAACCACAGAGGTGCGGCTAATCGATAAAACCATTTCAATAGAATATTCATTGCGAGACACTTACCTTTAATGCGGCTGCCACAGCAAATGGCGCGAGCGTGATGCCTAATACAAACAAACCAGCCAAAATGTAAAGTTGCCCTGCGGCAGACCAACCGTCAGCCGACACATCAACGGCACTGGCACCAAAAATTAAAATGGGAATGTAAAAAGGCAGTATTAACAGTGGTAACAAGATACTGCTGTTTTTTAAGCCTGTGGTTAAGGCCACACCAATGCCACCAATAAAGGTTAATAGGGGGGTGCCAAGTAATAGTGAAAAAATTAAGGTGAGTATCGCTTCATTCGGTAAATTGAGCGACAGGGCAAATAAAGGCGCTAAAACAATCAATGGTACCGAGCTGATAAACCAGTGAGAGATTAATCTAGCAAAGGCAAAACTGATTAAAGAGTGTTGGCTCAACGCCCATTGCTCAAGCGTACCGTCTCTGAAGTCCTCTTTAAACAAATTATCCAGAGAAAGCATGGTGGCTAAAAGTGCGGCAATCCAAATTAAACCAGGGGCGATTTCAGCTAATAGTTTTTCTGAGGCGCTAATACCAATAGGGAAAAGTAGCACCACCAAAGCAAAGAAAAATACCGAGTAAAAAACTTCGCCACGTTGACGGTAGGCAAGTATTAAATCTCTGCGAACTAAACTCAAGAAACCATTCACCTTATTTGAGCTCCCCAGTGATGCCTAACTGAAGTTTTTGAACCCGTTCTTCAGCAATGGAAAGCGGGTGGTGTGATGTCAAAATAATCATGCCGCCCATGTTTAAATGCGTTTCTGCAAGCTCTTCAAATAATTGAACGCCTTCTCTATCTAAAGACGCTTGTGGTTCATCTAAGATCCATAAAGGAGCATCTGTAATCAACAGGCAGGCTAAAGATAAACGACGCTTCATGCCTGCTGAGAAAGTTTTGACCAATATGTGTTTGCTCTGTCCTAAATGCACGGCTTTAAGCGCTTTTATTAAAGGGAGGTTGTTTCGGCTTTTTAGGTGGCTGAGTAACTCAAGGTTTTCTAGGGCGGTCTGTTCTTCTTTAAGTGGATTTTGATGACCAATCCAAGCGAGTTGGCTATGAAAAGCCGATTCGGGTTTTAAAATGTCGATGTTATTCCACAAGACTTGACCTTTATCGGGTCGACGTAGTCCTGTTAGCAATTTTAGAAGGCTGGTTTTTCCAGCACCATTTTTACCTTCAACCAGTAAAAGTTGACCTGAAGAGAGTTCAAATGAAATGTTTTTGAACAAGGTTTTATGGCTGCGTATGCAGCTAAGTTGGTTGGCTGTTAACCGCATCTTTGTAGCACGTTTCTTTTTATTATTTTGTTTTACACAACGCTTGATTGACTTAGTTTGGCGTGTATTCAAAGTGAATGAAGTGTATCAAAGTTGATTAAAAAGAGTGTGTTTTGTGGCTAGGTAGTGGGGGTGATAATTTTTATAGGCAATTAAGCTATTTTATGAAAGCAAACGCTAATATTTTTTTGGTGTGATAGAGCAGAGATCCAAGTTAATACGGAGAGCTCTGCTTTTAAGACTATTCGTCTTTGTGGTTTTCAAAACGTTTTACCTTTTTATAGGCTTTTTTAACCGCTTTTTTGACTTTTTGTTCCACTTCAATATGCTCTTCTACCGACATATAAAAAGACATATCAATGTCGTAACGAATATAGCGTGGCGGAATACGATTTAGTGCGATACAGGCCATATCTGCTAAGGCATTACTGTCCTCAAACTTATCAGAATAGTTATCTCTGATTTCATTAAAAACAAGTCTTTCAAAATAGTTATGTACGCTGTCCATTGGCATGAGAGTCTCCTTACGGATGGTTCCTGGAATATACATTAATCATACTTCCTTTTCTTTGATCTACCTGAGACCTCTCTTGTTCAAGGGGCTCACCTAATAATAGCTTTAACTATACCGTGTTATATTTTGTGCCGTCAAGCAATCAACAGAGCGCTAAACTAAAAAAGTTTTATGAAGTGTATGGTGCAGTGACAATAGGAGGTGTATTAGAGATTCAATGAATACAAAAAAGGCACACAGAAAAACTTCTGCATGCCTATTTTAAAAGCTAAACGATTTACCTTGAATGGATTATTTCTCTCTAGAAACCGCTCTATGTCCGATGTCGGTACGATAATAGGCTTCATCCCAGTTAATCATAGCCACGCCTTCATAGGCACGTTTTTGAGCAGCGGTAACGTTCTCTCCTAAAGCGGTAACACACAATACACGTCCACCAGATGTGGTGACTTCATTGTTTTCATTAACGGCAGTACCAGCATGAAAAACTTTTAAGTCCGAAGCGTTGGCCTTTTCAATGCCCGTAATCACATCGTTTTTACGATATTCATCAGGGTAACCACCCGCAGCCATCACAACACCTAAAGCCGCACGACTATCCCATTGAGCGGTAACGGTATCTAACTTGCCATCAATCGCCGCTAAACAAAGTGTATGTAAATCAGATTTTAAACGCATCATAATCGGTTGAGTTTCAGGGTCACCAAAACGACAGTTAAACTCTAACACCTTTGGAGCGCCTGAAGCGTCAATCATCACGCCAGCGTATAGAAAGCCCGTATAAGGTAAGCCATCTTTAGCCATGCCTTCAATCGTTGGGTAAATGACCTCTTCCATAATACGATTGTGAATGCTACGAGTAACAACTGGAGCAGGGGTGTAAGCGCCCATACCGCCAGTATTAGGTCCAGTATCACCGTTATTACGGGCTTTATGGTCTTGAGAGGTCGCCATAGGTAAAACATGTTTACCGTCAGCCATTACAATAAAGCTTGCCTCTTCACCGACTAAAAATTCTTCAATAACAACTCGAGAACCCGCATCACCAAATTTATTGCCTGCAAGCATATCCGAAACCGCTTCTTTAGCTTCTTCTACTGTCTCTGCCAGAATAACGCCTTTACCAGCCGCTAAACCATCGGCTTTAATGACAATCGGTGCACCAACTTTATCTAGATAAGCGTGAGCAGGTTCAATTTCAGTAAATACATCATAAGCCGCAGTTGGAATATTGTGTTTGGCTAGGAAGTCTTTAGAAAATGCTTTAGACCCTTCTAATTGAGCTGCGCCAGCAGTAGGGCCAAAACATTTTAGACCTGCTTCTTTAAAAGCATCAACCACCCCTAATACTAAAGGCACTTCTGGGCCAACAATGGCTAAATCGATATTGTTTTCTTGTGCAAAACTTACCAGGCCTGGTAAGTCTTCAACCGCAATATCTACATTGGTTAAATTTGGCTCTAAAGCTGTTCCTGCATTGCCTGGAGCAACAAATACTTGAGTTACCTCAGCTGCTTGGGCTGTTTTCCAAGCCAAGGCATGTTCACGGCCGCCGCCACCAATAATCAATACTTTCATTTTAATATCTCGTTCCGTCGCTAGATAATACTTTTGGGGATTTCTAAATCAGCCTATGCTGCGTTCACCCCTCGCCTACATAGTTTTATATGGACGAAGGGCATGAAAATGGTCACTTACAGTGTGTAAGCTCACATTTTTTGCCTTGCCTAGCCAGATTTATAAATACCCAAAAGCATTATAAATATTTTGTATTTAATTTATTCATAAGCCAGTAGGCTTAATAAAAAATTAGGTTTTTTAAAACACTTTCTAAAATAGTAATGAGCGTTTTTTTCAAGTTTAAGGCGTAAGGAAAAACCGCAGCGGAGCGTACATTAAGTACGTGAGCAGCGGATTTTTTCTTAGAACGCAGAAATTGGAAAAATAAGCCATTACGGCCTTTACATTAATGTTTGAAGTGTCTCATCCCTGTGAATACCATCGCTATGCCATGTTCATCTGCAGCGTCAATGACTTCTTGATCACGCATTGAACCACCTGGATGGATTACTGCAGTAATCCCTGCTTCTGCGGCGGCATCAATACCATCACGGAATGGGAAGAAAGCGTCGGATGCCATCACTGAACCAGGTACTTCTAAACCTTCATCGGCGGCTTTGATACCTGCGATTTTAGCTGAGTAAACACGGCTCATTTGGCCAGCGCCTACACCAATCGTCATGCCATCTTTAACGTAAACAATGGCATTAGACTTAACAAATTTAGCGACTTTCCAGGCAAACATCAGGTCTTTCATCTGTTCTGCGGTTGGGGCTTTTTTGGTCACGACTTTTAGGTCATCTTCATCAACCATACCTAAATCACGGTCTTGAACTAATAAACCACCTGTAACACGTTTATAGTCATAAGCAGGCTGTTGGCCATCTAATTCACCACAGGCTAATAGGCGTACATTCTGTTTAGCTTCAACCACTTCTTTGGCCTCATCAGAAACCGTTGGCGCAATAATCACTTCAACAAACTGACGTTCCACAATGGCCTTAGCTGTTTCAGCATCAAGCTCGGTATTGAAGGCGATAATGCCACCAAACGCAGAGGTTGGGTCTGTTTTGTAAGCGCGGTCGTATGCTTCAAACTGTGTTTCACCAATTGAAACACCACAAGGGTTAGCGTGCTTAACAATCACGCAAGCCGTCTCGGTGAATGTTTTCACTAATTCTAATGCGGCATCGGTATCGGCAATATTATTGAACGATAGCTCTTTACCTTGAATTTGTGTTGCCGTAGAAATTGAGGCTTCAGACGGTGAACGTTCAGTATAGAAAGCGGCATTTTGATGAGGGTTTTCGCCATAACGCATAGATTGTTTTTTAACAAACTGGGTATTGTAGGTGCGTGGAAAGGTATCGGCTTTATCTTCAGAGAACATGGTGCCAAAGTAATTTGAAATAGCACCGTCATAACGGGCAGTTTGTTCAAATGTTTTAATGGCTAAATCAAAACGGGTGGCGTGAGACAGTTTACCTGCATTGATTTTTAGTTCATCCAAAATATGAATGTAGTCTTGTGGGTCGGTTACTACAGCAACATCTTTATGGTTTTTAGCCGCAGAACGTAACATCGTAGGGCCACCAATATCGATGTTTTCAACCGCATCTTCTAATGTGCAATCTGGATTAGCTACAGTCGCTTCAAAAGGGTATAAATTTACGACCACCATATCAATCGCATCAATGCCGTGTTTTTGCATAATGGCATCATCGGTTCCACGACGACCTAAAAGCCCACCATGAATCTTAGGGTGTAAGGTTTTGACTCGACCGTCCATCATTTCTGGAAAACCAGTGTATTCAGACACTTCCGTGACTGCTAAACCCGCTTCAGAAAGGACTTTATAAGTTCCACCTGTTGAAAGAATGGCAATGTCCATTGCAACTAGGGATTTGGCAAATTCAAGAATGCCTGTTTTATCTGAAACGCTAATCAGAGCGCGACGTACTGGTTTCATGGTTTTGGTTCTCCAAAATAAAATCGATTATGTAAATTTGTTGTTATCGTTTAGTAACTTAAGGTTCTAAACGAGATTGTATTTCTGCATTTTCTTTTTTAAGGTATTTCGATTAATCCCTAAAATATTTGCGGCCTGACTTTGATTGTTTTCTGTTTGTTGTAGAACAAACTCAATCATCGGTTTTTCTACTTGCTGAATGACCATCTCATAGACATCGGTGGCATTTTCTTCCGCAAGCGTATCAAAATAGGCGTTTAGCATGAGTGTGACTTGATCACTTAAAGACAACGGAGGGGGTGTTTTGCGTCTTTCTACTTTAGGTTTTGTCATGTCTAAAATTAAGCCTGCGTCATTTTTTAAACAATATCTAGGCTGGGAATTGCTCAAAATAGTCGTTAATTAGTAATAGTTGTTTATCAGCTGAATTGAGTTGATTAAACGTTTTACGAAGCTGATTGCCGTTAAGTAAATGTTGGCTGTACCAGCCAATATGCTTTCGAGCGATTCTTACCCCTAACATGTCACCATAGAGTTGGTGCAAGCCCTGAGTGTGATTGAGCATAGTTTCTTTAAACTCAAGCGTATTCGGTTTTTCGTGTTGATTACCTGTTTTAAGGTAATGATTTATTTCACGAAATATCCAAGGGTAGCCTTGTGTTGCTCGTCCAATCATGATGCCATCAGCAGAGGTGTATTTTAATACAAAATCGGCCTGCTCGGGAGTGCAAATATCACCATTTGCAATTACTGGAATATTTATCGCTTTTTTAACCTCTTTAATGGTGTCATATTCAGCGTTACCAGTAAATTTTGCTTCACGTGTTCTGCCGTGAATGGTAATGGCCTTTAGCCCTTCATCTTCGGAAATTTGGGCAATTTCAAGTGCATTTCTGTTTTCTGTATCTGTGCCAGTTCTTGTTTTAACCGTTACTGGAACATCAACAGCCGCTACCACCGCCTGAAAAATCTCTCTCACTTTTTGCGGTTCGGACATGAGAGCTGATCCAGCAGAAACGCTACACACTTTTTTAGCAGGGCAGCCCATATTTAAATCAATAATTTGTGCCCCTTGCGACACTTGCCAAGCTGCCGCATCAGCGAGTTCTTGAGGGTCTGTTCCAATAAGTTGCACCGCTCTTGGTTCAGGGTCATTGAGGTTTACGTGGCGAGTAGAGGATTTTTTGGATTGCCAAAGCTCTTTTTTAGAGGCCACCATTTCCGCTAAAGTATAACTTGCGCCATGAGAACGGCATAAATCACGAAAAACAGCGTCAGTTATCCCTGCCATAGGTGCAAGCACAATATTGTGTTCAAATTGATAAGAGCCAATTTTTAGCATGAAAAAATGTCTTTTGTTTGTTCTCAATGGGAGTTACCAGGCCTGGTAACTTTTAAATTTAGTCAATTAAACCTGTTTTTTTCCAGACAAAAGACCCCATTCTTCTTTTGTTTCAAAAGTGTCTAGGGTGATTCCAATTGATTGATAGTGTTGGATTAATTCATCAGCTTGGGTCGCTAAAAGTCCAGACAAAGTTAAGGTTCCACCTGGTTTTAATAGGCGGTCAAACTCTGAAGAGAGTTCTTTTAATGGTCCAGCCAAAATATTAGCCACAATCACATCCGCAGGTTCGGCATTAAAATCTTTTACCAAAGCAAAAGGGATAGTTTCGTTATTACGTTTGGCATTTTCAATGCTGGCGGTAATCGCTTGTGGGTCAATATCGGTTCCTGAAACGGTTTTTGCCCCAAGTTTTTGGGCGGCTAAAGCTAAAATACCTGAACCACAACCATAATCTATCACGCTTAAATCTTTTGGAGCGTTGTGGTCTAACCAGGTCAAACATAAAGAAGTAGTAGGGTGAGTTCCCGTACCAAAGGCCATGCCAGGGTCTAAATAGAGGTTAACGGCGTCGGGTTGTGGAGCTTCTGTCCAGCTAGGCACTATCCAAAGGTTTTTACCAAACAGCATTGGTTTGAATTGATCCATCCAAGCTCTAATCCAATCCTTATCTTCAAGTTGCTCAACTTTAAATTGAGTCGTTTTCAGTTCAGGAACCATTTGCACCAGCATCTCAATAATGGCTTTGCTATCGACATCGGCATCAAATAAACCAATGACTTTGGTATTGCCCCAAATGGGGGTCGTGCCGATTTCGGGTTCATAAATGGGTTGGTCTTTGGCGTCTTCAAAGGTAACTGAAGCGGCGTTGGCTTCCATAAAAGCGTCTGATAAAGGTTCAGCAATTGCTTCTTGCACAACGGTATTAATTTGAATCCAAGCCATAAAAAATCCTAAAGTTTGGTTTTTTGAAAATAAAAAAGTAAAAACCACGAAGACACGAAGGCACGAAGTTAAAAGATAGAACCTTTTAATATTAATAACAAAAATTATGAGTTTACCAGGCCTGGTAAAAACGTATATTTGCAATTAATTTTCTTCGTGCCTTCGTGTCTTCGTGGTTAATGATTAACGTAGGCGTATTAATTAAACTAAATGTTCTAAACGCTCTTCTAAATAGTGAATGTTACGGCCACCATCTTGGAAGCCACCATCATTCATAATTTCACGTTGCAGGTGAATATTGGTTTCAATGCCTTTGATTACCATTTCGCTCAATGCACTGTCCATACGGGCAATTGCGGTGTCACGACAACTACCAAAACAGATTAGCTTACCAATCATTGAATCGTAGTGTGGCGGAATAGAATATCCAGTATAAATATGAGAATCCCAACGAACCCCTAAACCACCTGGTAAGTGTAATCTTTCAATTTTACCTGGTGATGGCATAAAGTTTTTAGAAGGGTTCTCAGCATTCACACGGCACTCAATTGCGTGGCCTGTTATTTTGATATCTTCTTGCTTAAGCGTTAAAGGCATACCAGCAGCCACTTCAATTTGTGCCTTAACTAAGTCGATACCCGTAACCATCTCGGTAACGCAATGCTCAACCTGTAAACGGGTGTTCATTTCAATGAAATAGAATTCACCGTTTTCATACAAGAATTCAAATGTTCCTGCACCACGGTAATTGATTTCGATACATGCTTTAACGCAAGCAGCACCAATTCTTGCACGTTGCTCTTCAGTTACACCAGGAGCTGGGGCTTCTTCAACTACTTTTTGGTGACGACGTTGCATAGAGCAATCACGTTCACCTAAATGAACCGCATTACCTTGACCATCGGCTAAAACCTGAATTTCAACATGACGTGGATTCTCTAGAAATTTTTCCATGTAAACTTCTGGGTTACCAAAGAAACTGCCAGCTTCAGATTTGGTTAGCTGAATAGATTTAAGTAGGCTCGCTTCCGTATGCACCACACGCATACCACGACCACCACCACCGCCAGAAGCTTTGATGATAATCGGGTAACCAATCTGTTTGGCAATACGGTGGTTTTCTGCATCGTCATCGCCTAAAGGTCCACCAGAGCCAGGTACGGTTGGAACACCTGCCGCTTTCATGGCACGGATGGCCGAAACCTTATCACCCATAATGCGAATCGTTTCCGCTTTAGGGCCAATAAAGGCAAAACCACTCTCTTCAACACGTTCTGCAAAGTCAGCATTCTCAGAAAGGAAACCATAACCTGGGTGTATTGCACTGGCATCCGTCACTTCAGCCGCAGAGATAATCGCCGCCATATTAAGGTAACTATTGGTTGATGCTGGCGGTCCAATACAAACCGACTCGTCAGCCAATAAAACATGTTTTAAATCGGCGTCAGCGGTAGAGTGCACCGCCACAGTTTTAATGCCTAATTCTTTACACGCTCTTAAAACACGAAGGGCAATCTCTCCACGGTTAGCAATTAGAATTTTATCGATCATATTGCTATTCCTTATTCGATTACGAATAGAGTTTGACCAAATTCAACTGGCTCGCCATTTACGGCTACAATCTGTTTGACTGTTCCAGACTTATCCGATTCGATAGGGTTCATGATTTTCATCGCTTCAATAATGCAAAGTGTATCGCCTTCAGAAACCTTGTCTCCAACCTTAACAAAAGCACCTGCATCTGGTGATGGTGATGAGTAGAAAGTTCCTACCATAGGTGAAGTGACCTTATGGCCATTAACTTCAGTTGATACTGGCGCTTCTGCAGCGGCAGGTGCAACGGCTGCGGCTGCTGGAGCAGGAGCCGCTGCTACAGGTGCTGCCATGGCGGCTGGCGCTTGAACAACAACTTGTTCTTTACTGCGTGAGATACGGATGTTGTGTTCACCTTCTTTGATCTCAATTTCTGCAATATCTGACTGTTCTACAATTTCAATTAGTTTACGAATTGAACGAATATCCATTATGTATCCTCTGGTCTTATTATTTTTAGCTTGCTCAACAAGCTATTTGGTTTAAATTTGGTTTGATTTTTTATATTAAAAAATTAATTTTTGAACTTTAAGGTCTTTTTAGCTCTTAATTTAGTCTTCTAACTTGTCCATGATCGCTTCAAAAGCAAGCTGATAACCTTTTGTTCCCAGGCCTGCTATTACGCCTTCTGCAAGGTCAGAAAAATAGGAGTGGCTTCTAAATGGCTCACGCTTATGTATGTTAGACAAGTGAACTTCAATAAAAGGCACATTAATTGTGGCTAAAGCATCACGAATGGCTACGCTGGTATGGGTAAAGGCCGCAGGGTTAATGATGATATAGCTGGTGCCATCGTCCATGGCTTGATGAATGCGCTCTACAATTTCATGTTCGGCATTACTCTGAAAATCAAAAAGACGCACATTGTAGTCGTCAGCAAGTTCAACAAGGCATTCAATAATGTCTTCAAGGGTTTCGCTTCCGTAAATTTCAGGTTCACGTCGACCCAGCATATTGAGGTTTGGACCATTAATCAGAAGAATTGTTGCCATAACTTGCCTTTTAGCTCAGTTTACAAGTAAATTTAATGCCTGGATTATAACGTAAGTGCTTTGATTTCTCTATGTAAATAACAATAAAACTAAAAGGTTTTTACGTGAAATGATGCGTTCTGTATTGAAAAAGCTAGAAACTATATAAAAGTGAAGATTTGTTATGAGTGGGGAAGTCGCAGTTGCCTCAGAGCGAGGTAACTGCAACTATTGGATTGGACGTTATTGATAAGCTTTATTGATATTGTTAATAAAAGCGTCTGCTTTTTTAAAGCCAACCACTCGTTGGGCTTTTTGTTCAACGCCATCGGCAGTGAAGAACAAGATGGCTGGAGGGCCAATAATGCCAAACTGTTTCATAAGTGTTTTATCAATATCATCGTTTGCGGTCACGTCAGCTTGCAATAAAGTTACCCCTTTTAATGCACTATGCACGCCCGAATCAGTAAAGGTTAACGCTTCCATCTCTTTACAGCTTACACACCAGTCCGCATAAAAATCGAGCATAACAGGTTGGCCTTTTGCCAGTTCTGCTTGTAAGTCGGCAGAGGACTTAATGGTTTTAAAGGTTAAATGTTCTGATTGAGCTTGGGTATGAGAGCCACCGCCTTGGAATACTTTTAACGGTTGAAACATCTGTGTACTTCCGCCGAGTAAACCAATAAGTATCATGGTGCCGTATAAGAATAGAGCTAAACCTAAGCCTTTGGTTAGTTTTAACCAGCCAGACTTTTCAGCGGTACTTTCAAATGCGCCTAAATAAACGGCCGACATAATGAATAGAATTGCCCAGCTCAGCATCGCAACTTCAGCTGGCACAATACGTTCCACCATCCAGATAGCCACACCAATCAGCATAACACCAAATACGGCTTTTACATTATCCATCCATGCGCCAGCTCTTGGCAGTAGTTTACCAGCAGAAGTACCAAGCAGTAGGAGCGGTAATCCCATACCCATACTCATGGCAAATAGAGCGGTTCCGCCTAAAAGTGCATCGCCAGTTTGGCCAATATAAATGAGTGCGCCTGCCAATGGTGGCGCAACGCAAGGGCCAACAATTAAGGCCGATAAAAAGCCCATTACGGCGACACCCGTTAAGGTTCCACCTTGTTGTTTATTAGAGATATTGGTTAATTTAGTCTGTAGAGAGTTTGGCAGTTGTAATTCATAAAAACCAAACATAGATAAGGCTAATAAAAGGAAAATAGCAGCGAAACTACCAATTATCCAAGGGTTTTGGAAAGCGGCTTGCAAGTTCTCGCCAAACATTCCTGCTAATACACCAGCAACGGTATAGGTCACTGACATAGCCAGTACGTAAACCAATGACATAACAAACGCACGTCTTGTGGTTAATTGATCGCCTTGACCAACAATAATGCTCGATAAAATGGGAATCATTGGGAATACGCAAGGTGTAAACGCCAGCAATAAACCAAAAATGAAGAAGGTGGCAATCACTATCCAAACACTACTGTTTTTAAGTGTATCTGCAATTTGATCACTTTCTGAAAGTGCTTCGGCATTAACAGAAGCCGTTGCGGTTTGGGTTGATGTGGTTACAGTTGCATTGGTGTTGATGTTTGAGGCATCAATTGTAATTTGCTTCTTTACTGGGGGGTAACAAACACCCGAAGCGGCAGAACAGCCTTGGTATTCAACTTGAATGGTTGCGTTATTGTTGATTGCATTTACTGGAAGTTCAGCAGAAAAAGAACCATGATAAACCATGGTTTTACCAAATAATTCATCATCAATCAGTTCTGCTTTAGGTAAATTAAGTTGCCCTAAAGTGGCATCCCCGTTTAAAACAGAGACTTTGATTTTGTCTTGATATAGGTGATAGTCGTGAGCAATCGTCCAGTTCAGCTCCACTCGACCATTTGCATTTATTTTGTGTGTGAAAGCAAAAGCGTCATCGGCGTCCAGTAACTCTGCTTGGCCGCTGTCTTCTTGTAAATAGTTGTTTAATGCAGAGAGTGAACCAAGGTTAGAATCCGTTGCAGCGGTTTTTTGAATAGGTAAATCGACCGTAAAGGTTCTGGTCTGTGGTGGGTAACAAACCCCTAATTTATCCGCACAACCTTGATATTTAACGGTTAACTCAGTTTGCGTTGCATCGCCCGTGTATGGAATTGTCATAACGGCAGTGTGTTGAAAGACCTCACTCTTACCAAAAAGCGCATCATCTACCGTTTTAGATTTTGAGTACTGCGGAGCATCTAATGTGATATTAGTAGCATTAACAGACAGTTTGTCTTTATATAGTTTGTAGTCCTCTGCAATATCCCACTTTACTTCAATCGTTTGGTTATTGACGGTTGGCTGGTTTAAAACAAAAGCTTGATCCACTTCAAGTAATTCATCACTAGCGTGAGCGTTTAGAGAGGCAAATAAACCTAAGCTAACCATTAAGCTGGTAAACAGCGCTAATAAGCTACTCTTTAAAAAATAGAGCTTTGTCTTGTTTGGTCTGGAACAAATTGAATTCATAAGTTTTCTCATTAGTTAACGCTTGAAAAACAAAAAGATAATCGCTATAAAAGGTTTATCGCCTTGTTAAAACGACTAGGTATTGCGTGTAAACACGCATCATTCTAAGTTGACTCAATTATAATCGTTTATTACTTTTAATAAAGTCAGCTTGGGGGTAAAAATCAAAGATTAACTATTTACTCAATACTTTCTGTTAAAGTTTGCGTTAAGTTGATTCCTTTGCACGAATCGAGGAACAGATAAAAACGTGTCTATAACCTATTCATCTTTAGGCCAAAAAAATCCGCCCAATAGCCTGCTGTTATGCGTGTTTTTAACCCAAATCTGAAGAGTTCTATCTCGTTTTTCTCAAGCCCCTGACTCGTACAAAGGCATTAATTTAGTTTTACCCAATTTAAATATAGAGACCTGTAAATGCGAATTTTATTTCTCCTTCTGTTTGTTGTGCCATTAATTGAGTTGTATTTTTTGATTCAACTGGGTAATGTAATTGGCGCTTTACCTACCGTGTTATTAACGATTTTTACTGCAATATTGGGTATAGCATTGATGAGAAGCCAAGGACTGGCGACCCTACAAAATGCCCAAATTGAAATGGCCACAGGCAAATCACCACAAAGCAGTATGTTGGAAGGGGTGTTTATCTTTTTAGGTGGTGTATTTTTGTTTTTTCCAGGTTTAATTTCGGATTCTATCGGTTTATTGTTTCTAGTGCCTTTTGTACGTCGTTTTTTAATAAATCAAAGTATGAGAGGGATGCAAACTCAAGGGCGTTTTCGATACCAAAAAGGGGATTCTGTCTATGAAGGCGAATGGGCTGAAAAGCAACAACAACCCCCAAAATCGTTAGAACATGATGTGTTGGAAGGCGAGTTTAAAGATAAAAAATAATAAGTTACCAGAGTTACACGCTATCCTCTGGCTTGACTATGGAATTCTCTACGACAAAATAAGATTATCGGGTCAAACCCGATAATGATAAAAACAACCACACCCCGCAAGGGTGTATAAAGGCCAGGTAAATCCCAAACCCCACGTCATTACGAGCAAAGCGAAGTAATCCAGGGTTGTCGTCTAAACACCGTACTTTGCCCAAAACGATGGATTATTCGTTACATTCACTCTTTAAGAGTCGTCTTAACAGGCAGCTTGTGCCAAGTTACGTCGCTCCTTGCAATGACAAATCTTTCTTCCCGTCATTACGAGCAAAGCGAAGTAATCTAGGGTTGTCGTCTAAATGCATTACTTTACCCAAAACGATGGATTATTCGTTACACTCACCCTTTAAGAGTCGTCTTAACAGGCAGCTTGTGCCACGTTACGTCGCTCCTTGCAATGACAAGTCTTTCTTCCCGTCATTACGAGCAAAGCGAAGTAATCCAGGGTTAACGTCTAAATGCATTACTTTACCCAAAACGATGGATTATTCGTTACACTCACCCTTTAAGGGTCGTCTTGACCAGGGTTCTTATACGGTAAAAGAGATTATCCAATCAAACTTGGATTAAGACGGAGGTGGAGAGGGTTATGACGTTATTGATAGGTTTTAGATGAGCTATGTTTCTAATAACGGCATTAAAACGTAGGCTATGGATTGCTTCGCTTTGTTCTCGTCTCTTCAGCCGAGTTCTTCGTTTCGCAATGACCAATCGTTTTAATGGTTATTTAAGAATATAACTTTTGGATTACCAGGCCTGCTTACTTTAAAAAACTTTGAGACTTCGTGGTGAATCTTGTTAAATTAATGCGCCAAACGATTTTTAATCTAGCGTATCCAAAAGTGCAAGATAACCTGTTTGATAGTTAGGATAAATAAACTCATACCCTAAATTCACAATTCGGGCATTTGAAAGACGTTTATTACTACGCATTTGACGAGACGACTCTTTGGGTTCGATATGCTCCACATCAGGAACACATAACTGCTCTGCAAGCCAGTCATACACCTCGCATGAAAGGGTGGGTTCATTATCCACCCCAATGTAAATAGACTCCAAAGTATTCGGTTTTTCAATATCTTTATTTAATAAAAATGCCAACATAGCCGCACAATCCGCCGAATGAATGCGGTTACTCCATACATCATCCATGCAGTGGGCTTTACCCGCTAAAACCAAATCAATTAAATGCGTTCTGCCTGGGCCATAAATACCACCAAAACGAATGACCGTAGCAGGGATTTTACTGTTTAATGCCAACTCTTCACCTTCTAATAGTCGCTTGGTAGAAAAGTTTAAATCCGAAGTAGGGCTGTTCTCATTCACCTTTTCACCATCGGATTGACCAAATACTGAAGAGCTAGAGATAAAAAACAAACGTTTAATATTGTGGTTTTTTAATGCATTAATGGTGTTTTTTAAGCCATGAACATAGGCCTGATAATAGGCCGAATCCTTATATTTACCCGCCGAGGCAATATAGAACACATAATCGATCTCTTTAGGAAGTTCAGGAAGAGATGAAGAAAAATCCGCTTGAATAGGGGTGATGCTTTCAGGAAGCGCCTCAATGTTGCGGCGTAAGCCAAAAACATTATGGTCTTGCTGGTTCAAAATCAAACCTAACTGACACCCAATATCACCACATCCAACAATCAAAATATTCGCCATAAAATCACTTCCAAATTAGTAAGGTCACTTTTTGCAATGGTATGCATAAAAGCCCCAAAATACAATACGGAAAGATGAAATATTTATCTCTTAATGAAAAAGCAACCAGGCCTGGTAATAACGGTCATTGGCTCGCCTAAATTTTGAGCGAAGGAAAACTATTTTTAAAAAAGAGGTAACCACGAAGGCACGAAGACACGAAGTTGAAAGGGTTAGTTAAAAATTAAATGTACTCTGATTTTAATAAAGTAATAAAGGGCTCTGACCCCTTAATCAAATGAAAAAGCAACCAGGCCTGGTAATAACGGTCATTGGCTCGCCTAATTTTGAGCGAAGGAAAACTATTTTTAAAAAAGAGGTAACCACGAAGGCACGAAGACACGAAGTTGAAAGGGTTAGTTAAAAATTAAATGTACTCTGATTTTAATAAAGTAATAAAGGGCTCTGACCCCTTAATCGCTTTAGGAAATAAAAAAGCCACGTTAGATAAACTAACGTGGCTTTGAGTGTTAACTAATGATTCTATTAAGAATTAGAAGTTATAGCGAACAGATACAGTATAAGCAGTTTGAGAGTGCTTAGTTGTATTGTCAGATGGTGCATATGTAGGTGAACCAGCTTGGATAGATGCAAATGCACTTGTTACAGAAGTCATATCAACTGTAGTTTTAACTTCAGGAACAATGACGACAGCAGCGTCAATTGCAACATTCTTAGTTAGGTTGTAACCTCCACCAAATGAGAAGTGCTGTTCTGTTGTTGCTGGGAAGAACACGTTATTGAACATGTTTTTAACGCCACCAGCATAAGACGTCATAGCAGCTTGTTCTTTGATTGGGTTATCGGCTTTATTATAACCAGCACCTAACCAGAAGCCATTTCCTTGGTATTTAGCACCAATAGAGAAAACATTTTGGTCTTCCCAACCGAAATCTTTATACCCTTTAGCATCACCCCATTTAATTTGTTTGAAGTCACCAGTTAAAGTGATGTTGTTCATTTTGTATGCAATACCAGCTTTTAGTTCAGCAGGCTGTTCCAAGTGGTCGCCAAACGGTTCTGTAAAATCAGTTGCTGGGTTAACAAATGAAGTAGATGCAGTTGATAGTTGCCCATCATATTTCATGTCAATTGCAGAAGTATAGCTAGCTGCGATTGTCAAGTCTTCACTAACATCGAAGTAACCACCAATGCTATAACCCATTCCTAGGTCAGAAGCCATTCCTTTGCCTACACTTTTTGAGTTACCCGTAAATGCTCCACCAGCACTGATTTCTGGCATAGTGTAGTTGATGTCTAATGCACCGTATTGAATAACTGGTGAGAAACCGATACCAAAGTTAGCTTCATTGTATGCAAGGGTAGGAACGAATCGCATGATTTGTAAGTTTGACTGAGCTTCGAACTGGTCAAATTTACCAGTTGCCATATCAAAAGCATTATTTGAATAGTCAACACCCATACCTGAAGTACCGTACATACCAATACCAAATGTTAATGAATCACTGATTCGGCTAGTTAAAGACACAGAAGGGATTACAAAAGTATCAGCAGAGCTTTTTTCAAAACTTTGACCATTTGCGTCTAAGATACCATCATTGCTTACATCTGGCTTAAATAAAGTCCCGCCAAATGAAAATTCGGTGCCAGTTGATTTACCAATCATACCAGGGTTTACAACTACGTTTTCTGCACCGTAGTATGCTGCAACACCTGTTCCACCCATAGCAGAAGATTGTGCGCCAACACCCGTCATATTTGTTCCGTTAGTTGCCATCGCAGATGATGCGAAAACAGCTGTTGAAATTGCTAGAGCTAATTTAGTCTTTTTCATTGTTTGTTTATTCTCTTTGTTTTTAGTTTTATTTAAACAGGCGTTGGTTTTAGTTTGTCTTTACCAGGCCTGTTTTCTTGTCGATTGCTACTATGCAATATTTATTTTTAGTTGGGTAATTAAAAAAATTTAACAAGCCATTAGTTTCTATATCAGAAGTTGGTAATACTTTAATATATGGGCATATAAAATTTATTATGGTTTATAACTTGTTGATAAAACGGGATAATATTATTTTCTATACGCAAATTAACTATTCTTATTAATTAGTATTAGATTCTTCTAATATATGGTTTTTACTTATGTTGTAATTTTGCAACACTTTTGCTAGGTGTGATGATGGGTTTGTTTTTTGGGTTATCACTTTTGCGTTATTGATTTGGGATTTTTAGGGTGGATCATGAAGGCACGAAAGCAGGAAGGTCTTTTTAGGTTAACCACGCAGGCATGATGAAATAAAAGGTATTGTCATTACGAAACAAAACACTCGGCTGTAGAGCTGAGAAACAAATAATCATTCGGTCATTGCGAAACGAAGAACTCGGCTGCAGAGCCGAGAAACAAGTAATTGGTCATTGCGAGCAAAGCGAAGCAATCCATGGTTAACGTCTGACTACAGCACTTTGCCGAGAGCCATGGATTGCCACGGTCTTCGACCTCGCAATGACAAAAAAAACAAAATCGAGTCCACGGTCATTACGAACGAAGTGAAGTAATCCATGGATAACGTCTGACTACAGCACTTTGCCGAGAGCCATGGATTGCCACGTCGCCTTGCTCCTCGCAATGACAAACATCCGCCCGTCATTACAAGCGCAGAACGCCATTTATTCGCAACACAAGAGCTACACTTTAAATCCATATCCAAGCCCACGGTCATTACGAACGCAGTGAAGTAATCCATGGTTAACGTCTGACTACGGTGCTTTGCCGTGAGCCATGGATTGCCACGTCACCTTGCTCCTCGCAATGACAAACATCCGCCCGTCATTACAAGCGTAGAACGCCATTTATTAGCAACACAAGAGCTACACTTTAAATCCATATCCAAGCCCACGGTCATTACGAACGCAGTGAAGTAATCCATGGATAACGTCTGACTACGGTGCTTTACCGAGAGTCATGGATTGCCACGGTCTTCGACCTCGCAATGACAAACCTTTCGCCCGTCATTACGAAACGAAGAACTCGGCTGAAGAGACGAGAACAAAGCGAAGCAATCCATGGTCATCGTCTCAATACAGCACTTTACCGTGTGTCTTGGATTGCCACGTCGCCTTGCTCCTCGCAATGACAAACATCCGCCCGTCATTACAAGCGTAGAACGCCATTTATTAGCAAACACAAGAGCTACACTTTAAATCCATATCCAAGCCCACGGTCATTACGAACGCAGTGAAGTAATCCATGGTTAACGTCTGACTACAGCACTTTGCCGAGAGTCCTGGATTGCCACGGTCATTACGAACGCAGTGAAGTAATCCATGGTTAACGTCTGACTACAGCACTTTGCCGAGAGCCATGGAGTATTCGCCTTGCTCCTCGCAATGACATCAGTACCTTTTATTTCTTAGTGTCTTTGTGACTTCGTGGTTAATCTTTTTTAGCTGAGTTATTTGAATGTGCTTGTATTGGTGTAGCGAAACATAATCAAGCTTAACTGGATGTTTTGGGCATAAAAAAACCGCGAGTTACTTTTGGCAATTCGCGGTTTTGAATTTTAAGCCTGATTAATTTTTACCAGGCCTGGTAGTTCTGTAGGCTTTCTAAAATTAGAATGCGCCAGTTTTACCTTTTTGTAGCATTTCCCACATGGTGTTACGTACTTGCATTGTAGCTTCTAGCAATTCTGGAGGCATTTTTTTACCCATTTTGATTGCCATATCCATGTTCATTGTGTAGATGTGTAGGCCATCTTCTTCTTCAATGATGTTTACACGACAAGGAAGGAAACCACCCATTGCAGGAGAGAAGTCTACCATTTTACGAGCTGTTTCTGGGTTACAGAAAGACATTACGTGAATGATTTTAGAGTCAATACCACGAGCTTTTAGTTCTTCTGAAAGCGGTAGTTCACCTACGTTTTTGATGTTGCTGTTGATACCAACGTTATTGATTGCATCAATTACGTCTTCAAGGGCAACACCTTCGTCAACTTTTACTTCCCACATGGTTGCATCAGCGATATCGCCTTCTGCTTCAACCCATTTGTCCCAGATTTCCATGAATGTTCCGCCAGCACCGTCATTTAGGTTGCCGATTGCGTTCATAGTTCCACAACCTGAAAGAGTTGTTACTGCCGCAGCTAAAATACCTGCTTTAAATAAGTTTGCTAATTTCATTCTATTCTCCGTTCCATTTGGATGGTTTGAGCAAAATTGATTTCTGCTTCATTTTTTGGTCACGATGTAGATTACCGATTAATTTATTAAAAGCAAAACTAAAAAAATTGTTGGTTTGATAACATTATTTTATTAAGAGTTCCTAATACTCTAATATGATTGTTGGTTTTTTATCTTAAATCCTAGTGTTTCTAACAGGTTATTGGTTTTTTGGTTGTTGGTTTTGTAAACGGTATGTTGGTGCCATTCACGATAAATAGGGAAATTTCTTCTGTAATTTTCGTATTTGTTATGCACTTCTGCGATGTCTTTTGAGCGAATAGCTAGGTCGTCATGGGTAATATTGTGTGTTAATTGAAATAAATCATTAAGTGTAGCTTGTAGGCTTTTATGAATGGTTAAATCAATTGGTTGAGGTGCTGTGGGGAGCTCATTTTGCCAATCATTTTGCGGTTGCTCATTCCATTGTTTGCAGAGTGCTTGGTAAACCATGACGCTGCCTGCTATTTTGGCGTCTAATGAGTGGCCTGCTATATGTGGTGTGGCGATGAGTGCTGTTTGGTACAAAGATTCATTGATGTTTGGCTCGTTTTCCCAGCAGTCGATAATATTGCAAAGCGTGGGGGTTTTTACCCAGGCCTGTTCATTAATTATGCCACCGCGTGCGGCGTTAATAAGTATTTGATGGGGTTTAATCTGTTTTAGCTTTTCTGCGGATATCAGTTGGTGGGTGGCATATTGCCCCTGAAAAGTTAATGGGGTGTGTACCGTAATAATGTCTGCTTTTAGGCAGGTATCTAAATCAGTGAAGTCACTATTATTTGCCAGGCCTGGTTCTTTATCTATTCTGAGAGGGTCGTTTAATAAACATTTAATACCAAGAATTTGCGCTTTTTTATACACTCGACTGCCCACATTACCCACCCCGATAATGCCAAGGGTTTTTTGACTTAAATCGAAATGAAATTGCTCAGCGAGTTGATATAGGATAGTAATAATAAACTCGGCTACTGAGTTTGCATTGCAGCCTTGGGCAGAGTAAAAGGTGATATTGTTGGCTTTTAAGTAGTCTTGATCTATATGGTCTAAACCCACAACGGTGCTACCAACAAAACTAATGGTACTGTCTTTTAGCAGAGATTGATCCACTTGAGTTCTTGAGCGAACAATTAGGGCATCAGCCTCTTTAACGGTTTCGGCATTAATCGATTTTCCAGGAAGGGTAGTGACTTCACCAAGGTGAGAAAAAATCGATTGAGCATAAGGTACGGCATCATCAATAATGATTTTTTTGTTTTTCATACATTCACTTTTAAGAGTCGTTTAGTTGGGTCTATTTTGCCATGTATTAACAGTGTGCGGTTAGCCTTAGGTTAAGTTTTAATATAAACCTTAATAGTAAGCTGTCAGAATAGCCAAAAATATAAATTAAATAGCAAAAGAGATAGAGAGTAAATTGAGAAAGAAAGCAGAAACAAGATTAATTGAAGGTAGCGTTGGAAATATCGAGATAAGGGTGAAGCCCTCTACTGAAGTAGAGATGGCTAACTCAAAAAAACGCCTAGTTGTGATTAGTCATCCGCACTCATTGTATGGCGGTAGCATGGATAATAAAGTGGTGACGACTATGGAACGTGCCTTTTCACGTTTGGGTTATACCACCGTTGCCTATAATTTTCGTGGTGTTGGCCGTAGTCAAGGGGAGTACGACAATGGCTTAGGTGAGCAGCAAGATTTACAAGAAGTGCTGAATTGGGCAAGGGATCAGTTTGCGATTGAATATTCAGTTTTGGCGGGCTTCTCTTTTGGTAGTTATGTGGCATTAAAAGCGCAAGACGTTTGTAAAGTCGATGCGCTATGTACGGTGGCACCACCTGTTGGCTTGTATGATTTTTCAACCGTTGCTGAGATAGAGCTTCCCTGGGTGTTGATTCAAGGTGGTGAGGATGAGGTGGTTTCGGCAGAAGAAATTTTAGATTGGGCAATGAGTAGAGAGTTTAAACCTGATGTCTATTGGCGAAATCAAGCGAGTCATTTTTTTCATGGTGAGTTGATTTGGTTAAGAAAGGTTATTGAAGCGAGTTTCTCATGAGTTTCATTTTGATAAATCAAAAGATATATAAGGAATTGCTTATATGGTTAAAATCCTTATAATATCAGAAAATGCTTATATGTTAATAAGCTTGAGTTATGGCCAAATAGTCGATAAGGTTACGTTATTTAAGTAGTTATAGAATATTTGCGTAGTTTATGAGAGATTTTGATGGTTAAAAAGGATGTTTATTCATCCTTTTTTGCTTTCTGAATGATGGCGGCCTCAAGCAAAGTTGACAAACAAAAAGCTTATTGAGCTGGAGTTAAAATGGAACAAAAAAAAATGGTTAAACAGAAGATTACCGCATTAATGCTGGCACTTTCTTTTACTGCACCGATGTCTGTGTATGCACAAAAATACGATTTTAAAGCTTGTGTAAATACCGCTTTAAACCAAAACCCAGAGATGGAAGTGAGCGCCGCTAGAATTGAACAAGCGCAAGGGGCATTAACCAAGGCGGAATCAAGCCGTTTACCACAGATTACACTTTCGGTTACAGGGAGTAATTCTGATAATGCTTTAAATGTATTTGGTATGAAATTGCAACAACGTCAAGCGAGTTTGGGTGATTTTGGTTTCGATACAGCCACCACTAATGAGTTTATGTCTGGTAATTACGCTTATGAGCCCGATTCATTAAATAATCCAAAAGCGCATACCGATTTTAATACCCGTATTGAGATGCTGATTCCTGTTTGGAATGGTGGCAAAATCGGTAGTTATGAAGATCAAGCGCAAGCCATGATTGAAGCGGCAAAAAAAGGCGATTTAGCGGTCCAGCAGTTTTTAACCTTTAATGTTTATCAGGCTTATGAGGCGGTTCATGCGGCACGTTCGTTTATTACGGTGGCTAAACAAGCAAAAGAAACGGCGGATTCGTATGTAAAAACAACCCAAAACTTGGTTGAACAAGGAGTGGTGGTGCGTTCTGAATTTTTAAGTGCCAAGGTTAATCAGTCTGCAGCTGAGGTGGCGCTTTTAAAGGCTCAGGGGCATGAACAAATTGCGTTGGATACCTTGAAGATGTTAATGAGTGTAGATGCCGCCGCTGATATTGATGTGGCAAATCGCGTTGATTTGGAACTCCCTGTTTATAACGCAGAAGAGCTGTTAGCTATAGCGTTGAATAGTAACCATGAATTGGATGCGAAACGTAAAGAGGCCGCTTCAACGGCTTTTACGGTAGATGCGGCAAAAGCCGATTATTATCCAAGTTTTAATCTGATGTTAAGACAAGATTGGAATGATGAGTCTTTAGCCTTAAGTAATGGCTCCTATACGATTGCAGGAGTGGTTTCTTGGAAAATTACGGACTTTGGTGTAACGAGTAGCTCGGTTGATATGGCAAATGCTTCAGCGGCGCAGAAAAAAGCAGCCGTTAAGTCACAAGAAAATAAATTGCGTTTAGATGTGTTATCGACCTGGAGAAAGTTACAAATTGCAACCAAGCAGGTTGGTTCAAGTGTATTGGCGGTTCAACAAGCGAGTGAGGCGCAAAGCTTAATTATGAAACGCTATAAAAATGGTGTATCGACCATTACTGAAGTTTTAGCGGGTGAAACGCAACTTGATAAGGCGCGTGCGGATTTGGTGTCGGCACGTTATGACGTAAATGTATTAAAAGCCAAGTTGCTTTTACTGACTGGTCGTATGGATATTCAGCGTATATAACGCATAACTGAACATTAACAAATTGATAAAGAATTGAGGCTCAAAATGAAACAAATCTCTAAAGTCATTGGAATGTCACTTTTAGTGGCGAGCTTGGGGTTAACAGGGTGTGGTCAAGAAAATCAAAATGCCGAGCCAGTAACAGCGAGCGCAAAAACGGTTAAAGCGGATGTGTTTACCGTTACTTTAGGCTCTGTTCCGCTCACCGCGTTGGTACCTGGTGCGGTTGTGCCAGACCAAAAAGCACAAATTGCTTCACGTTTGATGGGGTACATCAAAAACTTAGATGTAACCGTGGGGCAAGAGGTAAAGCGTGGTGATTTATTATTCTCAATTGATTCGGGCGATATTAAAAGTCAAATCTCACAGGCTAACTCGGGTTATCAACAAGCATTAGCTGCTTTAACGGATGCTCGTTTGGATTTTAATCGTTTTACCAAATTGTATAAAGAAGATTCGGTCTCTAAGCAGCAGTACGACAAAATTCGTTTGCAGTTGAGTGTTGCACAAGAAAACTTAGCATCGGCTAAGTCTGGTTTAGATCAAGCTAAAGCACAGTTGAATTATGCCAATGTTAAAGCGCCATTTGATGGGGTTATTGTGCAAAAAATGGCAGTGGCAGGCTCTTTGGCCGCGCCAGGTAACCCTGTTGTGGTAATGGAAAACTTAAAGTCTTTAAGTGTACAAACGCAAGTGTCGGCTGATTTATATGCGGTGTTACGTAATGGCGATACTGCAGAAGTTTTAATTGATGGTATTGATAAGCCGTTTGTGGGAACTATCTATACTTTAGTGAGTGCGGCTGACCCTAAAAGTCGTACCCATACGGTTAAGTTGAGCTTGCCAGATGTAAATGATGTAAATAGCGGAACCTTTGCCCGTGTGAGCTTTAAGCGTGGTGAGCGTCAAACGATGATGCTGCCAACTACTGCTGTTGTAAATCGTGCTGGGATTGAAGGGGTTTTTGTTGTAGAAAATGGCCGTGCTTTCTTCCATATGGTTCGTACAGGAGCGGTAATTGGCGATATGGTTGAAGTTCAATCAGGTTTGGCATTAGGTGAGCAGGTGGTTGTGAATAACAATGAAGAGATGTTGAATGGCGACATTGTTGAATCAACAAAAGCTGTGAATGCGGCCGAAGGAGCTTAACGATGGCTGAGAATCCAGTACCAGAACAGGCTAAGCCAGAGGCCGAATTGAATATTGCAGGTAAACTTGCTAAGGCTTTTATTCATTCAAAAATTACCATGATGATGGTGATTGCAGTTACCCTTGCTGGGATTATGGCTTATTTGATTACCCCACGAGAATATAATCCGCAAATTGTGGTACCTGCGGCCAATATTATTGTGCCAAAAGCGGGAGCAACACCTGAAGAAGTCAACAATATGGTGGTTAAGCCATTAGAGACTATTTTGAGTGCTTTGCCAGGGGTTGATCACACCTTTGGTTATGCGTCTAATGATTTTGGTGTGGTCACCGTTCAGTTTGAGGTGGGTGAGAATCAGGTGGATAGTTTGGTTAAGGTTTATAACCAGATTATGCAAAATATGGATAAGATGCCGCCTGATACACAACAGCCATTAATCAAACCAATCAATGTGGACGATGTACCCATTATGACCTTGGCGGTAACGTCTAAAGAGTTATCTGGTTATGATTTGCGTGATATCTCTCTTAAATTGGTTGAAAACCTTCGCAACATTCCTGGGGTTTCATTTTCTGATGTGATTGGCGGTAAGCAGCGTGCGATTAATGTTTGGTTAGACGCACAAAAGATTGCATTAACTGGCCTCTCTTTAGAGCAAATAAGTGAAATGCTGCAAGGCAGTAACGTTTCTCTACCCGTTGGTTCAGTGGTGAATAATAACCGCGACCGCATGATTCGTGTAAATGGTTATTTAGGGAATGCTCAGCAGGTGGGCGAAATTGTTATTGGTGCGGATAATGGTCGTCCAATTTATTTAAAAGATATTGCTACGATCAATGATGGGCCTCAAGAGTCACAAAGCTATACTCGTTTAGGTTTTGGCCCAAGTTCAACGCTGAATGTTAATGGTGAGCAACAGGCGGTAACCATTACCTTAGCTAAAAAACCTGGAACCAATGCGGTAGATGTGGCGAATGCGGTGCTGAATCAATTGGCTGAGCTTAAAAAGTCTGTAATCCCCGCTAATGTTGATGTGGTTGTGACTCGTAATGATGGCGAGAAGGCCAATGCCGCGGTTAACTTACTGATGGAGCATTTGCTTATTGCCGTTGGTTCGGTAGTGATTATTTTGGTGCTGTTTTTGGGTTGGCGAGAAGCGGGGATTGTTACCTTGACTGTGCCATTAATTCTGTTTGTGGTGTTGTTTATTGGCATGATTGCTGAGCAAACCATTAACCGAATTACCTTGTTTGCACTCATTTTATCGTTGGGGCTTTTGGTGGATGCCGCCATTGTGGTCATAGAAAATATTCACAGGCATATACATGATGGATTTGATCCAGAGAATTTTGATGAAGTTTTAATCAAAGCCACCAATGAAATTGGTAACCCAACCAATGTAGCTACAATTGCGGTTATTTTGGCTTTTATTCCCATGCTGTTTGTAACAGGTATGATGGGGCCCTTTATGGCGCCGATTCCATTTAATGTGCCTGTGGCGATGATTGCTTCTCTAGTGGTGGCTTACATTCTTGTGCCTTATGCTGCTTATAGATTGCTTGGTAAAAAGGCAATTAAAGAGATGCAGACGCGTGAGAGTCTAGAAACTCACCATGTTCAAAAAGAAGATTGGATGCAGAAGATTTACGTTAAGGCCATCAATCCAATGATTGAAAGCCGTACTAAACGTAATGTGTTTTTATTTGTGGTTTTACTGTCGTTAATTGCAGCGATGATTCAGCCAGCACTGCAATTTATCCGTGATGATGGTATGAATAACCCTCTTCATCCTGCAGGTGTAGAAGTAAAAATGTTGCCTTATGACAATACCAGTACCTTTTTGGTTCAAGTTGATATGCCAGAAGGCACAGCACTTGAAGCAACCGACCGTGTGGTAAGTCATGTGGGTGAGCGTTTATCTAAAACTCAGTATGTGACAGACTATAGTGTGTATTTGGGGAATCATGCGCCTATTGATTTTGCCGCTTTGGTGCGTGGTGATTTAATTAAAGAGGGTGCTAACTTTGCTCAAATTAGAGTGAATCTAGTGAATAAACATCATCGTAATGTTTCATCGCATGAGATTGTTGAACAATTTAATCTAGATTTAAATTCGTTACGCAAAACATTTCCTACGGCAAATATTAAGCTTTATGAAACACCTCCTGGGCCACCTGTAACCACTCAAATTATGGCTGAATTATATGGCCCAGATTATGAGAAGTTGCGCGAAGCTTCTATTGAAGTTGGTAAGGCATTTAATCAGGTCTATGGTTTGATTAATATCGATGATTCGGTTACTGCAGATAACCTAAGTTACCAAATTAATATTGACCGTGAACAAGCCAATCTGTTGGGTGTTGCGCCTGCTCAGGTAGGTAAAATGTTACGTGACTATATTAATGGTTTTGAGCTTGGTTACATGCACCTTGATAATGTGCGTGAACCCGTCGATATTATTGTTCGTTTGCCACGTTCAGAAAGAACAGTGGCTGAACAGATGATGTCGTTACAAGTCCAGTCACGTTCTGGAGCATCCGTTCCATTGTCTGCGGTCGCTAAAATAGAAGAGGTGTTATACGCCAAACCTGTTTTAGGTCGTGATCAGCATCAGATGGTAATGATTGGTGGTGAACTACTTCAATCAAGCCCCGTTTATGCGGTATTGTCTCTTGATAAAATGTTGGATGGTGTTAGGTTGCCTGAATCTGGTGTAACTTTCCATACAGCCAACTTAGGGTTTGTTCAGGCTCAACCTGATGATGTGATGAACTACACCATTTTATGGGGTGGGGAGATGCGTTTAACTTTAGATGTATTCCGTGATATGGGAAGTGCATTTATTGTGGCATTGATCTTCATTTACCTCATTTTAGTTGGTTATTATAAGTCGTTTATGATGCCTGTGATTGTAATGGGAGCTATTCCATTAACCATGATTGGGGTATTCCCAGGTCACTGGTTAACCGATCAAGCATTTACCGCGACATCCATGATAGGGGTCATCGCTTTAGCAGGGATAGTGGTTCGAAACTCATTACTATTGATTGACTTTATTCTGGAATATCGAGCCGAAGGCAAGTCTCTTAAAGATTCTGTTATTGAAGCAGGTAAGGTGCGTTTCCGTCCAATTCTGTTAACCGCTTTAGCGATTATGTTCGGTTCTATGATTATGATTACTGATCCAGTATTTGGTGGGTTAGCAGTTTCATTAATCTTTGGTACGCTTTCATCAACCGTGTTAACGCTGTTGGTTATTCCATTGCTTTATTATATTTGGCAGTGGCATGGAGGCGTTAAACAGCAAGAAGCGTTGGAAAGAAAAGTGAATGCTTAACAGCGATAAACTAACGTATAGCTAAGCAATTCTTTACTGTTAAACGTAAAATTAAGGCCGGGTTACATCATGTTTCCTGGTTTTTTTTATGTTTGAACGATATTAAGAAGTTACCAGGCCTGGTAAGTTGAGATTATTTGTGTCAATTAAATGAATATTGTTTTCTTTTGAAGAGAACAATTAAACAGGTATACTCCTAATTCGAATGCTTTTTATACAACGAACAGAGGAGGTGAAAAATGAAAAAAATAACGAAAGCACTTATGGTTGCAGGTTTAACGTTAACGGCGGCTTTGCCAGTACATGCTGAAGAGCCAATGACCGTAAATGTGGCACGTATTACAGCAGATACGGCTAATACGATTGCTGTAAATGCCATTAAAGCTTGTCGAGAAAAAGGTATTCCTATCAGTGTTACAGTTGTGGACAGAAATGGAATTGTTCAAGTACAGATGCGTGACACCATTGCGCCACCAGTTTCATTAAATATCAGTCAGAAAAAAGCCTACACATCGGTGATGTTTAATGTCAAAGGCTCACAATTAGAAGGTCGTGCTAAAGGTCCTTTACCAACGCTTGGTGAAGGTTTAGCGTTTATGGCAGGTTCTACTCCAATTACAGCGGGTGGTAAACTGTATGGGGCAATCGGTGTTAGCGGTGCTCCAGATGGTAAAGATGATGAAGCTTGTGCAGTTGCTGGTTTAAAGTCGGTATCTGACGATCTTGAAATGCAATAAAGTCGATTTTTCGAATTTTAGTTGTTTCAAACTTATTCTGGTTTGAATCGGTTGTCTCCTAGACAAGGCTGGATATACCAAGTATAATTCGCCACTTGTTTAGGAGAGCTGGCTGAGAGGCTGAAGGCGCACGCCTGGAAAGTGTGTATAGGGTTAAACCTATCGAGGGTTCGAATCCCTCGCTCTCCGCCAAAGCGGGTATCGTATATTGGCTATTACCTCGGCCTTCCAAGCCGATGAGAGGAGTTCGATTCTCCTTACCCGCTCCATATTATGGTGACTCTATTCGTCCCCTCGCGACGCTAAGTTGGGAACTCCGCCAGGTCCGGAAGGAAGCAACGGTACCTTCTGATGCGTGCGCCGAGGTAAGGCGGGTAGGGTTGCCACCCATTTCTTTTTCTATGTATTCCTGTCTATTTGTGTATTCTTGATTTCATAAGTTAATGACTTTGTTTTTTTGTGATTACTCATTTTATTGGAAATGTTGGCTCTTTGATTCAAATCTATCCAGTGTATGCAAAGCATTGTTATCCACAGGTTTTACCACACCCCGCAAGGGGGTATAAAGGCCAGGTAATATGAATTATTAAGTTTAAATAGTTCTGAATTTGAACTTGAATCACGTTAAAATAAATCCTAATTTTTTCTTGAGACATGTGTGCAGCAAGTAGGCAAAAGTCTCTTCTTATTAAGAGTTGTTACCCTCGTATGAGTTATACCGTTTTAGCAAGAAAGTGGCGTCCTAAAAGCTTTTCAGAGTTGGTAGGTCAGTCACATGTAATGCAGGCATTATCGAATGCGTTGGATCAACAGCGACTTCATCACGCTTATCTTTTTACTGGGACTCGTGGTGTTGGTAAAACAACGATTGCACGAATTTTTGCTAAAGCATTAAATTGTCAGGAAGGTATTTCTTCACAGCCTTGCGGCGTTTGCGAAACTTGTCGCTCAATTGATGAAGGCCGTTTTATTGATTTAATTGAAGTGGATGCCGCCTCTAAAACCAAGGTAGATGATACCCGAGAAATTTTAGATAACGTACAGTTTGCGCCGACTCAAGGTCGATATAAAGTCTATCTAATCGATGAAGTGCACATGCTTTCTAAAAGCAGCTTTAATGCTCTGCTTAAAACCCTTGAAGAGCCACCTGAGCATGTTAAATTTTTATTAGCTACAACAGATCCGCATAAATTACCCATTACCGTTTTGTCGCGGTGTTTACAGTTTAATTTAATGCGCCTGACGCAACCGCAAATACAAAACCATTTAGCCTATATTCTTACGCAAGAAAATATTCCTTTTGAAGATAGCGCTTTAGCCTTAATTGCCAAAAGTGCCGATGGTTCAGCACGAGACAGTTTAAGTCTGCTTGATCAGGCAATCGCTTATGGTGCTGGGCAGGTGATGTTTGAACCTGTGCAAACGATGCTTGGATTAGTTGATCAACAGTTTGGTGTGGCTATTTTAAGTGCCTTGGCTGAGGAAGATTCACAGCAGGTTAAAAACACCATACAGCAATTGGCTACTATGGGCGTGGATTACCAAGCTTTGCTTGCACAATTAATAGAAAGTTTGCATGCCATTTCTTATGTTCAAGTGTTTGGCGATAATGAAACAACTACTTTACTGCCTGCTGAAATCGTCCAGAATTTTGCGCAGAGCTTTGCACCAGAAAGAGTGCAATTGTTGTACCAAATCGCGTTATTAACAAAGCAAGATATGCAGCTAGCGCCAGATATTCGTATTGGATTTGAAATGGCATTAATGAGAATGCTGGCTTTTGTTCCTGCTCAGTCTGTTAATAGCGAAAGCCTACAAGGCACTCAAGGTGCTGTTGTGAATCGTGTAGCCAAACAAACTGAGAGTGACGCTGGTTCAGCTGTTTCACAAAATAATCCATTGGATGCTTTAGCGGGCTTGGCGACAGCAAGATCATTGGTGGGAAAAAAAAAGCCTGAAATAACAGAAAATAGTCCTATTGAATCAAATGCTGAGAATTTAACAGTCATTGCAGGGGGCGATAATCAGCAAACTTGTTCAGAATCGGAAGAGGCAATTGAACAGTCAAATCCAATTCAAGTAACAAACAGAATTACTGAACCTGAAAAACACTATTCTGAAGATTTAAATTTAAATCAAGATGCGCCTTCACCGCAACCACAAGCTTCTGCCGATCAAAACCAACAACCAATCAGTGAAATGCCAACGCATACTGACCATTTAGCTCAAATCAGAGAACGGCTCAAGCAGCCTTTGGGCAAAGCGGGTGTCACTGTTAAACCTGTTGAGCCAACTGAAGTTCCTGAGGAGAGTGTAACAACGGCTTTAAGTCATATGTTAGACCATGTTCAGGATCAAGTAGAGAGCTTGCCTGTTTCTGAACCAGGCTTGCAAGAAAGCTTTAATGAGTCCGTTGATTTATCGATGTTTGAAGCGCAGGAGGCTTCGCAATCTTCTTTAAACCATCAAGATTATGCATCCAATGAGATGAATGCTATTGAAGACGCTCCGCCTTGGATATTGGAGGACTCTCAAACTTATGCTGAAGATACAGCAGAAAAAATCCAAGAGCATAACCAAGAACACATCCAAGAATCTTTAGTGCAATCAAACAGCATGGAAAATAACGCCGTTCAAGTTGCAGAAAGTGAGGAACGGCCAAGTTTTGAAGCATCAGATGATTTACTTGCTGATTGGATTAAGCTTATTGAGCGTTTAGATTTAAAAGGGATGGCGGCAGATTTAGCGCGTAATAGTGTTTTAGTAGAGCTATCTGAGAGACGTTTGGCAATCAGTATAGATCCTGAACAACACTATGCTAAACCTGAAATGTATCTAGAGCAAATTGCACAAGCGGCTAAGTCGCTATTAGGGGCAGATGTTGAACTTGATTTGGTTGAGGCCGATAGCTTCTTTACGCCAGTTAAGTACGATGCACAGCAAGAATCTAATAAAATGGCAGCGGCTGAAAACTCAATTAATACGGATAGTGTCGTGCAACAGTTGGTTTCAACTTTGGGAATGGATATTATCCCAGGTAGTATTAAGCCAATCTAAGTGATAAGAAATTAAATAACACAATCATTGAAATAAAAGGAAAACAGTATGTTTGGCGGAAAAGGTGGCCTAGGTAATTTAATGAAGCAAGCGCAAGATATGCAAAAAAATATGCAAGCTGCGCAAGATGAAATTGCAAAAATGGAAATCAATGCTGAAGCTGGCGGTGGCATGGTTAAGGTTGTGATGACTGGTAAGCATGAGCTGGTTAAAGTTGAGATTGACGATTCATTAATGGATGATAAAGAGATGTTGGAAGACCTATTTGCCGCAGCAGTCAACAGTGCTTCTCGTAAAGTAGAAGAGGTGACTCAGGAGAAGATGGGTGGTTTAACAGCGGGGATGAATATGCCTGCTGGCATGAAAATGCCATTTTAATTGAGTTGAGATATTGTATTGCAAAGTCCATTGATTCAAGAGTTAGTTGAAGCTTTTCGGGTGTTGCCTGGGGTTGGGCCAAAGTCGGCTCAACGAATGGCTTACCACTTGTTAGAGCGCAATAAAAAAGGTGGCGTTCAGCTGGCGAAAACATTAGCCAAAGCGGTTGATGAAATAGGTCATTGTTCCCTTTGTCGCACTTTAACCGAGGAGGAGACTTGTTCAATCTGCCTTTCCAGTCATCGAGCAACGGGTGAATTGTGCATTGTTGAGTCTCCTTCTGATGTTTCGGTGATAGAGCAATCAGGCATTTTTCAAGGCCAGTATTTTGTATTGATGGGGCATTTATCTCCGATTGATGGTATTGGTCCACAGCAAATTGGCTTGGATTTATTACAAAAACGTCTGGAAGATGGCGCAGTTACTGAGCTTATTCTTGCCACAAACCCAACGGTAGAGGGTGAAGCTACTGCACATTATATTCAGCAAATGGCACAGAAATTAGCTGTGACTGTTTCAAGACTGGCTCAGGGAATCCCTATGGGTGGAGAGTTGGAATATTTAGATAGTGGTACCCTTTCACAAGCTTTTTTAGCAAGAAAAACCATCTAGTTTTTCTGTTTTTACCAGGCCTGGTAAAGCTGGTTCAATATTAAAAAGCCCGCATTTAGCGAGCTTTTTAATGTCTTGAATGAAAGGCTGTTTTTATTTTTTAGCCATTAAAAATTCAAGCAGTGCTTTTTGAGCATGCAGTCTATTTTCTGCTTCATCCCATACAACCGATTCTGGATTATCCATCACCTCAGCCGAGACTTCCTCGCCTCTGTGTGCAGGTAGGCAGTGCATGAATAATGCATCTTTATTGGCTTGTTGCATAACTTCAGAATTAACTTGATAGTCTGCAAACGCTTTTTCACGTAGTTTTTGTTCTTCTTCCTGCCCCATGCTTGCCCAAACATCCGTCACAATAAGGTCTGAGTTGGTTGCTGCATCAAGCGTGTTGCGAACAATTTCAACTCTATCGCTGTGCTCGTTTACTAGGTCCATATTAGGGTCGTAACCCTCTGGGCTTGCAATGCGTAATTTAAAGTCATACTGTGCTGCCGCATTAATGTATGAATGGCACATGTTGTTACCATCGCCTACCCAGGTGACTGTTTTGCCTTGAATGCTACCACGATGTTCTTGATAGGTTTGCATGTCCGCAAGTAACTGGCAAGGGTGATAATCGTCTGTTAAGGCGTTAATAATCGGTACTGAAGAGTGTTGTGCAAAGGTTTCTACAATATCGTGGCCAAAGGTACGAATCATAATACCATCTGCCATGCTCGAGATAACACGAGCACTGTCTTCAATAGGTTCACCACGTCCAAGTTGGGTGTCATTAGAAGATAGAAAAAGTGCATGTCCGCCAAATTGCGTCATGCCTGTTTCAAATGAGATACGAGTGCGTGTTGAAGATTTTTCAAAAATCATCGCTAGAGTTTGATTTTTTAGAGGCTCGTAAATCTCTCCAGCGTGCTGCATTTTTTTGAGTTCAATGCCTCGGTGCATGATTTGTTGTAATTCTTCTGGAGATAAATCTTTTAGGGTTAAAAAGTGTCTTACAGTCATCTTTCTAATCTTTCTTTTTATTTAAATAAGTTTTAATCAGCTCACTGAGTTTTTCAACAAGTAGATCCGTTTGTTCTTGGCTCATTACAAAGGTTGGCAGTAATCTTACGGTATCACCACGAGTTACGTTGATTAATAAGCCTTGCTCTAATGCAAGGCTAACAAGCTCGCCGCAAGGTTGATTGAGCTGAATGCCAATCATGTAGCCTTTTCCGCGAATGTCGATAATACCTTCCTGACCATTTAAGGCTTCTTTAAAACGGTTAAGTAGTGTTTGGCCTTTTTTGGCTATAGCTTCTACAAAATCGTGAACTTCAATAGTGTTAATAACTGCCAGGCCTGCTGCACAAGCTAAAGGATTGCCGCCAAAGGTTGTGCCGTGGTTGCCTGGTACAAGTACTTCTGCTGCTTTTCCATGTGCAAGACAAGCACCAATAGGAACACCGTTTCCTAGCGCTTTGGCCAAAGACATAACATCGGGTTTGATGTTATCGTGCTGAAAGGCAAACCAACGACCTGTTCGACCAATACCCGTTTGTACTTCATCAACCATGAGTAACCAGTTGTTGTTGTCGCAGATTTCTCTTAGGCTAGCTAAATAACCCGTTTTTGGAACATGCACACCACCTTCACCTTGAACGGGTTCAACTAAGATGGCTACAATATTTTTGTTTTGAGAGTGCTGTTTAACCGCTTCAATATTGTCATAAGGTACACGGATAAAACCTTCTACTAAAGGCGCAAATCCTTCGTGTACCTTAGGGTTTCCAGTTGCTGATAAGGTGGCTAAGGTTCTGCCGTGAAAACTGTTTTCCATCACAATAATTGCAGGGTTGTCGATATTGTTTTGGTGTGCGTATTTACGGGCAATTTTAATGGCCGTTTCATTGGCTTCAGCACCTGAGTTACAAAAGAAAACTCTATCCATACCAGAGTGCTTAATCAGTTTATCCGCCAGTTTTTGCTGGTTTTCAATTTGATACAAGTTAGAGGTGTGAATAAGGTTTTGACTTTGTTCACATATCGCTTCACTAATAGTGGGATGAGCGTGACCAAGACTGCATACGGCAATGCCACTAATAGCATCAATGTAGGATTTACCTTCGGTATCTTGTAATAGCGCGCCATGACCTTTTTTAAAAGTAACAGGTAGTCTGGCATAGGTGTTCATAATATGTTCTGACATAGATTTATAACCATGACGTGCAAGGCACCGTCATATCGTCACTCCGTAACTAAATGAGATGAATAAACAAAAAAAGCAACCTGAGAAGGGTATTTATAAAAATCCAATTTAAACAAACTGGGTGCTTATAAATACTTTCTGCAAGGTTGCTTTTCTGATTGTACGGCAATGGCTTTTTGGTTTGCCATTAAGGTACAGCTTCAAAAGAATAATCTTAGCGAATTTTACAAAAAATTCAAGTCGAATCGGTTTTGATAAACAAAAAGTAGCATATATAGTGACGTTTACACGAGTTAAGACACGGTTAAAAGTGGCTAAAATTCACCTGATTTTTGTTGAACAACTTGCTAATGGCCTGCTATTAGCTGCATTATTCGCCGCAATCAGGCAAATTTTATCGCATTTTTTTCACACACCTCACTCGTGCAAAGGTCTCATAGTGTAAAAAAATGGTTTTTAATGAATATTTTGCTGAATATTCAATTCAGTAATGATGTATTTAGGATAAAATGTCCAACTTATTTTATAAAATTTTGTTGGAGAATTTGTTAATGCAAACGATGGCAGATAGAGATGGCGTAATCTGGTTAGATGGCGAAATGGTTCCTTGGCGTGAAGCAAAAGTTCACGTGTTAACTCACACACTACATTACGGAATGGGTGTGTTTGAAGGTGTTAGAGCTTATGAAGCTGAGCAAGGAACATCCATTTTCCGTTTAGATGCGCATACCGATCGCTTGTTTAATTCGGCAAAAATCTTCAATATGAAAATGCCGTTTGATAAAGAAACTCTAAACGAAGCACAAAGAGCTGCGGTAAGTGAAAACAATCTAAAGTCAGCTTATATTCGTCCAATGGCGTTTTATGGTTCGGAAGGCATGGGGATTCGTGCCGATAACCTTAAAACTCACGTTATGGTTGCCGCTTGGGAATGGGGCGCTTATATGGGTGAAGAAAATCTTACTCGTGGCATTAAAATCGCCACTTCATCCTTTACTCGCCATCATGTAAACGTCACCATGACCAAAGCAAAATCTAACGGTTCATACATGAATTCAATGTTAGCCTTACAAGAGGCTGTAAACCACGGTTGTGATGAAGCTTTATTGTTAGATGTTGATGGTTATGTGGCTGAAGGGTCTGGTGAGAACTTCTTTATGGTAAAAGATGGGGTTTTATATACACCAGAATTGACCTGTTGTTTAGATGGTATTACTCGTAAAACCATTATGACTTTGGCCAAAGAAATTGGGCTTGAAGTTATTGAAAAGAAAATCACGCGTGATGAAGTGTATATTGCCGATGAAGCTTTCTTTACTGGAACAGCAGCAGAAGTAACACCTATTCGTGAACTAGACAATCGTCCAATCGGCATTGGTTCACGTGGGCCTATTACTGAAAAACTACAAACTATGTATTTTGATATTGTGCATGGTCGTTCTGAGAAGCATTTAGACTGGTTAACTACGGTTGCTTAAGTTGCTAAATAACGGGAGAAAGATATGAGTGAAAATTCAACCAATTCTAAATCGCATTATGAAGTAACTTATGATGATTTGCCGCTTCACTGCCCAACAGATGATATGAGTAAATGGAACTCTCATCCTCGCGTTTTTTTGCAGATAGAAGAAACGGGTCATGCAAAATGCCCATATTGTGGTGCAGAATATGTCTTAAAAGATTTTGACCCAGAACATCATAAAGGTCATCACTAAGTTACATTTAGAGTCATTACCAGGCCTGGTAAAATGGGTTTAGTTAAGTTTTAAACACTAAAAAAGCCGTAATTGTTGATACAGTTACGGCTTTTTTGTTTTATGTTATTTATACACCACAAAGTCTCGAAGTTTTTTAATATTTTGAATGTAATCAACTGAGAGTTAGTTGGCAGTTTATGTTTACCTTTTTCTGTAATCTTCGTGCCTTCGTGTCTTCGTGGTTCAATTTTACCAGGCCTGGTAATATTTAGGATTTAATAGCTTTTAAGGTTCCAGCGATTATGAACCCACAGGTATTGACTCGGGTTTTTGCGAATTTCAGCTTCATAAAGCTTATGCAGTCTTAAGGTATCTTCATAATCATCACCCGATGGAAAGTTCTCTAAGGCGGGTAAAAACTCCACTTCATATTGGTTGTTTTCTAATCGTCTCGTAAAGGTCGGTACAACAGCGCATCCTGTCATTTTGGCTATTTTAGAGGTGGCTGGATTACTCTTGGCAAGTACACCAAAAAAGGGGACTTCGACATGACCTTTTGAACGATAACGTTGATCTGGTAAAAAAGTCATGCTTTTTCCTGCCTTTAGCACTTTTAACATTTGTCTGGTATTGGCGTTAGAAACGGGTTCAACCTGTTCGCCATTATCAAACTGAATAGAGCGGCCTTTGGCAATAATGTAATCCATAAAAGGGTTGTCGTGCGGGCGATAGACGGCGTGATAATTAGTTAAGAACGAAACGAACAGGCCTGTTAATTCTAAAGTGGTAAAGTGCGGTGCAAGGATGAGTACGCCTTTACCTTGCTCTTGAGCGTGTTTTAGATTGTCTTCACCCATAAAGCTAACAATTTGCCTTTCAAACGCGTGTTTATGATTTTTTTTATGGTCGCCCCACCAAACAATTGCCATTTCCATTAGTGCGATACCAGTAGATTGAAAGTGCTCTTTTAGGATGGTTGAACGTTCGGCAGCAGATTTTTCAGGGAAGCATAAGTCTATATTGGCCTTAGCTAAACGACGACGTTTGGGTGCTATGAAATAAATCACTTTTCCGAGAAATTTGCCAATACTGAATTTTTGCTGATAAGGAACTAAGGCGAACAAGCGTAACAGCCCTAAACCCAGCCAAATCCCCCAATATTTTGGGTGATAAAATTGGGTTTTAAAATCAGGTACGTATTTGGTAGCTGATGGTTTACTCATAGTTCGTCTGTTCCTGTTTGCCCTTGGTTGTATAGTTGAGAATAGGTTCCTTTGTTTTTTAACAAACTATTATGATTACCTTGTTCAATGAGCTTACCGTGTTCCATTACCACAATGTTTTCGGCATTTTCTATGGTACTTAGACGGTGGGCAATCACAATCACAGTGCGATTATGCTTGAGCACTTCCATGGCGCTTTGAATCATCTGTTCGCTTTGATTATCTAAAGCAGAAGTGGCCTCATCAAAAATTAAAATCGGTGCATTTTTTAAGAAGGCACGAGCAATGGCGATACGCTGACGTTGACCGCCAGACAGTAAATTGCCGTTTTCACCAATATTGGTGTCTAGTCCTTGCGGCAGTTTTTCAATAAATCCCCAAGCGTGTGCCGCTTTGGCTGCGGCGATAATTTCTTCACGGTCGGTGTCCGTTTTACCATATGCAATATTGGCAGCAACGGTGTCGTCAAAAAGAGTCACTTTTTGGCTAACCAGCGCAATTTGTTCTCTAAGATAGTGGCGATCTAATTCTTGAATGTTTTGACCATCTAATAAGATTTCACCATTTTGAACGTCGTAGAAACGAGTAATGAGGTTGACTAATGTTGATTTTCCGCTACCAGATTGACCGACTAGAGCCGTAGTTTTTCCAGCAGGGATATTGAGTGAAAAGTTTTCTAAAGCAATAAAATCACTATTTGGGTAACTAAAATTGACCTTTTTTAGCTCTATATTGCCTTTGATGTTTTCAAGTTTAGCCTGGCCTATATTTATTTCGTCTGGCTGGTCTAGCAGTTCAAAAATACTTTCAGCGGCGGCCATGCCTTTTTGAATGGTTTCATTGATACTGGTTAAGCGACGAATCGGTTCAAACGTTAAGGCCATGGCGGTGATGTAGGCTAACAATTCACCAGGAGTAAACAGGTTTTGAGCAGACATTTGCATGGCTACATACACAACGCCAGCTAGAGCAATTGCCGCCAAAACTTGAACCAGTGGTACATTTAAAGCAGATACTTTAGTAACATGCATTGTGTTGGTTAAGAGTTCCGTTGCGGTATCTTGAAAGCGTTTTTGCTCGTAGCTTTCGGCACCATAAATTTTAATCTCTTGATGTGCGGTTAAGCTCTCCTCTAAGCGGTGGGTTAATTGCCCCATGTTTTGTTGCATCGCTTTACTTGAGCTACGCATTAATTTGCTGGCTCTATCGATAATAAACGCAACCACTGGCCCAACAATTAACATCAATAAAGTAAGTTGCCATGAGATGTAAAGCAAGTAACCAATAAGCGCAATAATGGTTAAGGTGTCGCGAATCAGAGTAACCCAGGCGGTAGATAAAGCATTGCTCGCTTGTGGCACATCATAGGTGATTTTTGACATCAATTTGCCTGTTCCATAGCTTTGGAATGTGGCAAAGGGAAGATGTTGCATTTTGTTGTACATATCTGCACGAATATTCAGAATCGCTTTTTGGGCAATCCACTGGCTAAACACTTTACTGAAATATTCTGCTACCCCTTTAATAATAAAGACACCCGCTAATAGCAGAGGCATCATCACAAAGGAGTCTGGATTTTTGGCAATCAAGCTTTCATCAACTAGCTCTTTTAAAACCATCGCCGTGGCAGGTTCCATCGCAGCAATGGTCAGTAACGCAAGTAGAGTAATCGCTATCATGCCTTTAAAGGGCATGATGTAGTTTAATAAACGGCGATAAAGTCTTAAAGTAGAGCGATCTAACATCAATTATTCTCGGTGAAGGATTTTATTAACCACAATATTCGCCCAGCCAGAGCTATGAAACTCGCCATCTATAGTGTCCCGGTCGTAAATATTTGTTACCCAGTCTAAAAACTCAATGTCTGGGTGCGTTTTTTTGTATTCAAAAAAGTGGTCAAAAAAGAAGTCAAGTTTACCTGTATCTGCCCAGCGAAAGTGGCCGAATCTCATGCTTAGTTGTTTCACGGCTTCTTCAATAGGTTGTTTTTCAACAAAATGCATGTAAAAAACGCTCATTAACCCCGCTCTATCGGCACCTGATTTACAGTGAATGAGTATTGGGTATTCTACGGTTTCTAGCAGTTCTTTTGCTTTTAATATCATCTCTTTTTTAGGGAGTTTACGTGAAGACATTGGATGGTTTATCATTTTGATCCCTAATTTATCGCAAGCTTCTTTTTCTAAAATATAAGAGGCAGATGTGTTTGCTTTACGCATACTGATCACTGTTTTTAAACCATGATTTTTTTGCATTTTTCTCAAGAAAGAACCAGAAGGGTGGTTGCTACGATAAGCCTTAGAAGACAAGGCATAAAGATTGCGATAAACCATTCTTAATATCTCGTGGTCAACGAACAGGTTTTCAAAACGTAATTTAAAGCGTTGCCAGCTGTTTTTGAAGAATTTCATTAGGGTGTTTTATTCAAATTTTAGTGGGCTTATTTTAACTTCTATTTGCTCTAAAATGTTAAAATTCCCATTTTTTAATACGTAAAGTTTAATCTGAATGAAGCAATATCTATCACACTCATCAGCCATTACGCTGTGGATTTTGATGTTTCCATTAATCGCTTTTTTATTAATGGCTGAAGAATTTCATGAGTCAGAAATAACTGCGAGGATGGGGTGGTTAATACTATTAATAGCTTTTTCATATCTTGTTCGCATTCGATTTTTGTATCTATTAGTTTTATTACCTTTTGTTCTTTCAGGGGTTGTTGATCTTTTTTATACATCCACCTTTAATCAACAATTTGAAGCTAGCTTAGTTAGAGTATTAACAGATACCGACTCTCAAGAAACTCAAGAGTTTTTATCAGTTTATCTTGGGCCATTTAACTTGAGTATATTGGCGTTGTATTTTGCAGGTTTGTTTTATTTAGGAAGAGAATTAAAGTTTTTTAGACCTCAAAGTTTTAAAACAAAACTTTTGGTTGTGGGTGGCGTTTTAATGCTAATCGTCGCAGTGCAGCAAATATGGTTTCATGATCGTTATAAAGATGTTTTACCTGGTGCGTTTGGGCAAATGACTGATGGGGTTAAAAAATACTACCAAGTTCAAAATGAAATGAAGAAAAGGCCAGAGTTATTAGCCAATTATCAATTACCCGTTTTGAAAGAAGAAGCTAAGCCACAAACTTATATCGTTGTGATTGGAGAGTCAGCAGCCCGAAAACATCATGGTTTGTTTGGTTATCAAAGAAATACAAACCCATTATTAGAAAGTATTAAAAAAGACTTAATACTGTTCAATGATGTTGTGTCACCCTTTGCTGTTACCTATCTTTCGTTAAGTCACACTTTGACTGAAAAAAACTTGAACAATAAAACAGAATTTGCCGATTCACTCAGTATTGTGGGTTTATCAAAAAAAGCAGGCTTTAAAACATGGTGGATATCTAATCAGCCAAAATATGAAGGGACAACGCTGTCATTATCTTTAGTTGCTGATCATGCGGAATATGTTAGTGGGTCAGGAGGCTATGATGAAGTAGTATTGCCTGCTGTTGAGAGAGCTTTAAAAGACAAAAGCTCTCACAAGGTGATATTTGTTCATTTACGCGGAAGCCATATGACTTACAATAAACGCTACCCGCAAACATACCAGGTTTTTGATAATAAAAAAGGTATTGAGATATATAGTAAAGAGCCTTCTAAAAAGCAGATTGAGGTTGTTAATGCCTATGACAACTCGATTGTTTATACAGATAAAATTCTTTTTGAATTAATTCAGTCTCTTGAAACCAAAGATTCGATTTCGGGGCTTGTATATTTTGCAGATCATGGGGAAGAAGTTTATGACTATAAAGATTTTATTGGACATGAATTGAAACGAATTACACCCGTTATGTTTGAAGTACCTTTTATTGTTTGGGTGAATGATCTGTATAAAAATCGTTTTCAAGAAAAAGTTACTGCAATGAAATCGCAACATAAAATGCCATTTTTAAATGATGACTTTTTTGATTTTGGATTGTGTTTTATGGGAATAGATGCAGATATCTCAAAACAATCTAGCTCTCCATGTGAACCTAACTTTACGCCAAAAAAACGAGTGGTTGCAGGTCAGTTATATCAAGATGGAAAGCTCTATGATTAATTCTCTTTTTTTATTCAAAAAGGATAATCAATGAAGTCACCACACACTGGTTTAAATCGAGTTCTACATGCGGCGGGTTATTCATGGAAAGGCTTTAAATTGACCTGGAAACATGAGGCGGCTTTTAAGCAAGAAGTAATACTTTTTGCATTAATGACCCCCCTAGCGTTTTGGATAGGAGATACCGCATCCGAAACCGTAATTTTAATTGCGGTTTTACTTATTGTGTTGGTGGTTGAACTTTTAAACTCCGCAGTAGAGTCGGTTGTGGATCGTATTGGTGAGGATTATCATAAATTATCAGGTCGCGCCAAAGACCAAGGTTCGGCAGCGGTGTTTTTATCTTTTTTTATCGCCATCTTAGTTTGGGGCGGTTTTATTATTTCTAAGTTAATGGGTTAAAAAATGATTGTTGTTACAGGTGGCGCAGGGTTTATTGGCAGCAATATCGTTAAGGCGTTAAATGCACAAGGGCGTACTGATATTATTGTGGTTGATAATCTAAAAAACGGTAAAAAGTTTATCAATATTGCCGATTGTGATATTGCCGATTACCTCGATAAAGAAGATTTTCAACAGCGTATTTTTGCCGAACAAGGCCTGCCCGATATTGAAGCAGTATTTCACGAGGGAGCTTGTTCTGCCACCACCGAGTGGGATGGCAAATTTATGATGGACAATAACTATGAATACTCTAAAGATGTTCTGAATTATTGTTTAAACTGGAAAATTCCATTTTTTTACGCTTCATCAGCTTCAGTTTATGGTGATGGGCCTGATTTTATTGAAGACCGAGTCTATGAAAAACCGTTGAACGTTTACGGTTACTCAAAGTTTCAGTTTGACCAATATATTCGCCAAATCCTACCAACCGCACAAAGCCAAATTGTCGGCTTTAGATACTTTAATGTGTATGGTCCGCGTGAACAGCATAAAGGCGATATGGCCAGTGTGGCTTTTAAATTGCATAACCAGATATTAGCGGGCGAAAAACTTAAATTATTTGGTGAATACGATGGTTATGGTGCAGGTATGCAAACCCGTGATTTTGTTTATATTGAAGATGTGGTTAAGGTGAATCTTTGGTTTATGCAACACCCAGAAAAATCGGGTATTTTTAATTTGGGGCCAGCCGCTGCTGAACCCTTTAAAAATATTGCCGATGCGGTAATTGATTTTCATGGCAAAGGTGAAATTGAGTACATACCTTTTCCAGAGCATCTAAAAGGGGCGTATCAAAGTTTTACTCAGGCCGACAATACTGCGTTAAGAGAAGCAGGGTATGATGAGTCTTTTCATACCGTTGCCCAAGGTGTTAAAAAATATTTAACTTGGTTAACAGAAAATCCAACTACGTTAAATTTTACAAAATAGTAAAGAATAGTTTAGGTATAAAACAAAACTGTATGCGAATTCTGCTCATAAAAATGTCATCCATGGGCGATGTGTTTCACACATTCCCTGCTTTATCGGATGCCCAACAAAACTTGCCAGGCCTGGTAATAGATTGGGTGGTTGAAAAATCGTTTGCAGAAATCCCTAAATGGCATCCAGTAGTCGATAAGGTTTATCCTATTGAATTGCGTAAATGGCGTAAAACCTTGCTGAAAAAACAGACCCGCCAAGAGATTAAAGCGTTTTTTGAAGAGATAAATCAAACACAATACGATTTAGTTATAGACGCTCAAGGACTTTTAAAAAGTACCTGGGTAGCCAGAAAAATTAACGCAAAAACGGCAGGTTACGACTGGCAAAGTGCTCGTGAACCTTTAGCCACTCTGTTTTATCGATATAAATACCCTGTTGCTAAAGAGCAACATGCCATTTTACGGTTACGCCAATTGATTGCCCAAAGCCTAAATTATGCTTTGCCAGACAATGCACCAATTGTATACGGATTAAATACCCAGGCCTGGTCAAAACCCCATTTGGTCACTGAGCAATTTGCGGAAGATGATTATTGGGTCTTTTTACACGGCACTACTTGGGAAACCAAATATTGGCCAGAAGACTATTGGATTGAAGTTTTACAAGAAGCCAATGTACTTGGGAAAAAGGTAATTTTGCCTTGGGGAAATCAAGAAGAGCATGAGCGTGCTTTACGAATCGCGGGAACTGCAGAACCAACAAATGTTTGGGTACCTAGTGAAATGTTGTCTCTTAATGATATGGCCAAAACCCTTAAAAACGCTCAGGCAGTGGTGTCTGTCGATACTGGTCTTTCTCATGTAGCGGCCGCTTTAGAAGTACCTATGGTTGTTTTGTACCGAGTAACCGACCCTAAATTAGTCGGAGCGGATGGGGCAAAAGTGACCCGACTAGAGTCTCCATGTGCACCTGACTATATCAAAAAGTTTTCAAGTAAAGAGCAGGAGTTAGAGTCATTAAAAGGCTTGAGTGTAGCTGATGTCTTAAACGCTTTGGAAAAAGAGTAATATGACTACGCTACAAGAACAAAACCCTAAAGTACTTTATCTACCCTCTACACCATTGAATATACTGGTTTCGGTGGCTCATGCGCTTGCCCATGCAGATAGTCAAAACGCTAGAATCGTTTTAATTGACCAAAAAAATATTCAAGACAATATTTACTTTAAGATCTTAAATGAATGGAAAGACTCACCTTTTGAACAGGTATTATTAACATCGGGTAGTGCTAGAGGTTTCCAAAAAGTTGTAGAACGAAAAGCTAATTTTAAAACTCTAGCAAAACTTGCTAAGGAATTTCCTGCAAATGCCATTGCGGTAGGAAGTGATAGAAGAGTTGAATTTCAGTATTTAATGCATTTGAGAACTGATGACAGGGGTGGCGTAGAAGGCTGGTATTTAGATGATGGGTTGTATTCCTATGCTGGTAGGCCTTATAGATGGTTCAAAGATTCTATTAATAGTATTTTAAAGAAACTGAGTTACGGGTTTTGGTGGCAAGAGCCCAAAACAGTTGGCTCATCTAATTGGATTTACAAGGCCTGGTTGTTTTCGCCAGAAAACGCTATTGAGGCTATCCAACAAAAAGAGTGCCATCAGATTGTGACTGAATGGTTTGTAATAGATCAAATTAAAGGTTTTAGTCAAACTATTTGTAAAGCTTTTGGTTTGTTACTAACTGAAGATGAATCAGATGTTTTTATTTTAATTCCACACCCCAATAATATTGAAAAAATGCCAGGCTATCTTGCCAAAATAGAACATTTTTTAGCCAACTTAAATAACCATAATTTGAGTGTTTCAATAAAGTATCATCCACGTACAGAAAGTGAAGATCCATATAACTTTAAAGAGCGTTATGGTGTTAAATTGATTCCTTCTGCACTTGCCTTTGAATTTGTTCTACCATTGTTAAAGTCGAAGAGTTTTGTGATTGGTGATGTAGGCACTTCTTTGTTAACCGCAAAATGGTTACGTCCAGATGTAAATAATATTGCGGTATTAAATAAAGACTCTCAATTTGAAGTTAGGTTTCTGAAAATAATGCAAAAATTAGATGTGAGAGTGAAAGGTAGTTTTGATGAAGCGTTGGAGTTAATCAATGGCTAAACAAATTGATGTGTATTTAGTATCTTCAACATTACATTTCTTTTGGGCGTTTATGCTCGCTAAGCGATTTGAAAACAAACGAGATAGCCACTTAGTTCTAATAGATCAATACACTAACAGGCCAATGCAACTCTGGAATTACTTAACAGCAGAGAACACGCCATTTATCTCTCAAACTAAATTGGAAGGTAGAGAGTTAGGTGGTTTAAAAAAAAATCGTAACCGAAGTAAGCAGTTTAACTGGGTAAGTGATTTCATAAAAAATAACGATGTTAAAAGGGTTTGGATCGGTAACGACAGAAGTGTTTTGGGTCAATGGTTTATAAAGGAAGCAAAGCAAAAAGATGCTTCCTGTGTCGGTTGTTTCATGGATGACGGTGTCTTTTCTTATTTGGGGCGAAAAGCTTCACAAAGTTTTAGAGAACGATATTTAGACGCCTCTTTTAAAAAACTGATTTACGGCCTTTGGTATGATTCACCTATAACGGTTGGTGCTAGCAAATGGATTGATGAGGCTTGGGTTATGTATCCAAACAATGTAAATCTTCTTTTAAAGCAAAAAAAAGTAGTCAATATTTTGCCTAATAATGAGTTTTTTAAAGATTTAAAAAATTTATCTTATAAGGCGTTTTCGATTGAGAAGTTTGATACAGAAAGATTGAATCAATTAGATGTATTAATAACCCTTCCAAACCATTTCTTATTTTCCAAGTATCCAGGCTACAACAAATCGCTATTAAATCTAATCGATGTATTGAAGAAAAACGGGTTGTTCGTAGGGGTGAAATATCATCCTGCAGCAGGTAAAGCCGATTTACTTAATGTTCAAGAAAAAGGTGTGTGGTTAATACCAAGTTACATGAGTTTTGAGCTTTTATTACCCTTTCTAGAGCATTCCAAAATAATAGGAGATCTTTCCACTACTCTTTTGATGGCGAATTATGCGGGATTAAAAAATGGCATTTATATGTTGGATGTTAACAAGGATAGCTATTCTAATAAGATGGCTAAACTTTGTTCTGAAGTGGGTGTTATTGTGACTGATTTAAAAGACTTGAATTCAAAGATATTAGGAAATAAAGCATCATGAAACACCTTGAAAATATTCAGGAAATAATTAGAGGTAAGCGAGTTGCACTTGTAGGTAATTCTAGAAGTGTTATCGGTAAAAAATATGATGTAGATAATCATGATGTCGTTATTAGAATGAATGGCGCTTGGAACTTGCCTGAAGAGATGAAGAAAAGTGTAGGTGTCAAGTTAGATATCCTTTGCGTTTCAGGCCATAAAAAAGAAATTTCTGAAATAGTCAAACTTTACCCAAACGTTGTCTGGATGTCTCCTAAGAGTAGAGATGTCATGGACTCTGAAGTTGCGAGTTTACTCTATTATTATCCCATAGAGTGGTGGAAAGAATTATATGAAAAATTGGGATCTAGACCATCTACAGGTTGTATGGTAGTTGATCTATTGAGACGATCTTTGGATGATGGTACTTTAACTTTATATGGATTTGATTTTTTTCAAAATGCCAGTTGGCATAAGCGATATAGTTTAATTGAACGCATCAAGTTATTCTTTGGAATGGATGTTTATGTCAACCCACATGATGGTGCTAAAGAAGCTGTTTTTATTAAAAACTGTTTGCCTGCTAATCAATTAAGCATTATCAAGCCTTAAATTATGAATGTGAGAAAAAGTTTGAGAGTCGCAATAATCAACAATACTCGTCCAACTAGCCATTATGGCTGTTTGATGGTTATGAAAAATTTAGAAACCTTACTCAAGCAGCAAGGGGTAGAAGTTTTATGGACTTGGCCAGTAAGCGTTGATTGGCGTACACATAAAGAAATGTTATTCGCTATGCCTAAAGTGGATGCGGTTATCGTCAACGGGGAAGGAACCATTCATCATGGTCCAAGGCGATGGCAGGCTCAAGCATTAGCAGAGTTTGCTGATTATGCGCATAACGTCCTACATTTACCTGCATTTTTGATTAATACCACTTTATATGCTAACGAAGATTCTTTGTATGAATATATAAAAAGGTTTAACCGAATTTATGTTCGTGATCGTTCAAGTTTTGAAACGTTACAGACTAAACAAATTGAAAGTCAATATGTACCTGATATGACGTTTGCTTTAAAACCTAATTCAAATTATCAGCCAAGTAAAGAGCTTTTAGTTGTGGACTCAGTTATGCAAACAGATGTTCCTAAGTTGAAAGAATTTAGTAAGAAGAACCAAGCAGATTATTGTTCAATGATTGTGGCAAGACCATCTAATTATTCTTTTTGGAAAAGACCGAGACGCTTTTTGATAGAAATATTTAAATGGGCAGTAAATGAAAAAAAGCGTAGTCTAAATCCAAGTGATTTTGAAGCGCAATTAGCAACATATCGACTTATTGTTACTGGACGATATCATACTGTAACAATGTGTCTAAAAAACCGGATACCGTTTGTTGCATTAGAGTCGAATACTCCTAAAATTAGTTTTCTTCTAAAAGAAGTTTTTGGGGATACCCATCGAGTTATTTCTTCAGATAAGCTTGAAAGCTTGGAGTTTAATGAATGGAATTCTTTCTCTAAAGCAGAGTTATTAGCCATAGATTTGTTTATAGAAAAAGCGATTAATATGAACGCTAAAATGATAGAAGAAATCGTAAATGATATTGATTAAGTTAATCTTATGCTGAACAGATTAGTTAGATTTTATTATCGATGGCGTAATAAAGAACACATTTCTAAACTTGAGTTAGAAAGTAAATATTCTTTAAACCAGATTATTGCAACCATTCAACAAAGCTCTCAGACTGTTGTTATGCCATCAATAAAAATCGTGTCCGAATATCGTTTTTTAGGAGGTGCTAATAATTTTGGATTTATCTTAATGAAGGATGAATATACTCATAAAACTTTATGGGTTGGAAAAGTGGCATCCAAAGATTTAATTACTAGAGAAATACTTTTTTTAAAGTGGCATCAAGAATCCATTAATTTACAAGACGTTTTTGCTCCTCAATATTTAACATCGGGAAGGATACCCGAAACGAGTATTGAATTTCTTGTTACAGAAAAATTAACCTCTGTTAAACGTATAAAACTAAATAGTATGTTTAACTTGTATAAAAAGACAGCTGGAGCAAATGAATTTATAAATACAACCTTTGGAACTGATGAATTGATGCCTTTAAAAGCTGGTAGCCGTATAAGAGATCTTTTATTAAATTTAGTGGTTCAATTAAAAACAGGTGAATCGAAAACTTTTATAGATACTTTTTTTATGGAAAGAAAGAAGTTTTTGCCCCAATTCATCGATGATTTGTCCTCTATTGAGGACAAAGTCCATAGTCTGCATCAAAAGTTAAATATAGAAGATCCTTCTTTGTGGGGCTTTGTTCATGGTGATTTTAAAAAATCTAATATGATGGAAGATGGTGATGGGAATCTAAAATTGATTGATTTCCAATATATTTGCTATGGAATTAGGGTTTGGGATTTAGCGTTTTACCTTTCTAAAGATAAGGAAGGGTTTCAATCTTCTGTTATGAACGTTTTAAATTTATTAATTAACCAAAATGAAAGAAATCTACTGTTATTTTATTATGTTTTTTCTGTCTTATTACACCCAAATATTAAGACATTTGAAAATAGCTTTAACAACAAGATTTGCCCTGCTTTAAATTTATTAAATTCTGGTGTGTTCTGTGAATCTAGATAAACCGAAATTAAAAGAAACTCACCTGCTTGTCTTGCGATGGTTGACGTTTATTCTTGTGATTATGTTATTTGCTGGTTATAGCCTAAGAGGTGTTATTCCTTACAATTTTGAGCAGATATTAATCTTAATGTTTTTTTTGGGAGGGTATGTTTTTTGGAAGCAAAAAAAACATGAGGTATTAGATAGGTCTTTTAATATTTGGCTGCTACTACTCACATCATATTGGTTAAGTATTTTTTTAATAAGTTTTTATCATTTTTCTTTTGGTGAAGTTACAGTCCAAAAATTGCAAATAGTGTTTTTGATTTTAGGCTTTATTGTACTTGGCTTGACGATTTTAAACCTGAATCCAAGCATTGATTATTTTTGGTACTTTTTAATCGTTGCTAGTATGTTTATGGCTATTTGGTTAGGGATGGAGTTAAAGGCTCATGGCTTAGATGCCGTTTTTAATGCAACAAGATTTGGTGGTGCTTATGGGCATCCAATAAAGTTTGGTGTTTATGGTAACGGTTTACTTATATTAATGCTTGGTGGGTTTGTTTGGGCATACAAAAAACACCCTTTGTTACTAATTTTATGGGTGCTACTGGTTATTAGTAATCTTTTAATAGTAATTCTTTCACAAAGTCGAACTGCTTGGATTGGTTGGCCAGAAGCTATTATTGGTTGGGGAGGGTATTATTTATTTTTAATTTTAAAGAGTTCTTCTTCTAAATGGTTTAAATTGAATATTATTTCTTTACCCTTGATTGTATTATTTTTAATAACTAGTTCTGAACCAGTTAAAAGTGTTTTTGAAAAACGTTATATGGCCGCTGTTAATGATATTGTTGGCTATATAAATGGAGATAATCCGTATTCAAGTTTAGGTGCTCGATTTGTGATGTATGAGACTAGTTGGAATCTAATTCAAGAAAGGCCTTGGCTAGGATATGGTGCAGATGGTTTTAAAGAAAATTTTAAGTCTCAAAGTGCTTATGTGTTGAATAGTCGCTTTAGTAGGTCTAGTGAAGGACTTAAGTATAGTCAGGTTCATAATCAATTTTTAATGACTTGGATTCAATACGGCATATTCCCAGTTCTAATTTTATTGTCGTTTTTTATATATATTCTAAGGTTCTTTTGGTTAGGTATGCGTTCTAGTGAACCTGAGAGTAAACCAATCTTCATTGCTGGAATTGTTTTTTCAGTCGCAACCTTTATGTCTTTTATGCCAGAGAGCCCGTTAGAATATAGCAGTTATAGTGCTCATTATTGGTTGTTTTTAACTTTACTATTTGTGTTTGCAGTAATAGAAAAAAACAAATTAATTGAATTTAAAGAAAGTTCTCATGTCTCATAGAAATGCTTTAAGTGAACTTTATGAATTATAGACTTAATGATGCTTCTGTTTTTGAGATATCGCCACAACAGCTCAGTAAGCCTAAAACAACTCGAGAGTTAGCTATAGTTGTTGGTAATAATCTCTGTATTAATAAACCATTAACAATGCGCGCTGGAGGCACTTCTTTAGGTGGGCAGGCGATTGGTTCTGGGGTGGTGATTGATGTTTCTAAGCATTTAACCAATATTATTGATTATCAGCCTGATGTACATGAGATTACCGTTGAACCTGGTGTAATTCAGGATGATTTGAATGACTTTGTAAAAGCGGACGGTTTGAAGTTTGCTCCTGATACTTCGACCTCTAATCGTGCCATGATTGGGGGGATGATTGGTAATAACTCTTGTGGTTCATACTCGGTTTATTACGGTACCACCCGTGAACATGTTAAATCATTAGAGGTGATTTTGGCGGATGGTTCAGAAGTGTGTTTTGAACCACTAACGGCAGAACAACTTCATGACAAACTGAATCAAACAAATTTTGAAGGTAATCTTTATCGTACGGTGATTCGTTTGCTGAAAAGTCATGGTAAACAAATCTTAGAGCACTTTCCGCATCCTTCTATAAAACGTCGTAATACGGGCTATGCCTTAGACGAGCTGTATCGTCATCATCATCCTTTTAACCCGAATGGAAAACCTTTTAACTTAGCCCCACTTATTTGCGGAAGTGAAGGGACTTTGGCGGTCGTGAAAACTGCTACGTTAAACTTAGTGCCTCAGCCTAAATTCAGGCAATTGCTCTGTGCACATTTTGATTCGATTGAGTCGGCAATGCGAGTGGTTGAAGGCTTGCTTGAATTTGAACCAGCGGCCATTGAGTTAATTGATAAGGCGACTTTAGACGGAACTAAAGCCAATATTCAGCAGCAACAAAACCGTTTTTGGATTGACGGTGAACCAGAAGCGGTATTGGTTTGTGAATGGTTTGCGGAAAATGAAGCGGATTTAAATCATCAAATGTTAACTTACCAGGCCTGGTTAATTGAAAACCAAGCGTATGCTGCCCCCATTATTAATGCACAAGATGCGGCAAAGGTGTGGGAGGTGCGTAAAGCGGGCTTGGGCATGTTAATGGGCAAAGTCACGCGTAAAAAAGCGGTGGCGGTGATTGAAGATGCGGCTGTTCCTGTGAAGGATTTGTTTAGCTATTTTACCGATGTTCAGGCTTTAATGGCTGAGTTGCAAGTGGGTTGTGTCTATTATGGTCATGCTTCTGTTGGTTTGATTCATATTCGTCCAGAGTTGGATTTGGCAACAGAAGAGGGTAAACATCTTTTTACAACCATTGCAGAGCGCAATTCAAAGTTGGTTAAAAAATACCGAGGGGCTATTTCGGGCGAACACGGTGATGGACGAATTCGTGCGCCATTTATTAAAGAACAAGTTGGCGAGCAGGTTTATGCCTATTTAATGGAGCTAAAGCGAGCGTTTGACCCTTATAATTTATTAAACCCAGGCGTGATTATTGGCGATATGCCTATTACCGAAAACTTGCGCGCCGACAGGCAACCTCAGCAACTCATTGATACGAAGTTTGATTGGTCCAATGATTTGTCTTTGATGGATGCGGTAGAGAAGTGTAATGGTGCAGGTGCTTGCAGAAAGTCTGCAGGGCGTGGAGTGATGTGTCCTTCTTACCAAGCAACACGTGAAGAAAATTACTCAACCAGGGGGCGAAGCAATTTACTGCGTTTTGCTTTGACAGAGCCGAATCCACAAAAAGCTTTGAGCGATGCTGAATTACAAGATGCGCTGGAGATGTGTTTGGGTTGTAAAGCTTGCAAAACCGAGTGTCCTGCAAATGTGGATATGGCGCGTCTTAAATCTGAAGTGTTGTATCAAACGAATGGTTCATCGGCTTCGCTCTCTAATTGGCTCGTAGCGCATTATGGTGCTATTTTAAAACAAGCGCAAAACTGGCCCGCGACTTATAACTGGTTGCAATCGTTATCGGTTGTGAAAGGTTTGATGGGGGTCGATAAAAATAGAACCTTGCCTAAGGCGTTTAAATCAAATCTCCAGGCCTGGTGGTTTCAGTTTGGCACTAAAAATGTGCCTTCAAAACACGTTAATAATCAAACTATTTGGGTTTTATGCGATCTGTTTAGTCAATATCAAGAACCGCGAGTGGGGCAAGTCGTTTTAGAATCGCTTCATAAGCTTGGCTTAAACGTAAAGCCGCTGTTTTTGGAACAGTCACCCAGAATGTTAATCAGTAAAGGATTATTAAAACAAGCAAAGAAAGCCTTAATTGATACGATTTTTGACCTTGAAGCCTATCAGCAGGGAGATTTGATTGTGGGGATTGAGCCATCAGAACTGCTGGTTTGGCGTGATGAGGCCAAAGACTTACTTAGTAACGCGCATTTTGCAAGTAACCAGGCCTGGTCAGTTTCTCAAGCTAAAAAACAAGGCTTGCAGAACATTCTCTCTTTTGAGGAATTGATGTTAAGACTGAATGAATTAGGTGTTTTGCCTGAATTCAACGCTCTAAACAAAACCGTATGGTTGCATGTGCATTGTCATCAAAAGGCTTTAGCCAAACCGATGGATTCAAAAACCGCTTTAGAATTGATACCAGGCCTGGTAGTTAATATGATTCCATCGGGTTGTTGCGGTATGTCTGGCGATTTTGGTTATAAACATTATGAAGTGTCTAAAACGATTGCTAATCAGGTGTTATTACCCACTTTAGAACAAGCTAGGCTTGAAGATTTAATTGTTGCCACAGGCACAAGTTGTCGTCATCAACTAGCCGATTTGGGGCAACACACCTCAATGCATATAGCGCAAGTGTTTGCTCAGGCCTTACAAACACAATAAGAACACTGCAACTGGACGTTTTTACCAGGCCTGGTAAAAACCTTTTAAGGCTTCTCTAAGCTTTTCAGGTGTTTCTAATGAGGCTTTTAATGGCTCGTGACACCAAACGGCATCTGGCCAAACCTCATCGTTTTCTTCTCTAAAAATCAAATGAATATGTTGGTTAGGGTTTTTATTACCAATTTTGGCAATATTAAAATGCTGCGCGATGTTGTTTTCTTGAATAAAAGCGATGAGTTGGTAGATAGCACCGTAAAGCGCTTGAATATAGTTTAAATTTTCACTGGCATTTAACGTTTGTTTAGGTACAACAAGCAACCACTTCATTTCTGTTTTTTCAGCCATTAATGAGTAAAGAGGGTGGTCGTAGAGATAGAGGCTGTCAAAAGTAGCTTCTAGTTTTTGGGGTGAATGGTCGCTCAGAATAAAGTCCATACTTTTCTTTTCTCTTTATTAATTTCTTGTAAAAAAGGGGGTGAAGTGGGCGTTTTGCTTTCTATGTTAATTCAATTTTAACCAAAGCGCTCTAAAGCCAACAAAAATCGTTGTTTAGGCGTTAGAATGGCAAGATTAAAAAACTCGAATAAAACACTAATCTACCTTTGGAATTATGACACAACAATTTAAAAATAAACCGCTTTATTTATCGTCAAACTCACCAAGACGACAAGAGCTCTTACAGCAAGTAGGGTTACCCTTTGAGGTGGTCAATGCGCCAGTAGAAGAGGTGGCTTTACCACATGAGAATCCTGAATCTTATGTGAGACGTATCGCCATTGAGAAGGCTTTGGCGGGTTTTAATAAGGTTGCTGGTAAGGCTGTTTGGGTTATTGGTGGTGATACAGCAGTACTGATTGATGGCAAAGTATTAGGTAAACCAAAGAGCCAAGCCGATTCTTATCGGATGCTTGCTTTGTTGTCGGGAAAAACGCATCAGGTTTTATCTGCCGTATCGGTGGTTTTTGATGGTGAGGTTTTTTCAGCGGTGAACACCACACAAGTGCGTTTTAAGCCGTTAAACGAAAACGAGATTAAAGAGTATATTGCAAGTGGCGAACCCCAAGATAAAGCTGGAAGTTACGCAGTTCAAGGCTTGGCGGCAAAGTTTATTGTTGAGATTGAAGGCTCGTATTCTGGCGTAATGGGTTTGCCCTTATTTGAGTTGGATGAGTTGTTAACACAATCTAGTTATTACTCAAACTAAAAATGAATCAACGTTAAATTCAAAGAATAAAGGCATTAATCAATGCACAATGAAGAAAAAGTATTAGTGAATGTTACCCCAAATGAAACCCGTGTTGCTTGGGTTGAAAACGGTGTTTTACAAGAGGTTTGGGTAGAACGTGCCAATAAGCGTGGGTTGGTGGGTAATATCTATATAGGAAAAGTTGACCGAGTTTTGCCAGGAATGCAGGCCGCCTTTATTAATATAGGTTTAGAACGTGCCGCTTTTTTACATGTTTCGGATGTGTGTCATAAAGCGATTGGCCATGAAGATGAAGAGTGCGAAGATATTGCAAAGCTACTTCATTGTGGCCAAAAAATCATGGTGCAGGTGTTAAAAGACCCGCTTGGTACAAAGGGCGCTCGCATCACCATGCAGGTGACGATTCCTTCAAGAATGTTGGTTTTTATGCCAGTTGAAAAAACCTTGGGTGTATCGCAAAAAATTGATGACGCTGAAGAACGCGACAGACTCAGAGAGATGGTAAAAACTATCCCCGAATATAAGGCCTCAGAAGGTGGAGTGATTGTTAGAACCGTTGCTGAAGGGGTCGATTTTCATGAGATGCGCGCTGACATGCTTTATTTGCAACGTTTATGGAATGGTGTTCAGGAACGTGCTCGTGCTGCAAGAAAGCCCGTGTTGATTTATGAAGATCTTCCGCTCTACCTAAGAATTATGCGTGATATTCCGATTGATCGAATTGAAAAAATTCGTGTAGATTCCACTGAAACGCTAAAGAAAATGAAGGGCTTTGTTGAGATGTATGTCATTGAATTAAATGATCGGCTTGGTCTCTATCAAGGTGAACGTCCCATTTTTGACTTATATAATATTGAAGAAGAGATTCAAACCGCGTTACACAAAAGAGTAAATTTAAAATCGGGCGGATACCTGATTATTGATCAAACCGAAGCGATGACTACGATTGATGTGAATACAGGGGCCTTTGTTGGGCATAAAAATTTGGAAGAGACTATCTACCGAACCAATCTAGAAGCCACCCAAGCCATTGCTCGTCAATTACGTTTAAGAAATTTAGGAGGAATTATCATTCTAGATTTCATTGATATGGAAGACCCAGAACACCAGCAGCACGTTTTATCGGCTTTAGAAAAAGAGTTAAGTAAAGATCGAGTAAAAACCTCAATCAGTAATATCTCTAATTTAGGTTTGGTTGAAATGACCCGTAAACGCACACGAGAAAGCCTGGAGCGCACATTATGTGAACCTTGTCCTGTATGCAGTGGTCGTGGCACAGTTAAAACAGCAGAAACCGTGGCTTTTGAAATATTTAGAGAAATAACCCGTATGGCGCGTTCGTTTGATGCCAGTAAATACCGAGTGATTGCGGCAGAAGAGGTGGTTTCACGCATTATGGATGAAGAGTCAAGCAGTGTTGCCGAGCTTGAGTCATTCTTAAATAAGAGTATCCGTTTTCAGGCTGAAAGTACTTATGCTGCAGAACAGTTTGATGTGGTTATGATGTGATGGTTATTTATGTAAGGTTGTCTTAAAGGTATGTTCTCTTAAAACGGTGATAATAAAACTATGTTCTCTCAAATCATTTACTAGGCGTTATGGATGATTGTAAAAAGCACACATCATACTTTGCATTGGGCTTTTGGCCTTTTTGTTGCCTATTTGTTAATTACCCGCCTTTTTATCTCTTGGGTGCAATTTTTTCCTAATCAATTTGTTGCGACCTCTGAATGGTTAACCGATTCGAAAATTCAGCTGGGTTCAATTGAGATTGAACAAGATTGGTTAGGTTTTCAAGCAAGTCTAAAAAACTTTTCGATTAGCTCGGATGATTTCGAGTTCCAAGCTCAAAAACTTATTGTTGATATCAATGCATTTTCTATGCTTATTCCTACTGCTGGGTACGGTGATTTTTTACAAATTACCAAGGGGGCTTTTCAATCCAAGCTTAACAGCTCTCTTGAAGAAGAGAGTAAAGCATTTGATATACAAGAGTTAGGAAGGGTTGATACGAATATTAGTCATCTATGGAAACGCATTAAACTGCAAGACTTTGTTTTAAATGAAGTTGGCAGGCCTGGTCTTTCCATTCAGCTACATAACTTTCAATCACTCTATGGCTCACATTTAAGTATCGTTTCTGAGTTTAGTTTGAACTATAAAGATGTACTGAAGTATGAGCGATTTAATCTCAAGTCTACATTCACACCAACTGTTTGGGGGGGGATTGAAAATGGTGAGTTTTCACTTACCTCTTTTAAACCACTAAGTATTAAACGTTTAAGTAAATTACTGTCAGTCAATTGGCAGTCTGTACTTCCTGATGGTGAGCTTATTTTAGATTTAAAGGGCCATCTGAGTAAGTCGCAACTGTCATCAATGGAATTAAATCTCAATACCCAGGCTTTAAAATGGCATCAGTTACATAAAGGGTTGCCTGACAACTTAGGATTAAAGCTTAATTGGAACGTAGAACATCAAAATATTTCCAAGAAACTAAAGGATTGGCGCTTTACTTTATCTAAGATTCAGATTGATAACCGTTATATTGAGTCCATTTCACCAATGGATTTAAGGTTTGAAGGGCAGGAGTTTATTCGATTTAATGCCGATTATTTTGATATAGAACCATTTAAAGTTGTGGTTAAGTCATTAATAAAAAACCCGCATATTGCATCCTTGTTTGACCGTTCTGCATATTTGAGTATTTCAAATTTAGAGGGGATTTTTAATTGGAAAACACTGGATTTACCAGAGTTAGAAATTCTTTTTGATCGATTGGATATCCCCGTTACAGATTATCCTGGGATGAGTTTACGTCAATTTAATGTGATCAAAACGCCTGAAAACATTATGGTCTCAACACCTAATCCTGTGTGGATAATGGAACCGAAAGTGCATGACAAGCCTATGAAGTTGGAGTTGCCAGCCTCTTTTACCTTGAGTTTAGATAAAGTTAACCAGGTCTGGTCTTTACCTGATAGCCGTTTTTTAATAGATAAAATGCCGTTCAACTTAAAGATGAATCAACTTAGCTCAAGCTATATTGATAGCGAATTTTCGATGAATATTGATTCCATATCACGCTTAAAAAACTATCTGCCCTATGCCTTTATGACAGATAAGCTCAAAAAGTGGTTAACTGAAGGTTTAGTGGGCGGGGAAAATATCACTATTAAAGGTGATATTAGAGGTGTTTTGAGTGCATTCCCTTTTCAAAACAAAGATGGTCTTTTTAAAGTTGTGGCTAGTGTAAAAAACGCTGCTTTGAATTTTAATCCCAAATGGCCTGTACTTAGAGATTTTGACGCAGAGTTAGTGTTTACACCATTCAATTTAGCTATTGCGGTTGATAAGGTAAATATTGGTACCGATGTCATTGCCAAAGATGTTTTAGTGAATATTCCTGGTTTAGATAACAAAGATATAGCGTTAACGGTTCAGGGTAATGTGCAAACAAAACTACAAAATGCAGTTAATTATTTAAATGCTTCACCTCTCTCTCAAAGCTTAGGGATTAAAGAGTTTTTAACCAAGGGCGGTAAGCTTTCAGGCCAATCAACAGTCCATGTCGATAAGATTTGGGTGCCCATATCGGGTTATAAAGACCGTGCTGTGAAAGTGAGTGGATACGTTATCTTTAATAGAGCTAAGTTAAATATTTTAGAAAAACTTCATTTAACGGATATTAAAGGGCGTCTCGACTTTTCTGAACAAGGCGTTTCTTCACAAAGGCTTGGTTTTAAATTATTGGATGGTGATGGACAAGTTCAAGTTAAAACGAACAAGCTAACAAAGCAGACCGATATTACCGGAAGTGGTCGCTTTTTTGAAAAAGAACATGATTGGTTTAATAAAGCGGTTCCCTGGTCGGCAAGAATTGTTGTACCTTTCAAGGCATCTAAAAACAAGGATGTTACTCTTGACTTGGATGTGGATCTAGCTCAAGCAGAAAGCAAATTGCCAACACCGTTAGATAAAGAATCATTAGCAAGTAAAAAAGCAACAATTAGTACAAAAATTTCAGGCGAGTCTATAAAAAGTGAATTGAAATTACCAGGCCTGGTAAAAGCCAATTTACTTTGGGAAAAGCATAAGGCAGGTTTTGAACTCACAAATAATAAAATATGGTTAGGTCAAGTTCCAGTTAAAAAAGAAGATACACTTAATAAATACTCTTTTGTGAAAGGTAATATTCAAAAGTTGTCTTTAGATGAATGGATGCCAATTTCAAAAAAAATCGATTTTTTATCCCCGTCTAGCAAAGATAATTCTTCAAGCTTAGATTGGTCATCATCTTCCGTTTTTGTAAAACAAGCCAAGTTCTTATCACATGACTACTCCAATCTAAGGTTTACTTGGAAAAGTAAAGCTAATGAACCGTTAATAGTGAATGTGCTAAATCAAGATATTGATGCCGCAGTACAGTTTACCAAAGCCGATTTAATCGATGTAAAAGTAAAGAAGTTTTCTTTTTATACTGATGACATGGCGAATACAACAGACAAAGCGGTGGCGTCGCAAAAGAATAATTGCATAATCGATGATAAAGAGCCTCTACTGCCAATTATTCAATTTAAAGGGCAAAACTTAATAATCGACGAGAGAAAGGTGGATTCGGTTTCCTTTAAGTTGGTTGACGACATGGACAATTTGCAAATCGAAAATATCCAAGGAAGCTTTGGTGGCGGAGCGGGGACATTAATAGGAGGCTACATATTTGATAAACAAACAGGTAAAAGTGCTTTTAATATACAGCTTAACTCACAAAATGTATCTGCTGTAACCGAGTTTATTAAGTTAAAAAAAGGTTTCACTGGAAAATCGGGACGTGTAGATATTAGGTTAACCTGGTTAGGTGGACTGGAATGTTTCTCAACGAAACGCACAGAAGGTAATATTAAATTTAAATTAGAAGATGGCTCTATAGAAGACATTGAACCAGGTTTTGCCAGATTGATTGGTTTGTTAAGTATTGAGTCATTGGTTAGAAGATTAAAGCTCGATCTTAAAGATGTGACTAATAAAGGTATGGTTTATGACGAGATTAAAGGTGAAGCAAATTTAAAAGATGGAATTGTATTAATAGATAATTTTACGATTAAAGCGCCATCAGCAAATGGGGTAATAAAAGGTAATGCAAACATCTCAAAACAGAGTTTCGATTTAGATGCGAGTATAACCCCTAAAATTGGTGCGACAGTACCGACCATCGCAGCCTTAGCTGGAACAGCAAACCCATTGGCAGCATTAGCCGTTTATACCTTAATGAAAGTACTACCTGGAGTGAATGAAAACCTAGTTACCTATAAATATAAAATAACAGGTCCATGGTCCTCTCCAACTATAGATGGAGACAAAAATGAAGCTCCTAAAAAAGAAAATATAGAAAGCGACTCAATTCTAGAATTGAATTAAATCGATTTAAACCAGATGAATAACTGTTGTTTCAATAAAGGGGATGTCGAAAGGCATCGCCTTTTGTTTTTTATAAGTCACCTGTTGGAAGAATTCTTTTGATACTGTGAATAACCACACGTTTTGAGTTAGAAAAAATAGGGTAAGAAGCCAAAATGTGAATAACTCTGTGGATAACTCGTGGGTAAGATGGGGTTAAGTGGTGGTATTGGAATAAATGTAAAAAAAGTGTCAAAAAGGTGAAAAAAGGGGTTGCGTTGTTTTGTGAAATGACTAGAATACGCACCTGTTCCAACGGAGACACACAACGAACTGGTTAGACGCTAAGTCAACAGGGAGTTGAAAGTGGTTGAGAACCCCGCTTAACGATTGAGTATTTGATATGAGATTGTTAAGTTGATTGAAAAAGCAGTTGAAAATAATTTGAAATAAATTGTTGACAACGAATTGGAAATCAACTTATAATAAGCGGCTTACCGAGAAGGAAAAGCAAGTGAATTTGATTCGCTTCTTAACTTTCTCGAAGAGACCTAAGTTCTTTAAAAATCAGGTAATTCAGAGATAATTTATGTGGAAACTCCTTAAGTGAGTAACCAAATAAAAAATCTCGATTTTTGACAAATTATGTATTTGGTAATAAATAATTTATTATTTATTTATCATGTTCACTTTGTCAATTCCGAGTGTTTATTTCCAGAGATGGAATTGAAATATATCAGCAAGATTAAACTGAAGAGTTTGATCCTGGCTCAGAATGAACGCTGGCGGTAGGCTTAACACATGCAAGTCGGACGGAAACGATGAAAAAACTTGTTTTTTCAGGCGTCGAGTGGCGGACGGGTGAGTAACGCGTGGGAATCTACCCTATAGTTGGGGACAACGTATGGAAACGTACGCTAATACCGAATATGCTCTACGGAGTAAAGGTGCCCTCTCCTTGGAAGGTATCGCTATAGGATGAGCCCGCGTGAGATTAGCTAGTTGGTGGGGTAATGGCTCACCAAGGCAACGATCTCTAGCTGGTTTGAGAGGATGATCAGCCACACTGGGACTGAGACACGGCCCAGACTCCTACGGGAGGCAGCAGTGGGGAATATTGCACAATGAGCGAAAGCTTGATGCAGCCATACCGCGTGTGTGAAGAAGGCCCGAGGGTTGTAAAGCACTTTCAATTGTGAGGAAGGTTCAGTAGTTAATACCTGCTGTTCTTGACGTTAACTTTAGAAGAAGCACCGGCTAACTCTGTGCCAGCAGCCGCGGTAATACAGAGGGTGCAAGCGTTATTCGGAATTACTGGGCGTAAAGCGCGCGTAGGCGGATTATTAAGTCAGTTGTGAAAGCCCTGGGCTCAACCTGGGAACTGCATCTGATACTGGTAGTCTAGAGTTTAAGAGAGGGAAGTGGAATTCCAGGTGTAGCAGTGAAATGCGTAGATATCTGGAGGAACATCAGTGGCGAAGGCGACTTCCTGGCTTAAAACTGACGCTGAGGTGCGAAAGCGTGGGTAGCGAACGGGATTAGATACCCCGGTAGTCCACGCCGTAAACGATGTCAACTAGTTGTTGGTCTTATTAAAAAGATTAGTAACGAAGCTAACGCGATAAGTTGACCGCCTGGGGAGTACGGTCGCAAGATTAAAACTCAAAGGAATTGACGGGGGCCCGCACAAGCGGTGGAGCATGTGGTTTAATTCGATGCAACGCGAAGAACCTTACCATCCCTTGACATACCAAGAAGTTACTAGAGATAGTTTCGTGCCTTCGGGAACTTGGATACAGGTGCTGCATGGCTGTCGTCAGCTCGTGTCGTGAGATGTTGGGTTAAGTCCCGCAACGAGCGCAACCCTTATCATTAGTTGCTACCATTTAGTTGAGAACTCTAATGAGACTGCCGGTGATAAACCGGAGGAAGGCGGGGACGACGTCAAGTCATCATGGCCCTTATGGGATGGGCTACACACGTGCTACAATGGGGGGTACAAAGAGCAGCCAACTGGCAACAGTGCGCGAATCTCAAAAAACCCTTCGTAGTCCGGATTGGAGTCTGCAACTCGACTCCATGAAGTCGGAATCGCTAGTAATCGCGAATCAGAATGTCGCGGTGAATACGTTCCCGGGCCTTGTACACACCTCCCGTCACACCATGGGAGTGGATTGCAAAAGAAGTAGGTAGCTTAACCTTCGGGAGGGCGCTTACCACTTTGTGGTTCATGACTGGGGTGAAGTCGTAACAAGGTAGCCCTAGCGGAAGCTGGGGCTGGATCACCTCCTTTAAGATAAAGATGGTTACGAGCTTAAGTGAGTTTTCACATAAATTGTCTCTGAATTACATGAAAGTATAGTGAACGACCCGGGTCTGTAGCTCAGTTGGTTAGAGCGCACCCCTGATAAGGGTGAGGTCGGTGGTTCAAATCCACCCAGACCCACCATTTTTGTTGATCTTGAATCTTTTAAAAACCTCGTTTGTTTAAAACAAACTTCGATTTTTAAAATATCCAACCTCAATCAAAAATAGTCAGGGTGGCAACACACCGACACCAATTACGCAGGATTTTTTATTCTAATCAAGGCGCAAGAGGAAAGATTGAAGGAGTGTACTTATGGTGCATGACTGAAAGATTGACGAATGCAACGCAGAGTAGATTAAAAAAGACAAGTAATGGGGCTATAGCTCAGCTGGGAGAGCGCCTGCCTTGCACGCAGGAGGTCTGCGGTTCGATCCCGCATAGCTCCACCAATTTTACTATCTTGAACGATTTAAATCGCTCGCTTATAAAGATAAGCTTCGTGATTGAAATAGTCCAACCTAGTTAAAATTAACAATACTACTTTTAATGAGTTTTAGTTTTAAAACTAGAGTTTATTAACAGTACTATTGGTTGTTCTGCTTAATAAGATTAAGTAGACAAACGATACTGAAAAAACTGAAAAGTTCTTTAAAAATTTGGAATAGATCTCTCGATTGAGATTTTAAATACAAGCATTACTTATTGAGTAATCAATAGGCATTGTAGTTGGTTTAAGACTCAATCAATGAGAAGCCCACCTCTCAGCCGACAATTTGAGAGGTGGGTGTGGCAAGTATCCCTTCCAGGTGCTTGTCACGCAAACTGGATAATTTTTAAGCTTAGGCTTAAGAGTTATCAAGTATAGGTAAAATATATAATTGAGAATACTCAAGCGTATATCATGACAGCGAAAAACTTTTAGTTACGTACACTCATCAGACCTTATAAACAGAAACAAGTTCATTCAATGGTATAGCTACCAGAACTTGCGGAGTTAACAAAAGGCATAAGGTTATTTTTGAGTTGTATAGTTAAGTGACTAAGCGTACACGGTGGATGCCTAGGCAGAAGAAGGCGATGAAGGACGTAGTAACTTGCGATAAGCCACGGGGAGTCAGTAAACATGCATTGATCCGTGGATTTCCGAATGGGAAAACCCATCCATTTATGGATATCCTGCTTGCAGGAGGCTAACCCGGGGAACTGAAACATCTAAGTACCCGGAGGAAAAGAAATCAACCGAGATTCCCTAAGTAGCGGCGAGCGAACGGGGACCAGCCCTTAAGCATTTATAAGATTAGTAGAATAGTCTGGAAAGTCTAACGATACAAGGTGATAGTCCTGTATACGAAAATCTTTTAAGTGTGAAATCGAGTAGGACGGGACACGAGAAATCCTGTTTGAACATGGGGGGACCACCCTCCAAGGCTAAATACTCTCTTCTGACCGATAGTGAACCAGTACCGTGAGGGAAAGGCGAAAAGAACCCCTGAAGGGGAGTGAAATAGAACCTGAAACCGTGTACGTACAAGCAGTAGGAGCAGACTTGTTCTGTGACTGCGTACCTTTTGTATAATGGGTCAGCGACTTACATTATGTAGCGAGATTAACCGAATAGGGGAGTCGTAGGGAAACCGAGTCTTAAATGGGCGTTTAGTTGCATGGTGTAGACCCGAAACCGGGCGATCTATCCATGGCCAGGTTGAAGGTGCCGTAACAGGTACTGGAGGACCGAACCCACGTATGTTGAAAAATGCGGGGATGAGCTGTGGATCGGAGTGAAAGGCTAATCAAGCCCGGAGATAGCTGGTTCTCCTCGAAAACTATTTAGGTAGTGCCTCATGTCTTACTGTTGGGGGTAGAGCACTGTTATGGTCTAGCGGTCCGTCAAGGATTAGCAGCCCATTGCAAACTCCGAATACCAACAAGTACAATCATGGGAGACAGACTGCGGGTGCTAACGTCCGTAGTCAAGAGGGAAACAACCCAGACCGCCATCTAAGGTCCCTAAATATTACTAAGTGGGAAAGGATGTGGGAAGGCTCAGACAGTCAGGAGGTTGGCTTAGAAGCAGCCACCCTTTAAAGAAAGCGTAATAGCTCACTGATCGAGTCGGCCTGCGCCGAAGATTTAACGGGGCTAAGTAATATACCGAAGATGCGGATGCCATTTATGGCATGGTAGAGGAGCGTTCTGTAAGCCTGCGAAGGGGCATTGTAAAGTGTCCTGGAGGTATCAGAAGTGCGAATGCTGACATGAGTAGCGATAAAGGGAGTGAAAAGCTCCCTCGCCGAAAGACCAAGGTTTCCTACGCAACGTTAATCGACGTAGGGTTAGTCGACCCCTAAGACGAGGCCGAGAGGCGTAGTCGATGGGAAGCAGGTTAATATTCCTGCACTTTTTATTACTGCGATGGAGGGACGGAGTAGGCTAGATCAGCTTGGCGATGGTTGTCCAAGTTTAAGGATGTAGGCATGTATCTTAGGTAAATCCGGGATACTTTATGCTGAGACCTGATGACGAGTCCTCTTTTGGACGAAGTGATTGATGCCATGCTTCCAAGAAAAGCTTCTAAGCTTCAGGTAATAAAGAATCGTACCCCAAACCAACACAGGTGGTCAGGATGAGAATTCTAAGGCGCTTGAGAGAACTCGGGTGAAGGAACTAGGCAAAATGGTACCGTAACTTCGGGAGAAGGTACGCCCCCTTAGGTGAAAGACTTGCTCTGTAAGCTTTCGGGGGTTGCAATAAAATGGTGGCTGCAACTGTTTACTAAAAACATAGCACTGTGCAAAATCGAAAGATGACGTATACGGTGTGACGCCTGCCCGGTGCCGGAAGGTTAATTGATGGGGTTAGCTTAGGCGAAGCTCTTGATCGAAGCCCCGGTAAACGGCGGCCGTAACTATAACGGTCCTAAGGTAGCGAAATTCCTTGTCGGGTAAGTTCCGACCTGCACGAATGGCGTAATGATGGCCACACTGTCTCCACCCGAGACTCAGCGAAATTGAAATCGCAGTTAAGATGCTGCGTACCCGCGGCTAGACGGAAAGACCCCGTGAACCTTTACTACAGCTTTGCACTGGACTTTGATACTATCTGTGTAGGATAGGTGGGAGGCTTTGAAGCAGTAACGCCAGTTATTGTGGAGCCAATCTTGAAATACCACCCTGATATTATTGAGGTTCTAACCTAGGCCAGTGAATCCTGGTCAGGGACAGTGTATGGTGGGTAGTTTGACTGGGGCGGTCTCCTCCTAAAGAGTAACGGAGGAGCGCGAAGGTACCCTCAGCACGGTCGGACATCGTGCAATGAGCGCAAGAGTAAAAGGGTGCTTGACTGCGAGACTGACACGTCGAGCAGGTGCGAAAGCAGGTTCTAGTGATCCGGTGGTTCTGTGTGGAAGGGCCATCGCTCAACGGATAAAAGGTACTCCGGGGATAACAGGCTGATACCGCCCAAGAGTTCATATCGACGGCGGTGTTTGGCACCTCGATGTCGGCTCATCACATCCTGGGGCTGAAGTCGGTCCCAAGGGTATGGCTGTTCGCCATTTAAAGTGGTACGCGAGCTGGGTTTAGAACGTCGTGAGACAGTTCGGTCCCTATCTGCCGTGGGCGTTGGAAATTTGAGGGAGGCTGCTCCTAGTACGAGAGGACCGGAGTGGACGAACCGCTGGTGTTCGGGTTGTTATGCCAATAGCATTGCCCGGTAGCTACGTTCGGAAAGGATAACCGCTGAAAGCATCTAAGCGGGAAACCTGTCCCAAGATTAGATTTCCCTAGACTTTAAGTCTTCTGAAGGGCCGTTAGAGACTATGACGTTGATAGGCAAGGTGTGGAAGTGCAGTAATGTATGAAGCTAACTTGTACTAATTACCCGTGAGGCTTAACTATACAACTCAAAAGTAACTTTTGTTAAAGTGAAGTAGAGTAACGTAACTAAGAGTTTAAGAGTGGTTATGGTATACCTTGAGTGTTCGAGATTATAGAAAAACCAAATTTATAAAATCTCAAAGAGATCTATTTCAAAGAATTTTACGTGGTTGATACTAATCAGCCCGTAACACCAAATTGCTTGGTGACAATAGCAAGATGGAACCACCTGATCCCTTTCCGAACTCAGAAGTGAAACGTCTTAGCGCCGATGGTAGTGTGGGAGGTCCCATGTGAGAGTAGGTCATTGCCAAGCTTATATCCTAAAACCCTGCTAGTCTCTTTTGAGTCTGGCGGGGTTTTTTTATGTCTATTCGAAATAACCGACGAGAGAGTAGGGCGATTCGCGTAAAGAAATTCATCCTAGTGGATGAATTTTAGCAAGGGAGCGCCTAACCCTCAGTGGTTAGGCTGGACCATTGCCAAGCTTATATCCTAAAAACCCGTTATTGAAGTGACCCCAAAAAGTTGGACATTTTAGTTAAACGGCACTTAAGGCCTGATTTCGATATTCTATCGGAGTCAGGCCTTTTAGTTTCACCTTGATTCGTTTTGTATTGTAATACTCAATATAGTCTTTAATTTCTTCCATTAGATGCTCAGCGCTATTGAACTTCTTACGATGATACATCTCGGTTTTGAGGATTCCAAAAAAGTTCTCAGCAACCGCATTATCTAAACAGTTCCCTTTTCTTGACATGCTCTGAGTTAATCCATTCTCTTTTAGTAACTTCTGTACATCACTATGCTGATACTGCCAGCCTTGATCACTGTGGAATATCGGTTTGACTTTGCCTGTTAACTTATTGACTGCTTCTTTTAGCATGTCGGTCACCAGTGGTAGCCGTGCACTCTTGGCCACTCGATAACTAATCACTTCTTGGTTAAACAGGTCAATCACTGGGGATAAGTAAACTCGCTGTTCTCCGACTTTAAACTCCGTGACATCGGTGACCCATTTTTTATCCGGTGCATCAACACGGAAGTTTCTTTGAAGCACATTTTCGGCAATTCGGCCTACTTGACCTCTATAGGATCGGTAACGCTTTGGCCTGACGAATGACTTCAAGTTCAGTTCTTGCATTAAACGTTGAACGGCCTTCTTGTTTAAAAAGTGACCTAAGCGTCTTAACGCATAGGTCATGCGTCGATACCCATAACGACCTTTATGCTCATTACAGAGTTGTTGAATCGCTCTTTTAACGTCCGCATAACGATCAGGCAGCGCATTGCGCGCCTGATGGTAATAAAACACACTGCGCGCAAGCCCTGCGGCCTTGAGAAGATGTTTAAGTGGATAGAACTTTCTAAGCTGATCTATGAGCCCTGCTTTTTCTTGGTTTGGCGTTCTTTTTCCTGAAGCAGGGCATCGAGCTTTTTTAAATAAGCATTCTCCGCTCGACGGTATTCGAGTTCTTCTCGTAACTCTTCTAGGCTCATTTGTTCGGTTGGTTTAATGGTTTCTTGCTTTTGGTTTTTTTTCATTTTTCTACCCTGCTTTTTAGGCTGCAAGCCTGAAAGGCCGAACCGTTCGAATTGAGTGAGCCAAGTAGAAATCGTACCTGGAGAACTCATGTTATGGACAATACTGGTATAACTAATAGACCAGTTATTTTCACGCATGTGTTTTAGGATACGATATTTGTCTTCAAAAGAGTATGGTGTGTTTCGTTTGATAAACGCATTTTGACCATGGAAACGATAGACTTGTGTCCAGTAACGGATATAGCGATCTGGAATACCGAGTCGCTTGGAAATGGACAGACTGGATTCATGAGAAAGGCATTGCTTAGCAATCGCCAGTTTAAATTCTCGATTGTATTTGGACATGAAAAACCCCCAAAGTTGGTGTCCAACATTTGGGGGTCACTTCATATATCTTCGATATAGCGGGTTTTTTTTTGGGGCCAAAAAGTGATATAGTTAAATTTTCGTATTAAATTTTTGTACAATAAGTTTTTAATTGGTAATTTTAGATGTATCGTCAATACTTTGGTTTAAATTCTTTACCGTTCAAAACGACCCCAGACTTAGAGATGTTTTATAAGCAGGGTTCCCGTCAAGAAATTTTAGAAGCTCTGTTATATACGGTTACCCGTGGTGATGGTATTGTAAAGGTTACTGGTGAGGTTGGAAGTGGTAAGACAATGCTTCTTAGATTGCTTGCAGATCAGTTGCCTGATGATTTTGAAGTTATTTATATTAACTCCCCTAATCTATCTGCTAAGGATATTGTTCTTTATATTTCTGAAGAGCTCGGGATTGACCTTGATGGAAAATCTCAAAAATTTACTATTGTTAACGAGTTAAAAAAAGAACTTTTGAGAATACATTCCATTGGCAAAAAAGTAGTTATGTTAGTCGATGAAGCCCAATCTATGACTTTTGATGCTTTAGAGGAGTTGCGTTTACTCAGTAATATAGAGACTGATAGGGATAAGTTGTTACAAATGGTTCTATTTGGTCAGCCTGAATTAGATAGAGCGTTAGAGCATGAACAAATAAGGCAACTCAAGAGTCGTATTAGTTACAGTATTTACGTCCCACCTCTTATCGTTTCCGATGTACAAGCTTATCTTAATTACAGAATGCGTAAAGCTGGTTACGATGGTTTAGATGTTTTTAACCTTAAAGTTTCTAAGCAAATACAGAAGCTAACAAATGGTTTACCTCGTAATATTAATATTGTGGCTGATAAGGTATTGATGGCAGTTTTTAGTTCAGGTGATAAATTTGCAAAAAATATGCATTTACAAGCACTACCCGATCTAGAAGGCATACCGAATAATTACAGCCTTAAAACAAGTTTGTCCTATATTCTTGCTATTACTTTGGTTTTGGTAACCAGTATTCTTTTGTATTTTTTATATCAACAAAATAGCTTAAATATTAATTCAGATCAAAGTATGAAGCCTGTTCTTAATTTAGAATCTAAAAAATCTACCCTAGAGCATTCAAGTTCTTCTAATCAAACGGGTATGGCTGAAATAAATGTCGATCATAGTTTAAAGTCTGAAACTGGTGGGTTTGATAAGAAAACAGTTTTTAGTGAAGGGAGTGTATCCAAGCCTGAGTTATTAGAGAATAATAAACAGAGCGGTTCGCTAAACTTCGATAAAGTACCAGTAATCAATCACGATAGGGATACAGCCGATTTATTTGATTATAAGATAAAAAATCCTGATGCAATTGTTGGAAATCCAGCACAATTAAACAAAATTCTCAGATATCATAAAGAGGCAAGAAATTGGGTTTTGAACGTTGGCAGCAATTATGCCATCCAGTTATCGACTAGACATATACGTAGTTTAGATTCTACATTAAAATTTTATAGTGGTTTAGGAATGGACCTCGACTCTATACATATATTGGTTGATTATAATAAGAACGTAGATAAGTTTAGATTGAAGGTTTTTTATTTATCGTCTTCTAAATTTTCGGAACTAAGTACAAAGATTGATGAACTGCCTCAGAAAATGCGTACATCAAATCCTTATATAGCAAGGATAGACCAGTTGGAACAAAATTTGCGTTATACTGAAAAAAAATTAGAACAAATTGGAATAGTTCATGAATACTAAAGTCAAATCTATTAGCTCTGTTTTATTTGGGCTTGTCATAGTTGTTAATTTTACGGGCTGCCAAGAATCGTCTGTAAAACGTGACCCTATTGCGCCTCCTGTATCGGAAAAACTTGCACCAAGTGGTCATATACAACCAAAAGCGCATGTAGAAGACCTAGTGCCTAATAGCTCGTCTATACCAAGCTTAACAAACAGTAGTATTCCTAAACTTCCACCGTTGAATGGTTTGGGCTCTCAAGATAATTACTCTATTTCTGCCGTTAATGTTCCTGTTGGTGAATTATTATTTAAGCTAGCTAAGGATGCTGGTAAAGAAATGGATATTTATGCAGGTATTCAAGGTAACGTTACAATCAACGCTATTAATCAACCATTAGAAAGTATATTGGAACGCATATCTGATCAAGTAGGATTTATGTTTGAAGTAGATGCTCAAACAATGAAGATTAAACCTGATTTTCCTGAGTGGCGTAACTATAATGTTGATTATGTCAATATTAAGAAGTCTAGTAAGGACATTATTGATATGAAAATGACGGTTTCTAGTTCAACGGGAACATCAACAGGAAGTGGTTCAACTTCAAGCTCTACAAAAGTAACTGTCGATTCTGAACATGACTTTTGGAAGAACCTAGAAAAAAATATTCAATTATTAGCGCAACTAGATCCTAATGCCAATAGAGTCATTCTTCCTCAGCAACCAGATGGTGGTCAACCGAGAGGTACACCTCAGCCTGCTTTGTCCAGTGTTTCTCAAAATACTGTAATTAATCCAGAAGCAGGTGTTATTTCAGTCTACACAACATCAAATAAGCACAAGTCTATAAAAAAGTATATTGATGAAGTGAGTTTGCGTGCCCAACGACAAGTTTTAATTGAGGCCACAGTGGTTGAGGTTGAACTGAATGATCTCTATCAGGCTGGAATAAACTGGTCCTTTTTTGGCGATAGAGCTTTCGGAAACGATGGAGGATTGAGTATTTCTTCACCTTTTTCTGGACCTAGTGACGGTTTCTCTATTGATACACTTGATAGTACAGGAACTCCTGGAGCGGTTATAAGCGGGGATTGGAATATTTTAGCTAATTTAAAGATGCTCAAACAATTTGGTGACACAAAGGTTTTATCTAGCCCTAAAATAATGGCGATTAACAATCAAACGGCACTATTGAAAGTTGTAAACAATGTTGTTTATTTTACTGTCGAGGTTACTACAACGGTTGGGACAACAACGACCGCAGGTACGTCTACTTATGAAACTGAGATTAATACCGTACCAGTAGGTTTTACCATGAGCGTTACTCCTTTTGTAAGTGAAGAAGGTGATGTAACCTTAAATGTTCGTCCTACTATTTCAAGTATTGTTGAATATCTACAGGATCCAAATCCGTCACTTGTTGACTCTAATGGCGATAAAATTCAGAGTTTGATACCTGTTATTCAAGAAAAGGAAATGTCTTCAGTTTTAAGACTTAAAGATCGTCAAACGGCTGTAATCGGTGGGCTTATTGAAGATAAGAATGTGAATGACAAAACTGGACTTCCCTGGGTAGGGGATGTTCCAGTTTTAGGTGATTTATTTTCAGTTAGATCGAACTCGACCAAGAAAACGGAGTTAGTTATATTTATTAGACCCGTTATTGTAAAAAATCCAGATGTTGATAATGGTGATTTGACTTCTGTTAGCCGATTTTTGAAAACAAAAACATACTAAAAGTGAATTTACAGTGAGTGTATTGCTTGATGCTTTAAAAAAAGCAGCAGAAGAAAAGAAAAATGCTGAGAAATCTGCTGTTGAGGGGGGAAGTGTAACTGAAAAACAATCACCTTTACTAACCCCTGTTGAACCTGAGTTAGAAGTTACAAGTGATGGTGATTTACAAAATGAATCAAGTAGTGATAATCAACATGGTGAATTACCAATATTTAATCTCAAAATTGAAGCTGATGATTTAGATACTTTTGAAAATATAGAAGATGAAGCTGCAAGTCAGCTTAAAGATGAACAAGATGAAAGTCTGCATGTTCCAGAAATTCAATTGGCCGTGGAAGACAACAATAAAAATGTTGAAAATGGTAAAGAGGCGGTTCATGAAGAGATAAAAGATTTTGACTTAGTCTCATTAATAGATTCTTTAGATGTCGATGAGGTAGCTGAACCAAAATCGCAGGGTTTGTCGATTTCTAATGTCAACAAATCTAATCAAAACGCCATGACACTTGAAAGTCATTTAGAATCAAGTTCAGATATTGTTGATTTGACAGGCGATGATAAAGCAGATTCACTAGACAATGATTCAATTCAGAGCGATGACTTTTCGTGGGGCATGGATAACCTTCCTGCTTATACAGACAGTCAAAGTAACGAAGTTAAGAACCAAGCAAGTTCACAACCTGTTAATCCTGTTCTCCTTAATACGGGAGAAACGTCAACTAATGCGAATAAAAAATATGCGACTTCATCTCGTATTATTGTTAGTCTTGTTGTTATATTGTTATTTATTGGTATTGGGTTCTATGGAATGCTCTATTATCAAGAGCAAAATGAAAACTTAGAACGAAGCATGAGAAAATATAATCTTTCCAAGATGCCATTACCTCAAAATCCTAATTCCCCCGTGCCGAGTAAGCCTATAGAAAACTTTGAAGAAGTTACACCACTAAATGTTGTATCGAATAAAGTAATCGAGCTTGGTAAGTCTTTAAAAGAGTCTGTTGAATCGAATGTTATTGAACCTCTAACAACCGATTCACATAAAACTACATCCCCTGTTGAAAAAATAGAAAAGAATGATTTACAACTAGTTGAAAATAAAAACCCAGCTGCTGAATTTTTGGACAACAAAAATAGGGTTTCAACAAAGTCATTGAATGACAATCCTGTACGCGTTGCTAAGAAGAGTGTGAATGTTGTTCAAGTGTCCCCATCAAATAAGGTCGCTAAATACCAAAGCCCAGCAACTCAAAATAGAATTGTACTGACTGGTTCGAGAACTTCTGATATTGGGAAAGCCTATTCAGCATATAGCTCTGGGGATTATGATAATGCGGAGAGGTTATTTGCTAAAACTCTGAGTAAAGAACCTAAAAATATTAATGCATTATTAGGGCTTGGCGGGATTGCTGTAGCACAAGGTAATTACCTTGTAGCTATAAATTATTATCAAAAAGTTTTAGATATTAAACCTAATAACCTGTACGCGTTTGAGGCGATTTCAAACCTCTCTGGTCATCTTGAATTAAATAAATCATGGGAATCAGAACTTCGTGATATGGCTCTGAAATATCCTAATTCTGCTGTGTTGCAATATGCTCAAGGTAACTTGTATGCAAGACAAAACGACTGGTTGTCAGCCCAACAAAGTTATTTTCAAGCTTATGCTTTAGAACCTGGTAATCCTGATTATATGATGAACTTAGCGGTTAGTTTTGATCATCTAGGTAAATATGCTATGGCTTCACAGTATTACACCCAGGCTTTAGCTTTTGCTGATAATACTAAGGTCAGTTTTGATAAAAAACGTGTTAAAGACCGTCTGATTTCAATTCGTCAGTTTATTGTTAAGGGTCAATAGATGCAGGTTCCAATGCGTCTTGGTGAAAGATTAGTTCAAGAAGGTCATATTACACCTGACCAGCTAAGTATTGCTTTAACAGAACATAAAAGAAATGGCCAGAGACTTGGTGAAATTCTTGTTTCTATGGGGTTTGTTAAAGTTGAGATTATCAGAGAGGCCGTCGGTTCATACGTAGGCTATGCGTCCATGAGTTTAAAGGAGGTTGTTCCTGACCCTAAAGCGCTTTCTCTTGTGTCAGAAACCTTTGCTCATAATTATCAGATAATGCCAATTAGTGTTAAGGATAATGCGTTAAAAGTAGCCATGTCCAATCCTGGCGATATTTTAGTCTTAGATAAATTAAGACGTCATCTACAAAATCCTAATATTCAGGTTCATCCAGTTCTTGTTGTTGAATCTGAAATTCAAAATGCCATTGATAATTACTATGGTTATGAACTCTCAATTGAGGGAATTCTTAAAGAATTAGAAACAGGCAAAGCTGATATAGCTTCAATATCTTCTAATAATGAATATTCACAGCCAATGGTTCGTTTAGTAGATAACTTACTGACGGATGCAGTGAAACGAAATGCTTCAGATATTCACTTTGAACCAGAAGAAGACTATATTCGGATTCGTTATCGTATTGATGGCGTTCTTCAAGAAATACGTTTACTTCATAAGATGTTTTGGTCAGGCCTGGTTGTTAGATTAAAGGTCATGTCTGAACTAGATTTGACCGAGCAAAGAATTCCGCAAGATGGCCGAATGTCGTTAATTGTACATGGGCGAAGAATCGATTTCCGTGTATCTTCTCTTCCTGGAACTCATGGTGAAAACTTTGTGTTGCGTATATTGGATAGAGAAAAGGGGATTGTTCCATTAGATGCCTTAGGCCTAGATAAAGATTCTTATGATGAATTAAAAATCATGATGGGACGACCAACGGGGATTTTACTTGTTACTGGACCTACGGGTTCTGGTAAAACAACCACCTTATACTCTATTTTAAATGAATTAAATGATATAGGCGTTAACATTATGACGCTTGAAGATCCCGTTGAATACCCTATGTCTTTAATTCGGCAAACACCTGTTAATGAAGAAATAGGAATGGGTTTTGCCGCAGGTATCAGAGCGTTATTAAGACAAGATCCAGATATTATTCTTATTGGTGAGATTCGTGATGCCGAAACTGCTGAAATGTCGATTCGTGCTGCAATGACAGGCCATCAAGTATTTGCCACTCTCCACACGAACTCAGCTATTGGTGCGATTCCCAGATTGCTAGATATTGGTGTTTCTCGCTCAATTATGTCAGGTAACTTAATTGGAATTGTGGCACAACGATTAGCAAGAAAGCTTTGTAAGCATTGTAAAGAAGCTTATGAACCAGAGGAATTTGAGAAACAGTTATTATCAATTAGTGACGGTGAAGAGTATCATCTTTATAAAGCCAAGGGGTGTGATAAGTGCAATGGTGTAGGTTATAAAGGACGTTTAGCCGTTTTGGAAACCTTACGATTTACATCCGAGTTGGATGAGCTTCTTTTGGAGGGAGCTTCTCAGCATGCTTTATTAGATAAAGCGATTGAAAATGGTTTTTCGACCATGGCACAAAGTGGTATTCGTTGGGTAAAGCAGGGAGAAACGACATTAGAAGAAATCAGTCGTGTCGTTAACCTGACAGAGCTCTTATAAGTAGGAATTATGAATGCAAAATTATAATTATACTGGAATCAATAAGTATGGAAAGCGTGTCACAGGTGTTTTACCTGCGGCAAATGAGCAGGAGCTTGAACAAAAGTTAATGAAGTCACGCATAGATTTATTAACGTACAAGAAACAGTCTGAAGGTTTTTCTCTACTAGGCAAACCAAAAATTACTAGAAAAGATGTTATTGGTGTTACTTTTCAGTTAGAACAGTTATTACGAGCTGGTGTACCGCTTCTAGAAATTATTAACGACCTTAAAGACAACTTTGAGAGTGATGCGGTTAAAGAGATGCTGGCAAACGTCTATGAGTCTATGGAAGGAGGCGCAACGTTTTCAGAATCACTTAGAAACTTTGAAGATGATTTCGGTGAGGTATACATTTCACTTGTTTCTGTAGGTGAGAAAACGGGTCAATTAGAAGATATACTTCTAGATTTAGCCAATATGTTGAAATGGGAAGATGAACTCGTATCAAAAGCTAAGAAGGTGATGATTTATCCTGCAATTGTTGCAACAGTAGTCATTGGTGTCGTTATTTTAATGATGTTATTTGTTGTTCCAGAATTATTAGGTTTTATTACCTCTATGGGTGGAGAACTTGGTTTTGCTACGATTGCACTGATTGCGACATCTGGCTTTATTCAAAATTATATATTAGAGATATTTATTGTTCCAATTGTACTCATCTTTATTTTAAAGACCTGGCGAAAACAGTCACCAGAGTTTAAAGTTAAGACAGATGAAATGACACTTCATCTTTGGATTGTTGGTCCTGTTTTATATAAATTGAAATTAGCCCGTATTGCTAATTCACTTGCTGTTATGTACGGTGCTGGGGTGAGTTTTCCGGATAGTTTAAGGATGGCTAGCGTTATTGCAGGAAATAAATATCTTGAAGGTAATATTAACCAAGCTGTTAGAATGATTGAAGAAGGAAAGCCCATTTTTGAATCCTTTGATGAGGCAACCGTCTTCCCGCCAATGGCAGTAAGAATGATTAAAGTAGGTGAGTTAAGTGGTGGAATGGACACTGCTTTAAAGAATGTTAGTTATTTCTATGACCGAGAAGCCAAAGAGTTGATTGATAAAATTGAGCCGACCATTGAACCCATCTTAACGGTGGTTATGGGGTTTGTTGTTGGCTGGGTAATGATTGCGGTCCTAGGGCCTATTTATGACACGATTGCACAGGTGCAGTAAGCATGAAATATGTTTTTTATATTACAGATAGTGGCGTTACGGCGTATAACAACTCTGCTTCTAGTCATAAAAATAGTGAATCATTCGACTGGAATGACGTTGCATTAATTGATGCATATCTTTCTACGATGCCTGAGAAATCAGAAGCGGATGTTATTCTTGATTTGGTTGATGAAGATTTATATTTTGAGTGGGCACCAAAAGTACATCCTTGGGAAAAATCAGGAATTGCTTCACGTCGTAAACAAAGACTTCATCAAGACACGGTAGCGCTTTCAGAAGTACACTGGACTGGTACAGTACAAACAAGTGCAGATGGTCGTAAAGAGGAGTTAATACTCTCGGCAACGGTTACCGATTCATTTAATTTAAGTAGTTTTTTAGAAAGCTTAGAAGAAGCTCAAGTTGTACTTAAAGCAATTCATTCAAAAGCATTTTTACTTGAAGATTATTTTCGGAAAAAAGTACGACCTTATTTAAAATTAAAAAGACAAGACTTAAACAAGCCCTTTTTATTAGTTAGCCGTCAATCAAAAAATACTTTTAGACAAACGTTTTTCTATGGTGGTGAACTTCGACTAAGCCGTTTAGTAGAAATTGATAAGAGTTATGATGATCTTGAGAGCGTACGTCAAGCATTAATCAACGAAACCAAGCTTGCAATTAGTTATGTTTACAATCAGAAGATTGTTCCTTTTAACAGTCCAATTGGTTATGTATTTTTAGATGGTGACCAGCAGATGCTTGACGGCATCTTAGCTAAATGCCAGGAAGAAGGCTTAATTAGATCAACATGGGAAGAGGCTGAATACTTTGTAGGTGTTGCAAATTTTAGAAAGGTAACTCCTAATGGTTTAAATTGTAAGAGAGAACATTCCCCTTGTTTTTCACAGCAAGCTTCAGTAGATTTTGCTTTTAGTGATAAGCCTAAAGGCTTTTACCGAAACAGTTACGTTAATAAAATTAATGCCCTTGTCACAGGACAGAAAGTTTTTATTGGTGTCAATATTTTATTGTTTTTGGCGGGGATTTATTACGTCTTAATAACAGGTATCGATACGGTTGTAAGTTTACAAAAACAAGCAATGCTTGAACAAAAAATTGTTCAACATGAGACTGAAAAGCAACGATTACAAGAAGTGGTTAAGCTTCAGGATGACGCCCAACAAATTAAAGCTTCTGTAGAGTTTTCTGAAGCGATTTTAAAACTGAAAGTGAATCGATTAATTAGCTTTGATGTAAATGCATTAAGTCAGGTTTTTGGCCATCATAATAATATTCAACTCTCCAGTATGGATTGGAAAACCTTAGATCGATTTGATAGTCGACGTAATCAAATTGATATTAAAGCTTGGGTCTACCCTTTTTATGAGACCTATCATGACCCTGTTATGTGGGTGGACGCTTTTGTTGCCGAGTTGAATACCATTGCTGGTATTGAAATGGTTCAGCTGCAAAAAGAACCACTAAATAGACAATTGAGTCAAACCTTATCCATTAATTCTAAAATGGGTAATGTTGATGCCTTACCATTTACTGTAACGTTGAGAGTCAAAGATGCTGAACCTAAGTAGTACAATAAGGGATCCACTCGTCCAACGCTTTTTTAAAAAGCTAGTCATCATACTGGTGATTCTTATCGTTTTACTTGTGGCGTCTTGGTATGGATATGGAGAAATTCAAAAAGAACTGGCTGCACAAGAAAAGCCTAAAATTCAAAAACTCAATTCATTAAAAAGCCAGGTAAAATTTCTTCAACAGCAGGTTAAGCTGTATCAAGAGTATGGTGATAAATACCAGGAGCTTGTAAAGAAAGGCTTGGTAAAGCAGCAAGACCGAGTTTTTTGGACTGATTCATTAATCAGGTTAAAGGACGAATATATTATTCCCGATTTGAGTTTTTCTTTTTCGGCAGAAAAGCCTTTAAGTAGCGGACAATTCACTAAAATTAAAATTCCAAATGGCATGTTTTTTTATAGTGATGTGAAATTAAAAATGTCACTACAACATGAAGAGGATTTGGTTCGAGTATTTGAAAGCATTAGTCAAAATATTTCCCCATTATATTTGGTTCATAATTGTGATCTTAAACTAAAAGACGCTAGCCATGATATTAATGCGAACTTTGATTTAACAACGGGAAATGTGAATGCAAATTGTTCCTTGATTGTCTTCCATACTCATCAAAGCACCGCAAAAAAGGCTCTATAAAAGAGTAGGTATAAGGTATCTCATATGATTAAAGGTAATGTAACATTTCCAGTTTTACTTGCTGTGGGACTGATGAGTTTGAATTCGATAAGTTTAGCTGCGTCTCAGGATGCGGCGATTGAAACTTTTCAGGTACAGAACAACCAAGTTACGCCACTTTTTAAAACACTCTTTTTGAGCCAAGAAGAGCGAATGCGTATCGACAAGCAGCGTGAAGCTTATTTAAATCCGCCTGTCAAAGAACCAGAAAAAGTGATTACTAAAGTCGAACCTAAAAAAGGTGACGGTAAACCCAAGAAAAAACGCATCTATATTCCACCTCTAGTGGCTATCTCTGCTGTTATTGTTAAGCCTGATGGTTCTACCATAATTCGTGTTAACAACAAGTACGATAAATCTCCTTCTAAGCACATTGATATTGATGGTTATAATGCCAATATTGATGGTGTTCCGATTACCGTTAATGGTAAGACTCAGCTTGTGCCTGTGGGTTCAACGTTATTAACGCGTAAAAATAAGTTAATTGATAGCTACAAATTAAAAGCACAATCACGTCAAAATGCACTACCAAAAACGGAACAAAAAGCGGTTAAAAATAGACTTGATGAAGTTCAAATTTTAAATGCTAAACCCACAGAATGATTATTGATCTATTTACTTTAACGCTTATAGGTTTGGCTGTAAGCGTCTTGTTATTGCTATTTTTATGGCGTTCAAACCATCAAAAACATCAACTTTTAACACTTCAATCTAATGAACGTTCATTGCTAGAAACGGAACTGCTAACAATTAATAGTCAGTTTCAAAACTTATCATCTAGTCATTCTGAGCTAGAGAAAAGAATAGAGTCTAACCGTATTCAGTTAGATGAACTTCAAGAGATCAAAGGTCAAGCCGAACAATTATCTAAGCAGCAACAGTTGCTAAATTCACAATTAACAGAAAAAGAGCAGGCTTTAGAACGACTACGTGATCGACTAATGGTCAGTGAATCCCAGGTCGCTGAGCTGACGGTGACTTTAGAAAAAGAGCAGGAACAATCTAGTGAAAAGCTCGCGTTGCTTGAGTCGGCAAAAAAACAGCTAGCCGATGAGTTCAAAGTACTTTCTAATCAAATTTTTGATCAAAAACAGGCGCAATTTACTCAGAGTAGCCAATCTACGATTGAAGCTGTTTTAAAACCTATGCAGGGAGCCTTAGACGCTTTTAAAAGCCGTGTTGAACTGGTTCATAAAGAAGATCTAGAAGGCCGTGCTAGTTTAACGGAACAGCTAAAGCAGTTGCATTCCTTGAATTCTCAAATGACTGCAGAAGCGCAAAATTTGACTCAAGCCCTTAAAGGCGACAGCAAGACCCAAGGGAATTGGGGAGAACTAATTCTAGAACGTTTACTAGAGCGTTCTGGCCTTACTGAAGGGGTTGAGTTTGAACGTGAGAAGAGTTTTACGGATGAAAGCGGCAAACGGTTTAGGCCAGATGTCATCATTAATATGCCCAATGATAAACATGTCATTATCGATTCTAAAGTCTCTTTAGTTCATTATGAACAAGCACTCAATGCGGATGATAAATCGGCTCAGGCAATTGCAACCAAAGCACACTTGTCTAGTTTACAAAGACATATTGCCGCTCTTGCTGATAAACGGTATGACCATTTAGAGCAGTTGCATGCACCTGACTTCGTATTAATGTTTGTACCTGTTGAGGGCGCTTATCTTATGGCGATTGAGACCGATAGCCGAATTTTTGAAGATGCCTTTGAAAAACGGGTTGCGGTGGTTACGCCAACAACTCTATTCACCACCTTGAAAACCATTGAACAACTTTGGCGTTATGAACGACAAAGTGAAAATACAGTTAAATTGATTAAGCGCGCAGCAGAAGTGCATGATAAGTTTGTTGGCTTTGTTGAGAGTTTTGAAAAGGTCGGTAAGCAACTACAAACCGCGCAACTGACTTATGAACAATCACGTAAACAGATGATTTCGGGGCAAGGTAATTTAGTAAGACAGGCTGAAATGTTAAAGTCTTTAGCTGGTAAAACCAAAAAAGAGATTCCAACGCATCTTTTAAATGAAGCTGAAATCACTCAACTGCCAGATACCGATGACCAATAAGAAAGAGGTTATGTTTATAGAACTTACCAGGCCTGGTAAGTTTTAAATAGTGTTTATTTAAATTGCATTTTTAATTTATGATTTTTACTAAGCATAGCCAATTCTTTCCCTGCTCTTGAGCATTACTGTACTTCTGTTTTAAGCTTTGCGGCAATGCACTTTTATCTATAATTTCATATTTATTGTGATTATAAAAATGGGCTAAGTGCGGCTCTGCAAAAGCAAATAGAGATTTGGTTTCAAATTGATTTTTCTGGCTTTGTAATATTTCTAATAAAAGTTGCGATGCAATGCCTTTGTTACGCCAAGGTTCTTGAATATATAACCCTCTTAGCCATAGAGCATCTGCTTGGTCGTCAATTTTTAAAAGTCTTGCAAGGCCAATAATTGATGTGCCTGCACGAACCAAATAAATAATATCATCACGATTGGGTGAATGGGTGTTGTTACGTTTTAAAAAATGTTTAATTTCGTAAAACTCTTCACTATTTGCAATGCTAAAGCTTAGATCGTATTTTAATAAATTCATTTTGATTAACTTCATAAAGCCCGTTTTTTTATGTCTAGAGCCGTTTGTCAAACCTGTGGTCGACCGCAAAAAGTCTGTATATGTGACTTTATTCAACCGATAGAAAATTTGGTTGAAATTGGCATTCTACAGCACCCTAGTGAAGTAAAACAAATCAAAGGTACAGCATTAATCGCTCAGCTCTCATTAAACCGTTCGCAGTTTTGGGTTGGTGAAGATTTAGCCGAGTTACCAGGCCTGGTAGATTGGTTAAAAAGTTCGCCAAATATCTATTTACTCTACCCAGAAATAGAGAACCAAGAAGAAGCTTATTCATCATTTTATATAGAAGAGGTCGTGAAAGTTTTAGAGCCTTTAAATGGCGTAGAGGCTATTAAGGTTTTGGTATTGGATGGGACTTGGCGCAAAACCTTTAAAATCATGCAGCTCAATCCTCAATTACGTGCGTTAAATCGTATTGAGTTGAATCCCGTTTTAGAATCAAAGTATCGGGTGCGAAAACAGAGAGATACAAAATCACTTTCTACCGTAGAAGCCATTTATGAAGTGCTGTCACAGTTAGAGAGTAATGCTGAAAAATATCAGCCTCTGTTGGATGCATTTGATTTAATGCAAAACCAGCAACTGGCTTTTAGGTAAAGAGGAAAGTAAACGTCTATTATTTTTTACTTTTGGGCTGTTCTTGCTGTTTTTCGTGGTCAACTTCTTCTCTTAATTTTTTAAAGATAAACAGGTTTGAAATTGAGAAGTTAAAGCCCATGCCCATCAAGACACCAATAATCAACGCTAAAATCATATGTTCTTCAAAGAAAGGCACAAATTTGGTAAGGGTGTAATAGGTTCCGTAGTTCACCGTAAAGCCAAGTAAAGAACTCGAAGCAAACGCGCCCCATTGAGTGGACTTTTTGGTTTTTTCACGATGACTAAAAGTGATGGTACGGTTCAGCATCCAGTTCCACGTGACAGCTGGCCAAAAAGAGATCGCTCGAGCAACAGTGTGGGACGCACCAAACATCTGCAGAATTAAGTAGAATGCTAAATCAACAATAAAGCCACTGGCTCCCACAAAAGCAAACTGAAAAAATTCCGCTTTGGTTTGAAACTTATACTGATACAAACGACGTAAATGGCGTAAATATTTAAGCTGCTCTTTTAAGGTCAGTTTAGATTCGCCATGCACTCTGTCAACAAAATGAATAGGCACTTCTGATACTGTTGGGAAATCACCTTTAACCATGACCTCTAAGGCGATCTTATAGCCAATTGGCGATAAGTTATGTTCATTAGGAAGGTCAGCCTTGCGAACCGCAAAAAAACCTGACATTGGGTCTTTTACTTGTGTAATCGGTAATGCTGGGATAGTTGCAACTACCGAGTTGATATAACGCCACAAAGTCCAGCTGTCATCAATGCTACCGCCTTCAACATAACGAGAACCCAACACAAAATCACTTTCGCCATTACGAAGTTGCGCAATCATTTTTGGAATCGCCGTTGCAGGGTGAGAAAGGTCGGCATCCATTACCACCACAAAGTCACCCTTGGCCTCACCAAAACCGTCAATCACCGCTGGTGATAAGCCACGATTTTCAGTGCGAGTCACAATACGAATTGGGTATTGGCTTTCTAGTTCAGCCACTTTTTCAATAGAGCCATCTTGAGAGTTATCATCCATAATGATGATTTCATAACTCTGTTCTCCAGCCTCATTGAGTGCAGATTGAATCATCTCACTAAGAGGAGCTAGATTTTCTACTTCTTGATAAGTAGGAACAATAATCGATATCATGGTTTTTGGCTCTATTTTATGTGGTTGCTGTTGTTAGTTGCTGTTATTGGATGATGTGGTGGCATTATGCCCGCCAAAGCATTTGGTTTCAATCAGTTTTCCGTAACGGATAAAACGTGCCTCAACCAAAAAGTTGAGCCAAAGTGAAAAATATAAGGTAAATAATACTGCCAACAGATAGGCAATAGGAATACTGTACAAAGAGATTTGGTTGATGCTATTTACATCAATCGTGCCTAATGTAATGACCCAAGCAACAACAATAAATGGAAAGTGAAAAAAATACATTGGATAAGCGACTTCAGACAATAAACGCCAGCCTTTCCATTCAACCAGATTCATTTTTAGTTTTTGTAATAGATTGAGTGATTGGGGTTTGATTTGGTAGTGCGCCAACAGAATCAAACCTAAAATAGCGGCACTGAAAACAATGCGGTGCAGAGTTACAACAAATAGGTTTAGCGTTTCATTAAAGTTTTGAAAGTAGAGTGAGTCTTGATAGTAGATTGGGAAACGCATTGTTAGGTAAATAATGACTAAGCCAGTAACCCATAAACTGATTAGAGTGACTTTATTAAAGTTAACCTTAGCCAGAGGGTAGCGCCAAAGCATAACAGCCCAAAGCATACCTAAAAACAGTGGTGTGATTCGGCTTTGAATTACATAGTACATATTATCCATATAGGTTTTGCCAGTATCGCTTTCAAAAAAAGCATACCAGTGTGTCTGGTAAATAACAGGTGACTGCCAAGCAATTAAAAAACGTAGACCGATAGACAAGAAAATTAAAACCATAATCCAAAAAACAGGGCGTTTGCTTTTGGCTAAAAACAGCAATAAAAATGGCAGCACCAAATAAAACTGCATTTCAATGGATAGGCTCCACTGCACAGGGATGATGCCTTTACTGTAAATATTCTCAATAAATAACAGACTGTACCAACCATCTTGCAAAAGTTTGTCTATATCCGCTAAGCCATAAAGCAGTAGAGCGACTAAAAACAGTGGGTAAATTCTAAAAAAACGGTGTAGATAAAAACGCCCAATGTGAATACTTTGTTTTTTGTCATAGACTTTAAGTAGGGCATAACTCAGTAAAAACGCACTGAGCATAAAGAAGATATCCACCGCTTTATCAAAGGCTAAAACAAAGCTCAACCAAGCGGGAATACTCTCAACAAACTGCTGTAATTTTTCGGGCTCTTTTTTAAATAGAAAAAACACCGCAAAAAAGATATGAAACAGAATCACCATTAATACGCTTAAGCCTTTTAAAAAGTCCACTACTGGAAAAGCTTTGGCAGGTTGGTTAACAATATCCTGTGCGATTTTTAATGGTTTACTAAAAGGCCACAGCAATACAGCGATAATGGTTTTTAGGTGAATAGACTGTGACATAGACATTGTAATTATTGCCCGACTTTAATTGGCATTTGGTTTTACCAGGCCTGGTAAGTTAGTGGGTTCGCTTATAAAGTTATGACACAAATAATAATTATAGGTCACTATAATCGCATCAGCCTCTTCAATATCTTCTTGCTTCAGCTTTTTACAACTCTCAAAGTGATTAACTGTGCCTACTTCAGGCGGATTGTCTTCATAATGCGGAGATACCAATAAACCATTCATTCCCGCTTTGGGTTTACCAAACCAAAATTCAAATTGGGTTTGTTTGCCACTGGTAATATAAACAGGTTGCGGACGGCTATACCAAGTTAAGTGGCTCGCATAACTCCAGTTAGAAACAAAAAGAGGAAAATCATTAGGGTTTTGCGACAATTCCCTCTGGAGCTCAGTTGCCGTTTTGGACGCTTGTGGCCAGCCATAATCGCCTTGCATTGGATTTTTATGGTCAGGAAAGGCAATCCATGGCTTAAATAATAAGCTGTGGATAACTAAGACGGCTATGCCCATTAAAACAATATGTAAACCCGAAACCACTTTTACCCAGGTTTTATGGCGAATTTGCCAAAGAAAATTCACAATGATTGGGATCAGCAATACCCAAGCTAAAGAGACCCAATGTGGTAGGCTTTTTTCAAAACCTGAACCCCAAGCAAATAGCCCAGTGATAGGCAAAGAAAACAGCAGTAACAAGCGAGCATTTTGATTTTTATAATTACTCGGTTTCAACATCATCCACCAACCAAAAATAAATAGAAAAGGAGTGTAAGACGCAAACTGAATACCTTGGGTTTGCAGTAATCGAGAGAGGCGCCACTCACTGCTTTTGGTACCGTGGTCTATTTGATAAATAAAAGAGGCCCAGTCATGAATTGCGTTCCAGTAAAGGATAGGGCTAATTAAAATCAACGCAACAATAATCGCAAGCCAAAGACCTTTAGAGGTGAGCCAATTCCACTTGCGCTCAATCAATAAGATCAAAAATAAAGAGACAATTACGGTGACTGCTGTGTATTTTGATAAGGCGGCTAAACCAACAAAAATCCCGAGTAGTAGCCAATACTTGATTTCATTGGAGTGAAGCAGCTTATGGGTAACCAATACCAAAGCCAAAACCGCCACCATTAATGGGTTGTCTGGCAACATTGCCATGCCCATCAATGAAAGAATTAAACTGGTGTTTAAAACTACTAAGCTGGCAAAACCTTTCCATTTTGTATCGGTATTATTTTCATTAAAGAAGATAATGGTAATTTGATAAAGCAGGTAGTTCAATATGGCGTAAAGAGCAATAGGAATAAGTCGAGCGCTCCAATCATAAGGCGCTAACCACATAGGGATAATTTGCAACCAACCAATCATTGGCGGGTGGTCAAAATAGCTCCAGTCTGGCATTAAACCATATAAGGCATAATGTGCTTCATCACCACCGAGTTCAACGTTAAAAGCTAAAACGAGATGAAGTAAGGTCATAAAGCCAACTAAAATAAAACTGGCTTTTTGTGCGGTAAGTTGAGGAGTGGTTACATTTGGCATAGTGTGGATTATTCTTACAACTTGAGCTTTTTAAAAATAAATTCAGGAATATTTCTAATAATGAACATGATTCCCCACCAAAACCAGGGGGTGTAAAGGGTATTGCGGTTGTTATTAATCGCTTTAATAATACTATTGGCAACTTGCTCTGGCTGCGCCCACAAAGCGCCTTTTTTGAATTCAGCGGTCATTGGGGTATCTACAAAGCCAGGTTTAATATCCAGTACCTGAATATTGCTGTCGTTTAAACGATTACGTAAACCTTGCAAGAAGGTTGAAACCATTGATTTAGCCGCACCGTAGACATAGTTTGATTGGCGACCGCGATCGCCCGCCACACTGGTAATCACCGCAATAGAACCCGATTTTTGGGTTTCAAATCGATTGGCTAGCAGGGTTAACAGAGAAATGGTGCTTAACGCATTGATGTTAATCTCTTGCAGTGCGATTTCAAGGTTATCTTGACAGGCCTGTTGATTTGGTAAAGTGCCGTGTGCAATCAGCACAATATCAATTTTAGGATAGGTCTGGTAAACCGTTTCAAGTAAGCTGGAGTGTTGCTCTAGGTTGCTTAAATCAAATGCTTGCGATTCAACCTGATTGGCGCCACGAATTTTGGCATCTTCTGCGATGTTTTGTAATAGCGTTTCATTACGCGCCACCAAAAAAAGGTTGTGGTTTTGTTCGGCATACAATCTTAAAGTGGCCTTGGCAATGGCGGAGGTTGCACCAATAATCAGAATGTTTTTTTGCATGAGATTGTCTCTTATTTAATAAGGTTGGTCTATTACAAACCTAAGCGGGTAGATTGTAGTGAATTAAAGACCTTGTGTGCATCATATTGATGTCTAATCTTTTGAAACTCTTGCCATTGTGGATAACTCTGTTTAAACATCTGCTCACTCATTCGTGCATCTTTGGTTAAATAGAGTTTGCCACCATAATGTAAAACAATGTCATCAAGCTTATTTAAAAATGCCAATAAAGTATTATCCATTTTAAAATCCAGTGCGAGGGTATAACCTTCTTCAGGAAAACTCAGATAGTTGTCATTGCCTTTACCAAAGACTTTTAATACTGCTAAGAACGAACCACGTTTGGAGTTGGCGATTTCGCTTAAAATTTCGGTTAAACCTACCAGGCCTGCTGATTTTGGAATAACGAACTGGTATTGCACAAAACCGTTTTTACCATACATTCGGTTCCAGTTTTGAATACTGTCTAACGGATAAAAGAAAGGGGCGTAATGCACCATACGTTGGCTTTGTTGCTGACGAACCTTGCCATAATACAGAGCATTAAAGGCTTTAACACTCCAACTATTTAAAGTGAAAGCGGGTAGGTCAAACGGCATATTCAGTTTACTGGCCTTTGCTACATTTAAGTGTTCGCTTTCTGCTTGGTTTTCTTGTAACTCTATTTTAGACGCATGTTCACCCAACATTAATAAAGAACGCCCTAAGGATTTTCCTGTTGCTAAACAATCAATCCAAGCCACAGAATAAGTAGCCGAGTCGAGTTCTTCAAACTTGGCCAAGGTTTCTTCTAAATTGGCCGTTTTATAGGTGGTTTCTTTAATAAAGGCGGTTTCAATCGGTTTAAGCGTAAAGGTCGCTTGCAAAATAACCCCTGTTAACCCCATGCCGCCGCAGGTTGCTCTGAATAGATGCGGGTGATGAATTTTAGAACACTCAACCACTTCACCACTGGCTAAACAGAGTTTTAATGAACTGACATGCTCACAAAAAGCGCCATCAATATGGTGGTTTTTACCGTGAACATCACTGGCAATCGCACCACCAACCGTAACAAACTGTGTGCCAGGGGTCACGGGTAAAAACCAGCCTTTGGGTACAAAGAGACGTAAAATTTCAGCAAAACTTACGCCCGCCGCACAGGTTAACTCGCCACTGTTTTCATCAAAACAGATAAACGCATCAAGCTTTGATAAGTTGAGAGATTGTTCTGCCAAACTGCTGTCGCCATAACTGCGACCCAAACCACGCGCAATTTGCGTTGTTTTTTTAGCCGACTCTTTACTGTTCGAAGACTCAATAGACGAAGTAACCAGGCCTGGTTGGTTTGGAAATGAACTCTGCGTTTTTATGATTGGGTAACGTCCCCAGCCTGAAAGTTTCACTTTAATTCCTATTTAAAAACATAACGTTTATCGAGTTGGTATTTAACAAAATAGCCAATCGCCAAACCAATGACACCACCTAAATAACGCATCTCAACAGTTTGATAGATGGTATCAAACGCATATTCAAAGCCCCAAAAAATCACCGTGGTAAATAACCCCATAACTGTGTAAAGGTAAAAGGTTTTGGAGCCGTGTTGAATCGAGGTGGTTTGGTATTGAAAAATGTAGCGTTTGTCTAAAAAGTATTTAACCACTAGACCCACTGCAGTACCCACTAAAATAGCCAACCATAAGTTGTAACTGCCTTGGTAGATTCTAAAGGCAATGTCTTGGCTACCAATGTTGGCGATAGTAGAGATTACCGCAAAAATCGTGTACATTAGTGCAATCTTCATTTTGTGAGGTTTTCTACTGTTTTGACGGTGCTTTTGGCGCAGTAATGGTGATGAAAATAGCTCATTTTGATACTTATATTTCTTAGATTTTTATAACGGTAAATTGAATAGATGAATTCTAACACTTCTGCCACGGGTAATACATCGGTATTCACTGGGCTACTCAAACTCATGCGCCCAAAACAGTGGGTTAAAAATGGTTTTGTGTTTGCACCGCTTATGTTTACAGGCCTGTTTTTAGATTTAACCGCGATTACTCAAACGGTGATTGCCTTCGTTTTATTCAGTTTAGCGGCCTCTGCCACCTATGTGGTGAATGATTTAAGAGACATTGAAGATGACCGAAAACACCCTGTTAAATCTAAAAAACGACCATTGGCTTCAGGGCAGGTAACGCCATCGCAAGCTAAAAAACTATTGATTGGACTCTATGCAATTTTGGCACTAGGTTTTGTTTATCAACCTATGATTATGGCGGTGATTGTTGCTTATTTACTTTTAAATGTGGCCTATAGCTATTATTTAAAACATCAACCTGTATTAGATATTTTTACGATTGCAATAGGTTTTGTTTTAAGGGTTTATGCAGGGGCGGTGGCGATTTCTGTACCCGTGTCTTCTTGGATGTTTGTAACCACTTTATGTTTAGCGCTCTATTTAGCTGCGGTAAAACGCCGCCAAGAGCTGGTGCAAACCACTCAAGAGGGGCGTGCCGTTTTACAAAAATATACGGTGAGTTTGGTTGATCGTTATGCAGAGATGTCCGCCACAGGCGCTTTGCTGTTTTATAGCCTTTTTGTGATGAATGCCCGCCCAGAAATGGTAATGACCATTCCATTTGTGTTATTTGGTCTGTTTCGTTATTGGTATGTAGGAGAGGTGTTAGAAGAGGGTGAATCGCCGACTGATGCGCTGTTTGCCGATAAACAACTTATGGTAACCGTACTAGGTTGGATTGGGGTTTGCCTTTGGGTACTTTGGCCAGCAGGAGGCCTGTAATGTTGTACGACTATATCTATCTAATCACCCCTTTTGTGGCTTGGCTGGTAGCTGGTGTGAGCAAGTTTGTGATTAATTCAATTAAAGCCAAACAGTTGGCTTTTGGGTTGATTGGTTATGGCGGTTTACCCAGTAATCACAGTGCCATTGTCAGTAGTATGGTTTTTTTAATTGCTTTTAAAGAAGGTATAACGCATCCTGCATTTGGGGTGGCTCTTACCTTAGCGTTTATCGTATTACTTGATGCCAACAGTTTGCGTCAACAAGTGGGTAAACAGGCTAAAGCCATTAACCAGTTAAACCAGAGTTCAGACAAAATCGAAAAACCACTTCGTGAAAGAATGGGGCATACACGCTTAGAAATTTTGGCAGGTGTGTTTGTGGGTGCTCTTGTCGCTTATTCCTTATTTCAGCTTCTTCAACTGCCTATTTAGTCATTGATATGTCAACAAAACCAAATTCTCTAGCGCTTTTTATTGCTCAGCTTACAGGCCATCAAAAGTTAATTTTATCGGCGTTTATTGTTTTAAAAATCGCGTTGATTTTGATGTTGCCTCTCACAGGAGATGAAGCCTATTTTATTACTTGGGGGCAGCATCTTGCATTAGGCTATTACGACCATCCGCCTGCGGTCGGTTGGCTGTTATACCTATTAGGGCAGGTTAGCGATAATTTAACTTGGTATCGTGGCTTTGCATTTGTATCGGCCATGCTCATTAGTTATCTGCTTTACAAACTGATCTGTTTAAACTCTAAAGGCTCTCAAGTTACCGCTTTTTGGGTGGCATTGGCCTTTTTTGTTTCGCCTATCTCATTAATGTTTGTAGTCACTGCAAATGATACGGTGCTGGCTCTGTTTGCAATGCTTGGTTTGTATTTTTTTGCTAAAGCGCTACAAGGTCAAAAGTGGTTAGATGTATTGTTAGCAGGCCTGCTATTAGGTATGGCGTTTTTATCAAAATATTTTGCGGGCTTTATGTTGTTTGGGCTTCTGGCCTATGCCTTGTGGCATTGGAAACACATCCATTTTAAGCAACTAGTGGTGATGGTTAGTATTGTTCTATTGGCGGTTGCTGAAAACCTTTATTTTAATGCGACCCATTGTTGGAATAATATTCTGTTTAACTTCTTTTCAAGAACTGAAGAGAGTCAATTTGCGATTGAAAATGTCATCTCTTATTTATTGATGATTGCGGTGTTGCTTTCACCCTTAGGGCTTTGGTATCTGTTTAAAAACCGTGTAAATGTAACGCCAGCTCAAGATTCTTGGTTTAATGCTTCACAATTTGTTCGGTTCGCTTCTATTCCGTTATTAATGGTGTTGCTGTTGGTGAGTTTTGGTAACCAGGTTGGTTTGCACTGGCCATTAATTGCTGTGATTGCTTTGTATGTGGTTTATCAGTCCTTGTCACTAAAACAGTTGCAAAAACTGTTTGTCTTTAACGGTTATTTTTCGCTTGTGGCCGCTGTTATTTTGTTAGTGGCATTGTCAATGGTTGACCAACTAATATCGCCTTCTCAAAAACACCATGTAGCGGTTTACACTCAGCCAGAACAGGTTTGCAAAGCGCTACCACAAAACCAAACGTTCTTTACTTTAGATTACAGTAGCCAATCAGCACTTTCCTATCATTGTGGTAATGACGATATTCATGTATTTGCCAGTAAATCCAAATATGGTCGTGAAGACGATAAGTTGACCGACTTTAAAGGTTTAAATAGTCAAAATCTATTGGTGTTTGTGACTCAAGAAAAGGACATTGAAAAAGTTGAACCTTATTTTGAAAAGGTAAAGGTTAAACCCATTATTGTAGATAAAGAAGTAACCTACTATTTACTAACAGGCAAAAATTTTGATTATGAATTCTACCGAGAGCAAATTATTTTACCCGTGAATGAGAAGTTTTATAGTGCGCCAGATTGGTTTCCCAAGTGGGGCAATGGTTGCGCTTTTAAACAGAAGTATCATTTAGATTAAATCGGTGTTTTATTGGCTTCGCCAGCAATTTCTCTCACTAATTTTGGCACCAAATAACCTGGTAGTTGGCTTCTGATTTCTTCCATTAGGGCTTTTGCTTTGTTATCGTCCACTTCAAAATGGCTAGCACCCTGCACCCTATCTAATTGGTGCAGGTAATAGGGTAAAACACCTTGTTCAAAGAGTTTATGGCTCAACTCAATCAGTCTGTCAGCCGTGTCATTAATGTCTTTTAGTAATACGCTTTGATTCAATAGCTGAAAACCCGCAACTCTGTATAGCTCAAGCAGGCTTTGGGTTTTATCGCTCAATTCATTGGCATGGTTGCAATGCACCACCAAAACCTTATTTAAACGGCTCTGTTTTGACCAAGTTAATAATGCCTTTTGAGGTGCAGAGCTTGGGCTAACAATGGGGGTGCGACTGTGAATTCGCAAGGTTTTTATATGCTTAATTTGTTCAATCGATTCAATTAAACGCAATAAAGCCGCTTCATTTAAACTCATTGGATCGCCACCACTTAAAATCACCTCATGTATGCTTTTGTCTTTGGCAATTTGGTCAAGCGCTTTTTGCCAATGTCTTAGATTACTGTGCTCTTCATAAGGGAAGTGGCGTCTAAAACAGTAACGACAGTGAATGTCGCATTTTGGGCTAGCAATGAGCAGAACTCGTCCATGGTATTTATGAATGAGAGAGGGGGTGGGGTTTTTAAGTAAATCGCCAACAGGGTCTGCCGTAAAGCCTGGCATGTTAGTCAATTCTTGTTTGCTAGGTAAAACTTGTTTAAGAAGAGGGTCATTAAAATCGTTCACTGCAATCTGCTGTAAAAAATCGCTAGGTACTTTAAACGGAAAAGCGCTATCCTCAATGGCATTAGTTTGCTCTTTATTGAGGTTTAAGGTTTCATAAAGTTCGGTAAGCGTTTTAGACATAGATTTAGATTATTTTTAGTTTGGTGGTTTTTGAGTTAGAATACGCCGATTATTTTAAGTGAAGTACTCAGGTAAAGATATGGCAACTTACAGCACAACTGAATTTAAAGGCGGTTTAAAGTTCTTAATGGACGGTCAACCATGCTCAATTATTGAAAATACCCAAGTTTCTCCTGGTAAAGGGCAAGCCTTTAACCGTGTTAGATACCGTAATTTGATGACTGGTAAAGTTTTAGAGAAGACTTTTAAGTCAGGTGAAAAGGTCGATGCCGCCGATGTGGTTGATACCGATTTACAGTATCTTTATAACGATGGCGAGTTTTGGCACTTTATGGACGAAACCAGCTTTGAACAGTACCAAGCAGCAGAAGCGGCCGTTGCCGATGTAGCAAAATGGTTAATTGAACAAGACGTATGTTTAGTAACGCTGTTTAATGGTCAAATTATTTCGGTTACCCCTCCAAAACAAATCACGCTGGAAGTAACTGATACAGATCCTGGTTTAAAAGGTGATACTGCTGGAACAGGTGGTAAGCCAGCAACATTGTCTACGGGGGCTGTGGTGCAAGTTCCTCTATTTGTTCAGATTGGTGAAAAAGTTATTGTAAACACTGAAAAAGGTGAATACATTTCACGTGCTAAATAAAAGCTGAAAAAGTGCTTTTTACCCAGCTTCTTTGTTGCGCTGTGACTTCCGTTGCTCATGTACTTTATGTACACTCCGCTGCGGCTTCTCGCACGCCGCGAAGCTGAACAAAAATCATCTTTTTCAGCAGTTTATTGAAAGTTCTAATTCTTAGAGACCTTTGCACGAGTCAGGGATGTAAGAAAAACGAGATAGAATTCTTTAGATTTAGGCTAAAAAATACGCATAATAACGAGTTATTGGGCGGACTTTTTAGCCTGAAGATAGAGGATTATAGCCGTTTTTATACGTTCATCGACTCGTGCAAAGGTCTCTTAATAAGGTTTTATGTTGAATAGACGTGACACTCTGCAAAAACGCTCTAACTTGTTACAACAGGTTAGGGCGTTTTTTTATACTCGTTCGGTGATTGAGGTGGATACCCCAATACTCTCACAAGCCGCCACCCCTGATGTACATTTAAGTTCGTTAAGTTCTCAGCTTCAAGTACCTGGTTATAAAGAGCCAAAAACCTACTACTTACACACTTCGCCAGAATATCCCATGAAACGCCTTTTGTGTGAGGGCAGTGGCGATATTTTCTATTTAGGTAAAGTGTTTCGTGACGGTGATTTGAGCCCTCGTCATCAGATAGAGTTTACGATGTTGGAGTGGTATCGCCTTGGTTTTTCAATGCATCAGTTGATTGATGAGGTGATTGAACTTATTCAAAATGTGATGACGCGTGACAGTTCTGAATTACTTGATGTTGAAAGATTAAGTTATCAGCAACTATTTGCAAAATACGCACAAATTGAAGATGTGTTTTCAGCAACACCAGCCGATTACCAGGCCTGCTTAAAACACCATTCTATTCCTGAAATCGTGGGGGTAGACGAAGATGATAAGGATTTATGGGAGCAATTAGTGCTTACCGAAGTGATAGAACCTCACTTGGGGAATCAACAAGGCAAGCCAGCCATTACGGTAATGTATCACTATCCTGCTAAAGATGCGGCCTTAGCGCAAGTTTCAAATGACAATCCTTTGGTTGCTGAACGTTTTGAAGTCTTTGTTAATGGTATGGAGCTGGCGAATGGTTACCAGGAATTGGCGGACGCAGAAAGTTATCGACAACGTTTTAACGAATCTTTGCAAAAGCGACAAGAATACCAGTTACCTGCGGTGCCATTAGATGAAAACTTATTACAAACTTTATCTTTTCAACCTTTACCCGATTGCAGCGGAGTCGCCTTAGGCATAGACCGTTTATTTGCTTTACAGCAAGGTTTTAGCCATTTAGAACAGGGAATGAGTTTTGGAATTGAAAAAGCTTAAATTAATATTGAGGTTGTCAGGCCTGGTAAATCAATGTTAATTAGCTCTAAATGGTTGTTTTGCCTACACTACGTAAGCTCAAGGGCTTGACAGAGGGTGTATAATAAATCTTTAACTTCAACAATCCCAAACTAGCTTAATTTAGCGCTCATGCCATTCATTAAGTTTTAAGTTTATCGTGTTTTTATTTAGGAGAGCACTATGTCCGACATTCCAGTCACTAAACGTTCCGTAATGGTTTTATTTTCTGACTCTAAAAGCCCAAGCTGCCACCGTGTGCGCTTAGTGGCAAAAGAGAAAGATATTCCAATGGAGGTGATTGAGGTAGACAAAGACAATCTTCCAGAAGATTTGTTAGAACTTAATCCTTATGCCACTTTGCCAACGTTAGTGGATAGAGATTTAGTGCTTTATGATCCGCAAGTGATTATTGAATATTTAGATGAGCGTTTCCCGCATCCGCCATTAATGTCAGTAGATCCTATTTCTAAAGCACGTTCTCGCCAGATGTTACGTCAGATTGAAACTGAATGGTATCCGTTAATTGACACCATCGCCAACAGCGAAAATGAAGACGATGTAAAAACTGCGCGTCGTAATTTACAAGAGCGTTTGATTCAGTTGATTCCAGTATTTGATCACATGCCATATTTCATGAGTGAAGATTATTCTTTAGTGGATATCAGTATGTCGGTATTGCTATGGCGTTTACCTTCTTTAGGTATTGAATTACCAAAAGGGGCTAAGCCAATCATCGATTACGCGGAGAAGGTGTTAAGCCGTGAGATGTTTGTAGAAAGCTTATCTGACGATGAGATTGATATGCGAGATGTTATCTAAGGTTCATGACGATGATTTCTAACCGTCCCTATTTGATTCGCGCTATTTACGATTGGATTGTAGATAATCAGTGGACACCGCATATGCAGATAGATGCCAACTATCCTGGTGCACAGGTTCCTATGGAATATGTGCAAGAGGGGGTGATTGTTTTGAATATGCATCCATCCGCGGTCGTTTCATTGTCATTAGACAATGATCTGTTTGCGTTTAAAGCACGTTTTCAAGGCATTGAACGCAGTATCTATTTTCCGCCAGAAGCTGTATTGGCTTGTTTTGCCCGTGAGAATGGGCAGGGCATGCCATTTCCTCCAGAACCTTATCCAGAAGGGTATGAAGAGCAAGAGGACATGGAAAATAAACCAGCGTTGAAAACGGTTGAAACATCGGCTAAAAGTACGGATTCAACCGATAAAAAACCAAAAAGTTCTGATAAAAAGAAACCGAGTTTATCGATTGTAAAATAATCGATAGATGTCTCTTGTGGTGATTTTAGTTTAACCACGAAGACACGAAAGCACGAAGAATTCTAAAATCTAAACCCGTTTTATTTGAGCAAATAACCGTACAAATTGCCATTTGTTATTCGTTATAAAATTTTATAAATAAAGTATTTATGTCGCATGAGTTAAAACTCATGAACGGTGTTATTACGTAATCGCTATTACTCCTTTTTAAAACTTCGTGTCTCCGTGTCTTCGTGGTTAATAATTTGGTTTTATCAAATACAAAATACGCTTACCCAGCTTTCCTTTGTATTTTCTGGTTTAACCAAAAGGTTTTATAATTTTTACCTCTTTAAAAGCCTGCTTAATTGCGGGCTTTTCTGTTTCTAAAAACAGTAATTTTAGGTTTGGACCTGCATCCATCGTGAAATAGACCTCAACCCCTTGTTCTCGTAGTTGCCACACAGTTTGCATCGCCTGTACAGATTCAGGCTGCCAGTAAACAATGGGTGGCCAGGTGGCAATCATGGTGGCGTGCATGGTTAAGGCATTGTGTTCAGCGGTTTTACCAAGCAAACTAAAGTCTTTAGTTTCAATCGCTTTTAAAACCGTTTCAACATCCTTATTCGCTTGTTTTGGCCAGGCCTGGTAAAGTGAGCAAGTCTCCACCGTGTTTTGCATGCCTTGGGTAGAACTCACGGGTTTCTGTTTTACATTAATCTCTAGTAGTCCTACACAAAACTCAGGCCACTGAATATCAATCTGCTCTGCAAAGCTGTCTAAGCCATCATCTTGGGTACCTTCATGCCAAATGGCAAAACCATTAAAGACTGAACGGCTGGCACTGCCGCTGCCAAGACGAGCTAATAGTGAAAGCTGTTTGTGACTGAGTTGCCAGTTAAATAGGTCATTTAACGCTAACACCAATGCCGCATAACCAGAAGCAGAAGAGGCCAGGCCTGCGGCAGTGGGTACACTATTTGTGGTAATGACTTCAAACAGCGTGTTTGGGGCTTCTCTAAAGTGATTTAAAAAGGTGCTAACCCGTTTGGCAAAAGGGTGTTCGCTCTCCAGTGTTTTGCCATTTAAAGAGATTTGATCAGTAGCGTCTTCGGCTTGATTCGTTAATAAACGTATTTCAGTTTGAGTTCCCAGGCCTGGTAAACTGATGGAAACACTGCTATTGGTTGGCAGGTTTAGAATAGGCTCACGTTTGCCCCAGTATTTACTTAAGGCAATATTGACAGGAGCAGAACCATAACCAACTTCTTGACTTGTTTGTAAGCGATTATTTGACTGCGAATGTGCAATTACATGGTGCACAAAGCGCTGTTGGCGTAATTGTTGTGGGGTAAGAGTGTTTTGAGACTCAGTCATGGTTATGCCTTAACTTTTAATTTAAAGTAATTCTACTTAAAGCAGTCTGTTTAAAACGGTTCTACTACAGTTCTGCTATTAAAGTCGCTCTAATAAAACGGTGTTTGCCCCAGTGGGCGAAATATGAATATGCATCTGTTGATAGCGGTTTAATGTGTTTTTAGCCTCATTGAGACATTGGTTTAGAGTGCCAATACCTAATACGCAATCACCTAATCCAGAACCTGAAATTTTAGCCGCAGCTATGGATTCGCAGCCATAAAGTGCATCAATAATACTCTGTAAGACCTTATCATTTACACCTAACATCTGCATGGATTGTTGATAGTCTTCACAGGCCTGGTAAAACCTATGGAGTTCATTATTCTGTAACGCCTCAAAACCCATACGAGTGGTTTTGGCCATCGAGCGGTAGAGCATCTCTAGCTCAGACGGTTTGTTTTGCCACTCTTTAGCAACTTTCTCAAGCACCTCAGCTGTGGGCGTTTTGTAGCCACAATAAATCAATACTAACGGCAGGCTGATAGCCAAGTTTTTAATTTGAGGAACAGGGTGTTGAGCACTTTTAGGTTGAAAAAAAATTACACCACCTGCAAGACTGGCCGCTAAATCGGTAGCAGAACCACGTCCTTGAATATCAAGAATGATTTTATGCCCCATTTCAAAAAGTTGGATTAAGCTGTAATTCGTTTTACAAATGGTATTTAAACCAGAGAGCATAGCGGCTAAAACAGCCGCAGAGCTGCCTAAACCAATGGTCGAAGAAAACTCACTTTCTATATGAATATCAAAACCATGGGATAGTTCTTTTTGGAAGGCCTGTAGAGCGGATACCACAAAGTTGAGTTTTGGGTGGGCAGTAATGACCTCCCGCTGAGTGTGATGTTCGCCCAGCGCAGAATAGATGTGAAGTGCATTATCTTCTCGTGCTTGCCAATCTATAGAGATATATTGGTCAACCGCACACGCTAATGCTGGATGGCCATAAACCACGCTATGTTCGCCCAATATCATGGTGTTTGCAGGAGCTTGGCTACGCCAAGAGGGTAAGCCAAGAGGGGTTATAGTATTTGGCATTTTACCCCTTGATTATCAATGGTGATACGTTGTAAATGGTAGCCAAACTCGTGACAAAGTTCAGTAGGCGCTTGATTTGAAAAACAGAGTAATACACCAGCACAATCGCCTTTTATACTGCCTGAACCACAGACCTTGGCAGTGCCGTTACACTCTGTTTTTAGGCGTTGAATAAATTGCTGAACCTTTTCTGGTACCACACCGATTTGTTCTAACAGTTTTTCATTGTCTTCAATGTGTTGATAAAGCTTTTGGCTATCTTGCTGTGACCAGGCCTGGATAATGGCATCTGTAGTGTGAGCAAAACGTTTCCACAAGGCTTTATTGTTGGCGTGCTGATTTTTAACGTAGTCAACGGCTTGCCCAGTACTACTGGTTGGCGTGCCTGTATCAATCAACCAGGCCTTAAAGTCATTAGATTTTAGTTTTTTAGTTGTGTGGTTTGCATGAAATTCTAGCAACCCACCATAAAGCATGGTTGCAGGGTCAATACCGCTTGAACGTCCGTGCTGACGGGATTCCACTTTTCTTGCTAGAGCAAGTAGGGTTTCTTTTTCTGGCTCTAAATCGTGATGTTGAAATAGGCTCGTTAATAGCGCAACAATAACTGAGGCTGAGCTGCCTAAACCCTTGCCAATAGGAGTGTCAGAATGGATTTTAAAGAACCATTCACCTCTTTTTAGGCTATGAAAATCATTAAAGTGGTAAAGCGTATCTAACACTAAGTCAACGGGCTGTACTAAAACGCTTTGTATAGAAAGGTTGCCAAACGTGTAATTGGCGTAGCGTGCTTCAATATGAGAGGCTAGGTTTTGCCAAACAAAAAAGGGAAAGCTGTGTTTTTGCTGAAAGTCGCTCAGTTCAATGGTAACGCTGTTGAGGGTGCTGGTTTTGAAGTGGCATTCACAGCTTGTGTAAAGCTCAATAGCCATGCTGAGTGCAGAGCTATTATAAATAACGGCATGCTCTCCAGAAAGAATCAATTTGGCTGGAACAGAACAGAGCGTTTGCATAACGAGTTACCTAAAGACTAAAGTTTTTGATAATAACGTTTGTGGTCTTCAATGCCTGCTAAACGGTATGGGCCTTTATTCGTGAGCGGATAAACAATGTTATCGACCGTGCTATCAGTTTGATGATAAAAATCGAGATATTCTTGATAACTCAGTGGTTGGCGCTGCTCAATTTGCTTTCTATGATCTTTCGTCATTAGAACCGATTGATAGCCTGATTGCATAATGCCAGTAAAGAACTCTGCAACACAGCCCGAACCATAGCTAAAAAAGCTAACACGTTTACCTTCAAGGTTATCAAGTACATTATCTAATAAAGAGATAAATCCAACAAATAACGATGCGCTGTAGCTGTTACCGACAATTCGGTTATAAAGTTGGCCTGGCAACGTTTGGGCGTCAAATTGTGCTTGTGTTAAGTTTGCACCCACTTTTTTAATTAATGTTTTGTGTGCTTTCTCAGCCATTTTAGTGAAGGGAATGTGATAACAGAAATAATCAATATCATCAAACGTTCGCTCAGTTTGTTCGGTGAAATGTTCCCAGGCATGTTTTAAGCTATTTAAATACACTTTGGTTGAATATTTGCCATCCACTAATGCGGTTGTGCGGTGGTTTGGACGCCAGAAATCCATCACATCATCGGTGTAATAGCCAGAACCTGGTTCAATGGCAATAATACGTGGAGATTCGGTCACTAGCATGGCAACGGCACCACAGCCTTGAGTTGCTTCGCCTGAGGTATCAATGTCGTATTTAGCAATGTCAGCCGCAATCACTAGAATTTTTTCTTTAGGATTGGCGCGTACCATGGTTGTGGCCATTTGCAGTGCGGCAGCACCTGCATAACAAGCGTGCTTGAGTTCAATGACTCGGCAACGATTTGATAAGCCTAAAAGGCCGTGTAAAAATACACCTGCCGATTTTGATTGATCGACACCAGTTTCTGTTGCAAACAGGATTGCACTGATTTGGCTTGAATCAATTTGTTCTAATATCGGTGCAGCCGCTTTCGCTGCTAGACTCACAACGTCTTCATCGGGAGGCGCAATCGACATCTTCTCTTGGCCAATACCAATGGTAAATTTGTTTACATCTATCTGCTTTTCAGCGGCAAAGGTATCTAAGCCTAAAAAATAGTCAGCTGTAGCAAAATGGATTAAATCAATGCCTACTTTCATAATCTAAAGTGGATTCGTTCTATTCGTATTACTGTTTGCATCAGGCGTCATTGCCGCTTTAATGAGTCATTTAAAGCGATGCAAACAGAATATGGGTTGTTAATCATCTTTGATGCCGTGCCTAAAAAGGTGCGACCAAAGCGGTATTTAAATGTAAGGCATCGCTGTTTTCGATGCCAAGCAAAAACTGCGCAGTTCGGAACTCTTGCTGAAATTGCTCTATTTTAGCCACAACCTGTTCGGTTGAATTTTGTGCTGGCGCTAACAATGGCGCGGCCACCCCACACAAACGGCCGCCCATTATAACAGCTTTTATCATATCGATTCCGTTTCGTATGCCTCCACTGGCAATAAACTGTGCTTTTCCCTGATAGGGTTCGGCTAGTTTAAGGCTTTCAATGGTGGTTAGCCCCCAGTCTTGAAAGAGAAAGCCTAAGTCATTTTCTGAGCGGTGTGCCTCTATACGGCTCCAGGATGTGCCTCCACGACCAGCAATATCAAAATATTGAATCCCAGCCTCTAAACCCAATTCAATATCTTGGGGAGAGAGGCCGCAACCCACCTCTTTAAGAATAATAGGCACTTCAATATTTTGTGCCAAAGCATGAATTTTATTGGCTAAGTTGGCAAAATCGGTATCACCTTCTGGTTGAATGACTTCTTGTAAGGGGTTTAAGTGCAGGTAAAGGGCATCGGCTTCTAAAGTATCAATCGCTCTGCGAGCCTCATCCAAGCCAAAACCATAATTCAGTTGCACGGCACCCATATTGGCAATCAGAGGAACATTGGGGGCGTATTTTCTTAATTCAAAACTCTGTTTGGCGGCTTCATCAATAATCATGGCGCGTTGTGAACCTACGGCCATAGGTACATTGCACGCTTCAGCGGCTTCAGCAAGGTGAATATTAATGTCACCCAAATTGTTTGCCGCACCACCTGTCATGGATGAGACTAAAAAAGGAAAGCTGATTTTGCGTTCCAAAAACAGGCTTGAGATATCAATGCTTGAAAAATCGAGTTCGGGTAAGGCTCGGTGCATTAGGCGAATCTGTTCAAAACCATCTTGGTGGCGGTCAACCTGCACATCGTTTAAAACCGCATCAATGTGTTGTTGTTTACGATTGGTTACTTGCTCAGAAGCGTTCATTTCAGAAGCGTTCATTTTAGAATGGGGATTACCGTTGCTCATATTTATCCAGATGATTAGGCATTATGGCCACGTTCAAGTTTAATGTGCGCTTCCATTAACTCACCAGGATTGGTTTGTGCCGCCAATAGAGAAAGCTCTCCACAAAATGCGGTTGCTCCCGCAATACACGCTAAACGACGTGCATTTTCACCAGGTTGCGCATCATTATTGGCGCAACCTAATAAGCTTAAATTTTCTAATACAAAATCTAAACCTTTGCCATTACCCACCGTGCCAACAATAAGGTTAGGCAGGGTCGTTGAAAAGTACAAATCACCTTCGGGTGTCACTTCGGCATGGTTAATCGCTTGCGAACCTTCAACAATATTGGCGGCATCTTGGCCTGTAGCCAAATAAAAACCTAAAAGCATATTGGCCACATGCGCGTTAGCCGAACGAAGACCGCCTGAAACAATGCTACCAATTAAATCTTTTTTAATGTGTAGGTCTACTAAAGCTTCTGGGGTCGTTTTTAAAAAACGTGTACAAAATTTTCTAGGAATAGTCGTTTCACAAACCACATATTTACCGCGACCTAAAATACCGTTTACTGCAGAGACTTTTTTATCAGTACAGTAGTTTGCCGAGATGGAAACATATTTAAGGTCTGTGTACTCTTTTAATAACCAAGGCAAAATTTTATCTGCGGCATTGGTCACCATATTGTGTCCAGAAGCATCGCCTGTTTGAAACTCTAGGCGCAAGTAAATTAAGTTGCCCACAACTTGAAAGTTAGTGTCGATTAATTTAGCAAAACGACTGCTTTGAGAAACAACATCTTGCAAATCATCGTGACGTGTCTGTATCTGTTTTAAACGCAGAGCCGCCACGCCTGCATTAGGTGCTTCAAGCAATACCGAGCGAGTCATACGCTCATCAATTACCGTGACTCTAATGCCGCCCGAGTGAGATGCGACTCGTGCGCCACGAGCGACAGATGGCCAAAGTGGGGTTTCATAAGTGGCCATTGGCACCATTAGGTCATCAGCTTCTACATCACCAATCAGCTTAAAAGGGCCTACGGCTTGCATAGGAATCGAGGCGAATGGTTGCGTTGGGGTATTTGTCTGTTTAGTCATGGGGAATATTATAAATGAGCATCTGTGAGTAAGGGCAGGAAAATAATTAAAAAAGAGGGTGATTTACCTTGAAAGACAAAAAATAACCCCTATATTCATTTTTAACAACGTAATACTCGTTTTTTATTAGCAGAGATAGTTGGATTAAAGGTCTCTAGAAAAAGGAATAAGCATGACATTAGCAACAGCACGCCACATTCTTGTGGATTCAGAAGAAAAATGTAATGAATTAAAAGATCAAATTGCTAACGGAGCTGACTTTGCAGAAGTAGCAAAAGCAAACTCTAATTGCCCATCTGGTGCAAACGGTGGTGATTTAGGTCAGTTTGGGCCAGGAATGATGGTGCCTGAATTTGATAAAGTGGTATTCAGTGCAGACGTAGGTTCAGTTGAAGGACCAGTTAAAACTCAGTTTGGTTATCACCTGCTTGAAGTAACAAGCCGTAGCTAAGCGATTTCAATATAGTTGAAAAGTTTATAACCGAAGTTACCAGGCCTGGTAACTTCGGTTTTTTATTGCCTGAATTTTAGTAATTAAGGTATTTATGAAAGCAATTATGAACTTTTATAATGATGAACTTTTATAACATACCTTTCTTTTGCGCTAAATAGCCTAAACCGTAGTAGATAAACACAATAATAAAGGGTAAAAACTCTGGGTTAGATTTTGCCAACCAGTTGCTCATAAAGGGAGCTGCGATAGAGGTAATAAAACTAAACCCAAATGCACAAAAAGCCACAAATAACGTGATACGTAAAAAAAGTTTTAAGCTACCAATTTGTTGTTTTAGCATGCCAAGAATATTGTCGCCATAAATGACTAATAGTGTAGCCACCATAGAGAGTACAATTTGGTTTAAATAACCTTTCATCCAGCCTGAAACGTGCAGTAATATGTCATTTAGCCAGTTAAGTATATCCATGTGTTTATTATCCAATTAAGTTGTAATTGCCAGTGTGGCGTTTGGGTAAATACAAAAAAGTCGTTTAACCAAATAGGTTAAACGACTGACTTTTCTTGCTAAGGCAAAGCTTAGTTAGGGTAAAAGTTATACTTTTGACCGCCTAATGTTGCTTCATACATTAGCCCACCTTTGGCTAAACTGAAAACAGCCATACCTTTGTAATATTGGCCATCGGCTTTCACATAACTTTGTCCAGCATTAGCTGAGGCAGATGTACCTTTGGTAGAGGCTTCGGCATTTGCACCTGCGGTAATTACGATAGCGGAGGCTTGTGCGCCAAATTCAAAGTTTCCACTGGTAAATTCGTCATATGCACGCTGATCTTGGAAAAATATGATTTGGCTAAACGCTTGTCCGCCTAGCTGAAAGCCAATGGTGGCCTGTGTCATTTCAGCATTGCCAGAATAGCGACCGTGTTCGTAAACACGCCCTTTACCGTAAGCACCGCCAATTACAAAGCCCACTTTTCCAATCGTTGGAAAGACCGCATACCCATAGGCGTGGTCAAAAAATGCAGCCGACTGTGGTGCTTTATGAAAGGCGTTAATGGTCTCTTCAAATTCAGCTTCGCTTACATCTTGAGTCATTTGAGCTTCTGATTCGGTATATTCATCATCAGCCTGGCTGATTGAGCTAAATGTGGTCAAACTGGTAATGGCAAGAGTGACAATGGCGGTTTTTTGAAAGAAAGACTTAAGCATGTTTGAATCCTTGTTTGAATGAGTGGCTTGTAAGTTAGATGGTATCTATCATGCACGTAAACTAATTTCATTTTAAGCTTAATTTTGTAAAGATTAAAATGCAATTCTGAAAAAAAGATGAAGATAGTTTAAATCGTTTTTATGAATTAAAGCGGATTGCAGTTTTGATTTGCTTGAGAATTTAGAATAAAAAGAGCGCATTCTTGTTATTTAAGTATGCATTTACTGTGTAAAATGACGAAGATAAATTTTTAACTTGAGGAGTTTGCTGTGAGTACTGGAATGATTATTTTTTTAGTTTTGGTTGTGGTCTCGATTTTGTATTTAATCAGTATCTACAATCAGTTGGTTGCCTTAAAAAATCGTTTTGAAAACGCTTTTGCCCAAATTGATGTACAGCTTAAACGCCGTTATGACCTCATCCCCAACTTAATTGAAGTGGCTAAAAAAGCCATGACTCATGAGCGTGAAACCCTAGAAGCGGTTATTGCGGCACGTAATGAAGCTTCCACTTTATTAAAAGCCGCTTCGGCTAACCCAGGCAATGCAAGCATTATGGGGCAACTTTCTCAAGCGGAAGGAGTCTTGGGTTCTGCTATGTCACGTTTTAATATGGTGATGGAAGCTTACCCTGATTTAAAAACCAATCAAAATATGATGCAACTTACCGAAGAGCTAACCTCCACTGAAAATAAAGTCGCCTTTGCACGTCAAGCGTTTAATGACTCGGTTATGGCTTATAACACCTACCGTCAAAGTTTTCCGCAAACCCTGTTTGCCGCGATGTTTGGTCACCCTGTTGATGCACAAATGCTTGAGTTTGAAGATCGCGAAGCCATTCAACAAGCACCCAAAGTACAGTTTTAAGTTAACCAAATTTGTCTAGGCCTGTTACCAGGCCTGGTAGATTATTAATTCGTTAATATTATGAACTTTTACGCCGCCCAAGATAACGCTAAAAAGAAAACCAAATACTTGGTACTTTTGTATGTGTTGATTCTCTTTATTTTGACCTTTTTAAGCACCTTAGTGCTGGCTCTTTTTATGCCGCTTTTTAGTGGTCAATCCCTAACCATCACGGGCGACTTAATGTCGCTTCGATTTTGGCAGTCCGTTTTTTCGACAGAAAATTTGCCCATGTTATTTGGTGTGGGAGCTTTTATTGTGGGTGGTGCCTTAATTAGTTCATTAGTTAAAGCACGCCATCTCTCTAAAGGGGGTGCCGTTATTGCCAGTGCTTTAGGAGGCATAAAACTCTCACCTAATAGTCGTGATATCAATGAACGTAAAGCCTTGAATGTGGTTGAAGAGATGGCCATTGCGTCTGGCATGCCAGTTCCAGAAGTGTTTGTGTTGCGTAATGAGAGCGCAATCAATGCCTTTGCAGCAGGGCAAACCGCGCAAGATGCGGTAATTGGTTTAACACAAGGCTGTATTGATAAGCTGACTCGTAGCCAATTACAGGGTGTAGTCGGTCACGAGTTTAGCCATATTTTAAATGGCGATATGCGTTTAAATTTACGTATTATTATGTTGTTGTACGGCATTGAGTTTATTGCGTTACTGGGACGTATTTTGAGTTCATCAACTCGCAATCGTTCACGCTCTCGTTCAAAAGGTAAAGGCAATGGAGCCATTATTCTAGCGGGTATTGCATTACGTATTATCGGTTGGTTTGGCATCTTGTTTGGCAATATGATTCAAGCGGCTGTCAGTCGGCAACGCGAGTTTTTAGCGGATGCCTCTTCGGTGCAGTTTACCCGTGACCCAAGTGCTATTTCTGGGGCTTTAAAAGTAATTGGTGGTGTGACCGAAAGTTCTCGTCTTAGAAATACCGATGTCAGTGAAGTTTCACATATGTTTTTTGGCCAGGCGTTTCATACTCGCTTAGCCTTTCTTTTTGCCACCCATCCACCGATTGAAATGCGAATTCAACGAGTTGAACCCTATTGGGATGGTTCTTTTCTGAAACCATTGCCACCGCCAGAAAAGTCAGAAAACTTAGCAGATGCAGAGAGCAAGGCAAATAGTTCAGCTCTTGATGCATTGCAAGACAAATTACCGCAACCACTTACCATGTTAATGGCCGCAGGCTTAATGGTTGAGCAGCTAAGTGAAAAATCGCAATCGACCTTAGTTTCTTTGGTTGAAAAGTCGCAAGACCCAATGGAGGCAATGGCTCTGGTTTTGGCGGTTTTAGCCTGTGAAGAGGGCAAAAATGTTCAACCTATTAACTGGCAACAAGTTCTCAGTAGTGACACAGTTAAGGGCTTAGATGTTTTGGTTAAAAAACAGCTAGAACTCATTTTGAGTGTTGATTTAGTCAATAAATTACCGCTGATTGAATTGACAATGCCAGCCCTTAAAAGCCTATCTAAAAAACAGTATTTAGAATTTAAAGCGTTGCTACAAACGGTGATGGACTTTGATGGCCAAAAAACCATTTTTGAGCAGAGTGTTTTTCAGTTAGTTACCCGCTATTTAGATGTGCATTTTGGTTTGGTTAAAGCCAATCAAGTACGTTACCGCAAAGCCAAACAGGTGGCAATGGAACTACAAATTGTATTGTCTGCTTTAGTGCATTATGGGCATAACGATTCATCAGAAAACTTAAATAAGTTAACGATGGACTTAGCATTTAATAAGGCTGTTAAACACCTTAAACTCGATGATTTGCAGCGTATGGAGATTGATGAACAGCATCAAGAGATGTTTGAACGCTCTGTTGATAAATTGCTCTACTGTTCAGAACCGTTAAAGCAACAAATTGTAGAAGCCTTAGTGCTTAGCATTGAGCACGATGGCAAAATTGAACCCATTGAAAAAGAGTTACTTTTAGCCATTGCTGCCACCATGAATGCGCCCATTCCACGATTAAGTCTTTAACGGCTTTTAATTTCATTAAAAGGATTCTTTGTGTCTTATTTTTTAAAACAAACATTAAAAGGCCGTTTTATGAAGGTTTTAGCTTTGTTCTGCCTATTGTTACCAGGCCTGGTAAATGCACAACAAAACGTTTTAAATCAAGCGGCGGTTGCCATGCCCGATCAATACAGTGCTCAAGTGGCTCAAGAGGTTTTGGTTAACGGCGGTAATGCGGTGGATGCGGCCGTGGCTTCAGCTTTTGTCTTGGCGGTAACCTATCCAGAAGCGGGCAATTTAGGTGGCGGAGGTTTTATGACTCTATTTGCCCCAAGCCTACAATCGGATAAGACCAAAAACCGCGCGGTGCATTTTTTAGACTACCGTGAAAAAGCACCGAAAGCGGCCACAAAAAACATGTATTTAGATGAAAAACAGCAAGTCATCCCCTATCAATCGTTGGTTGGTTACAAGGCTTCAGGCGTGCCAGGAACGGTTATGGGGTTTTGGCAAGCGCATCAACGGTTTGGTTCTCTGCCTTGGGCAACTTTATTGCAACCTGCCATACAATTTGCCGAGCAAGGTTTTAAGGTTTCACCGCAATTAGAATCACGTTCACAATGGTTTAAAGGTTGGATTGCGGATAAATCGCCACAACCGCTTAACTTTAATGATTATTTTGCCAATTTAAAAACGGGGCAGGTTTTCAAACAACCCGAACTTGCCCAAACCTTAAAACGTATTGCCAAGCTAGGCGTAAAGGATTTTTATACAGGCAAAACCGCTAAGTTATTGGTGAGCCAAATGCAGCAAAATGGCGGTTTAATCACTTTAGAGGATTTACAAAACTATCAAGCTAAATGGCGTAAACCTGTTGTGGCAAACTGGAAAGAGCGCACCATTGTCTCGGCACCACCACCTAGTTCAGGCGGAATAGCGATTGTTCAACTGCTTAAAATGCAGGCTCTGCTTGAGCAAAAACTGCAAAAGGCAATTGAAACAGCAGTAAAAGAGGGGATACCACCTCAAGTGATAAAAACCCATTTTTATGCCGAACTCGAAAAACGAGTTTATGCCGACCGAGCACACTTTTTAGGCGATTCAGACTTTGTTGATGTACCAATTAGTACACTTATTTCAGATAACTATATTCAACAGCGAAGCCAAGGAGTTTTGTTTGATGGGATTTCAATTTCAGAAGAGATAAAACCAGGCAAAATTGAGAGCCCTGAAACCACCCATTTTAGTATTGTGGATGCGAACGGCAATGCGGTTTCAAACACCTATACCTTAAATATGCCCTTTGGTAGTGGCGTGGTCATAGAGCGGGCGGGCTTTTTAATGAATGATCAGATGGACGATTTTAGTACCAAACCTGGTGTCGCCAACGTGTTTGGTGTGGTGGGCGGTTCGGCCAATGCCATTGCACCCGAAAAAAGAATGCTCTCATCGATGTCGCCCACCATTGTGCTCAAAGACAACCAAGTCGAAATGGTCGTAGGCACACCAGGTGGATCAACCATTATTACCTCAGTCTTTCAAACGATTGTAAATGTAGTCGAAGAGGGTATGAACGCTCAGCAAGCCGTAGATGCGCCAAGAGTACATCATCAACTCTTACCCAAAGACCAAATTGCCTACAACCCAAAGTTATCAGGCCTGGTAAAAGAAGCGTTGCAGGCAATGGGTTACACACTTAAAAAGAATAACTATATGGGCGATGTTCAGTTGATATTAAAAACCCAACAAGGCTGGCAAGCCGCATCCGATTATCGTGGAGAAGGCGTTTCAAAAGTGTTTGATATTAACCGTTAGTTAGTGATATTAGTCGAATATTGGGTGGAGTAATATTTCAGCTTGTGTCATTTCAGAATTTGAATGGTCGCTGGCATGAATTTCATATTCAAGATAATGGCTTTTCGGCCAGTTAATCATTTCTTCACCAACCTGCTGTAAATAGTTTGTTGATGGGTGTTTAGTTTTAAATATCAGCCCATGGTGGCCTTTTACTTTCAATACGTACAGTGGCATTAAGGTATTCAGAGTATTCATTAGATAAACCTTGTTTCTCTTAGAAAAATCAATCGCGGTTTTAATTAATATCTATCAATATTAATCTATGTATTAAGGACTTAGCTTTCTTGAAAAGGGTCTTAACCAGGCCTGGTTAATTTAGAATAAGCACAACGTTGCGTGTAAGGGTATTGTATACAATGTTTTATGAATCACTAAATTATAATAATTTACAGAGAGTTGTATGAAAAGAGGACGCCTTGCTCTCAAGATTTAAAGCGAAACTTGGGTAAGCTAATATCAAAATGAAGCGCTAGCAAACGGCTTACAAAGATTAATATACCTGTTGAAATAGCCGCTACCGTGGCATCAATATTAAGATAGAGCAAACCTATAAAAAACAGTGAACCCAGCCAAGAAACGGTTCCATACAGCTGACTCTGAAAGACGATTGGCGAAGTGTTACATAAAATATCACGAAAAATCCCGCCCATAATCCCTGTCATAACCCCCATAAAAGCCGCAACAAACCAGGGTGCTCCAAGCATTAGTGAGGCTAAGGTTCCAGCCACACTAAATGTGGCTAAACCTGCCGCATCGGGTATTAGAAAAAACCGAGGGTTTATGGTGATATTTCTCGCCAAAATAAACATGATTAAAGCGCTGGATAATGAGGCGATAAAAAAGGCTTCATCAACAATCCAAAAGGCTTGTTCTCCAAGCAACATGTCTCGAAGCGAGCCACCACCAAGCCCTGTGGTTATGCCGATAATAATGACCCCAAACAAGTCAAACTGGCGAAACCCTGCTTTAAGCACCCCTGAAGCGGAGGAGACAATAACGGCAAATAGGGTGATCCAATAAAGGCTATTGAGCAGTTCGGGAGTTGGGTTTAATGTCATGTATCTGGCCTGGGTAGTGTTATCGGTTAACGCGCTCTAATAGAAAAGCTGTCTGTCGCTTTGAGCTTAATTACATTAGGATTTGGCGTTTGATGTTCAATTAACCAACCGAGTTCATCTTGCAGTTTGGAATCGTCCAGTACTTTTTGCCAAACACGTTCGCCTACATTCCAGCGATAGCCACGAGAACGTAAGTCATCTTTAATATCAAAGGGTGCGCCAGTGGCTTTAACCAGTGATTTACTTTGGCGTACAGCTGTTAATAAAAAGCTAAAAGCGGGCACATTGTTTGTTGATATTTTACAAGAGAGAAGTTGGGTTAAGGCTTGTACATCATCTAATGCACGGTGTGCGCCGTAGAAGAAGTTGCCTACTTTCCAGCAGAGAAACTCTTGGCTTCTTGAGCCAATATGAGCTTCTTTCATCCAGTCTATTTGGGCGACCGAGCAACCCCAAATTTTATTGATAAAAACATCACTATAACGTTCTAAAACAGGGCGGTCAAAACTGGCATTATGCGCTACGCAAAGCTGTACATCAGCAAGTTCCGCTTCAACTTGTTGCCACGGAATTTTGTGACCTTGCACATCTTCCATGGTTAAACCTGTCACTTGAGTCACTTCGGCACTGATTTCTCCATTAGGTTCATTTAAAAAGTTTTGCGCTTTTAATACTTTGTAAAAATTACCTTGTGAATCAAACTCAATAATTTGGTAACCGAGTTCAATAATCTCGCACACATCGGTATCCAGCCCCGTGGTTTCGGTATCTATAATGCAGACCTTATGGGTTGGCTCTGAATTTGGCGCACAAAATTCGTTTTTGGCGACCAGTTTATTCAAGACTTGATAGTCATCGGATTGGTTAAGTTGTTCAGCGCAGTGTTGTAAGTTTTGTTCTGTCATAGCGGTTCTTTTGAGGTCCTTGAAAAAGGCGATTTAACGTTGGATTTAACATTTAATAGGATTGTAGCAACAAATTTGCCCTTTGAGTTATCTGTGTGTTTTGTTCTTACCAAACAAACGCTGTGTTAGGCGGTTTAGTTTATGCCATTTTGTAATCCATTGGCTTTGAATAACTAACAGCAAGTAATGTTGCCAGGCCTGGTTAACCGTGATTTGGCAATCAACTTCAATTAGTTTGCCTTGTTGTGCGCAATGAATAACGTGAATATCTGTTATGAGGTTATGGCTGAAAAGAAAATTAAGTTTTTTACTTAAACTTCTGGGTACATAACCCAGCAATAAACCCAGTTCTGATGAACTATCTGTGGTTGGTAGCCAGATTTGAATGGCATTTTTGTCATAGCGATTATCAGGCTCTAATTTAAAGATGAGTGGAGTGTTTTTGCTGATTAGGTTCTCTTGCATCGCTAAAAAAGCACTGTAATAAAACGTGCCTTTTATTGGAAAAGAGATTAGCCTTTTCATCACTCAGCCTGGTTGAGTGGGAGTAAATCGAGTTGTGATTCTTTAAGTGTAAACACTTGCAATTCACCCGTTATAGGGCAATTAAAACTCAGCTTAAATGCGGTTAATTGCAGGTTGGGTCGCGGTTTTTGTTGTAGGTCGAGTGTTTCATTTCCATAGAGTCTATCGCCCATAATCGGGTAGCCCGTTGCCGAGAGGTGGCGGCGAATCTGGTGTTTACGACCTGTTTCAATATCAATTTGCAGACGAGAAATATCCAGCTTTTTATCATAGTCTAGCCGTGAAATGTGGCTGGTGGCGTGTTTGCCATCAATCTCTAGCCGAATGGTTTGTCTGCTATCAGGATAACAACCATAAACATTGGCCTGATAGCTTTTATGGATTTGATTTTTTTCAAAAAGTTGCGTTAATGTCGTCGCCATTTTTTTGTTATGCGCTAATAACATCAAACCTTGCGTTGCTCTATCTAAACGGTGCACTATCCAGGCCTGGCGAATCTGGTTGTTGGGTTGATAGTGCTGTTCTACCCAGCGATATAAAGCGGTATGGTCTGCCCATTTAGAGCCTTGAGAAAACATCCCCCTGGGCTTTAACCAAACAGAATACTCTATAAAATCGGCAATTAATATTGGTGTCGCGGGCGTTTCATTCAGCAAATCAGGGTAGTAGTAAAAATCTAATGTTTGTCCTGGCTGTACTGTTTTCTTTAAACGGCGTAAACGTTCAGGTTTGCTGTTTGTTTTCCGTTGAATCCAAACTGCACCTTGTTGGGCAAACTGTTTGAGTTGTTGTTTTGCTAAATCTGTTTGATTGAATAATAAGTCTAGGGCTGTTTGCTCAAGCTCACAACAAATATTAATGTGCTGTTTGTTTGAGTGATTCTTGTCTAGCTGGCAGCCAGTAATGGGTGATTCGTCTTGTCTCATGGACATAGTATAAATGAGAAATTTGGGTGGGTAAAAATCATTTTCATTGCTATGTTATTGATTTCTCAAGGTCATAAAATTAATCGTTATTTGGTGATAAGTATTTTTTAGAGTAGAGGCTTTTTCTTTTTACGAATCTTCTTATAATGGTAGCGAGTTATATAATACTATCTAATACAATATTATTTATTTTAGGCCGCTAAAAAAGCGATTTCAGAATAGCGAAAAAAGTGTACTATTTAAGCTTCTTTTTTGCATATTTTGCTATGTAGTTTTAACAAGGAACACCTTCGATGCAAGCACAACTTTTCTTAAATAAACAACCTATACTCGATGCTAAGCAAGTACTTTATGGTTATCACCTATCGCTTGAGTTAGTGAATGATGTTGATCCATCTAAGGTTGAATGGGAAAGTGTTATGAAAGCGTTTTGTGAAGATATTGCTAAACAAGACGGCATGAGTGCGCTCACCTCAAATAAACCTATTTTTTACCGTGCCCCCATTGAGGTTTTAACGCTGGATTGGTTACCAAAAGTGGATGACCTCTCCATGGTTACCGTTGAAGTAACGTTAGCAAACCTACGTGATAAAACGGTGGTAGCTTCCCTAAAAGAGGTGATTAAAGCGGGTGCAAGGGTAGCCGTTTTAGGTTATGAAAATAGTGATGCTTACAAAAAGCTATTAACCATTGCCAAAACGGTTAAGTTAGATGCCAAAGAATTTTCGGCAGAAGAAGCTAAAACCATTGTAAGTGCGTTGAATTTACAGCAAGTTAATAGCGTTATTTGTGGCTTAGAAACAGAAGAGGAGTTTGCTGAATACGCACAGGCCAAAGCGACTTTTTATCAAGGTTACTTCTTTACTAATCCTGTTATTTCTGGGCAAAAAGAATTGTCGGGCAGTAAGTTAGCGATGCTTAAACTATTGGCTGAGGTGAATGATCCAGATGTCGAGTTTGATAAAATTGTGCAAACCGTAGGTTCTGATGTTGGTTTAACTCATAAGTTATTAAGTGCGATAAACCACCCAAATAATAATATTCCGCAGGTGATTGAAACTCTAAAAGATGCAGTGAATTTTATGGGATTAAAACGTCTTAAATTTTGGGTGAATATGATGGTGCTGTCAGAGGCCAATGATGTACCTAAAGAGCTATTAACCACCGCCTTAGTGCGCGCCAAGTTTATGGAAGTATTGGCTGAGAAACAAGGCAAAACAACCGATAAAGACCGCTACTTTATGACAGGCATGTTCTCAACCTTAAATGCGTTTTTAAAAGCCTCTATGGTCGATATCGTGGGGCAATTGCCATTATCATCTGAGGTAAAAGTAGCCTTGGTTGACCACTCTGGCGATATGGGTAAAGCGTTATTTGTGGTGCGCTCTCTTGAACAGGGTAATGCCAATATGGGCGGTAGTGGTATTGATATTATGTTAGTTTCTTCAGCTTATATGAGTGCCAACTCTTGGGCCTATAAAACCATGAATGGTCTGGAAGCGGCCTAGCTTAGAATAGGTTGTTTGTGCCTTTAACAACATTATCCATAAACGCTCTGATGGTTTATCAGGGCGTTTTTGTTTTATAGCTTAGGAATCACCGACAGAGTAACAAAGATGTTTGCACTCAAATCGCTTAAAAATTCGTTACTGCCTGAGTTGCCAACAGAGTATCAAGTTGGCGACTTGAGTTTGCCTATTGTTTTGTCGGCAAGACGAAAATCGATTGCGATTAAATATCGCCAAGGTCAACTATGTTTAGAAATACCTAAAGCGATTAAACCCAGTCAATTAAGCCGCATTTTACAAAAAAATCAACAATGGTTATTACGCCGAGTGGCCGATTTGGCAGAAATGACAACCCCTATTTTTAGCGGAGAGCAGGGGCAGCCGATTACCTTTTTTGGGCAAAATTATCAATGTGAATGGCAAGTAAATACGCAAGCTGAAACACAAGCTAATACGCAGCGCATTGAACTATGTGAAAAAAGCCAACGAGCTAAGTTTTTTTTGGCAAATTTAAAAAGCGACAAACAAACGGCTGAACAGTGTTGTAAAGCAACAGCGTTATATTACAAAGAAAAAGCCTATCACTACCTAGACCCAAAACTCGATTTTTATGCACAGAAAATGGGGGTGCAATATCACTCTTTAACTGTTAAAGGTTATAAATCGCGTTGGGGTAGTTGCTACTCAGATGGTCGTATTCAATTTAATTGGCGTTTAATGCAAGCGCCAGAGTGGGTGATTGATTATGTGGTGGTTCATGAGTTGGCGCACTTGGTTCATGCCAACCACTCAAGAGACTTTTGGAATTTGGTAGAACAGCATTACCCAAAAACCAAACAGGCTAAACAAGTATTAAAACAACAGGGTCGCGAATGGATTAGTTTTTTAAGCTGACTGTATTTTATGCTTGATACAGAGTTTTTTAACCACGAAGACACGAAGGCACGAAGTTTTTAAGGTTTAATTTTGTTGTTTTAAAATCCTTATAAACTGAAGGTTAAGCATTCTGTACAAAAAACAGTACTAAAGTTATTAAGGTAAGTGCATTTTTTGATTGATAAAAACAAAAAATTAACCACGAAGACACGAAGGCACGAAGAATTCTAAAATTTAAACCCGTTTTATTTGAGCAAATAACCGTACTAACTGGCATTTGTTATTCATTATTCGTTATAAAATCTTATAAATAAAGTATTTATGTCGCATGAGTAAAAACACATGAACGGTGTTATTTCTAATCGATATTAATTCTTTTTAAACCTTCGTGTCTCTGTGTCTTCGTGGTTGGTTTTGACTAATTCACCACAAAATATGGATACCTGTTATTAAGAGGTAGAGAATGTCTGAAAATTTAACCACTGAAAATACAGTGCAATATGCGGGATTTTGGCGACGCTTTTTGGCCTATATTGTTGATTGGGCGGTATTAACCGTTTTGGGCATTTTTTTGGTAATTGGCTATTCCATGTTTTTGGCATTTATGGGCAATGACTTGGGTGATGAGGCTTCTGTTTTGATGTTTCAAGCGCAGGCTAAATTGCTCACCTTTTTAATGGCTTGGCTCTATTACGCGGTAATGGAGAGTTCAGCCAAACAAGCCACCTTAGGTAAGCTCGCTTTAGGCATAAAAGTTACCAGTTTGCAGGGTGAGAGCATCAGTTTTTTAAGAGCGAGTGTACGTTTTTTCAGTAAGATTTTATCGGCACTGCTGTTTTTTATTGGTTTTATTATGATCGCCTTTACCGAAAAGAAACAGGGTTTGCATGACATGATTGCTGGCGCAATTGTGATTAAACGTGAATCATCCAAGGCATAAAGTTAAATAATTTAAGAGTATCAACTGATGCAAACCATTCACATCACGGCCAATAGTCGATTAACCGCCGAAATCAAACAGCAAGCGATTCTTAATTCGTCAACAACCGTGGTGCAAACTCCCAAGGTAATGACCTTGGCTCAGTGGTGGCAGGAATGGCAAACCACTGCTTTATTAACGGGTGAATTGTTGGCAGCAGAGTTGCCTAAAAAGGTTTTAAACAGTTTTGAAGCGCAATGGCTTTGGGAACAGCTTTTGCAGGATGAATTGGATAGACGCCAGCAAGCCAGTGAAGATGAAAAGAGCTCTGGCAACGCATTAAAACCGATTGCATTGTTAAATATTCACACAACCGCAAAACAACTCTACCAGGCCTGGGTATTGACTGCCGAATGGTTGCCAGAAGATTGGCAAGAGCAAGGGTTTTTATCTGATGAAGCGGAGCTCTTTAAAATTGTTTTAGACAATTACTTAACCCACCTTAAAAGTAAAAACTGGCAAGATGAAGCCTTGCTTGCCCAGCAACGATTACACTGGTTGACCAGCAAACAGGTTGGTGTTAAACGTTTGCCTCAAAGTTTTCAATTGCATGGTTTTGATGACCTTTCGCCCAATATTGTAGCCTGGCAAAAGGCTGTGGAATCGTTTGGTGTAGTGGTTGAAGAGCAGGCTTATGCACCCGCAGGTGATTTAAGCAATCAGCCAATGGGATATTACCCAGCGCAAGATGTTTTTGATGAAGCTGAACAGGCCGCTAAATGGGCGATTGAGTCGGTAAAAAAACAGTTGCAAACTAAGACGTTTGAACAAATAAAAGTGGCCATTGTCTCGCCCAATATTGGCGAATATAAAAGTACCTTAATTCAGTGTTTAGATGAACAGCTCTATTTACAAGGCCTGGGTAAGTTACAAACTCAACAGCAGAAAAGTGCAGATGCAACGCCAGTAAAATCCAAACTCTATAACCTCTCTTTGGGTGAGCCGCTGTTCTCTGTACCTTTAATTGAAAACGCCTGGCAAACACTCAACCTATTTTTGCAAGCCGATAAAAGTGTGCCTTACCAGGCCTGGAGTCAATGGCTAATTTCAGCTTATACATTGGGTGATTTTGCTTTAAGACAGCAAGCCGATGCGCAATTTAGACGGTTACAGTGGGCTAATATTAAATGGCCAAAACTGCTCGATACCAAAGCGGCAAGCAGCCTGCCACAGGCATTAAAAAAAGCGATGCAAAATGGCTTATCTTTGTATGAGTTACAAGCTAAGAGTAGCGTTTCATTAAAAGGCTTTATTGACCAGGCCTGGCAAGTTCTTGAAACCTTAGGTTGGCCAGGTAACCGCGTATTAAATTCAGATGAGTTTCAGCAAAAAACCGCTTTTGAAAATAGCCTAACCCAATTTGCCAAACTGACTGAAATTGGTGGCAAACAGAGTTATTCAAAATGGCTCAGTTTATTAAAACGTTTCTTAACCGAGCAGGTTCACCAGTCGCAAAGTGTGGGGCATCAACCCATTCAAATTATGGGAATGTTAGAGGCGGGTGGGCAAACCTTCGATGACTTGTGGATTATGGGCTTAACCAATGAAGCCTGGCCAAGAATGCCTAGCCCCAACCCGTTTATACCCATGCAACTGCAACGCCAATTTGCTCTACCAAGAAGTGATGCCAGCCGCGAACTCCTTTATGCACAAACCATTAGCCAGCGTTTAGTCGCCTCGGCTAAAAAAGTTATTTGGAGTTATCCACAGCAAACGGGTGAAGCCTTAATGTTGCCCAGCGCCATTTTGCCAAAGGCGGATAAAGAGCATTTCAATGTGCAAACTTACCAATCGCAATCCTATCAAACATTATCAGAAACGTTATTGGCTTTACGTGACCCTAATGAAGGTTTGCAGTGGGAGTTAGATGCGCAAGGTGCCGCTATTGCCGAAGGAAGCCTTGCGCCTGGTGGAACAGGTATTTTGCAAGCGCAAAGTCAGTGTCCGTTAATGGCTTATATTGATTATCGTTTGGGGGCTAAATACGGTTTTGAACAGGTTGAAGATAGCCTGCAAAACACCAATCAGGGGACTTTAATTCACAAGGTGTTAGAAGATTTTTGGCTAGAAACTAAAACCCAAGTGGCGATGTTATCGCTGAGTGAAGAGCAACTGATTGAACGCTTAACGTCACATATTCAACACGCTTTTGAAAGCCTGCATGAGAGTCTTGCCAAAGGTATTTTAGAGGTTGAGCAGTCTAGGGTATTAGAACTGTGCTTGCAGTGGATGCAAGAGGAGTCACAACGCAGTAGTTTTGCGGTTGTTGAAACCGAGCAAGAACATCATATTACCTTAGCTGGCATTCAGTTTAAGGTGATTATTGATCGTGTGGATGAAGTGGAAAACCAAGCGGTTATTTTAGATTACAAAACAGGTAAGGCTTCCATTAACAATCTGTTAAAAACGCCATTAGCCGCACCTCAATTAGCGGTATATTTATGGGCAGTCAAACAAGATGTGGGTGGGATTGGTTACGCCTTATTGCACTCAGATGATGGTGTGAAAATTAATGCCATTGTTGAAGAAAAAGAGGTACTTCTTGAGAAGAGCCGCAGCATTCAGGTGTTTTCTAAACTGGCTGAAAAAGAGGGGGGCGACTATTTTGAAACCACCTGGGCCGATTTTTTAGACCACTTAAAGCAGCAAGTTTTAGAGCTGGCGCAGCAAATTCAACAAGGCCAAGCACAAATGACCTTTAACAAGTTACAAGATATGGAATACGCGGCAGGTAAATTGGCGTTACGACTGCCAGAGGTGTTACAGCAACAGAGCATCAACAGCTTATCCGATGAATTTCTTGAGGGGGCTGAATAATGCAACAGAATGAAATGTTTGGCTCTGGTGAGTTTATTTCTGATTGTTTTGAAACGAGCAATCAATACTCAAACGACTTAGAATCGACCAACCCCATTGCATGGCTACAAACACACTTTAATTTGCAACTAGATAGCAAACTCCCAGATGGCGAAGCGCGTTTTAAAGGCGTTCATCCTCATCACTCCTATATTGTGCAAGCGCCTGCAGGTTCGGGTAAAACGTCATTGTTGGCTCAGCGTTTTTTGGCGCTACTTTCACAAGTGGATTCACCCGAAAAAATTGTGGCCATGACCTTTACCAAAAAAGCCGCAGCGGAGATGCGTGAGCGAATTATTGAAGCACTTATGCTTGGTAAAGAACCTTTGCCAGAACAAGCGAGTATTGTTGAAAAAAACACCTGGCAACTTGCTCAAAAAGCATTGCAACAAGATGCTCAACAACAGTGGTTTTTACTTGAGAATCCCAACCGTTTGCGCATTAAAACCATTGACGGTTTAAACAGTTATTTAGTGGGGCAGATGCCATTGCTCTCTAAAATGGGCGGGCAGTCGCAACTATTGCAAGACGCTACCCCTGCTTATCAAGAAGCGGTGCGCCAAGTATTAAAAATGGAGGCTTTAGAAGAGCCAGTTGGCCGTTTATTGCGTTTGGTCAACGGGCGTTTTAACCGTGCCGAAAACCTATTGATTGGTATGTTAGCTAAACGTGACCAGTGGATGCGAACCCTATTGCAATACCAAGGTGATGAAGCCAGAGAGGTTCTAGAATCGGCCATTGAAGAGATTGTAAGTAAACTATTAGCTGAGCAATTTGCCGCCTTATATTACCTAAAACCCGCCTTTGAAGAAGCCTGCCAAATTGCCGATTATGCGGTACAAAATGACCAACCACAATTGGCGGTTTTATGCGGTGCTTGGCCAATTGCTGAAGACAGCTCAGAGGTAGATAAATGGCGAGTGTTAGCCGATTGGTTGTTGACCAAAGAGGGAACGGTTCGCAAAAGTGTGACTAAAAACAATGGTTTTCCTGCAGGTAAAGGCGAAGCTAAAGAGCACAAAGAGCGGTTTTTAGATGTATTAGAGCAGGTTCGTGTGGCAGTAGCTAATCATGCAGAGGTTTTACCAGGCCTGGTAACTTTAAGAGACCTACCTCAACCCGATTATAGCGACAGCCAGTGGCAAGATTTACAGTGGTTAATTCAATTATTAACCATGAGTGCGGCCTATTTAAAACTGGTTTTTCAGCAGAGCGGGCAAGCCGATTACATCGAAATCGCCCAAGCAGCGAGCCAAGCATTAGGTTCAGATTTAGAACCGACCGATTTGGCGCAACAACTTGATTATCAAATTCAACATTTGTTGGTGGATGAATTTCAAGATACCAGTAGTGAGCAGTTTAAACTGCTTAAACAGCTGATTGCGGGCTGGCAGGTGGACGATGGCCGCACGCTATTTTTGGTGGGTGACCCCATGCAATCCATCTACCGTTTTCGTGAAGCGGAGGTGGGTAATTTCTTAAAAGCGTGGCAAGGGCAGATTGGTAATGTGAGCCTTAAACAGCTCAATTTAAAGGTCAACTTCCGTTCATCGGCAGGGGTGGTCAACTGGGTAAACCAAGCCTTTAAAAAAGTACTGCCTAAAGAAAATGCCATTGAAAAAGGGGCGGTAACCTATTCCGATTCTATTGCCTTCTCGGAAGATAATGCGCCAGCAGTGAATACCCACTGGGCTTTAAATCAATCGGCTGAAGCGGAAGCTTTACAGATTCTGACGGTAATTCAAAACCGATTACAGACTTTTGCATTAGCCGAAACAGCGCTCAATGAAAATGAACGAGAAGCCTATCGTAAAAAACATAAAATTGCGATTTTGGGGCGCTCGCGTTCCAGTTTAATGGGCATTGCAAAGCTGTTAAAACAGCATCAAATTGGGTTTAGAGCGGTTGATTTAGAAAACCTGGCAGAGCGCCAAGAGGTGCAAGATGTGTTGGCGTTAAGTCGTGCCTTACTGCACTTGGCCGATAGAGCGGCTTGGATCGCGTTATTACGTTCACCCATGGTTGGTTTGGATTTAAAAGATATTTACACACTGATTGGGGATATGCCTTATCAGGCGGTTTGGTCTGCCATTTTGCGTTGTAAATGTGATCAAACCGAGTTAAATACTAATTACCAGGCCTGGTGTTTTGATAAGTTACCAGGCCTGTCAGATATTGGGCAAGCACGTTTAGAACATGCAGTTCCGATTTTAGAAAATGCGCTAAAACGTTTGGGCAGTGTCGGTTTTGCCACCTTAATTCGTGAAACTTGGCTACAACTGGATGGCGCACAAACTGTAGAGAATGCGGTGGCACTGGAAAACGTTGACGTTTTTTGCCAAACCATCGCCAATAGTGATGCCCCAGTGATTGATTTACAGCAGTTAGAAAAACAGGTAGAGAGCCTATTTGCTCGACCAGACTCGTCACCAGAGAGTCAAAGTATTGAGTTAATGACTATGCATAAATCAAAAGGGCTAGAGTTTGATACGGTCATCTTACCAGGCCTGGGTAGAAAACCGCGTGGTGATGATGCGGCCTTGGTTTCGTGGTTTCAGTTCTTGAGTGATGCGGGTGAAGAGCAGTTGGTGATTGCTCCGATTGACCAAAAAGGAACAGCCAATTCTGGCTTACGTAACCTGTTAAAAAGTTTTGAATCGGAAAAGCAAAATTATGAACTAGGGCGTTTGCTCTATGTGGCGGTAACACGCGCCAAACAGCAATTACATCTCTTTGGGCAAATTAAATACCAACCCAGTGATAAACAACTCGCCAGTGATGAGATAGTTATTGCCCCTACAAAAGACAGTTTATTGCAAAGCCTATGGCCATTTGTGAGTGAGGATTTTATTCTATTAGCCAAAGCCTATGAACCGATTGATGAAGCGCAAAGCGATAGCGAACAAGCTTGGCCAAAAGTGAGTCGTTTACCGATTAATCGTCAAGGTTTTGCCGAGTTTTATCCTCAACTGGCAAGTGACTTTGCGCCCTTGCTTAACCGCACAGCCAGCGCACAAAAAACGGCAATAGACTCAGCAGAAAACACCGCAGAGCTTGAAGAAAAATCCAATCTTCCAGGCCTGGTATTTAGCCAACAAAATGCCATATTAAATACCACGGTGGGTAACTTGGTGCACGCCATTTTTGAACAGATGGTAGAAGAGGGTGCCGCAAATTGGTCAGCAGACACCCTACAAAATCGCCTTGAAATATACGAACTATGGCTCTTGCAACAAGGTTTGCCAGAAGAAGATTTACCTGAAGCGATTCGCCGAGTTAAACAGTCAGTTTTAAATGGCTTGCAAAATAACCAGCTCACTTGGGCGTTAAGTCATCATCATCTAGAATCCGCTACTGAATATGCGCTCACCTCCATAGAAGAGGGCATTATCGCCAACCATATTGTGGATAGAACCTTTGTAGATGAGACAGGGACACGCTGGATTGTAGACTACAAGACCAGTGTAAATGACAGTGAGAATATGGATGCATTTATACAAAAACAGACCGAAAAATATCAACCGCAATTGCAACGATACGGTGAACTGTTTAACCAGCTAGAAAACCGCCCACAAAAATGGGTGCTGTATTTTAGTTACTTAGATATTTGGCATGAATTGAATTAACCTTTAATTCGTGGTCAATCGGATATTGAAAAAAATAAAAAGAGAGAAAACAATGGAAAAAACCCAAGCACAAATTTTACGCCACCACGGTGGTGATGCTGAACATGCTCGTAAGATGATTACCGAAACCTATGCACGTCGTCACAATGTCGATTTTTGGGAGTTTTGGAATGCACAAATGGGCAGTGCAATCAGCAAAGGTGATGTTCTTTTAGACTTAGGTGCAGGCATAGGACAATTTGTGGAAGACTTGGCGATTCGTTACCCAGAGAACACGGTTGTAGGCATTGATGCCGCCGAGTATATGTTAACCGCTCAAGTGAGTTTGCCAGAAAACGCTCGTATGCTAAAAGACGACTTAAACGAGCCAACATCAAACATTGGCGATAACAAAGTGGCCAGTGTAATGGCCAATATGTTGGTGCACGAATTACCGCAACCTATCAATATGTTTAAGGCTATTCACAAGTGGCTAAAACCAGGCGGGCGGTTTTGTATTATCGATTTAGTTCGCCAACCATTAGCGGACTATTTAACCCACAAATATCCAAATGCCGAGTTGTTTAATAACGATGTGAACCGTGATGAAATTGAAGACGTGTTTGAACACTTTCTAGAGCACAACCGATACCATGCCGATGATATTATTTTTATGCTCAAATCATTAGGTTTCAAACTAATCGAAAACACCCCGCAACGTGATGGGCGGTTTGTGCGTATTGTGGTTGAGAAGTAGGTTTTTATTCTGGATTTGCCCAGTGCTCACAAAGTATTAATAGCCACAGGGCATGCCAGGCCTGGTAGTTTTTTTAGGTTTAAGCTGGAAACTACTCGATTTGAGTATCGCTTGCGAAGTGATTTGTGGAATGAGTGGGTGGGTTAGAGTGTTAGAACGGTTCTGAAGAACATAACTATTAGAACATAATTATTTAGAAAAGTTAAAAAGGCTAACCAGTTGGTTAGCCTTTTTATTTGATTGCTTAGAACGGTATTCTAATATTTGCTGATACTGTTTGGTCTAAATAGTTGTCACGACTATTTAGGTTGTATTTAGCAGATAATTCTGTACCACTTTGGCTATTGTATTTTGCTCCAAAACCAGCTTGGTAAACACGTTCGCTCGGTTTAATTCCATCGGTAGTGAAGGTTGCCCCTGTACCTTGTAATGATGAGGTAACAGATGCTTTGTCTGTCGAAAAGTCATGACCAATCGCAGCACTACCAAATATCATCATATTGTCAGAAGTAGCGTATGATAATTTAGCTCCAATGCTCGTTACTAAGCTATCGTAGGTTTGATTTTTTACATCTAAGTTTAATGCACCAGCACCTTTTTCAGAGTAGCTGTCTACATCTACTTTATGGTAATCCACATTAGCGGTGGCTGCAAAATCTAACTTATCGTTCAAAGCGAAGTGCTTTTCTAATTCAGCATTAACATGGGTGTGTGTGCTGCCATAAGATGATGAAGCAATACTGTTGTTAAAAAGTGTTCTTTTAGTATCGTAATCAGACTTGCCTATGGTAAGGCTACCGTTAGCGGTTAGTGTGTTAGATAGGTTTTTTGTACCATAAACCGATAGTTGATAAGAGCCCACATCGGTAGAGTAACCACCGATTGATTGTTTGCTTGTTACATCACTATTTGCGGTCGATAGCGCAACGCCAACTTCTGTTGATGGCGATAGTTGACCATCTACACCAATGACAATACCTTTTGAATCGACTTCATAACCTGCCACACCGTCTTGTTTGTTTTGCTCTGCCCAGTTGCCAAATGGTTGAATCCAGAAGTTTTTATCACTTAGAGTGTCTCCACCATTCATTCCTCGGCTAGTTAAACTTTGCAGGTAGTCACTACGCTCACCAATAATTGTCATAGCTTGTGAAGCACCAAAAACAGCTTGCTGACCTGCATTGTTAGATGCTGGAGCCAATGATTCAACCGCATTAGCAAGCTGTTGTTCAGTAGAATACTGCCCTAGGCCACTTAAACCTACTGCCTGATCAAGCTGCGCATTACCTGTGGTACCGTTATTAGCAAAATCATTCTGCAAGCCTTGCAAAATAGGAGCAATACCTTGTGCAGTAGTTGAGCCAGTATTTGTCACGGCGGTAACAAGGTTACCCGTAGTTGAACCACCCGTGTTACCCGTGTTAGTTGTACCTGAGGACTCACCCGCACCTGTTGTTAACTCAAGGTCTAGGTCGCTCGCATTTCTAACCGTATTAAAATCATATGACGCAGAGTTATCTGTAATGGCAAAAGTACCGTAGTTAATTGCGGTTGTGCTTCCAGTGGAGATTACATCTTGAAACACATTACCGTCTGACAAAACACCACTCTGCTGAACATCAATATTCATGGTGGTGTTATCTAAATCAACATCCCCATCAACATAAAGCTTTCCATAGGTAGTGTTGTTAACAATAACAACATCAATATCACCACCGCTACCAGTGAAATCGCTGAAAAACTGTGGATTAGTATTAGGGTTGGCACTTACAGTACCCCCAGTTGCAGAGGCCGCATTAGGATTTAATACCAATGTACCGCCATTAAGAATGACGTTTGCTGCATGTATTTGCTGGTTAGCAAACGGGGTATAGGTAGCACCGCTATCAAAAACAACGTCGGCATCACCTACTTGGAATTGACCATCAAAAACAGCGGTGTTGTTACCGCCAATTTCCACTTGGTTTAATGCACCTGTTGCTGAAACAAAATTACCAACAATTTCGCCTGAGTTAATAAACTTATCGATATTTGCACCTGTAGTAATTTCAACTGCAGTATTACCTGCTGAGATGATAGTGCCGTTTGCCCCACCATTCTCTATGATGGTGGTACCATTACCAGCATTCGGCCCCAAATAAAGTGCCTGAGCGCTATTCCAATTTTCAATCAGCCCGCTATTAACTAGATACCCGGTTATAGTGCCGCCCGCAACATGAATCGTTGCATCGAGACTGTCATTATTGAATATGTCTCCATTATTCGTTAAGTTATTGATTGACGCACTGCTTTCAAGCTTTATTGCTGAGCCACCGCCGTTAACTGTAGTAAAGATTTGACCATTACCCTGGTTCGTAAACGTCCCGATGGTTGACCCATCCGTAATTCGGACTACGGGAAACCCAACAGCTGAATTCGAAGAGCGAATATCGCCATCGTTTTGGAACGTTGTAATGTCTGTACGGCCAACATAAATGGCTGAATTATTTGTACCATTAATAGTGGCATTATTGTTATTTTGCAATGTCGTTACAGTACTGTTACTTGTCGCTGAACTGCTGTAGTCACCATCAAGATTGATACCTACAACATCACCTACAATGCTTCCATCGTTCATTATTGATGTAACAGAAAAAGGTGTTCCATCATCTTCAATTGATATTGCATTAGTACCATTTATCATTGAGCTAGCGTTATTAACAATCTCTAAATTAGTGGTTCCATTAGCATAAATACCAGGACCGCTAGTTCCTGAATTATCACCGTCGATCATTGATGAATTGTTAATGGTTAAGTTGCTTGTTTGTGAAGCATTGATTACCGCTGCAAAACCTGATGTTGCTGGGTCTAGTAATAACGAGCCATTGTTATTAATGGTGACACCAGAAGTGCTTCCAGCATTAATTGCGTAAGCATCTGTAGTGGTAATTGAAGCGCCATTATCGACAGTAATAGTGTCATTGTCTGCTGCAGTACAAGTGGTTGTTAGTGCACCTGTAACCGGGAGAGATGCACAAGAACCTGTAGCGGCTTGTACATTCATTGAGTACATGGCAAGCAGTACTGAACTTGCTAAAGTTTTGAGTGCAAACTTTTGCGTTGTAATTTTTTTTGTTGATTGCATTGAAATCATCCTTTTGCGAATGGTTAATTTGATTTTATTAAGGTTTTAGAGTCTTTTAGAGAGTCTGTTCAAGCGAATGAATAAACGGATTATTTTTACTTAACGAATTCTAGTGGTAGGTTGATTTCTTATAAATAGGGGAACACGGCTACTGAGTTAATAAAAATAAGGGTTACCACGTACTCTATTAGTGACGCAGGACAGTGTTATTTATTAATTATTAGCTGAATAATCTTAGAGCTGTTTTATGTTTTGGCTTTGTAATTAAGGGGGTTAACATTGAGCCTATGTTTGCATGACGTGTTAAGTCCCTTGATTATGAAGGGTTTTATATAGGGGATATTGGCTAGTGTACGTAATATTATGGGCGTTTTTAGTGGTATTTTTATTTGCATTTATTTATATTTATACAGGAGGTTAAAGCGTAGAGATAAAAATAGGAAGCAAAAAGTGCACAAACAAGCTAATGAGCTGGTTTTAAAAATATACCGCTTGGCATATAAAACCAGTATTGCAGACTTTAAAAAGCAGTGCTTTGAACTTTTAGCCGATGTGTTGGATATTCAGAGTGGTACTTGGATTACACGTTCAGAAAAAGATATTCTTTTTTACGAAAATGATAGTTTTACATATGCTTTACCAGAGGGCTTTATGGAAGATTACCATCACTTGTCCTCGGTATCAGAACAGGTAAACCAGGTTTTCTCAGTGCTTTTGGGTAATCAACGCAAAACTTTAGATATATTAGATGTGGTTCCCTCTGAGGATTGGTTTGATTCAGAAATGTACCGTTTGTATTGTGATAAGTTTAATTTACATCACTCTTTGATGACTGTTGATATCAATCCAATTAATCAAGTAATGAATCTGATTACCGTTGCACGGCATAACCCTGCTCATGGGTTTACTGAGGAAGAGAAGTCTTTGAAAGAATTTATCTTTCCCAATTTAATTGAAGCTCTAAGAATCAATCTTTTAAATGCATTACATTCTGGGGTAGATTTTGCAGGTTCTTATCGTGCTGTGATGGACCGATATGGTAATGTTATTGAAGCTGAAGATGGTTTTTTAGCGTTGTTGAGTTCTAAGCAGCTTGCTTTAGGGTCTAAAGTGTTAATTGATTTTGAATCTCATCACCGTACTGTAGAAATCAAAGGCCTAAGTTTTCGTTACAAAAACCATAATGGTTTAGTTTTTGTAGAGGTTGATTTATCAAGCTTAATTGAAATTCTTAGCGAGCGCAAAGTTGAAGTTGCTCAATTACTTCTTAATGGCTTATCTAATAAAGAGATTGGAAATAAGTTGGGTTTGTCTCCTAATACAGTTCATAACCATCTAAAAGAAATTTATAAGACGATTGGTGTAGCGTCTCGTACACAAGCAATTGGTTGTTTGTGCCGTTTTGATTTAACAGGTAGGTTGACACAAAATGTTGAACAATCTAGGTTAAGTTAAAAATGCCCTTCTTAAAATTAAAAGAACCAAATCCTGTTAATAGATTAGGTGAGTGCATAGCCTCCTTCTATCATGCTTCTCAATCACCTTGTAGAGAGCAATTTCAACGTGCATGTATTAATGCTATTAATAATATTACTCCGTTAATTCGCTTTTCTTGGAAAATTGATGCCCAACAAAATCATATTCATTTAAGTAAAAACCAATGGTTTGCAATATTTGAAGGTGAAGGGAAGATAAATATTGAATTTGTTGTAAACGATTTAAGTACAGTTGTTCCCATACTTTCCGAAGATAGAGAATTTATTTCTTCAAATAAAATATTTCATAAAAAGATTATAAGTTGTCATGGAGCGAGGCATTATTTTGATATTGAACAAGTTTGTGAAAATGACCTTTTGTCAAAAAAGGAACAAACTGAATTAACAATGTTTTTGCCTCATTTAGCGGAAGCTTTGCGTTTGCATATTTTATCGCAGTTTCAAAAGGCATGGAAATGTGATGGATATTTAGGCGCTATTATAGAAAGCGGTGGCCATGAGATTTATATGGAACCTTTTTTTTATGAAAAACTCAAACAAGCTGAACTTTCTAAGAAAGAGATTTTTAAAATGAGGGATTTCTTGGGTCAGAAATCATTTTTTTTATACAAAGACTTGTTGTTTGGTATCGAAAAAATTCTAGATGTCTATTTCATAAGAATGTTAGTTTTTAATGGTGTGTTAAGCAACTTGACGCTAAAAGAGAAACAGATTTGCTTTTATGTCAACGCAGCGTTTTCAAATACCGATATATCAAAGGCGTTAAAAATATCAGAAAAAACGGTTGAGAACCATTTGAGCAATATTTATCAAAAAATAAACATTGATTCTAGAGCCAAGCTCGTTTCTAGCTTGTATTCAGCAATAAAAGAATGAAAGTTACCTATAAATATTATATTTATAATTATATTTATATTCGCCTCAATAAATTACCCTTGCTCTTCTTTCTTTATGCAAAGCTCGGTTTAGATTTCTAGAAGATGAATTTTCTGATGACTTTTCGACAACTACCTTTATTAGGTCTATTCTTTTTCTGTACTGCATTGCTTGGTTGCGCAGGCGTGCCGAATGTTTCTGAAAGACAAAAATATGCAAATGTTTTAGTTAAAAAAAATGAATGGCAAAAGCAAGTTATTAGAACAAAACGCTTTGATTTAATCGCTTTTTTACCAAATGTTGTACACAACCATAAAAGTGACGTGCTTACCGTTTACATTGAAGGTGATGGACTTGCTTGGATATCACCGAATGTTCCTTCTCATAATCCAACCCCTATCAATCCTTTAGCGCTAAAACTGGCCATAAATGACAGTAGTGGTAATGTGGCATACTTAGCGAGACCTTGCCAGTTTGTTGAAAGCACCTCAAGAAACTGTGAATCCAAACTTTGGAAAGAGGCACGGTTTTCAACTCCTGTGATTGAGGCTATGAATCAAGCCGTTCAGCAGCTTAAAGAGCAGACGATGACCAAAAAAATTAGACTCATTGGTTATTCTGGTGGAGGCGCTATAGCCACATTGTTGGCTGAAAAAAGAAAAGATATAGAGATGCTTATTACCGTTGCAGGCACTCTTGACCATCGCGCATGGACGCACTTTCATAAAATATCTCCATTAACAGAATCGCTTAACCCAATTGATGAGATTCATAAGCTGAAAAGTATCCCCCAGGTACATTTTATTGGTAGTGCAGATCGCATAATTCCAAAAAGTATTACCGAATCGTTTGTGCAAGAAGCAATAAAAAATGAAATAGAGAAAATAACAGTTCGTGAAATGCCTGGTTACACTCATGTTTGTTGCTGGGTTGGCGAGTGGCGTGCATTGCAACAATCCTTAGAACCTCATGTAAAGAATGAGTTTTATTGAGTCGAGTTTAAGGGTGGTTATTTAAAAAATAAGGAGTTTTAAAAGAGGGGCAAATTATTAAGGAGGTTACCAGGCCTGGCAATCCCTTGGCCAACAATACTTTGTGAGCGTTGGGTAAAGCCTTTTCTATTGTCTATATTCGTAATCATTTACATTTCTTATTTATGAATTACAAAATTGTTATGCATTTCTTACTTAATCAGCGTAAGCTTAAAATCAGCATTTATTGAACTGCAACTCACTTCTTTAAGGAGGCTAACCATGTCTGAACAAGGTCGTTCTGAACAAGCTAAATACATTCTTTTCTTTGATGAAATAGGAATTAATGACATTCCCATTGTTGGTGGTAAAAATGCTTCTTTGGGTGAGATGTATCAACAACTGACACCGCAAGGTGTTCCGATTCCGAATGGCTTTGCGATTACGGCTGAGGCTTATCGTTGGATTTTGACAGAAAATAATCTATGGCCTGAAGTGACTCAGATTTTGGATGGCTTAGACCCAGAAAATTCAATTGAATTGCAAAAGCGTGGAGCGCAGTTACGTGGGTTGGTTTATAACGCAAAATTGCCTGATGACCTGTATCAGGAGATGGTTGAAGCTTATGAAAAACTGATTAAAGAATATGCTGGAAATGTCTCTCTGGCGGTAAGAAGTTCGGCCACCGCGGAAGATTTGCCTACTGCAAGTTTTGCTGGTCAGCAAGATACTTATCTAAATATATCAGGCCTGCAAGCTTATATAGATGCTTGCCGTCACTGTTTTGCCAGCTTGTTTACCGATAGAGCGATTCACTACCGAAGTGATCAAGGTTTTAATCATCTTGAAGTGGCTTTATCAATTGGGGTGCAAGTGATGGTGCGTTCAGATGTGGCTTCGTCTGGGGTTATGTTTACCATTGATACGGAAACAGGTTTTGAAGATGTGATTTTAATCACTGGTGCTTATGGACTCGGTGAGAATGTGGTACAGGGTGCGGTTGACCCAGATGAGTTTTATGTACATAAAGAGACGTTTCAAAAAGGCTTTAGAAGTGTTTTTAAACGTCACTTAGGCACTAAAAAAATCAAAATGGTCTATGCCAGTGATGTTAACCGTAGAGAGCCTGTTCATAATATTCCAACAGCGGTTTCTGAACAGAAGCAATTTTGTATTACGGATACTGAAGCGATTAAATTGGCCGAATACGCAATCAAAATTGAGAATCACTATAGTGATCATGCTAACCAACACCGCCCTATGGATATTGAGTGGGCTAAAGATGGTATTACAGGGGAGTTGTTTATTGTACAAGCTCGCCCAGAAACGGTGGCTTCTCAACAATCTAATATGGTGTTAAAGCAATACCAATTAGTTGAAAAACCAGCTGAAAGCTTGACCGTTGGTCGCTCTGTGGGCGCTAAAATCGCTTATGGTCGAGTGCGAGTAATTGAGTCGGTGGAGCATTTAAATGAGTTTCAAGAAGGTGAGGTTTTAGTTTCTGATATTACGACGCCAGACTGGGAGCCTGTGATGAAAATGGCCTCGGCTTTAGTGACTAATCGTGGTGGACGTACTTGTCATGCGGCAATTATTTCACGTGAGTTGGGTATCCCAGCGGTGGTGGGTACTGGCAATGCAACTGAGTTAATGAAAAGCGGTGAGGTGGTGACCGTGAGTTGTGCTGAAGGGGATGAAGGGCATGTTTATACAGGTCAAGTGCCTTATGAAATCATAGAAACGGATTTATCTCATATTGAAAAACCTAAGACTAAAATTCTAATGAACCTCGCCAATCCTGAGATGGCCTTTAGGGTGAATAAATTGCCTAATGATGGTTTGGGTCTGGCACGTATGGAATTTATTATTAACAATAAAATCCAAATACACCCGCAAGCTTTATTGCAACCCGAGAAGGTAGAGAGTGAAGAGGACAAAGCTAAAATCAAACAGCTCACCGAAGGTTTTAGCAGTGGCAAAGACTTTTTTGTGCGTAAGCTTTCAGAAGGAATTGGTACGCTTGCAGCGGGTTTTTATCCTAAACCTGTTGTGGTGAGGTTGTCCGATTTTAAAACCAATGAATATGCCAGTTTAATTGGCGGTAAAGCGTTTGAATTAAAAGAAGAAAACCCAATGATTGGCTTTAGAGGAGCAGCACGTTATAACGATGCCTCATTTAAAGAAAGTTTTGCAATGGAGTGTACGGCCTTAAAGCAGGTTAGAGAGGTGATGGGTTTTGACAATATCATTATTATGGTGCCATTTTGCCGCCGTGTTGAGGAGGCCAAAAGTGTAATTGATACGCTGGCACAAAATGGTTTAGTGCGCGGTAGTAATGGCTTAAAAATCTATATGATGTGTGAGATTCCAAATAATGTATTGTTAATGGATGAGTTCTCAGAATATTTTGATGGCTTTTCAATTGGTACCAATGATTTAGCACAGCTGGTGTTAGGGGTGGATCGTGATTCTGCCAAGGTCGCTTACAATTATGATGAGCGTGACCCTGGGGTGAAAAAAATGGTACAAATGGCCATAGAGGGTGCAAAACGCAATGGCAAACATATTAGTTTGTGTGGCCAAGCCCCTTCCGATTATCCTGAGTTTGCGGAATTTTTGGTTGAGTTAGGGATTGATGCTATGAGTTTAAATCCCGATTCGATTTTAGCAACCTTACCGAGTATTTTGGCTGCGGAAGCTAAACAGTAAACCGCATTTAGAATTGCCTTTCTGATTATTATCCTGCTTGAAAGGCATCCTGAATCCATTCGGGTTCGCTTTGCTCTGCGGTAAAACTCAGTACATCAAAACGCATTGCGAGTTCTTGATATTGTGGGTTTTTAAGTAGATAGTTTTGAGCACAGAGAATGATGTGTTGCTGTTTTTTCACGGTGACGGTTTCAGAAGGGTGGCCGTAGGCGGTTTGCTTACGGTATTTAACTTCAAAAAAGATAAGCTGAGTCTCTTCTTTATGATTGGCTTCTTGTAGGCCAATCAAATCAATTTCGCCACCTTTACAGTGAAAGTTTTCAGCTAAAATTTGAATATTACGTTTGGCTAACCAGTGTTTGGCTTGTTGTTCTTTTTGATGACCAATAGAGAACCAGCTAGATAGCTTTGACATAAAAAAACTTACTCTGTATCAGAATCTCGAATTAACGGAACTTCTTCTGAACGGCTTTTTATGTCCACCATAGGGGCTTCAGCAAGAACGCCTGATTTATCGTATTTAACCCAAATTAATTGTTGTTTAATTTGATTACCATCTAAACTTAATATGCCGGTTTTGCCACTGGTTAAACAAGCACCATTTTGCAGGTTTTCAAGTTGCATGGTGACTTGAAAACTGTCCCAGCCAAAGGCTTCAAATGCGGATGTTAAATCAACAGGATTGAGTACGGCAGGGTAGGTTAAAAAACTAACACGATTTAAATCACGGTTTTCAGGGATGGTTTGAAAAGAGTTAGGTGTTAATTCTGTATCGCCATACAGCGGTGTATCTAATTCAAAGAAATCAAACTGGGGTCTAAAGACCGCCATACGATGAGCATTGTCAAAAATAACAATGGCATCGAGATCAGCACGAGTACGTGGGAAAAATTCGAGTTTTTCACCAATTAACCAACGTAGGTTATTTTGTCGTTCCTTGCTCAAGTTTTCATGGATGAGGTTGCCAAGCGCATCGCGAAGTTTTGGATTTTCATCTGGATAAACACTCAGTACGGCAGAATCTTTATAGCGTAAAAGGGTTTGTTGCAACTCGGTTGCACTAGCAAGGGAGTGTTTATTATCGTTAGTTAAAATACCAATACGCTTAAAGCCAGAATGTGTAAAACGTTGTAACATTTGCTGGCTTTGATTAGCGGATTTAAAGCTAAACTGGGTAATAGCACTATTATTAACGGTATTTAAGACAAGCATTTTATCGTCATGAAAACTGGCGATTTGCTGAATGGCTTCTTTACGAAGTGGGCCAATGATTCGATCTGCACCTTCTTCTTTGGCTCGATTATAGGTGGCTTCTACGTTTTCAAGCTCACTGGTGTCGTAAAATTTAAGGGTAACGTTTTGCTGAGATGCAAAAAAAGCCTTCATAATACCGCTAAGGATTTGATTTCCAACCACTCTATATTTACCTTCTAAAGGAAGCAATACTGCGATTTGATTGATGGCTTTTGGCGTAGGTTTTTGTGCCATTAATTTGGCTAATAGGTGTTTTTGATAGATTGCATCCGATTCAAAGGTTTTTAAGTTCAATAGCTCTGTATTAAATTCATATTTAGAACTTGCAAAGGCTTTATGTAAACTGCCCCAAGCTTGAATGTCTGGATTTGAATCATTGGCTAAGATTTGAATTTTTTGACTTGGTAAAGAGTTAACAATCGCCCAGGCCTGTTCTTCAATTTGTGCTTGAACGGTTGGCTTGTCTGCTTGTTTATGCCACAGTACGGTGCTGTATAGTAAGTAATCTGCCCAGCGAGCTTGTATTGCCGCATCCGCTCTTAACTTTTGAATTTCTTCTAAACTCAAATTTTGTCGGTCTTCGCCTGCTGACGCTTGAGTTTGGTTAACCGTTGGTTCACTTTTAGGTGTTGGCGCTGTAACAGGTTTGTTTGGCACGCTTCCACAAGCAGAAAGTCCTAAAATAACGGCTGAAAGTGTTAAAACCTTTAGCGGTTTTGTCATGTAAAAAGGCGAGGTCATTATCATTTTGATTTAAAATAGTTATCTATTATTAAGTTATTATTATGGATTATATAGCAATCCGTATTCAGATTGGGTACTGTTGCTTAGTTAAAATTCATCGGTTTTAAATACCATTCTAAATTCCCTTATGGCGTTGATAACCCTTCATAAAAAGATAAAGGTTAATATGAGTCAAAATTTTGAGAGCCAATCGTGTGGCACACTGTATGTCATTGCCACACCAATCGGTAATTTAAGCGACATTACTCGAAGAGCGATTGAAACGCTTGAAAAAGTGGATTGGGTAGCCGCAGAGGATACACGGCACAGCAAACCCTTATTACACTCATTAGGAATTAACCAGAATTTGCTCAGTTTACATGAGCATAATGAGGCGCAAAGAACGGAACAATTACTGGAAAAACTGCAAAACGGTGAGAGTGGTGCGCTGATTTCAGATGCGGGCACGCCATTGATTAATGACCCAGGTTATTTTTTAGTAAAACGCCTACGCCAAGAAGGCGTTCAAGTGGTGCCTGTTCCTGGGCCAAGTGCGGTGATTACGGCATTATGTGCGGCAGGATTACCCACGGATCGTTTTACCTATGAAGGTTTTTTGCCTGCTAAATCGAGTAAAAGAATATTGGCGTTAGAAGCTTTGGTGTCTGAAACACGTACTTTGGTATTTTACGAATCTCCACATCGTTTAATGGATTGTTTACAGAATATGCAACAGGTTTTTGGTGATGACAGAGAGATGGTGGTTGCCCGTGAGCTCACTAAAAAGTTTGAGCAGTTTGTTTCTGGCTCGGTTGGGGAGGTAGTCACTTACTTTACGGATAACTCTGATAAGGTTCGTGGTGAGTTTGTTTTGATGTTGACAGGAGCTGAGCTTAAAACCGATGCCGATTCAGAAGCAAAATTGGTTGAAGTGGATAAGATGATTCAAATTATGTTGAAACAGTCTTTGCCTGTAAAACAAATTTCTGAAATGATTGCTGAAATAACGGGTGAGAAGAAAAAAACGATTTACCAGCGCGTGTTAGAGTTAAAGGCGTGTTAACTGAATGAAAATCAGGGGTTAATCATGACGATGCATCGATTTATTTGCTGGTTTTGGGTCTAAATATTCGATGTTTATCACTTTATAAACCACCTTTAAGATACCTGTTGGGGTGAACGGTTTTTTAACCCAGGCTTTTACGCCTAGTTCTTGAGCCTCATCTCTACACGTTTTACCATCTTCGGCACTCAGCATAATGCAAGGCGTTTGAGTGTTCTTGCCCTGGTTTTTTGCCACTTCAACTAACTCTAGGCCATTGTGGTTGTTTTCTAACATGAAATCCACAATCATAAGGTCGTATTTTTTTTGCATAATAAATTGAGTGGCTTCTTCTATTGTTACCGCACTATCTACTTCGATTCCATCACTTTCTAAAGTCATTTTTAATAGTGTGCGAATGACTTTGGCATCATCAAGAATAAGAATTTTTAGCATGCAACCTCTCGGGCGTTATGGAATTATTGAGTGAATTGAAGTTAAGTATAGATACGAATCTTAAAAATGCAAAGTTTAAATGACCAGGCCTGGTATGCATTGTTGCCGCCCATACTTTTGTGATTGATTTTAGTGTTATATAAAATCAACCACAGAGTCACGAAGACACGAAGATACAAAAAAATTAGTAAAAACCATTTGGTAAACATGGTTCATTCATTAACCCAGATGGCCTAAGCTCATTATTTATAAAGCTTTAATACCCATAGCCAAGTACATTTAGATTGGTTATTTGTTCAAATAAAACAGGCAGTTAATTTTTGAATTCTTCGTGCTTTCGTGTCTTCGTGGTTAAAGCTTTGGTTTTATCAACCATAAAATACACTTACCTTTTTTATAATTGATTCGATGCTTTTAACGCTTTAATCACGTAAATATCATAACGGGTATTTGGACTGCTCACCTGGCTGCTGGGTTGAATATTGTTAATTGGGCAAAAAACAGGCACAGCGCCTTTGGGTCTTTTGACCACTACGCGATATTTAGCTGTTTGCAGTGCGGCGGCTAATAAGTTCTCGCTGTCAGTATCGGGGCCAACCAGTTGCTGTAAAGCTTGCATCTCTTTTTTAGCGGCCGCTTTTTTCTTTTTTTCTGGATACATCGGATCCATATAAATAACATCAATGTCGGGTTTTTCATCCAATAAATACTGAGCGCTATCGGCGTTAACCAGAGATAGATTTTGAATGCTGTTAGCCATTTCTTCGTCAAGGGCTTCTGTTGGGTTATTGGCTCTTTCAAGCGCATCATTTAAGAGTGCGGCAACAATGGGTGAGCGCTCAATCATTTGCACCTTAAACCCTAAGCTTGCAAGTACATAGCTATCACCGCCCATGCCTGCGGTAGCATCAATAATGGTGGGTAGGCGGCTGGTCTCATTTTGAGTGATTTGCCCCATTGCCCTTACAAGCGGTTGACCTTTGCCACCACCAAACTGACGGCGATGGGCTTTTTTTCCACCCAAAAAGTCAATCGATACAGGGCCTTGTTTATCCGAGCAGAGGGAAAGTTTGATAGTGGGGTCTTTTTTATCGCTAAGCCAGTCTAGCCAAAGGCTAGAAATTGATTGATTATGACAAATCGGTAAGCCTAATAAATCACTTAAAGCTTTGGCTTTTTCAGGGTAGGTATTGGCAATACAAAGCGATTCTGCTGTGTTGGAATGGTTTATCATTTAATGGGCAAAACCTTTAACACTAATAATAATGGTAAAACCCAGTGCGGCATTGATAAAGCCATACAAAGAGATGCTCCAATAGAGCCACCAATATTGCTGCTTGGTTTTCAGGTAATAAAAATACGGAATAAGCAGGACTAAACTATTGGCTATAGCAATGACAATAACGCTGAGACTGTTTTGAATATTAAATAGGTCCCAAAGCAGGGTACTGGGTACAGCACCTACAAAAAAAGCGTATTGCCAAAAATGAATTTTGCCAATGGGCAGGAGTAGCGCAAATGCCAATGCCCAAATAAAACCATAAAAAATGGATTTAGTTAAAGGATATTTATAAAAAGGCAAACTTGTTTGTTGGGCTGAACTGACGTTAGGTTCATTGCTTTGATTGTTCATAGGGTTTATTTGGTTTATTTATAAGGCTTTGTAAATTGAATGGCTATCTTATACGAAAACGATTAAACGAGGAATCTTAAGTATTCTTATTGTTTGGCTATTTATATGAATAAAGAGGCATATAATGTACTCTTGTACTTAGATGTATTGTCGTACTGTATTGTTGTACTCAAAGAGACTTTTACAAGCAAAATGAAATTAATCCAAAACACAGCACAGCCTTTTAAGGCTTTTTACCATAAACTTGCTTTAGCGAGTCTAAAGTTATTGGCGTTGGGGTTCGCTGCGTGGTCTTTTAATGTCTCGGCGGCTCAGCAAGCGCATGAGCGTATTATTTTGGATGGCTCTAATTGGCACTATTTTTCTCAACTCCCGCAAGCTGGTTTTTTGTTTGTGGATGAACAGCAAAAACTTCTACAGTCTAAAAACCCCCAGCAAGCTTATGTACCTGCATCAACGACTAAATTAATTACTGCGTTATTAAGCCTTCAGCATTGGGGTGAAGATTATCGTTTTAAAACTGAATTTTATCTTCAAAAATCAACAGCGGCTTCACCAGTATTAGTTGTAAAAGGTTATGGCGACCCCTTTTTGGTTTCTGAAGAGTTGCAAATTCTCGCTAATAATCTCTCTAAACAGTTAGCTGAACAAGGTGTTTCACAATTATCAGGTATTCAAATTGATAGCAGTTTTTATCAACCAGGCCTGGTTATGCCTGGTACGGGGGAGAGTGATAACCCTTATGATGCGATTCCTGCTGCAGTGGCGGCCAATTTTAATAGTATTTTTGTAGAAAAGAGCGGTAAACAGTTCTTGAGTGCAGAACCACAAACGCCTATGACCGTGAGTGGCTTGAAAATTGCCAAAACCATTAAACAATTCCACCAAACAAAAAATGGCTTAACGCAACGTATTAATTTGGGCAATGATGCCGAGCTAAATCAACGTTATTTTGCTGAGTTATTGTCGAAATTTATAGAAGGTCACGGCATTACGGTTGAGAACGTGGTGACCTTTAATGAAACCGTGCAACATCTTGAGCAAAAGCAAAAGCAAAAGCAAAAGATTTATACCCACTTAAATAGTAAAACCTTGGCCGATGTGATTCGCCCAATGATGAAATATTCCACCAATTTTATTGCCAATCAACTAGCGCTAAACTTAGGTGTTGAATTATTTGGCATGCCAGCTAATCAAGATAAAGTAAAAAAGGCCTACCAAAAATTGCTATCAGAACAGTTTAAGTGGCAAAATTTTTATATTGAAGATGGCGCAGGGCTCTCAAGAGATAACCATCTGGCGCCAAATCAATTGATTGATGTCTTACAGGCATTTAAACCCTGGCGTAAGCTTTTGCCAGAGATTGAAGCCAGTGTTTTTGCCAAGTCAGGTACGCTGATAGGTGTGAGCACCTTAGCAGGCTATGTCGAAAAAGATAACCAATTTTTACCGTTTGCAATGATGATTAACCAGCGAGTACCTTATCGATTCAGAAATAGATTCGCCAAAGAACTCGCCAGCGCGAAATTAATGCGTTATTAAAAATGATTGCCAGGCCTGGTAACTTATTTAAGTCTTTAAAGGCGTAAGGTCTCTTATTCTTGCTATATTTTTATTTATTCGATAATGCACTTTCTTAATTCGCCTTTTACAGAACATTACTGTACTATACGCACTCTAAAAAGTGGGTCGGACAACCGCGGGAGAGTTTACTCTTCGGAGGAAAGTCCGGGCACCATAGAGCAGGATTCCAGCTAACAGCTGGGCAGTGAAAGCTGACGGACAGTGCAGCAGAAAATATACCGCCGATGGCTCTTCGGAGAACAGGTAAGGTTGAAATGGTGCGGTAAGAGCGCACCGCGCTTTTGGCAACAAAAGTGGCAGTGAAAACCCAATCCGGTGCAAGACCAAATAGGAAAACAACGTAGCAAGCTTGCTTGTTACAACCTGCTGCTCGCAGGAGTTTTCGGGTAGGTTGCTTGAGGCTAGCAGTGATGTTTAGTCCAGATGAATGGTTGTCGCTCGCAAGAGTACAGAACCCGGCTTATAGACCCACTTTTTTCTTTCCCCCTAGAATTCTTAAAATTTCCAAGTTTTTTATTTCGCTTCCAAGCGTGTCAATAAGTTTTCCTCTCTAGTTGATGCAGTATTGCATTGCAAAATTACTTTCAACTTCAAAATTAGCTATTTAAACGAGCTTAAATTCTGAAACCAAGTTCGTTAAAAGACTCGTTATTAATGAAAATGGTTTTGAGTCAGTCTACCAGGCCTGGTAGTTCTCTTTTGTATCGTTGTAATTTCATTTATTTGGATGCCACATGCTAGATTTTTAAAAAATAAGGTCAAAACACCCACTTTTTTTATTTTTTTTGAAAAAAAAGAAATAAATCCCCACTTTGATTTAAAAAATATACGGATAGAAATATACATACTATATGTTGTGTCTATTGATTGTGTGTTTGCATATATGTAGTTTATGAGAGCGCTGTTGTCGACTATGTAATTTTACCAAGAACAAGACAAAATGTTGTTGACTCTAGTTAAAATAACTTTTTTATGATTGTTATAACTGGTTGAAATATAAAGATAAATAAATAATGTAAAATCTTTTCTTATTTTTCTAAAAGCGCTCTAAGTTGTTGTCAGTAAATGGAATTTGCCTTTTTGGATGGTTGACAGTGGCGTTAAAAGTTCATATAGTGGCACCAAGTGGGGCAAAGTGGTGAAAAGTGGTAAATATGCTTTTTTTTAGAGGAATCAATTCGGTCAGTATCGATACTAAGGGAAGAATGGCTATCCCTAAGAAGTATCGTGAATCGATTTCTGACGCCAGCGATAACCAACTGGTTGCCACAATTGATCTGCATAGCCCATGTTTGCTGATTTATACCCTAGACGAGTGGGAAATCATTGAGCGTAAATTAATGTCTTTGCCAAACGTTGATCCTCAGGCGAGATTGTACCAGCGTTTACTATTGGGACATGCTTCGGAGATGGAAATTGATTCACAAGGTCGTGTGTTATTGCCGAGTTTGCTGAGAGAGCATGCCAATATTGATAAGCCAGCGATTTTACTAGGGCAGGGCAATAAGTTTGAATTGTGGTCACAAGAGGCTTGGGATAATAGCCGTCCAGAAATGTTGGATACAGCCATGTCAAACGAGATTTCAGAATCACTTGCAAGTTTAAGTTTGTAATTTAGAACTATACAGAGCGACATAATCCAAAACAAGGGTGCAACGTGGATTCACAAGAAACACATTTTTCAGTTCTTTTAAATGAATCTTTAGATGGTCTTAATATTAAACAAGATGGCGTTTATATTGATGGCACATTTGGTCGAGGTGGACACAGCACGGCTTTGCTAAAACGCTTAGGTGAAAATGGCCGATTAATTGCCATAGACCAAGATCCCGAAGCGATTGAGTATGCCAATACACATATTAAGGATTCACGTTTTGAAATTCAGTACGGCAGTTTTGAAGATGTAAAACAGTACTGCGAAACGCGAGGTCTAGTGGGTAAAGTTGATGGACTGCTATTAGATTTAGGTGTTTCTTCTCCACAGTTAGATGATGCTGAACGCGGTTTTAGTTTTATGCGTGAAGGCCCTCTTGATATGCGCATGAACCCAGAAGAGGGTTTGAGTGCCAAAGAGTGGTTAAAAAAAGTAGATGAAAAAACCTTAAAGTTGGTTTTGCAAAACTACGGCGAAGAGCGGTTTTCTGGGCGTATCGCTCGAGAGATTAAAGAAGCCTCTATAAAAGACGAATTACAAACAACGTTGGATTTGGCAAGGCTTGTACAGAGAGTTTCGCCAAAGACTGAAAAAAATAAACATCCAGCAACTCGTACCTTTCAAGCAATACGTATTGCAGTAAATCGTGAATTGGATGTGTTAAAGAATGTATTAGAATCTGCGATGGAAATTTTAACGCCTGGTGGAAGGCTTTCAGTAATTAGCTTTCACTCGTTAGAAGATCGAATAGTTAAAGTGTTTATTCGAGATCAATCAAAGATTCGAGACCTGTTTCCAGATTCACCGATTCAATTAGAAGTGATTGAGCCGGTGTTGAAGAAAGTCGGAAAGCCTATCTTTCCAAGCACAGAGGAGTGCAAGCAAAACTCAAGATCCCGCAGCGCGGTACTGAGAATTGCTGAAAAACTATAACGAAGTGTTATAGAAAAAGAATGTTATTACTGTTTATCATGCTGATTAAGGGGAATCGTCGCCATGAATTTTGTAGGAAAAGAAGTATCACCAGTTAGGACACCTGGTATGCCAGTCATTAAAGTTATTGGCTTAGGCGGGGGCGGCGGTAATGCCGTTGATTATATGGTTCGCTCAAACGTTAAGGGCGTTGAGTTTATGTGTGCAAACACAGATGCTCAAGCATTAGAAAATGCCAATGTAAAAACATGTATTCAATTAGGTGCTGGCGGTTTAGGTGCTGGTGCAGATCCAGAGCGTGGCCGACAAGCCGCTAAGGATGATATTGATGCCGTAAAAGAACAATTAAAAGATGCGGATATGGTATTTATCACTGCTGGTATGGGCGGTGGTACAGGAACGGGTTCTGCACCTGTTGTTGCTCAAGCAGCACGTGAGATGGGTATTCTTACTGTTGGTGTGGTGAGTAAGCCATTTGGTTTTGAACGTCGTAATCATATTGCTGAAGCAGGTATTACTGAATTAGCTGAACATGTAGATTCATTGATTACGGTTCCAAATGATAAATTATTAAAAGTATTAGGTCGCGATTTTGTATTAGCCAAAGCGTTTGACTATGCAAACGAAGTACTATTTGGTGCGGTACAGGGTATTTCTGAATTGGTCACTCGTCCTGGCATGATTAACGTGGATTTTGAAGATTTACGTACTGTCATGGGTGAGCGTGGAATGGCGATGATGGGTGTAGGTCACGCTACGGGTGATGATCGTGCCATCAAAGCAGCCGAAAAAGCGATTGCTAACCCGTTATTAGAAGATATTTCAGTGTCTGGTGCGCGTGGTCTTTTAGTAAACATCACCAGTGGTCTTGATTTTACTCTGGGTGAATTCAATGAGGTAGGTGATGTTATTGACCAGGTTGCTGCGGCAGACGCTCGTGTTATTATTGGGACTTCTGTTGATGAGTCAATGACCGACGAAATTCGTGTAACGGTGGTGGCTACTGGTTTAGAAACTGTTGAAGCCGCAGCTGGTAAGCCTGAGTTTGTTAAACCTAACTTGCAAGCTGTTAAAGCAAACCAAGAAGCTAAAGTGGCCGCTCCTGTTGTTGAGGAGGCGCCTAAGGTTGTAAATGCTGAAGCGCAACAAGCTACGATAGAAATGACACAGCCAGATTTATTAGCAGAGCCTGAAGTGGTTCGCCCTAAAATGGTTGTCAACGGTGCTACAGCAGGAAGTATGGAAAGTTCTAATTATTTAGATATTCCTGCTTTCTTACGACGTCAAGCAGACTAATTCTGTTTTTGGTATTCGTTAGTCCAACGAGTATTAAACGGAGTTACGTCAACGATTGCACTGTCGGATAGGTCGATATGCAAAGTCGGTTCCCAGAACCCACACACTTAAAGAACTTTAAGTGGCGTGGGTTTTTTCTGTTTATATTAGTCACTCTTGTTTGCGCAAGTTTGCTGGCTATTGTTCACGTACAACATCAAATTCGTAATATTGAATCCCGTTACTACCAATCTTTACAGCAATCCCTCGTTGCTAATGAAGAGTGGGGGCGTTTAATGTTAGAAAAGAAACATCTCACTTCGCCTACCATGGTGGAGCAAGTTGCTAAACAAAAACTTGGCATGACCCTGGATAAAACGCACTTTCAATATATCTATATCGAACCCACTTTTCCTAGAATAGAAACATCAGAAATGATTGAGCAAGAGGCAGAGCATGTTGAAAATTAAACGTGATTCTGTTGTCTATGCACTGATTTTTTTGGGCTTTGTGGCTATTGGTGTTCGTGCTTTCTATGTACAAGTGATTAAGACAGATTTTCTACAGGCGGAGGGGGATAAACGACAAATTCGTACTATTGCCATACCTGCACCAAGAGGTGAGATTTATGACCGTAATGGGAGTTTGCTTGCTTTAAGTACCCCAATGGCTTCAGTTTGGATTGATCCTAAACAAATCATTACCCATGAACAAAACTATTTAGCGTTCTTGGATCTACTCAATTTAACTGACTCAGAATTAACGGCTTTAGGTAAACAAAATCGTTATAAAAAATTAAGTTTTATTAAACAAGTTAGCGATAACAGCATTATTGATGAGCTGGCTAAACTCGATTTGCCAGGCACTTATACCAAGTATGTTGAAATGAGCTATGACACGCCAACAAATCATATTGAAGTGAATAAGCTGCTGCCCTCTATTTGGGTCGATATGCGTTTGATTAATCGCTATCGTTACACGCCTGCAAGACTGGCTCAGGTGTTAGGTAAAGAGCGTTTACAAATTGTCTCTAAAATCTATAAAAATCCTAAAAGACGGTTTCTCTATTTACAGCGTGGCTTAGTGCCTGATGTGGCTAAAAAAATTGAGGATATGCATTTAACAGGCGTTTATACGCAAGGTGAGTATCGACGTTATTTTCCTGCGGGTGAGAGCAGTGCAAACCTGATTGGTTTTACCAATATTGATGACCAGGGGCTTGAAGGGATTGAGTTAGCTTATGACAATTGGTTAAAAGGTGTGCCTGGTAAAAAACAAGTTGTTAAAGATAGAGCAGGTCACGTTGTTGATTTTATAAAGGATGTGAAAGCGGCCAAACCAGGTAACCCGATGACATTAAGTATTGATCAAAATATTCAATATTTTGCTTACCGAGCGCTTAAAAAAGTGATGATTGAACACCAGGCCTTAGCGGTAAGCAGTGTGATTTTAGATGCCAAAACAGGTGAGATTTTATCTATGGTGAGCCTGCCCAGTTTTAATCCTAATGATTCAACGCAAAGGCGTGGTGCGGGCATTAAAAATAGAGCGATTACCGATTTAATGGAACCAGGTTCAACCATGAAGCCTTTTACTATTGCTAAGGCAATAGACTTAGGGTTGATAGATGAAACTTCTGAAATTAATACTTCACCTGGTTCAATCAGAATTCAAGGCAACCGAATCACGGATTCGCATAATCATGGCATGTTAACACCATTAGAAATTATTCAAAAATCGAGTAATGTTGGCGCCTCAAAGATTGCGTTGAAAATGTCGGCAGAACAACAAAGAAACTTTTGGGCTGACATTGGCATTGGTCAAGAGAGTGGTCTGTTTTTACCTGGTGAAGCGATGGGCTATTTAAAGCCAGCCCATGCATGGAAAGAAATTGACCAAGCCTCAGCATCATTTGGTTATGGGTTTAATACCAACCTCTTAGATTTAGCCCACGCCTATTTGCTGTTTGCAAATAAGGGTGAGATGGTGCCATTAAGTATAATTAAGCTTAATCAACCACCAATTGGCGAAAAGTTGGTTAAGCCAGAAGTCGCTCAAGCGGTTTTAGAGATGATGGAAACCGTGGTCGCAAAAGGTGGAACGGCTCCAAAAGCACAAATTCCAGGTTATCGTGTGGCAGGTAAAACGGGAACGGTACACAAAACCAATAAGGTGGGAGGCTATGAAAAAAATACATACCTCTCTCTGTTTGCGGGGGTTGTACCCGTTTCTAACCCTGATATGGTCATGATTGTGACGGTGAATGAGCCAAGCCGTGGTATCTATTATGGTGGGTCAGTTGCCGCGCCTGCATTTAAAGAGGTGATGCAAGAGGCATTACGCTTACGAAATATAGCGCCCGACCAGATAATGGTGGCGGATTAATGGCAGCTGAAATGAACTTATCGAACTTACACAGTAAAACATTATTAGAGATTGCTGCTTTTATAACCGAGCAGTCTGCCTGTTTTGATTCTAGCCATGACTTACAAGGCATTCTGGCTAATAAAGAGACCAGGCCTGGCGACTCTGATTTGGATACACCGATTCATCATCTCTCTTTGGATTCAAGGCAAATAAGCCAACACGATCTATTCTTTGCTATTCAAGGCGAAAGTCGGCATGGAATCGACTATTTAGATTCTGTTTTAGAGAAATTACCAGGCCTGGTTATTTGTGATAGGGTTTTAAATAAACAAGAACAATTAATTTTAGATAAAGCTGGTGCGGCTTGCCAAGTTTGGATTGTTGAGGATATTAAAGAGTTTATTGGCCATTTTGCTTCGTGGTTTTATGATTCTCCAAGCCAGCACCTTAAAGTAGTCGGTATTACGGGCACAAACGGTAAAACATCAACCGCCTTTTACACAGGGCAATTACTGAAAGGTTTTGGCGTTCAGGTGGCTTTAATTGGCACTTTGGGTAACGGGTCAATTGATGCTCTTGTGCAATCAAACAATACTACGCCTGAAAGTGTAACGGTGCACAGACTACTTCACGAGTTTTATCAGCAGGGTATTGAATGGGTCATTATGGAGGTCTCTTCACATGGTTTGTGTTTAGGCCGTATTCAAGGGGTGCATTTTCAAACCGTTGCCTTAACCCAAGTGACCCGCGACCATATTGATTTTCATGGCACAGAAGAGGCCTATAAAGAGGCAAAAACCAAGCTGTTTAGCGAGTATCCAACGCAAAACCAGGTGTTGAATTTAGACGATTCCGTGGGTGAGGTTTTATGTAAAAAACAGAAAAATCACTCTGCACTACCAGTTTGGTGTTACAGCGCAAATCAGCAGGCAAGTCAGCAATCAAGTCATTTAAATCGACAAACGGATTTAAGCTGTTCTAATGTTCAGCTTAGTCAAGAAGGCATTGCGTTTGATTGTTCAATCCAAGGTAAGCAGGCGTTTAAAGCGGTTAAGCTACCATTAATGGGTGCGTTTAATATTGAGAACAGCTTGTGTGCATTATCGATTTTACTGGTTAATGGTTTTGATAGTGAACAACTCTTTAGCCAAGTCAATAGCCTAACTTCCGTCTCTGGTCGAATGCAGGTATTGGCAAAAGCGCCAACGATTATTTTAGATTTTGCACATACCCCCGATGCGTTACAACAAGTGTTACTGGCCGTTAAAGCTCATCTAAGTCTTTCAATGGGTAAACTCATTGTGGTCTTTGGCTGTGGTGGCAACCGAGACCAAGGTAAAAGACCGTTAATGGCGGCCATTGCAGAAAAGCTTGCAGATAAGGTAATGTTGACCAGTGATAATCCTCGCGATGAAAAGCCAGAACAGATACTGTTGGATATTGAAAAGGGGTTAAGTCATCCTGAATATTCAGATAAAGAACTCGATAGAGAAGCCGCCATTTTAAAGGTGTTAAATGGCGCTTCTGAGAATGATATTGTGGTGATTGCAGGAAAAGGGCATGAAGATTACCAAGAGATTAGCGGTAAAAAAATACCTTATAGTGATGCAGCGGTGGTTACTCAATGGTTAACCCTAAACTCAAGACAGTAAGGTCAGGTTATGAGTGTAAAGAATACCCAAAATTTAGAGAGTGCTGAACAACAGGTTGCCCGTTTACAAACACAAATTAGTCATTCCGACGATGACCATCTACCAAAGGAACCCAATATGTTTTCATGGACACTTGAACAACTTTGCGAAAGTACCGATGGCGATATCATTGGTCCCATTTCAGAGCGGGTTGAGTTTACCTCAATCAGTACTGACACTCGTACCCTTGAACCAGGTGCATTATATATTGCGATTAAAGGTGAACAGTTTGATGGCCATGCCTTTATTGATGAAGCCATTAAACAAGGTGCGGTAGCGGCATTGGTGTCAGAAGATGTAGAGCTGATTATTCCAGGTGTTCAAGTGAATGATACCCGTATCGCTTTAGGTGAGTTTGCGCGTTGGCATCGTATGCAAATGCCCGTTAAAACGCTAATTGCGGTAACGGGGAGCAATGGTAAAACCACCACTAAAAGTTTACTTGAAAATATCTTTGCTAAAGTAGGTAATACCTTAGCCACCGTGGGGAATTTAAATAATGATTTTGGCGTGCCAAGAACCCTATTGAACCTAAGACCAGAACACGAGTTTGCGATTATAGAAATGGGGGCAAACCATAAACATGAGATTGCTTATTTAACGGCTTTGGCTTTGCCAGATATTGCAATGATTAACAATGCTTCTGGCGCGCATTTAGAAGGCTTTGGTAGCCTGCAAGGTGTGATTGACACGAAAGGTGAAATCTTTCAAGGTTTAAATAAAGTGGCTGGGCGTCAAGCAGGCACCGCGATTATCAACACCGACTCGCCAGGCTATAAAGATTGGTTAAATGAACTGGATAGGTTGGGGGTACAAAACATAATCCGTTTTGGAACGCGCGACGATGCACAGGTTAGAATTTCTGAATTTAAGGTTGTTGACGCTGAAAACTCAACCATTCAATTTACCCTCAGGCTGTCTGGTTTAGGTTTTGAAGAATCGTCTCATCAAGTTGAGATGCCTGTATTGGGTTTTCATAATGCGATGAATGCCGCAAGTTGTACGGCCGTTGCTTTAGCGGCTGGATTAAGTTGGAATCAGATTGAGCCTGGCCTGGTTAGTTTTACAGGTGTTTCAGGAAGGTTACAAAAAACCAGAATAAGCTCTGGTTGGTTGATCGATGACAGTTATAATGCCAACCCCGAATCGGTGAAAGCGGGTATTGATGCGCTAACCTCTTTACCAGGCCTGGCAACCCTCTGTTTAGGAGCGATGGCTGAAATTGGGGAAACCTCTGAAACCGTTCATCAAGAAATTGCGGAATACGCTAAAAATAAAGGGGTTTTAAACCTTTATGTTTATGGTGAAGCCACCAAAACGATGCCAAAGATATTTGGTGAAAATAGTGCCTATTTTGACTCGCATGATTTACTTGCAGAGGCGCTGTTAACCACATTAAAAAATTGTGCAAGCGAACAGCAAACCATGAACGTTTTGGTAAAAGGGTCAAGAAGTGCCAAGATGGAACGCGTGATTCAGCAAGTCTTGGAAAAGATTCGTGCCTAAAGCACGGCTTATAAAGAGTCAGAACTTAAAACATAACCTAAAAACATAACCCCGACTAGATAATAGGAAATGGTGACATGCTCATTTATTTAACAGAATATTTACAACAATATATCTCCGGTTTTGGTGTATTTAGCTATATCACCATGCGTGCCATTATGAGTGTGTTAACCGCCTTAATTTTGTCTTTTTTAGTTGGTCCCGCGTTGATTCGTTGGTTAACACGATTAAAGGTGGGGCAGTCAATTAGACAAGATGGACCGCAAACGCATTTGATTAAAGCCGGTACACCGACAATGGGTGGTACCATGATTTTATTCTCGGTGGCCATGGCGGTGATTCTTTGGGGGAACTTGACCAATCATTACTTGTTAGTGATTACCTTATCCATGCTTGGCTTTGGGGTAATTGGGTTTATCGATGATTATAAAAAAGTGGTTTATAAAGACCCTAATGGTATGCGAGCGCGTACTAAATATTTGTGGCAATCCATTGTGGGGTTTGCAACGGCCTACACGCTGTTTGCCTTAGCGACGGTTCCAGCAGAGAGTCAGTTATTAATTCCATATATGAAAGATACCGTGATTCACTTAGGTGCTTGGACCGTTGTGTTGAGTTATTTTGTGATTGTGGGAACCTCAAATGCAGTGAACTTAACGGATGGTTTAGATGGTTTGGCGATTATGCCAACCGTCATGATTTCAGGTGCGCTTGGCGTTTTTGCCTACTTATCTGGACATGTCTATTTTTCGGATTATTTAAATATTCCCTATATTCCAGGGGTGGGCGAACTCACCATTTTAGCGGCCGCATTGGTGGGCGCTGGTTTAGGCTTTTTATGGTTTAACGCACATCCTGCTCAAGTCTTTATGGGCGATGTAGGTTCCTTGGCCATTGGTGCGGCATTAGGTGGTATGGCGGTTGCAGTAAAACAAGAGCTTGTTCTGTTTATTATGGGGGGGATTTTTGTAGCTGAAACTGTTTCGGTTATCTTGCAGGTGGGTTCCTTTAAATTACGTGGCAAACGTATATTTTTAATGGCGCCATTGCACCACCATTATGAACAGAAAGGCTGGCATGAGTCGCAAGTTATTGTGCGTTTTTGGGTGATTACCATTATTTTAGTATTGATTGGTTTAGCCAGTTTAAAACTGCGTTAAAAGTAAAAGAGAGTTTTGTAAATGTATTTAGTGGCAGGGTTAGGAGTTACAGGTCAGTCCGTACTGCGTTATTTTCAGACACAGGGTGAGCCTTGTTTCGCTTTTGATACGCGTATCAGTCTCGATGTAACTGAGCTACAAACTCAGTTTTCTGACGTACAGTTTGCCTTGGGTGAGATTCCTTCTAGCTGGCTTAAACAGTTTGACTTTATTGTTTTAAGTCCAGGTATCGCTCTGTCTGAACCGTGGGTAGCGGCATTGCAAAAGATGGGCAAACAGGTGGTTGGTGATATTGAACTGTTTGCACGAGCCGTTGGTGCACCCGTTATTGCTATTACGGGTTCAAATGGTAAAAGTACCGTCACAACGATTACCGGTATGGCTCTTCAGGAGGCAGGTTATCACGTTGGGGTGGGTGGAAATATTGGTCAACCTGCTCTCGATTTATTGATTGATGACAATGAATATGACGTTTATGTACTGGAATTATCGAGTTTTCAATTAGAAACCACTTACTCTTTAACGACTATCTCTTCGACGGTATTGAATATCTCAGAAGATCATATGGATCGCTATTTGGGTATTGAGGACTATATTCAAGCCAAAACCAAGGTGTTTGCCGATACTGAACTTGCGGTAATACCGAAAGAACTTGGGGTAGAAGGCGTGATTCATCATGGAAAAATAGTGCGCTTTTGTATTGAAGAAGGCTCTATTAAAAGTGATAAAGATTACGGCATTATGCAACACAACAACCAGGCCTGGTTAGGTCATGGCGAGTGTCCGCAAGTGCCTGTTTCCGCGATGAAGTTACAAGGCCATCACCACCAATTAAACGCTTTGGCTATGTTGGCATTATGCCGCCCATTTCATATCGATAATGCCTGTTTTGAAAAGGTATTAAATGAGTTTACTGGTTTACCGCATCGTACCGAGGTCGTGGAAGTCGCTAATGATATCACCTGGGTGAATGATTCAAAAGGTACTAATGTGGGTGCAACTATTACCGCCATTAACAGTGTGGGGCAACAAACTAAAGGCCGATTGATTTTGATTGCAGGTGGCGTGGGTAAAGAGGCGGACTTTTCTGGCTTACAAGCACCTATAAATAATTATTGTAAACAAGTGATTTTATTTGGCCGCGATCAGGATTTGATAGCTCAAGCGTTTTCATTTGAGAAATGCAATGCTTTTACTGAAGAGATGCTGGTTAAGGTGGATGATTTGGCTTCGGCGGTTGCGATTGCTTTAGAAAATGCTTTGCCTAATGACTGTGTACTCTTTTCACCCGCTTGTGCGAGTTTTGATCAATACACCAATTATGTTAAACGAGGAGAGCACTTTATTGAGTTAGTGCATCAAGCTTGTAATGTGATTCGTGTAAATGAAAACGCCTAATCAACCTGTAATCTACCAGGCCTGGTAAAATCAAAATGAACTTAATTGCTAAAATTAAAACGATCAAAATAAAATAAACCAATGAAATCATTATTTCACACCTTAAAACAGCAAAACAAAACCTGGCCAATGGACTTTTGGTTATTAGGCTTGGTTGTTATTTTGGCGGTAATGGGTTTAACCATGGTGGCCTCAAGTTCTGTTGCTATCAGTCAAAGCCGTTTTGGTAATCCTGACCACTATTTTTTTCGGCAACTTATGTCGATGGGATTAGGCGGTTTTGCCGCCTATATCTTCTTTCAAGTTCCGCTGGCGTTTTGGGAGAAACATCGCGGTAAAATCTTTTTATTTGCCATTTTCCTGTTAGTTGCGGTATTGATTTTTGGGCGTGAAATAAACGGTAGTAAACGTTGGCTACCGCTGGTTGTTATGAATTTTCAGCCATCGGAGTTTATGAAGCTTGCTATCGTGGTCTTTATGGCGGGCTATTTAGATAAACATGCCTCAGCGGTAAAAGAGGATTTTGGTGCGGTTATTCGTTTGGCGTTACCGTTTGGTTTAATGGCGATTTTGCTGTTAATGGAACCAGATTACGGCAGTACCTTTGTTATAGCGGTGATTATTACGGGTATGTTATTGATTGCAGGGGCGCCTTGGCGTTACTTTGTATTGACAGTTTTACCGATGGTCACCATTTTGGTCGCATTGGTCGTCACCTCAAAATACCGTATGGCGCGAGTCAGTAGTTTCTTAGACCCTTGGCAAGACCCCTTTGGCGCAGGTTATCAATTAACTCAAGCTTTAATTGCCTCTGGAAGTGGCGAATGGTTTGGTGCAGGTTTGGGGGCAAGTGTACAAAAGCTTTTATACTTACCTGATGCGCACACTGACTTTTTATTCTCAATTTACGCCGAAGAGTTTGGTTTTATTGGTGTGGTGTTTTTGGTTGGGCTCTATTTGGCGATTTTGTATCGTCTATTCCGAATAGGTCGTAAAGGTATTGAAGCGAATCACTTTTTTGGCGGTATGGTCGCTTACGGTATTGGTATTTGGATTATTTTGCAAGCGGGCATCAATATGGGGGTAAACCTCGGTGCCTTTCCTACCAAAGGGTTAACTCTGCCATTTATGAGTTATGGCGGTAGTAGTGTTTTATTGTTGAGTATCGCTTTGGCGGTGGTGTTTAGGGTTGATTATGAAACCCGTTTTTATCCACGAGAACCAAAAGAAGAGAAGAGTGAAGACGATGTTGACAGCAACCAAATAGAAAGCAAGCCTCGTAAACGCAGACGAGTTCAATCCGACTCACGCGGTGTTGCGGGAAGTTAGCTTGGTTTTTCACTTCCACTTTCTAAAGTGATGATGACTTTAGATTTCTAAATAACAAACAGTAGACTTGTATGACGCAGATAAAGAAAGTTTTAATCATGGCTGGCGGAACGGGTGGCCATGTTTTTCCAGGTATTGCTTTGGCAGAAGCCTTAAAAGCGAAAGGGGTTGATGTTTTTTGGTTGGGTACCGAAGGCGGTATGGAAGCCACCTGGGTAAACAACGCACAAATCCCATTGTATAAAATCACCATTAAAGGTTTGAGAGGCAATGGCTTAAAAGGGTGGTTACAAGCCCCTGTTAATGTCACAAAAGCGTGGTCGCAAGCCAAAAAAATCATGCAAGATATTCAACCCGATTTGGTGTTGGGTATGGGCGGTTTTGTTTGCGGGCCTGGAGGCTTGGCGGCAAAATCGTTGGGCATTCCATTAGTTCTTCATGAACAAAATGCGATTCCAGGATTAACCAATAAACTTTTAGCCCCATTGGCTCGATTAGTTATAACCGCTTTTCCGCAAAAGAAAATCACGGGTAAACAGGTTGTTAATATTGGTAACCCTGTTCGCGCTGGTTTAGAAGAGATTGAAGTAGTAGAAAATACTCAACCCTGTCATTTATTGGTATTGGGCGGGAGTAGAGGGGCATTGGCTTTAAATGAAATCTTGCCTAAAGCTTTGGCGTTAATGGATGAAACGATTCGCCCTGTGGTCAAACACCAAACAGGCGAGAAAACCTTAGAGCTAGCTCAAAAATCCTACGATGATGCTGGGATTCAGGCGGATGTGGTGCCTTTTATTGACAATATGTTGTTAGCCTATGCCAGTGCAGATATGTTGTTGTGTCGGTCTGGCGCGCTTACCGTGAGCGAACTAATGGCAAGTGCTCGACCAGCGATTATGGTGCCTTATCCTCATGCGGTGGATGACCATCAAACCGCTAATGCACAAGCCTTGGTGGATATGCATGGTGGCGAAATTATTCAACAAAAGAACTTAACACCAGAAGGGTTGGCTCAATCGCTAACCGTTTGGTGTGAACAGCCCGAAAAAAGGGTGGCAGCCTCTTTGAGTATTCGAGAGCGAGCGAAAACAGAAGCAACACAACAAATCGTTGAAAAATTGCTCGCTATTATGGCCACACCGCATTAACAAAGTGTGACTAAAAAACAGATTTAGGGTAGAGAATGAAAGGCTTAAAAGACAAACGTATTTTAATTACTGGGGCTTCAAGTGGTATTGGTGCAGGTATGGCTAAAGTGCTTGCGCGTGAAGGCTGTAAATTGGTTTTACATTACAACCAGAATGTATCAGGTATTCAAAATACATTGCAAGAAGTGAAACAGCTTGGCGCTAAAGTCAAATTAGTAAAATGCGATTTTAAAGAACTTTCAAGTTTAAATGATTTTTTTAACCAGGCCTGGTCACTTTATGATGGCCTTGACGGTTTAGTGAATAATGCAGGTATTGTGACCAAAAGCACCGCCTTAAAAGACCCTTTAGGTGAAAAGTTTGCCGAAACTCTGGCGGTGAATTTACAAGCGCCTTATCAACTCAGTACCGCATTTGCTAATGCGTGTATTAAAGCCAAACAACCTGGAGCGATTGTCAATAATAGCAGTATTCATGGGCAGGCAACTTGCGAGTGGTTTTCGGCTTATGCAGCTTCTAAAATGGGGTTGGATGCAATAACCAAAGTTCAGGCGGTAGAGTGGGGGCAATATGGGATTCGTGTTAACGGTTTAGCGCCAGGTGTTGTACCTGTTGAACGCACTCATAAAATTTTAAATGACCCTGCTATGGCAAAAAAATGGACGGAACAGATGCCCGCTGGCCGTTACGGAACGGTGGAAGAGATGGGCGAAGCCACGGCCTATTTACTTTCAGATGCTACCCAGTGGATGACAGGATCGATTTTAACGATTGATGGCGGACTGATTGCACGAGGCAATTATCCAGTACGTTAAATCGTAAAGAAACACAAAGGCACGAAGGCTCGAAGTTTTTTAATATATCGACCTTATAGAGCTTATGTATAGAGCTTATGTATAGATCTTATGTATAGGTTTTATTTTCATCGATTTACCTACAAATCAATTGGTGTTATGTTCTTTTAACTTAAATTAACTTGGCTAAACTCGACCAGGCCTGGTTGGTTTTATCGTTAAAGTTTATTTTTATCTGCAAATTTTTGAATGAAACCTATTCAAATTCTCTTCTTTTCTCTGTGACTTTTTAGATTAAAGCATTTCCACAATCAATCAATGGCATTTAAATTGCTAGTGTTCTTACATATGTCAAAAAACTGAAGAAATAGTATGAAAGACTGGTTACGAAAACTCACAATCAAACAGAAAATGCGTTTTGGATTCGGTGTAATCTGGGGCGTTCTAGCTATCATTACCATTCAAGCAGCGGTCAATCTTGCCGTTGTGCGATCGAATATGTCTGAGGTGGTTGAGAAACAGCAACCGATTGCGCTTGCCGCAAAACAATCTGCATTTTTATTAGAAAAAAGTATGAATGCCTTGAGTATGTATATTTTGATGAATGATGAAAATGTGCTGAAACTCTATGAGGATGGTCTTGCATCGGTCAAACAAAATATGGCTCAATCCAAAAAAGATTTACAAGAATTTGGTACAGAGCAAAAAGTTTTATTAGAAAAGTACCAGCAATTAGAAAAGCATATGTTGCAGTTAGATGCATTGGTATTAGAAGTAAAGAGTTTTCAAAAAAGTCGAACGGCAAAATTTCCCGCTTTTAAATATGTAAACAACAATATGATGGCGATTGCTAATCAGGTTCAGCAGGTAATCTCTTCAATGATCAACTCTGAATTATCTGAGCTTTCTCAGGACAGAGAAGGGGTGATTGGAGATTTACTGAGTTTACAAAAGACCTGGTTAAATGTAACCAGTAGTTTACGGGGTTATATTGGTTTTAGAAGCCAGACTATGTCAGAAGCAACCGATAATTATTTAGATCTTTTTGAGCAAGTACTGCAGAAACTTCAAAACCAAAGAGCAGTAGAGCTTACCTTTGAAGAAGAGGAAGGATTAAGTGCTTTGGCGGCCCTTTATGAGTCTTACCGTGAACATTATATGGTGGTAAAAGGCATACATGGCGGTGAAAAATGGCGTATGGATGTGTGGTTTATGAATAATAAAATCCAACCCGTTTTTAATCAACTGGATGAGGAGTTAATCGCGATTTCAGATTTGGCCGTCTCTGAAGTTGAAAGCATGAGTGAAAGTGTTTTACAGCTGAGTTTAAACAGTATTATTATCTTATTGTTACTCTCTTTTATTGGACAGGTTGCGGGCATGTTGGTCTCAAGAAGGGTAACAGCTTCTGTGGTAAACCCTATACAAGAAATTTCAGCCGCGATGAAAGATATCTCTGAAGGAGAGGGGGATTTGACCCGAAGATTGCCTGTAAATAGCTCGGATGAGGTTGGCAAGCTGGCTGAACATTTCAACCTCTTTGTTGAACGGATTCATACCATGTTGTCTGAGGTGGCAAACACCATTAATCAACTGGAAGTCTCTTCTGGTGAATTATTAGGCATTACACAAAAGGCCAAAAGTGGTGCTCAACAGCAGTTATCCGCCACGGGCGGTTTGTCAGCATCGATGATTGATATGACAGAAAAATCAAAAAGTGTGGAAGATCACTCTCATAACACCTCTCGAGCCACTCAGGAAGCGGCAGATCGAGTCAAAAAAGGGGGCGAGATGGTTATTAGCACCGCTGATCAGATGCAGCAGTTATCAACAGGGATGGATGAAATGAACGCTTCCGTTAACCTCTTGAGAGAAGACAGCGAATCAATTGGTACAGTGGTCAATGTCATTCGAGAGATTGCTGAGCAAACCAATTTGCTCTCTTTAAATGCTGCGATTGAAGCGGCTCGTGCTGGTGAGCATGGTAGAGGGTTTGCCGTGGTTGCAGATGAAGTGAGAGGTTTGGCGCAGAGAACACAAGAATCAACCGTTGAAATTGAAAAAATCATTGATAAAATTCGTACGGCTACCTTATCAACTGTCGAGGTCGTGCAGTCTGGACAAGGTGCTACAAAAGCCAGTTGTGAAGCGATTTCCAAAACAAAAGCGGCTTTACAACCTGTGATTATTTTAATGGAAGATATTAATCAGATGAGCCAACAGATGTCGAGTGCCGCTCATGCACAAAGCGTTTTAGCTCAAGAGATTAATCAGAATATTAGTCAAATACATGATGTTACTGAAAGCGCCGCTCAAGGAGCTAATAGCACTGAACAAGCAGGCAATCATCTGCAACACTTGGCAGATAAGTTAGAAGGCTTGGTGCATCAGTTTAAGATTTAAGAATTACTACAAATTAGATTTCATTAAAACCAATCCCAAAAAGCGACCAGGCCTGGTCGCTTTTTTGTTTCTATGGTATTGGATTTCTTTTGGGGTTGATTAGATGTAAATCTGCATCTAAGAAACTATATAATGCAAAGTAGATTTTTACTTGTCACCTAAAACGTGACTTATTTTAAAATAACAAATTGAGTTTACAGTTATCTTATGTGGTCTTACCCAAATATCGATCCCGTTGCCCTTGATTTAGGCTTTTTGCAAATTCATTGGTATGGCTTAATGTATTTAATCGCCTTTGCTGGCGGCTGGTTTTACGGCGTATATAGAGCGAGAAATATCGAGCCTTGGAATTCAGAAATGGTAGGCGACCTGCTGTTTTATGTCGCTATGGGCGTTATTCTAGGTGGACGAATTGGTTATATTCTGTTTTATGACCTCAGTCATTATCTTGAGCAACCTTTAGATGTTTTTAAAGTCTGGCAAGGTGGAATGTCTTTTCATGGTGGTCTTTTAGGCGTAACGGTTGCCATGCTTCTGTTTGCTAGAAAAACTCAGCAAAGCTTGTTTCAAGTGGCAGACTTTGTTGCCCCGCTTATCCCTATTGGTTTGTTGACAGGTCGCATTGGTAACTTTATCAATGGCGAGCTTTGGGGAAAAACAACCGACTCGTCTTTAGGTATGTGGGTTTACGATCCAATGATTCAGCAAACCATCCAAAAATACCCAACACAGCTTTTAGAAGCTCTGCTTGAAGGCGTTGTATTGTTTATTTTACTGGCCTGGTATGGAAGAAAACCGAGAGCACCAGGCGCTATTGCTGGAATGTTTTTAATTGGTTATGGGGTATTCCGATTCCTGGTTGAGTTTTGGCGAGTACCCGATGCTCAGCTGGGCTATCTTTTATGGAACTGGTTAACCATGGGGCAATTGCTGTCATTACCGATGGTGCTCATTGGGTTGTTGTTGGTTCTATACAAAAATAAGGGTAATCGTATTTAATGAGAGCTTTGCTTGGGACGAGATAAAAACGAGAAAGAAGATTTGCCAGGCCTGGTAACTTTTTCGTATCGTTACTCACCGATACTGAGCTCTCTTAAAAACTTCGTGTCTTCGTGACTTCGTGGTTAATTTTAAAGAAAGAAGCGAAATAATTATGCAGCAGTATTTAGATTTATTAAGTCATATTTTGGAAAATGGAACCGATAAAGGCGATAGAACGGGTACGGGTACACGTTCTGTATTTGGTTATCAAATGCGATTTGATTTACAACAAGGTTTTCCATTAGTCACCACAAAAAAACTACATATTCGCTCTATTGTGCATGAGTTATTGTGGTTTTTAACAGGTGATACCAATATCCAGTATTTGAAAGATAATGGGGTTCGTATTTGGGATGAATGGGCGACCGAATCAGGTGATTTAGGGCCGCTTTATGGAAAGCAATGGGTCGCTTGGCAGAAGCCGAACGGTGAAACGATTAATCAAATTGCCGAAGTGGTTGAAACCCTTAAAAACAACCCTAATAGTCGCCGAATGATTGTGACCGCTTGGAACCCAGCAGACTTGCCTGATGAATCTATTAGCCCTCAGCAAAATGTCGAAAATGGGCAAATGGCATTAGCGACCTGTCACGCCTTTTTTCAGTTTTACGTGGCTAATGGCAAGCTCTCCTGCCAGTTATACCAACGCAGTGCAGATACCTTTCTTGGTGTGCCATTCAATATTGCCAGTTATGCGCTATTAGTGCATATGATGGCTCAACAGACAGGCCTGGAAGTTGGTGAGTTTGTCTGGACTGGTGGCGATGTGCATCTCTATAACAATACCATTGAACAGGCAAAAGAGCAGTTAACTCGTGCGCCTTACCAACTGCCTAAATTAGTGATTAAACGTCAGCCTGAAACGATTTTTGACTACAAGTTTGAGGACTTTGAAATTGTGGGTTATGAATCTCATCCGCATATTAAAGCCACGGTGTCCGTATGAAGATTGCAATGATTGCCGCTATGGCAAAAAACCGAGTGATTGGTTTAGATAATGACATGCCTTGGCATTTACCCGATGATTTAAAGTTTTTTAAGGCGGTAACCACTGGAAAGCCCGTTATTATGGGAAGAAAAACCTTTGAATCGATTGGTTCTAAACCTTTACCTAACCGCCCAAATTATGTCATTAGTCGCCAAATGGATTTGAATACTGAGGGAGTAAAGGTGTTTAGTTCTGTGGAAGCGGCACTATCTGAACTTTCTGAGGCTGAAGAAGTCATTATTATGGGGGGTGGCCAACTATATACCATGATGCTTCCTAAGGCGGATAAACTCTATCTAACATTAATTGATGCAGATATTGATGGTGATACCCACTTTCCTGACTGGACTCGGTTGGCATGGAATGAGCTTGCAAGAGAGCATCATGCAAAAGATGAACGTCATGCGTATGAGTTTGATTTTGTTACCCTTGAAAAGGGGGAATAAAAACTATTAGTTATTAGATAGTAAACTCTTATCACCTGAAGGAATCCTTTCCTCTAGAATGGCGTACACGAATAGAGAACAATAAAGTCATTAACAATGAAGTAGGCTTTAAAAATGGAGTGTCTATGTCAATTAAAACGAAGATGATTCTTGGAATCATTGGAACGCTTGTTTTATTGCTTTTGGGAAACCTAGCAACGCAGTACCTTACTAATCAGACAAATAAAACCCTTTCAATTGTTATTGATGTCAATGGTGAAAAGTTGGCATTACTTAATCATCTTAAAAACACCTCTGATAGACGAGAAATTCAACTCCTAAACTTAGTTCTCTTTGATGAAGATGAGGAGGGTTATGACGAAAAAATGGCAAAAGGCCGAGACGTTCTAAAAGAGACGGCGGACGACATATTTAAAATCTTTGAACGTTTAAATAAAATTGATTTAAATGCAGAAGAATCAAAAATATATGAAGAGTTAAAAGCAAACGTAGCGAGTGCAAACACTTCTTTTGGTAGTTTTATGACCGCAATTAATGAGGGTTTTAGGGATGAAGCGGTTGTTATTATGCAGGAAGAGTTTAGGCCAAAGTATCAATCTTTTGCTGATATTGTTGAGAAATTTAGAGATTATGAAATTACCCAAAACTCGCTAGCAATAGAGAATTTACACGCTGAACAGGAGCAAAGTTCCGTATACCTTTGGGGTGGTTTTGCTGTCATAGTTGTACTGTTTTCAATTATCGGTTTTTTGGTTATGCGCAGTTTGCTGAAGCCTATTACTGAGATGGAAAACACCATGCTTAAAATTGTTGAAACAGGTGAGTTGAAGCATCGTATCAAAGTGTATGGCAAGGATGAACTTGCAATTACTTCACAAGCAGTGAACGCTTTATTAGAAGATATTAGTCGTTCTGTTTTTTCCGTTAATGATGTTTTAAAAGATGTTTCAAAAGGTCAGTTTGACAGTGAAGTCTCCTTTGAATTAAAAGGGGATTTTATGCAAATGAAGAACGAAGTAAACAGCTCTGTGCACCAAATCCGTTCTGTCATGAATGTGATTGAAAAAACAGCGCAAAATTTCCGTGCAGGTGTTCTTGAGGTTGATAAAGATGACTCAATTCAGCTAGAAGGTAAGTTTGCGGATGTTCTATATGATTTAGAGCGTTCTGCGGTACTCATGAAATCGAGCGTTAACTCAATCGCTGAAACACTTAATTATCTATCGCATGGTGACTTCTCAGTAAGGTCAGAAGCAGATGTGCTTGGTGACTTTATTCCGTTAAAAGAGTCTTTAAACTTAACCTTAAATGATTTAGAAAGCTTTGTGGAAGAGGTGGCAAAAGTCCAAGCTTCTATTAGTGAAGGGGATCTGACTAAGATTGTAAGTGGAACCTATTCGGGGAAAATGGCGGTTTTAAAAGACTCATTGAATAGTTCAGTAAAAAATACGGCTGTGATGGTCGCGAAAGTCGAGGCGATAACGCAGTCCGTTGTGAGTGGTGTGCAGAATTTGGCTCAGGGTAACAGTGAGATTAGCAACCGAGTACAAGAGCAAGCCGCCGCTTTAGAAGAAACTTCAGCGTCAATGGAGGAGATGACAAGTGCGGTGCGTCAAAATGCAGATAACGCTTTTCAAGCCAAAGAAAAAACCACAGACGCTAGCCATCAGTTGGAAGCGGGTTTGGTGACGATGCAAAAAGCACTTAACTCAATGTCGGAGATGTCAGCTGCGAGTCAGAAGATTAATGATATTACGACCTTAATTGATGGCATTGCTTTCCAGACAAATCTATTGGCACTGAATGCGGCTGTAGAAGCAGCTCGTGCAGGAGAGCATGGACGAGGTTTTGCGGTTGTGGCAGGAGAGGTAAGGAATCTAGCAGGTAAATCGGCAGAAGCGGCTGGTGAGATTAAACACCTAATAGAAAATAGTGTGAAAATCAGTGAAGAAAGTGGCTTGTATGTTGGTCAAACCAGTGAAGTCTTGAGTACAATCAATGCCACGATGCTTGAAGTGAGTGAGATGGTTGCGGACATCTCAGGAACCAGTGAAGAGCAAGCGAGAGGTGTTGAGCAGGTTAATAGTGCGGTAATGTCTATGGATGAGATGACACAGAAAAATGCCGCGATTGTGCAAACGGCCGCTGAATCAAGTAAAGCGCTACTAGACAATGCTGGTACCCTGCAAGAACAGGTGAGTTTATTTAATGTTGATAACGTGGTTTCACAGAGAATGGCTAAGTTAATCAACTCTAAAACGGCGAGTCAATTTGAGAAAATGATTGAGGCTCACTTGGCTTGGAAAGGTAAAATTCGCGCCTATGTTGAAGGTGTGGATATTGGTGTAACCTATGAGTCGGCGACTGACCATACCGCCTGTATCTTAGGCAAGTGGTACTATTCAGATGGTCAGGCCTTTATGCATATTCCTCAAATGGTTCAGCTAGGTGATGAGCATATGCAGATGCACCAAGGGATTAAAACGGTAATGGATGCCAAGTCTATTAATGATATTGATACCGTTGAAGCTGGTCTTGCTGAGATTGATGTGCAGAGTGAAAAAGTGGTTGAACTGCTTTATCAGATAATTGATCAGTTAGCTTAAAAGATAAGAAGCTTTAAATCAGGGTGAATAAAAAATAGAGGCGATAGGCCTCTATTTTTTTATTTGAAGCCTTTGCACGAGTCAAAGCTCGGTAAAAAAAGCTAAACTTATCCAAGTTGTTGCTGAAAGATGCAGTGAATAGTGAGAAATTCACTGCGTTTTTCTTATTTTTGTCTCGAGCAACACTCGTGCAAAGGTTTTATTTAAGTTAATTATTTTCTTGAGGCTTTAATAAAAGCAGTAGAAAAAGGATTGTGGCGGTCATCACAATAGAAGGACCAGTAGGTAGGTCTACTTGGTAAGAGACTAAAAGCCCTGAAATAATCGACAAGCAACCAATGATAATGCTGTATACCAGCATCTGTTCAGGTGAGTTTGATAGCCTTCTGGCTGCAGCTGCGGGAATAATTAATAAAGAAGTCACTAATAATACGCCCACAATTTTCATCGAGAGTGCGATCATAAAAGCTAACAATAAAACAAAAAGAAGCTGAACTCTTTTGACGTTTACCCCTTCAACTTGTGCAAGTTCTGGATTAAGTGTGACATTGAGTAATGCCTGCCAATGTTGTGCATAAAATAAGAGTATTAGAAGACTGGTTAAGAATATTAAGCCTAAGTCGATTTCATTGATGCTTAAAATGTCGCCAAATAAATAGGCCATTAAATCTACTTGAATATTGTCTTGTAAACTAATCAAGATGAGTCCAAATGCCAAACTGCTGTGTGCAAGTATGCCTAATAAGGTGTCTGACGACAGTTGTTTAAAATGGCTTAGCCAAAATATCATTGCCGCCACGAGCATTGAAATAACAATGACACTAAGTGTTAAATCCATTTCTAGAAAAAGACCAATACTAATACCAAGTAGCGCAGAATGCGCTAGGGTTGCGCCAAAGTAGGATTGGCGTTGCCAAACCATAAAAACGCCTAAAGGTGCAGAGATAATCGCTAGGCCAATACCACCAATAAGTGCATAGAACATGAAGTCAGGTAGCCAGTTCATCATAATGTTTTTCCATTGTTATTAGGCTCAGACTTTGCCGTAAGAGCAGTTTCTTGTTCATTATGATGGTGGTGGCCATGAGTATGGTCGCAAGCATCATTATTATGATGATGTTCATAAAAGGCTAAGCTTTCAGAGAGATCACCGAATAGAGCCTGAAATTCTGATGATTTACTCACGTTCTGTGGGTGTCCTGTGCAACACATATGTTGGTTTAGGCAGAGTACTTCATCGGTGTGTTTCATTACGATGTGTAGGTCGTGACTGACCATTAAAATACCGCAGCCATACTCATGTCTAATTTTATTAATATAGTCGTAGATTTCAGTCTGCCCTTGCAAATCAACACCTTGGACAGGTTCGTCTAGTACTAATAAGTTGGGCTTTCTAATCAATGCACGAGCGAGTAGAATGCGCTGCATTTCTCCACCAGAGACTTTTTGGATAGGTTGATTTAATAGTTCGTTGATATCTAGATCATGGGTGGTTTTTTCGATCAGTGTGTTAGAATGCGTGGCCTGAAAACGACCTCGAACAAGACTCTTTAAAAAATGGGTTTGTGGCAAGCCTAACTCTAAAAAGCGTTTAACGGTCATTGGTAGCGTTGGGTCAATTTGGATTTTTTGTGGCATAAAACCAATTTGTAAATTTGCTTGGCGAGTGACTAATCCTTGAGATGGCTTGATTAAGCCAAGTAAAATTTTAAGTAAAGTCGATTTTCCTGCGCCATTAGGCCCAATTAACGTCACAATCTCTTTAGGAAAAATTTGTAACGAGATTTGCTGTAAAACGCTGTTAGAACCAAACTGATGGGAGATGTTCTCTGCTTTAATCAGTGGTTTTTGGTTTTGTGAGAACTGCACGATGACGAGAGCCTTTAATTATTGGGTAACACAGAGTGCGAATAATATAGTATATAGCCTTAATTTAGCTTATATGAGCTTTAAAAGGATAAGGATGAATTAATGTTATGAATATTTTATCGAGTTTGAATCATAAAGTATTAAAAGAAGTACGAAAAGAATTAAAACGGCTTCTATTTGGAGAAAAAAGGCGTTTGGATTTATTTAAATCTTATTCCTCTCTGATGGCTTTTTGTGCTCTGCCTTTATTGGGCTTCTCTCATTCAAGTTATGCAATTAATATTTCAACCTCAATTCCTCCTTTAGCAGGGATGATTGCTCCTTTGCTCTCTGAAGAGGATCATTTGGAAGTAATTCTAAAACCTGGAGCAAGTCCGCATGGTTTTCAATTGAAACCTTCAGACCTAAAAACGCTTCAACAAAGTGATTTAGTTCTATGGGTGGGAAGTCCTGTTGATAGTTGGATGCAGAAACCATTATCTAATCTTAAAGGCAATGAATTATCTATACAGGCTTTGGTTGGTATTGAAGAGTTACCCATTAGACAGGGTGGTTTGTGGGAGAAAAAAGGGCATCAACATAAGCACTCTGAACATGCCGATGAACACGAAGAGCACGAACATGAAATTAGGATGGATGGTCACCTATGGGTGTCTGTTCATAATGCTCAGCGTTTAGTTCTAGCAGTGTCGAAACAGTTACAGTTATTGAAGCCTGAACAAGCTGGAGCCATAGAGCAAAGAACCCAGGCCTGGTTGTTACAATTGGCAGATACAGATCGACAAATCGTTAACCAACTACAACCCGTAAAAGAAGTTCCGTTTATGGTTTTGCATGACGCTTTTCAATATTTTGAACATCGTTATGACTTGAACGGTATTGGCTCTATCCAATTGAACCCATCTGTGTCACCAAGTCTTAAACGTGTGGCGGAATTGCGCGAAAAAATTAAGCAAGGTGATGTGCGTTGTGTGTTTAAAGAACCGCAATTTCCTGCCAAAAGAGTGTTGGCCGTAACCAAGGGGCTAGATGTGCAGGTGGGAAGTCTTGACCCAATTGGATTAGTTTCCAAAGATTATCAACAAAAAAATGATGCCGACTACTTGCCATATGACGTTTTTCTTAAGCAGTTGGCGAATCAATTTTATGATTGTTTAGCGCGTCCATCAGCCCAATAAAATAAAGATTGATTCAGAATGAATACACTTGAATCTCAAAATATTTTACTCATCGGTTTACCTGGTTCAGGTAAAAGCCGTGTAGCAGAGAGATTAAATAATCAGTTTGCTTGTTCAAAACTCACCGATGCGGATTTAATTCTAGAAAATCACCAAATTGAATTTACCAGGCCTGGATGTTTTGAGTGGCAAGATTTTATAAAAATGCCTAGTAACCATTCATCGTATGCGGTTTGGTGTGTGGTTGATATTCGCTCAATATTGCCAGGTGATGATTCTGCTTGGCTAAATACTCAACTACAGCGTTTATTAAAAATATCTGATGGCATCGTGTTTACTTTCAGTGAAGAGAGTTCCCTAGATGACCAGGCCTGGTGGGGTAAATGGGTTGTACAGAATAGGCCAGAGAATTCATCCTTGCCTGTTGTGCGTATGTTAAATCATGCCTTGCCAGAAAGCTTTAACGGCTTTACTAAAACAAATGACACCCAAGCGAGCTCATTAGAAGCTCGGGGGAGTGTCAAGAATGTATCCGAAAAAATAGAATGTTTTCACTTTAAGTTAGAACGGATTGTGTTGGATCATCTGCTTATGGTGTTGGATAACGCTCGACAGAACTTAGGCATGAATATTACCCGAGTGGTAGGAACGTTAAAAACACTAGAGTATCAAAATCTAGTCACGATAGAGGGAACCCCGTATCGTTGGGATACCTTTGCGGCAGAGTCCGATGACCAACTTGGCCAGTTAACAATTAGTGGTGTAAACCTTGAGAAAGCTTGGTTGTCAGAAATGATTCAGGCTTGTAAGGCTTGAGTTACTAAGTAAACGTCTGCGTGACGTTTGTTTTTAGGTTAGGCATGGACATTTCGATAATAACCCACTAAAATACTCTGATATTATAATTAGGCGATTTAGAATAATGGCTAACGCAGAAAAAATAACCGAACTACAACCAGAACATGGCTCTGATGAAAGTCAATATCAAGAGATAAATGACTTACTTTCTAAAAATCAGCACTACAAAGAGGGTTTTGTAACAACCACTAGCGTTGAAACCTTTGCAAAAGGGTTAAATGAAGAGGTTGTACGTGCGATTTCAGCAAAAAAGAATGAACCAGATTGGATGCTTGATTTCCGTTTAAAAGCCTTTGCTTACTGGAAAACACTTGAAGAACCTCATTGGGCTAAAGCCGAATATACGCCTTTAGATTATCAGGATTACAGCTACTATTCTGCTCCAGAGTGCGGTTCATGCGCAGGTACTTGCAGTACCGATGATGAGCAAAGTAATGAAATTGACCCTGAAGTGGCAAAAGCCTTTGCTGAATTGGGTGTGCCTATTACGGGGGATGATGCCAATGTAGCCGTTGATGCTATTTTTGACTCTATTTCTGTCTCAACGACCAAACGCGAAGATTTAGCTGAATTAGGTATTATTTTCTGCTCCTTTTCTGAAGCTGTTCAAGATTATCCCGAGATGGTGCAGAAATATATCGGTACCGTTGTGCCTCATCACGACAATTACTTTGCCGCACTTAACTCCGCGGTAGCCTCTGATGGAACCTTTGTTTATATACCTGAAGGGGTTCGTTGTCCGATTGATTTATCGACCTATTTCCGTATTAACGAAGCAAAAACTGGGCAGTTTGAACGTACTATCTTAATTGCCGATAAAGGCAGTTATGTTAGTTATTTGGAAGGCTGTTCAGCGCCAGTGCGTGACACCTATCAATTGCATGCCGCTGTGGTGGAAGTCATTGTGCATGAAGACGCTGAAGTAAAATACTCTACAGTGCAAAACTGGTATCCTGGCGATGAAGATTGTGAAGGCGGTATTTTAAACTTCGTAACCAAACGCGGTATTTGCGAAGGTAAAAACTCAAAGCTTTCATGGACACAAGCTGAAACAGGTTCGGCCATTACTTGGAAATATCCAAGTTGTATCTTAAAGGGCGATAACTCGATTGGTGAATTCTACTCGGTTGCTTTAACCAACCGCAGACAGCAAGCCGACACCGGTACAAAAATGATTCACATCGGTAAAAACACTCGAAGCACGATTATCTCTAAAGGGTTATCTGCGGGTAAAAGTGATAACACCTATCGTGGTCTAGTTAAAATTTTACCGAGTGCGGAAGGCGCAAGAAACTTTACCCAGTGTGATTCTATGCTGATTGGTGATCAGTGTGGAGCGCATACGTTTCCTTACATTGAAGTTGAGAACCCAACCGCGCAAATTGAGCATGAAGCGACCACTTCACGTATTGGTGAAGACCAGTTGTTCTATTGCAAGCAACGTGGAATCAGTGAACAAGATGCCATTTCAATGATTGTAAATGGCTTCTGTAAGGAGGTCTTTAGCGAATTACCGCTGGAGTTTGCTCAAGAAGCTGAAGAGTTACTGGCAATCAGTTTAGAAGGGTCTGTTGGTTAAATTGCTGAAGGGCAAATCCAATATTGACAGAACATATTACAAGAATTCATAAATAGAAAGTATTGATACCATGTTATTAAAAGTAGAAAACCTACAAGCAGAAATTGATGATAAGCAGATCTTAAAAGGCCTTAACCTAGAGGTTAAACCCGGTGAAGTGCACGCAATTATGGGGCCTAATGGGGCGGGTAAAAGTACGCTGGCTAATGTGCTATCTGGTCGTGATGATTACGAAGTGACGGCAGGTAGTGTTGAGTTTGATGGCGAAGACTTGCTTGAATTGGATGCTGAAGAACGAGCTCGTAAAGGGTTGTTTTTAGCTTTTCAGTACCCTGTAGAAATTCCTGGTGTGAGTAATAAGTTATTTATGCAAACCGCCTTAAATGCCATTCGTGAAGAGCGTGGTTTACCTGCATTAGACATGTTTGATTTTGATGAGTTTGCAAAAGCGAAAATCGACCTGTTGGATATGCGTGCCGATTTGCTAGAACGTTCTGTTAATGTTGGTTTCTCTGGTGGTGAGAAAAAACGTAATGATATTTTTCAGATGGCGTTATTAGAACCAAAGCTTTGTATTCTTGATGAGACCGATTCAGGTTTAGATATTGATGCTTTACGTGTTGTGGCGAATGGTGTGAATGCTCTGCGCTCTGAAGAGAGAAGTTTTATTGTTGTGACTCACTATCAACGTTTATTGGATTACATTAAACCTGATCATGTTCACGTTCTTTATAACGGCCGAATCGTTAAATCAGGTGGTTTTGAGTTAGTTCATGAGCTTGAAGAGAATGGTTACGACGACATCATTCAACAAAATCAAAACAATTAAAACGAGAGCGGATAATTACATGCAAAGAAAAATCTCTCCCGTAGCCAAAAAAGCGGTTGAACATTATGTGGCTCAATCGGAGTTGCTGAATGCGACTTGTCAAAGTGCTTCTTTACAAAAAATTCGCCAACAAGCCCAACAATTGTTGAATGAGCAGGGTTTTCCTACGCAGCGAGATGAGGAGTGGCAATACACTCGTTTAACAGGTTTTGTACAAAACCATTTTGCTATGCAACCTGCGGTACCCGTTACGAGTCAACAAGTTCGTCAGTTTATGCCTGGTTTCCCAGTCACGATGGTGGTGTTTGTTGATGGCTGGTTTAGTGAATCGTTATCCGATGATTTAGAAGCTCTGCCAAAAGGTGTGATTTATGAATCTTTTAGAGATATTGAATCCATCGCTGGTAATGCTGAAGTGTTATTTGAAAGAGAAAAACAGATAACTAAAGAGCCATTTGGTGTTTTAAATAGTCTTTTGTTAGCGGATGGTTTTTATCTTCAGTTAGCTGCCAATGCTTATATGGAAATGCCATTTTTTGTTTTGCATATCCAGACACAAAAAAATCAAATGAGCAATGTGCGTAATCGCGTTGAACTTGGCGAAAATGCAGAGTTAACTTTGGTTGAACGTTTTGTGTCTTTAGCCGAATTAACGGGCGAAACAGACAGTAGTGCCTGCACGAATGTTGTGACTGAAATTGAGATAGCTAAACAAGCGCGTTGTAAACAAATTGTGATGCAAGAGCAAAATGATAGCGCATTCTACTTCAATAACCAGTTTATCTATCAAGCGGATAATAGCAGTTTTCATAGTTTTTATGGCGGTTTAGGTTCGCAGCTTTCGCGCCATCAAAATCATATTTTGATGAATGGCGAATACATTGAAAGCCAGCAGAATAGCGCGTGTTTAGCTAAAGATAACCAAGTCGTTGACTCTCGTACAGATACCCAACATAACGATGTTTGGGGCACTAGTCAGCAGTTGCATAAATATGTATTAACCGATCACGCTATTGGCGTTTTTAATGGGATGATTCGTGTTGATCAAAAGGCACAAAAGACCGATGGTCAAATGGATAACAAAAACCTATTGTTATCAAATCAAGCCAAAATGGACACCAAACCTCAGTTAGAGATTTATGCGGATGATGTAAAGTGTTCTCACGGTTCTGCATCAGGTCAGATTGATAAAAATCAAATCTTCTATTTGCAAGCTCGCGGGATTCGTCGTGCAGATGCGATTAAGATGATTACCCATGCCTTCTTGCTTGAACCTGCAGAAGACATTAGTAATGAGCAAATCCGACACTGGGTAACAGATCGTCTTTCAGCAGGCCTGGTAAAAATCCATCAGTAATCAACAATTATCCTTTTATTTATTCACTGGTTTAAATAATGACTAACGGAACGAGTATGTCAACAAACACTATCGACTTTGCAAAAGTACGAGCGCAGTTTCCAATCCTAAACTTGGTTGAAAATGGACAACCGCTGGTTTATTTAGACAGTGGAGCGACATCACAAAAACCACAACGAGTGATTGATGCTTTAGAGCGCTATTACCGTGAAGAAAATGCAAATGTACATCGTGGTGTTTACGGTTTAAGTGAGCGGGCAACTGAAAAATATGAGGGCGCGCGTGAAACTTTAAGGGCCTTTTTAAACGCAAAAAGCACCAAAGAGATTGTTTTTGTTCGAGGAACCACTGAAGCAATTAATTTGGTTGCACAAAGCTGGGTTATGGAAAACCTGAAAGAGGGTGATGAAGTGATTGTCACCGAGATGGAACACCACTCAAACATTGTCCCTTGGCAGCTTTTAAGAGATCGCATGGGGATTCGTCTTATCGTGTTACGCATGAACCAGAAAGGCGAAGTCTGCATGAATGCACTTAAAAGTCTGGTTTCTGAAAAAACCAAGTTGGTTTCAGTGACGCATATGTCAAATGCATTAGGCACCATAAACCCTGTAAAAGAGATGGCTGAAATCGCGCATTCTGTGGGTGCAAAAATTATGATTGATGGCGCGCAAGCGACTCCGCATATGCAGGTGGATGTGCAAGATTTAGATTGTGATTTTTATGCGCTGTCTGGTCATAAAATGTATGGTCCAACAGGAATTGGTGTTTTGTATGCTAAAGAAGCTTTATTAGAAGCGATGCCACCTTATCAAGGTGGTGGAGATATGATTTACTCCGTGACCTTTGATAAAACAGAATACAACGTTTTGCCTTATAAGTTTGAAGCAGGAACCCCACATATCTCAGGTGCCATTGGCTTGGCTGCAGCGGTCGATTTTTTGAATGAAGTCGGTTTAGAAAATATCGCTAAGCATGAAGCAGAGCTATTGGCTTATGCGACTGAAAAATTATCTGAAATTGATGGGTTACAAATTATTGGTCAAGCAGAGCATAAAGGTGGTGTCGTCTCTTTTGTAATTGAAGGTGTACATCCTCATGATATGGCAACATTAATGGATCAAGATGGGATTGCAGTAAGGGCGAGCCATCATTGTGCGATGCCTGTTATGCAACACTTTAATGTACCAGCAACGATTCGTGCCTCATTTGGCGCTTATAATAACTTCGAAGATATTGACCGTTTAGTGGTTTCTATTCAAGAAGCTAAAGAGATGTTAATTTAAATTACTTGCACAGCCTAAGCTACCAGGCCTGGTAGCTTTTTAGATGTATCAATCTTAATACACCCAATATTTTAAAATTTCATTTCTGTTTTCAGTATATTAGTGATTATGAAATCAAATGAAACTATCTCTCTTAGCTGGATTCGCATCGAGTTAATTCCGCTTCCAAACATGGATGAGGCTTATCCTCAAACGGTATTTTGGTGGAATCCCGAGTTAGGTCTCTTGGAGGGAGATGTCGGCTTAATCAAAAGTTTGATTAACAATGCTTTGTCTAATGGTGTGGTCGCAACTCAATCAAGTGGCACAGTCGAAATAACTAACCCATATCAAAAACCAACCGAGTTAGCGGCTATTCTTGGTCAATTTTACTGGGTGATTCCTCAGCCCGTTTCAAAACCGTTTGAAAATATTGAGAATGCAGAGGGAATGACTTCTTCAACCATTCAATAATGTATTTTTAGATTCAATAACTTAAAAAGGTTGTCTTTTTTGCCAGTGAAAAAACCTTAATATTAAGAATAGAAATTGGCGTTTGCATCAGTAAATCATTGTATGATATTGCCTATATTTAAAATTAATTTATGAAGTTGTCAACGCAATGAAAGAACAAGTTAAACAGATTCATTTTGTTGGAATCGGTGGTGTAGGTATGGCGGGTATTGCTGAGGTTTGTCTTAACCTTGGATATATTGTGTCTGGCTCTGATTTAAAACATAACCCGACAGTCGCGCGTTTAGAATCTTTAGGCGCACTGATTCAGCTAGGGCATGAAGCGGATCACGTTAAAAATACCGATGTGGTGGTGGTTTCTACCGCCATTGGAGCAGGTAATGCGGAAGTTGATTGGGCAAGAAGCACCCGTATCCCCGTTATTCCTCGTGCTGAAATGTTAGCTGAATTAATGAGAATGCGTTTTGGAATCGCGATTGCAGGAACCCACGGAAAAACCACAACAACCAGTCTTGCCGCCTCGGTACTGACACAAGGTGGGATTGATCCAACTTTTGTGATTGGTGGTAAATTGAACCAGGTCGGTTCTAATGCTCGCTTGGGTTCGAGTCGTTATTTAGTTGCCGAGGCGGATGAATCCGATGCTTCATTTTTACACCTTTCACCGATGATGTCGGTGGTTACCAATATTGATGAAGATCATATGGAAACCTATCAAGGTGATTACCAAAATTTAGAAAACACCTTTATCGAATTTATTCATCGTTTGCCATTTTATGGCATGGCGATTATGTGTATAGACGATGAGAATATTCAAAAGATTTTACCTAAACTATCCCGTAAAGTTTTGACCTATGGTTTTGCTGAAAATGCCGATATCAGAGCCATCAATGTTACTGCAAAAGGGTTGCAGATGCAGTTTCAGGTTCTGGTTGGCCGTGAACGTAGCTTTGATATTACGCTGAACCTACCTGGAAAACACAACGTATTAAATGCGCTTGCCGCAATTGCGATTGCTCTAAAGTTGGATGTTTCGGTAGAAGCGATTCAGCAGGCTTTAAATGAATTTGGTGGTGTAGGGCGACGTTTTGAGGTTTATCCTGAACGTGTTATTGGCAATCATACCGTAACTTTAGTGGATGATTATGGTCATCACCCAACAGAGCTTGAAGCGACCATCTCGACGGCCAGAGACGCTTTTCCAGAAAAACGTTTGGTTTTAGTTTTTCAACCGCATCGTTACACCCGAACACGTGACTTGTTTGATGACTTTGTTCAAGCCTTAATGGGGCCTGATTTGGTGATTTTATTAGATGTTTATGCCGCTGGTGAAATGCCATTGCCAATGTTTGATTCAAAATCACTGCTTCAAGCCTTGAGGCTGCGTGGTGAACATGGCTTTTATGCTGACAGTTTAGAGCAGCTAGATGAAATCGCTAAAGATGTTTTGCATGATGATGATGTCGTTCTCGTTATGGGAGCGGGTGATGTGGGGCAGGTCGCTAAAAACTGGCACTCAGTTGAGGAGCAGGTTTAATGAAGTTTGGAAAAGTGGCTGTATTAATGGGCGGTAAAGCGGCTGAGCGAGACGTTTCGTTAAGAAGTGGTGCTGCGGTTACTGAAGCTTTATTGGCTCAAGGCATTGATGCGGTTTCAGAAGATGTCACGCAACTAGAAGATTTACAGCGTATTGCTAAAGAGTACGATAGAGCGTTTATTGCCTTGCACGGTCGTTGGGGTGAAGATGGTGTGGTTCAAGCTGTTTTAGATGATTTAGGGTTACCTTATACAGGCAGTGGAATGACCGCGTCAGCTGTTGCCATGGATAAACTAAGAACCAAGTGGATGTGGATGGGAGCAGGCCTGCCAACTCCAGGATTCATCTGGGTCTCTGATTTGATGCCATTAGATATTGATGAGTTTGATTTACCATTTCCAGTCATTGTAAAACCATGCCATGAAGGTTCTAGTATTGGTATGCGTAAGGTCTATGACAAAGAGAGCTTGGTTGAAGCCGTCACTTACGCTCGTGAGTTTGACTCGGAAGTTTTGATTGAACAGTGGATTACCGGGCGTGAATATACTGGGGCGGTATTGAATAACCAGGCTTTGCCATTGATTCAGTTAAAAACCTCACATGATTTTTATGATTTTGATGCTAAATACAAATCAAACGATACTCAATATATTTGCCCTTGTGGCCTTGATTCAGAAAGTGAAAGTGATATTCAAAATTTAGTTTTACAAGCCTTTCATGTGCTTGGTTCACAGGGATGGGGGCGAGTGGATTTAATGTTGGATGAGGATGACCAGGCCTGGTTAATCGAGCTCAACTCGGTTCCTGGTATGACGGATCATAGTCTTGTTCCTATGGCTGCGAAGGTGGCTGGGATCAGTTTTGAAAATTTAGTTGTTGAAATTTTAAAAACAACCTTAAAGCGTTAAGCGGAATGATGTTTACAGGAGTAGATTATTTTGTTTAGCGTAAAGCGCAGTCTGCAACTATTCATACTGTTTTTAGCATTGGTAACTCTTGTTTCTGTTGGCTGGCTGTCTACTCAGAAAGATTCTCCACTCTATAAGCCTATAGAGAGTTACAAGCTGGTTTTACCGATTAAACAAGTGACAGAAGAAGAGATTGCTACGACTGTAAAGCCTTATTTAGGAGCATCGTTTTGGGATATCCCCTTAAATAAAATTCAAGCAGATTTGGTGCATTTAGATTGGGTGCAGTCAGCCCAGGTAAAACGTAAATGGCCAAATTTACTTTATATTTCAATTAAAGAGCAAACTCCTGTTGCCCGCTGGGGGGATGCTGGACTAGTGAATCGTTCTGGTGAGGTGTTCTTTCCAGAATCAATAGAGGGCTTTACCAATCTGGTTGAGCTTGATGGAGAACTCGCCCAATCACAGCAGGTTTTGCGTAATCTAATTACCCTACAAAGTCAGTTTTTAAATTTAGATTTTATTATAAAATCCTTGAAATTATCCACAGATAATGTCTGGAGTATCGGCATCTTAGATGGCCCAAGTATTGTCTTAGATTCATTGAATTATGAGCATAAACTACAGCGTTTTATCAAAGCCTATCCAAAGCTCGATTCAGAGATGAGAAAATCAGCAGGAATTTATGATTTACGCTATAGTAATGGTTTTATAATTGCCAAGAAATGAATCGTATTTAGCTTGGTTCAAGATTCAAATTTGATAGTGTGAAATGAGAAAAGGTAAAGCATAGCATGGCGCGAAAACAACACTCCTCAAATACCGTAGTGGGTTTAGATATCGGTACTTCTAAAATTGCGGCAATCATCGGTAAAATCAAACCAGATGGCGAAATAGAAGTGGTGGGGATGGGAACTCATCCTTCAAGAGGACTCAAAAAGGGTGTTGTCGTCAATATCGATTCTACCGTTGAATCTATTCAACGTGCGATTGATGAAGCTGAAAGAATGTCGGGTTTTGAAGTGCATTCTGTTTACGTAGGTATTGCAGGAAGTCATATTAAGAGTTTTAACTCAAACGGTATGGTGGCTATTCGTAACCAAGATGTTCAGCCTGATGATATTGAACGTGTTATGGATGCTGCACAAACCATTGCCATTCCTGGTGATCAGCGTGTTCTACATATTCTTTCTCAAGAGTACATTATCGATAATCAAGGCGGTATCCGTGAGCCAATTGGTATGTCAGGTGTTCGTCTAGAAGCTAAGGTTCATATGGTTACTGGCTCTGTCAGTGCGGCACAAAATATCACCAAATGTGTCGAGCGTTGTAACTTAGGTGTCTCTGATATCATTCTAGAACAACTTGCTTCGAGTGAAGCGGTGCTTTCTGAAGATGAAAAAGAACTCGGTGTTTGTTTAGTTGATATTGGTGGTGGAACAACGGATATTGCCGTGTTTCATAATGGCGCAATTCGCCATACTGCGGTTATTTCTGTTGCAGGCGATCAAGTTACCAATGATATTGCAGTTGCCTTACGTACACCAACACAAGCCGCCGAAGAGATTAAGCGTAAATACGCTTGTGCTTTACCTCAGTTAATTGATAAAGACGAAGAGATTGAGGTAGCCAGTGTGGGTGATCGCCCAGCGCGATGCCTTTCTCGTCGTACTTTAGTGGAAGTGATTGAGCCACGATATGAAGAGTTATTTCAACTGATTCAAGCAGAGCTACGCAGTGCGGGATTTGAAGATGTTTTGGCAGCAGGTATTGTTTTAACGGGTGGCAGTTCTCTGGTTGAAGGGGCAGTTGAGTTAGCAGAAGAAGTTTTTCATATGCCTGTAAGATTGGGTTATCCACAAGGTGTTCATGGCCTAAAAGATGAAGTCAATAGTCCGTCTTATGCAACAACGGTTGGTCTATTAATGCACGCTCGAGACCATTTAGGTGGTGCAGTACCTGAGATAGCTGAACGCTCTAGCTTTTCGGATGCAGGTTCTGTCCTTGAAAGAATGAAAACGTGGTTTAGTAAAAGCTTTTAAGCATTAATTGTACGGATTACATATCTAAGTAAATTTCGGTCTAAATTTTGCGGTGTGTTCTATGCTAGAATGCACGGCGTTATAAGAGATGGATATTTTGCTTTGTAAGTAGACAATCCTTTAAATTCGCAGTATTGAAAACATAGTATAAAATCCACATTAGAAAATGAGTTTCCCTTGAATCAAAGAACACTTGCCAACAAAATTAAGGCCAAAGGTATTGGCTTACACACGGGTCATGAATCAGTCATGACTTTGCGTCCAGCCCCTGTGAACACTGGAATTGTCTTTAGACGTGTCGATTGCACGCCAGAAGTTGAATTCAGAGTGTCACCTGAGATTGTTGGTGAGACTATGTTATGTACGACCATTGTTAACTCTGATGGTGAGAAGAAAATAAAAATAGCGACCATTGAGCATTTAATGTCGGCTCTGGCGGGTGTTGGAATTGATAATGTGTATATTGATATCACTTCGGATGAAGTGCCAATAATGGACGGTAGTTCATCCCATTTTATCTTTTTATTGCAGTCGGCGGGTATTCAAATTCAAGACGTACCTAAAAAGTTCGTAAAAATATTAAAGCCTATTCGAGTTGAAAATGAAAAAGGTGGTTCTGCTGAGTTTAAACCGTATGAAGGTTATCGTTTAAATTTCTCAATTGATTTTGAACACCCAGCATTCCAAGAGACAGCTGAAAAAATGACTTTAGAATTTTCATCAACAGCCTATTTTAAAGAAGTGAGCCGTGCACGTACCTTTGGTTTTATGAAAGATATGGAGACGTTACGAGCACGAAATCTAGGGTTGGGAGCGAGTTTAAAAAATGCGATTGGTCTTGATGAGAAAGGTGTAATGAATATCGAAGGCCTTCGAGATAAAGATGAGTTTGTACGGCATAAAATTTTAGATGCAGTAGGTGATTTATACATGCTGGGGCATCCTATTGTGGGTGAGTTTACCGCTCATAAGTCTGGGCATGCATTAAACAATCAATTATTAAGAGCTTTATTAGAGCAACCTGAAGCTTATGAATTGGTAGAGTACTCTGATGAAGGTGGAAAACCACCTGTGAGGTATGGTAGTAGTAAGGTTCTACTTTAGTGCCAAATTAACTATTAGAAAAAACGCCCTAGTCATGGGCGTTTTTTTTTGCACGTAAACTGAGTGATTTAAGAGCTTCACTGAGGCCTTTTGATTTAACGGATTGACTGATTTGTAGCATCTCTTCAGCATCTTGATTGCTGGGTGGCGTGACAATTTTTTTGGTACGAACAGGATCAGGTGATTGTGGTAAGACATGAACCTTTACATTTCTGAGTTCTAAGTGTGGAAAGTGCTCTTGGTAGATGCCCAGCAAATTGGGTTCATAAAAGCGCAATTGTGTTGCCCAAATACTTTCATCAAGTTGCAATAGTAGCGTATTTTTTTCAAAGCTCACGCCAACCAAATGAGGTTGAAGTTCTGTCGGTAAGCTATCCTGTCCCACCTCTAGAAGAGCTTGGAAAAGCTGTGCGTCTGCCAGTAAGTTTTTTAGCGCACCTTGTGCTTGATTTAAGAGAGGTTTCATACTGTTAGTATTTGGTTTTATGTTAGAATATTCGCTCATTTTACCGCAATAATGATTGTACAAAACCCCAAAAATTGGGGTTTAGCGTAAAATGATGCAGAATCAAATTTGTGATTCGCCCGCTTGACAGCTTATGTCATCTATTGTTAGCACTATTTTTTAATTGGAATGAACATTTAAATGGCCTTAAATATCTTTACAAAACTCTTTGGTAGTCGAAACGAACGCATGCTTAAACAGTATCGTAAAGTGACTCAATCAATTAATGCATTAGAAGAAGAATATGAAGCATTAACAGACGAAGAGTTGCAACAGAAAACCCAAGAATTTAAACAGTTTCTTGAAGATGGTAACACCTTAGATGACATTCTTCCGCAAGCTTTTGCGGTTGTGCGTGAAGCAGGTAAACGTGTTTTTGGAATGCGTCATTATGATGTGCAGATGATTGGTGGTATGGCTCTTAATGATGGGCGTATTGCTGAGATGCGAACGGGTGAAGGTAAAACCTTGGTGGCAACTCTTCCTGTTTATTTAAATGCGCTGAAAGGTGAGGGTGTTCATGTTATTACCGTAAATGACTACCTCGCTAAACGTGATGCTGAACAGATGGGGCAGTTATATAGTTTTTTAGGGTTAAGTACCGGTGTGATTTTAAGCGGCCAATCTCAACAAGAGAAACAAGCCGCTTATGCTCAAGATATTACTTATGGAACGAATAACGAATTCGGTTTTGATTATCTGCGTGACAATATGGCAATTTTCTCAGCTGAAAAAGTCATGCGTGGTCAACATTTTGCCGTCATTGATGAGGTTGACTCAATTTTGATTGATGAGGCTCGTACACCTTTGATTATTTCAGGGCCATCTGAAGATAAATCGGAGCTATACAAAAAAATTAACCCATTAGTTGCACACCTTGAACAGGGTGAAGAAGATCTAGAGACCAAAACCTCTTCGGGTGACTTTACGATTGATGAAAAATCAAAGCAAGTCTATTTAACGGATGATGGACATGCCAAAGTCGAAGCAATGATGGCCGAGCAAGGACTGCTTGAAGAAGGTGATAGCCTTTATGATGCGGCTCACATCGGTTTAATGATTCATGTGAATGCGGCTCTAAGAGCCAATTTACTGTTTGAAAAGAACCGTGATTACATTGTTGAAAATGATGAAGTTGTCATTATCGATGAGTTTACAGGTCGTAAAATGGAAGGGCGTCGCTGGAGTGAAGGTTTACACCAAGCGGTTGAGGCGAAAGAGGGTGTTAAGATTCAACAAGAGAGTCAAACATTTGCTTCAATTACTTTCCAGAACTACTTCCGTCAATATGAAAAATTATCTGGTATGACGGGGACAGCGGACACTGAAGCGGGTGAGTTTTTATCCACCTATAATCTTGAAGTTGTCGTTATCCCACCAAATAAAACACCAACAAGAATCGATTTACCTGACTTGGTCTTTTTGGATATGGAAGGGAAATTTCATGCCATTGTTAGAGATATTGCTGAAACACATAAATCACAACAGCCTGTATTGGTGGGTACCGCTTCAATTGAAATGTCGGAGCTTTTATCGCGTTTTCTAACACAAGAAAATGTGCCACATAATGTTTTGAATGCCAAACAACATGAAAAAGAAGCGTCTATTATTGCTAATGCTGGGCGTCCAGGTGCCGTTACGATTGCTACCAATATGGCAGGGCGTGGTACTGATATTGTATTAGGCGGTAATTTAGAACTTGAACTAGCTGAATTGAACAATCCTAGTGAGGAAAAAGTTAAGCAAGTAACAGCAGATTGGAAAAAACGCCATGATGAGGTGTTGAGTTTTGGCGGTTTAAAAGTGATTGGTTCAGAACGACATGAATCAAGACGTATTGATAACCAGTTACGTGGTCGTTCTGGGCGTCAGGGTGATGTGGGAACCACACGTTTTTATCTCTCTTTAGATGACGATTTGATGCGTCGTTTTGCTTCTGAAAAAGTAAAATCTATGATGAAACGTTTAGGTATGACTTCTGATGAAGCGATTGAGCATAAGATGGTCACTAAGTCGATTGAGCGAGCTCAAAAGCAAGTTGAACGTATGCATCAAGATGAGCGTGCAAACTTACTTAAATTTGATGATATTTCTAATCAACAGCGTAAAGTGGTTTATCAACAGCGTAACGAGTTAATGGAAGCTGAAGAGGTTTCTGATGTAGTTGATAGTTTGCGTGAACAAGTCGTTGAACAACTTGTTGCGATGTATATCCCTAAAGGCTCTTTGGAAGAACAGTGGGATATTCCAGGAGTCGAAAAAGCCATCGCCGAAGAGTTAGGCGCACAGTTTTCAATTCAAACTTGGTTAGATGAAGATAAAAATCTGTATGAAGAAAAATTGGTTGAACGTATCGTGGCTGAATTGGCTACTTTATACCAAGCCAAAATGGCTGTTGTTGATCCTGCCACACGTCATCATTTCGAAAAAGAAGTATTGTTGAGAACGATTGATAGACAGTGGCGTGAACATTTGTCAGAAATGGATTATTTACGTCGTGGTATTCACTTACGCGGTTATGCACAAAAAGACCCTTTCCAAGAGTACCGTCGTGAATCTTCTGAGATGTTCCACAACTTCTTGCAAGAAGTGACTTTTGAAACGGTTAAGGTACTTTCTTTAGTGCAAATTGAAGGGTCACAAGATGTGGCTGATTTTGATGAGCAAACAGAAAAAGAACGCCCACACAATTTAGATGCGACACATCCATCGGCAGATGGCTTATCTGATGATAATCAAGAGGTTGAAGTTGAGGCGGACTCTACCTTCAAAAGAGAAGCACCAAAAGTAGGACGAAATGATCCATGTCCTTGTGGTTCGGGTAAAAAATATAAACAATGTTGTGGAAAATTAAGTTAATCCACAGTATGCTAAATTGATTTTATAATCTCTCAAAAGCATTATAAAAGCCCACCGTTAGGTGGGTTTTGTTTTTCCCTAATAGATAATAAAGATAAGTAAGGGTTTTAAGGAATTTTTATGAAAATAGATACGCTAGAGTTTCATCCTATTGCGGGTGTGTATTTAGGTTCTTGTGCAGCAAAAATTAAAAAGAATGGTTCAACCGATTTAGTGGTTTTTGAGTTGGCTGAAGGTTCTATTACTGCAGCCACATTTACTCAAAATGCCTTTTGTGCAGCGCCAGTTACATTGGCAAAAAACCATCTAAAAATGGCACAGCCTAGAGCTCTGTTGATAAATGCGGGTAATGCCAATGCTGGAACAGGTGAGCGCGGCCTACAAGATGCTAAACAGACCTGTGAATGGCTTGCGAATGAGTTAGGTTGTGATGCCGAGCAAGTTTTACCTTTTTCAACAGGGGTAATCGGTGAAAACATTCCGATGGAAAAATTTCAAGCGGGAATTCCTTTAGCTTTATCAAATTTATCGATCACAGGTTGGCAGGATGCTTGTAAAGGTATTATGACGACAGATTTAGTACCTAAGTCGGTAAGTAAAGTTGTTGATATTGATGGACATTCAGTGACCATTACGGGCATTTCAAAAGGATCAGGAATGATTCATCCGAATATGGCGACTATGTTAGGTTTTGTGGCAACGGATGCAAAAATCAATCAGGCCTGTTTACAGCAGTGTTTATCGGATGCGGTTAATTTGTCGTTTAACCGAATCACAGTTGACGGTGATACCTCCACAAATGATGCTTGCACATTAACGGCAACTCAACAAGTCGATATGCCAGAAATTAATTCGGTGGAGTCTTCTGCTTACAAAGCATTTGCGACTGAAATTAATCAAGTAATGACCGATTTAGCACAGATGATTGTGCGTGATGGAGAAGGTGCGACTAAGTTTGTAAGTGTTATTGTTGAAGGCGGTGCGTCACAAGCCGAATGTTTGAAGGTTGCACATGCTGTTGCTTTATCACCGTTGGTTAAGACAGCGTTATTTGCCTCAGATCCAAACTGGGGTCGTATTTTAGCGGCAGTGGGTAGAGCGGGTGTTGATTCACTGGATGTGAATGCACTTAAAATCTATTTAGGGGATGTTTGCATTGTCGAAAATGGTGGTCGTGCAATCTCTTACACTGAAGAAGCTGGCAAAGCGGTTATGAATCAAACAGATATTGATATTTTGATTCAGTTAAATCGTGGTGATGCTTCTGAGACGGTTTGGACAACCGACTTTTCATATGATTATGTGAAAATTAATGCTGAGTATCGTTCTTAATGACAAGTGACCAGTTATAGCCATTTAGTTTGATTATTGGTTATTTCAAGCAAAAGCCCCAAATAAGAAGCTCTTATTTGGGGTTTTTTATGAGGTACTATTTATTAGATCGGTTTTGTTGAATCACTTTTTTAAGTAACGATTTCACTTAGCGCTTTACATAAAGCTTGGTTTTCATCATTGTTACCAATCGTGATGCGTAAGTACTCATTGATACGAGGTTTATTGAAGTAGCGCACAATAATCGATTTTTCACGCAGTTTAGCGGCAATCTCTTCGGCATTGAAGTTTTTATGACTGGCGAAGACAAAGTTTGCCTTAGAGGGGATTACCTCAAACCCGAGTTTTTGTAGATGAGAAACCAGTTCTTCACGCGTTTCAATGATTGCTTTGCAACTATTCTGAAAGGCGCTCTCATCGTCAAACGAAGCAACAGCTCCATAGATTGCCATACGATCTAAAGGGTAGGAGTTAAAGCTGTTTTTAACACGCTCTAACCCTTCAATAAGGTCGGGATGACCCACCGCAAAACCGACGCGTAAACCAGCTAGAGAACGAGATTTAGATAAGGTTTGTGTTACCAATAAGTTTGGATATTGGTTTACTAAGGTAATCGCACTTTGACCACCAAAATCGATATAAGCTTCATCAATAACGACCACTTGGTTAGGGTGATTTATAAGCAACTCTTCAATTTGGGTTAGTTCTAAAAGACGGCCTGTGGGCGCATTTGGATTGGGAAAGATAATTGCCCCACACTCTTGCTGATAGTGATTAATATCTATCGCAAAATCGTCTGTTAAAGGGATTTCTTTAAAATCAATACCATATAAACCACAATATACAGGGTAAAAGCTGTATGTGATGTCAGGAAATAGTAAGGGTTTGTCGTGTTTTAAAAGCGCTTGAAAGGCGTGCGCCAGAACTTCGTCAGAGCCGTTACCCACAAAGACCTGATTCGCCTGTAAACCATGATATTTAGCAATACGTTGTTTTAATAGATCCGCATTTGGGTCAGGGTAGAGTTTTAGCTTATCATCGGCAACTTCTCTAATGACTTGTAAAACACGATCAGAAGGTGGGTATGGATTCTCATTGGTATTAAGCTTGATTAAGTTGCTCACCTTTGGCTGTTCACCTGGAACGTAAGGGGTTAAGTTGTGAACTAACGAACTCCAAAATTGACTCATGGGATAGACTCTTAAAATTAAAAACGGTTTACTATGATATAAGGTGATTTTATTTCAAAGTATTTTACCTTAAAGTTACCAGGCCTGGTAATTTAGCCTGTAAGAAATCTTAATATTCACTCTTTAGAGTTTTAGAGTTTCTATTGTCATAAATAAGGAAGAGAGTAAGCGTGTTAGAAACCAAAAATAAAATAAATTCTTATATTGATATTGCTGTGGGTGTGCTTAAACAAGACGATAAGGTTTGTCTAAGTTTGAGACAAAAACATCAAAGTCATGCCAATCATTGGGAGTTTCCTGGTGGAAAGGTTGAAGAGGGTGAAAGTATAATTGAAGCTTTACAGCGAGAATTTTTTGAAGAGTTGGCTATTCAAACAAAGGGTTGGCAAAAACTCATTGAAATTCCCTGGCATTACGAAAAGGTTTCAGTACGTTTGCATGTTTATCAAACTGAGCAATTTAGGGGTAAACCAACAGGTAATGAAGGGCAAAGAGTTGAATGGTTTGCTGTAAATGAGCTTTCAAATTTGGAGTTTCCTAAAGCCAATAAAGGGATTGTTACGGCTTTACAATTGTCAGACAGCTATATGATTACAGGTCAGTTTGTGAATGCTCAAGAGGCGTTACAAAAGCTGACTAATGCCTTGGATAGCGGGGTTCGTTTTTGTCAGTTGAGAGCTAAAGGGTTATCTGAAGAGGCTTTTTTAGAGATTGCAAAACCCGCCATTAAACAGTGCCAGCACTATGGTGCTAAAATTTTATTGAATGGTAAAGTGACGCTATTAGAGACCTTTCCAGATGCCGATGGCATTCAGCTGGCTTCCAATGAAATTGATGCGTTTAATGAACGCCCCATAGCAAAAGACAAAATACTGGGGGTTTCAACTCACACGGATAACGATATTTCTCAAGCTTTAAAGTTGGATGCCGATTTTATTTTACTGTCGCCAGTGAAAGAGACTACTTCTCACCCAGAAGTGCCAGGAATTGGCTGGTCAAATTTTGCAGATAAAGTAAAGGATATTCCAATCCCTGTTTTTGCTCTGGGTGGTATGAAGCCAGAAGATATTGACGTTGCTAAACAAAATGGTGGACAAGGAATTGCAGCGATTTCTGGTTTTTGGCCAAGCTGATTGTTTGGCTGTGTTTGATTTTTGTTTTTAAGTTTCTGTTGAAAATGGTTCAAGCTTGGAAAGAACGCTCTGTTCTAATGTTTCAAGCGAGCCACTATTATCAATAATAGAGTCAGCGTATTGCAGTCTCTCTTGTCTAGTGGCTTGTTGTGCAATAATCTTTTCGATTAATGCGCGGTCATTGCCATCTCTTTGTACAGCGCGTTGTATTTGTTGTTCAATAGAGCAATCAACCACCCAAATTTCATCTATATAACCAGGCCTGGTAGTTTGTTTTTTGATGGATTCAATTAAAAGCGGGATGGCAACAACGATATGTGTTGGTTTGGCTTTCCTATACTCGGTAATTTTTTGAAGCGTTTTCTCTAGAATAAGTGGGTGGAGAATCGATTCTAACGCTTGTTTTGCGCTTGCTTCATTGAAGATGATTTTTCTTAGAAGTGCTCGGTTAAGTGTACCATCCGTATTGAGGCATTTTTCGCCAAAACACTCCACAACCTGTTGGAGTCCTTTGGAATGCGGCTCTACAACTTCGCGGGATAGTTGATCGGTATCGATTATAGGGATATTGTGCTTTTCTAATAGCGCTGTAACGGTGCTTTTTCCTGCGCCAATACCACCTGTAAGTCCAATCACTTTAGTCATATTCGTTGTTATTCACTATGGTTTATCTAGCTGTTTGTGTAAGTTCGTTGTAGATTGACTATCCCACTTACATTGAAATGGGTTTCTGAGCAATGGCGGATGGTTTTCCGAGTAAGTACCCTTGAATGTGTGTGGCACCAGCATCAGCCGCTTTTTGTAACATCTCTTGGTCTTCAATGCCTTCCATAATTAAATCGTAGCCAGAGTTTATAATCATCTCAGCCGTAGTTTCAATAATATTACGTGTTTTGATATCGGGGCTTAACAGAGCTTGGGTCATTGTCATATCAAACTTAATAATATCAACGGGCATATGTGCTAAATAACGGATAGATGAGTAACCACTGCCAAAATCATCGAGGGCAATTAAAAATCCATCGGCACGTAAATTATTAAGTACTTTTTGAGCATATTCCATATGGTCAATTAAGCTGTTTTCAGTAATCTCTAGAACTATTTTGTAGTCTTTCAAAAAAGGTTTAATAGATTTAAACAGTTTTGGAAAGCTGGGTTGCAGCAGGGTTTTGCCTGAGATATTAATAGAGAGTCCTGTTCCTGTTGGAATCTCACCTCGTTTAAAGGCGCCATGAATTTGTTTAATCACTTGATTATCAAGTTCAAATTCTAATCTGCGGCGGTCAACAACAGAAAAGATATCATTGGGAACAATAAGTTGATCATCTTGTTTGATGCGAATAAGGGATTCATAGTAAATAGATTGATCAAGCAACGACTGAATAGGTTGATAATGCATTTGAATCCCTTTTCCTGTATGAATCGCTTCAACAATGGTGTTCACAAGGCTGTTGGAAACAAGAGAGAGAGATTCATTTTCAAAGCTAGAGTGATAACATTGAATTTTTTCATTTAGGGACTGCTTAGCCTTATACATTGCCATGTCAGCTTGTTTGGGTAATAAACTAATATCATTACTTAAATCTTCTAAGGTACTGCTTACACCAACGCTAAAGCTTAAATGTTCTTTAATACCAATGCTGGGAAAAGGCGCTTGCTCCAAAGAAACTAGGCAAGCTTGAGCAATCATCATAGTTTCTTCGTGGGTTTTATTTTGCAATAGCACCGCAAACTCATCTCCACCAATACGATAAACAGGGCAGTCGATAGGTAGTGTTTGCTGAATGGTGATGGCTGAGAGCTTAATGACCTCATCCCCAACTTCATGACCATAGGTATCATTTAACGCTTTAAAAAAGTCACAATCAAAGAGCATGAACGTGATGGGGCTGGGGTTTTGAATATATTCATAAACCACTTCATTCCATGCTTCATCAAAAGCACGACGGTTATAGATGTTAGTTAACACATCTCTACGCGCCTGTTCCCAAACGGTTTGGTTTTGACGGTCTAGTTCATTTTGAGTATTTTGTAAATCTCTATGATAATCGTGAATGGTGTTTTTTAATTCTTCGAATTCTTTTAAAAAAAACATCTCTTTGGGGAGTGGATGAATTTTTTTAGGTTGGTTTTTTAAACGCTGTAGGTACTCCGAGATAACATACAAGGGTTTATAGATTGTTAAATTAAACAGGAATGTTATCAATAAACTAATAATAATCATTAGCACAATGAGTTCGATAATAAAGTCCTGAATCAGTTGCCATAAGTAGTCACTGACAGGGTTAGAAGTGGGCTGATAAGAGAGGTGTGTCATAATCTCATCAAAAGGAAACTCTCCTGTTCCATTAACACGAAGTGAAGATTTATCGACGCTGTAAAATGTATTTTGGCTCAATAGAAAGGGTAGAAATTCGATTGAAATTCCTACATAGCCAATAACCTCTTCCGAGCCTCTTAATTTGACTTCCTGGAAAAAGTTTAGATACATTTCTAAATTGTTTTTCAGGATGACTTTCGGCTCTGTATCCGTTAATTTTTCGGGTAATAAAAATTGTAATTGTGTATTTGGAGATGCGGGCATAAGCAGTTCTGAATTGGATTTATAGAGCTCTAGTGAATTATAGTAGGGTTTGAAATAACCGCTCTCTTTAAGACGTTCGTCATGCCAAAAGAAGTAATAACTAGGGTCGTTGAACTGCTGGTGAACCTCATCCCATTCGGTAATAGCATTGGCTTGTTTTTTAATGTTATTTAAAGCGTTATAGATAGCCTTCTCAAGCTCATGCTCGGCTTCGAGTTTTGATTGTTTTTGCACGGTTTCTCGAATCTTTTCACCTTCTCGGTAGAGGGTTAAATCAACAAAAAGTAGAACTAATGCAGAAATAATAAGGAAGAATGCAAAGTAAAAACGAATGGACTTTATGAGAGATTTAGGGGGGTTCAAGAATTTATCATCCTATTTACTAGAGATTTCTTTAACGATTTCAACTAGACGGTCTTGTAAATCAAATTCATGTTCACTTGAAAAAAAGTGGTTGGCGCCATCCACAATAATTAAGTTCGTACCTGTATGTTTAATTTCATCAAGCCAGTTTTTACCAACACTTAAATAGCGTTTGTCGGCACTACCCATAATGGTATAACTTGGAATTTGTAATCTATTTAAGCTATTTAGAACGTATTCTCTGTCAAGTTTCATATAGGAAAGATAGCTTTCTGTGGTGGCAAAATAGTTGTTTTTGCAAAATAAAAAACTGTATTTATTGGGACGGTTTTGGTTTTTACTGAGCAAATCTTTCGCTAAAACGATTTCATTTTCTAGCGTGCCGAGCTCTTTACCCTTTAAATAAAATAAACTCGTAAATACCGCCCCTGTAATGTTTGTCTGCGGTTTAGTGTTGAGATACTCTAGAAGTTCTTGGCTGCCACTGGAATGCCCAACTAATATAATTTTTTGATGTCCTTGACTCATTAACCAATCAACCCAGGACTGAATTTCATCCACATCGGTTTCTAGTGTGTGTGTATGGATTGAGTTACATTTAATGGAGTTTTGTCGTTTGTTAATACCTAGAGTCAGGGTTGGCGCAAGAGTAGTAAAGCCTTCATCTTGAAGTGATTTACTCATTGCTACAACCGTATGAAACTTGTTCGTTGTTAAAAAACCGTGAATGATAAGAACGGCAGGTTTTGTTGTTTCACCTTTAAAGTAGTCTGCCTCGGCATGGATTTCTGAATTATTCAGTTTATGACTAACGGTTGCAGCCTGACTCTCTATGGCAAAAGAGAGAAGAATAGTGATAAAGATGAGCGGTATCAAAATTGAGCGTTTAGTGTTTACACTATCCATAATATTTTAGATTTTAACCATTGTATTCGTTCAGGAATGAAAGTAATAAGTTGTTATTATAATTTATTGCACCAATGGTTGCTAATAAGCAAAACACCCAGTTAGCATAAGGTTAGCAAATAATGACTAAGAGTCAAACGAAAATTAAATACATAAACCGTTAGACGGTGCTGTTTCACATAGTGAATGTATATTAAATTTTGAATTATTAATTTGTTTTATTTCTTGGTCGTTAAAGATGTATCGCAGCCCTCAAACTTTGGCGCATTTGCTACAAAAACGTTAGAATGTTGGCTATTTAATTAGTAATACAAAATACGAGAGTTCTTTATGTGTGGGATTTGTGGTGAAATTTATTGGGATGGACAGCGAGCTTCTGAAAAAACGCTTACACCTATGTTAGATGCCATGCAAAAACGTGGGCCAGATGATGAAGGCGTTTGGTTAAATGGTCATGTGGGACTGGGTCATCGACGTTTAGCGATTATTGATCTCTCATCTGCGGGGCATCAACCGATGCAAGATGATGCATTAACCTTAGTGTTTAATGGTTGTATTTATAATTATGAGTCATTAAAGGTTGAGCTTGAAGAACTTGGACAGACATTTGTCTCTCATTCCGATACCGAGGTTATTCTCAAAGCCTATCGCCAATGGGGAATGGATTGCGTTTCACGATTTGAAGGTATGTTTGCGTTTGCCATTTGGGATGATGAGCAACATCAACTGTTATTAGCGCGAGATCGAATGGGGATTAAACCGCTTTATTATGCTCCTGTTGAAGGTGGGGTAAGGTTCGCTTCGAATACTCAAGCTTTGTTAGAAACCGACGGCATTAATACTGACATTGATCCAGTTGGTCTTCACCATCAATTGACTTTACATGCCGTTATTCCTGCACCTCACACTATTTTAAAAGGCATTAAAAAATTAGAACCTGGTCACTGGTTAATTGTGAACCCTGATGGACAAATGTATAAAAAATGTTTTTGGCATTTAGAGGCAAAACGTCCTAAAACGCTCAATGGGTTACCTGCACCTAAAACCGAAAAAGAGTGGATCGATGCTGTTCATGCTTCGTTAAAAGAAGCGGTTCATAAGCGGTTAACGGCCTCTGATGTGCCTGTGGGGGTTTTACTGTCTGGTGGTTTAGATTCCAGCTTGCTGGTGGCGATGTTAGCGGAAGCGGGGGTTGAAAAGGTTAAAACCTTTTCAATCGGTTTTGAAGATGCCCCAGAAGAGAAGGGAAATGAGTTTGAATTTTCTGACTTAGTGGTTAAGCGTTATAAAACTGATCATAAAAAATATTTAATTTCTAACGAGGAGGTTTTACCTCGGTTGCATGAAGCAATTGAAGCAATGTCAGAACCTATGGTTGGACAAGATGCGGTTGCGTTTTATCTACTCTCTGAACAGGTCTCAAAGGATGTCAAAGTGGTGATGTCTGGTCAGGGGGCTGATGAGGTGTTTGGCGGGTATTTCTGGTATGCCAAAATGGCTGAAGCGGCTACAAATAAGGATCTAACCAACCCAAAACAAGCTGTTGCCTCCTTTGCACCTCACTATTTTGACCGTTCGCATCAAGAGTGGTTGGAGGTTGTTAATCCTAAATACCATATTCATGATGTGACTTCAGACTATGTTGGTGACCGACTGACTGAAGAGGGAGCAGACACCTTTTTAGACCAAGTTTTACGTTTTGATGTCACAACGTTAATTGTAGATGACCCCGTAAAACGGGTTGATAACATGACGATGGCTTGGGGATTAGAGGCTCGAGTTCCTTTTCTAGATCATAAATTGGTTGAAGTAGCGATGGCGGCTCCTGATGAGTTAAAGCTCAAAAACGATGGAAAGTATATTCTTAAACAAATTGGGCGAGGTCTTGTGCCTGATGAGATCATCGATCGACCAAAAGTGGCCTTTCCAATGCCTGCCTTGAAGTATGTTCGAGGAGATTTTTTTGAATATATGAAAGCGTTATTAACTTCTCCGCAAGCCAAGGCGCGAGGCATCTTTAATCAGCAAAAACTGGCCGAGCTTTTGGCAAATCCAGAAGCAGAAAATGCTTTTACAGCGATTCAGGGCAGTAAATTATGGCATGCCGCTTTGCTTGAGTTTTGGTTGCAGAAGCATGTAGATAAAACAATTTAATCTACCACTAAGAAAATCTATATTTTTTTGTGATAACCTAGTAAACTACTCTGGATTTAAAATTATTAAGGAATGAACCATGGAAAACCAAGATCCTATTGTAAAAGAGACTTTAGAGCGTATTCATAGTCAAGTGACGAATAACCCTGTTGTTTTATACATGAAAGGCACACCACAAATGCCATCTTGTGGTTTTTCAAGCCGTGCAGCACAGGCGGTGGCTGAAACAGGTGAAAAGTTTGCTTTTGTGAATATTTTGGCTGATGCAACTATTTTTGAACATCTACCTAAATATCAGGATTGGCCGACTTTCCCTCAGTTATATATTGACGGTGAATTACAAGGTGGATGTGATATTACCCTTGAGCTTGCAGAATCAGGCGAGTTGAAAAAAATGATGGCAGATGCAAACGCTAAACATGAAGCGAAATAACGAAAAACGTTATTTTTGTGTTTACAACACTGTAAAAAAGGCGCTTTGATAGCGCCTTTTTTGCATAAAATTTCTTGGAATCTGTTTAAAGTTACCAGGCCTGGTAACTTAATGCGTTTTATTAAAAAACACTATTCTGTGGCGTCAATTGGCCATTGATTAACAATTTCACAAAATAAGTCTGCGGTTTTTTCTGTGTCATACACCGCAGAGTGTGCTTGTTGGTTGTCCCAATGCATGCCAGCACAAACGGCGGCTTTTGCTAAAACGGTTTGACCATAAGCCAAGCCAGCAAGAGAAACGGTATCAAAAGTACTAAACTCATGAAATGGTGACTTTATTTTGCAACGTTCTGCCGCTTTTTGGACAAAGTTCAAATCAAAAAAAGCATTGTGACCAACTAAAATAGCACGAGTACAGCCCGTTGCTTTTATTTGCTGTTGAATGGGCGCGAATAATTCATTTAATGCGCGTTTTTCATTCATAGCATTTCTAAAAGGGTGATAGGGGTCTTCCATGCCAATAAACTTCAATGCACTCTCTTCAAGATTTGCGCCTTCAAATGGCAATATATTTCGATCAATAGTCTGATCCCGAATGAGCAATCCATTCTCATCCATTTTTAAGGTGACTACGGCCATTTCTAACAGGGCATCGGTATTGGCATTAAAACCCGCTGTTTCAACATCAACAACAACAGGTAAGAAACCGCGAAAACGGTCTTTGATTTGAGTCACTTTGCTCATGAGTTCACTTTAGCTGTGTTTTACAGCGATTTGACAAGCACTTTGGATTGTCGTTGAAAATTATATAGGGATTGTTTTTGATTGGGTAATGCTGAGATATCAGCCAGATAAAATCCGTGTTCGATAAACCAATGATGGGTATGAGTTGTGAGTAAAAATAACTGTTTTATTTTTTTATCGATTGCACTGATTTCAATCGCTTTAAGTAGCTCACTGCCGAGTTCTTGTCCTTGATATTCTGGATGCACAGCAAGGCAAGCTAATTCAGCCATATTATCGTCATTTTCATACAGAGCCGCACAACCTATAATCATTTGATCTCGTTCAATGACAACAAATTTGTTGATTTCTAACTCCAATCTTTCTCTGGAACGTTTTACTAAGATGCCTTCTTGTTCCAAAGGTTCAATTAAACCGAGTATGCCACCTACATCTTCAATGTTTGCAGAACGAAGTTGATGGTATCGGTCACTGAATATAAGCGTACCAGAACCATCACGAGAGAAAAGTTCAAGTAATAAAGCGCTTGGATTGTTTTGGTCCATTAAATGAACACGTTTAACTTTATGGTTGGTGTATGAGATCTGCTTCAATAATAACACTTGCTCATTGTTTGCAGGAGCTTGCATAATGGTTGTTAGCTGTGGAATGCTAACCTGCTTTGGTAAGTGAGCTAATTGCTCTGCTGAGCCATACACCATCAATTTGTCAGCATGAATCGCGCTCGCTATTTCACAGGCCTGTTCAAGGGTATTTAAGTTAAAGACTTCACCAGTAAGTGAGTAGGCGATAGGGGTTAATAATGCAACCTGCCCTGATTCTAAACAGTCAGAAATGGCTTGGTGTCGAATTTTCCGTAACTTACCCGTATGTTGAAAATCTATACCATCAATAACGCCTTTTGGTTGAGCGATTACCCAATTACCCGAAACTAAAGTAGGAGGGTTTGGTTGCAAGCAGTTTGCTTGGCTAAATGTTGCTTCAAGCTGGCTGCGTAAAAGTCCGATAGTTTGCTGAAATACAGGAATTAACTCAGTAGGGGTGATTCTGAATTGATGGTGCAATTTCCAGTCAATTCCTGCATGGGTAAAGGCTTGGTCTAACTGTGGCGATGCTCCCATCACTAATACAATTTTTAAGCCTAAGTTGTAGAGAAGACCAATGTCTTGGGATAGTTGTGAGGTAGAATCTTTAGACGCCAAAAATTCTCCTGGTAAATAGATAACACAGGTTTTTCCACGGTGTTGTTCTATATAACGTGAGGATTGTCTTAATGTATTAATAAAATCTAATTCAGATTGCTGCATGAATGTGCGAAAATAAGTCTAATAATTTACTAAGTATAACAGTCTCAAGGGTAAAGTCTAAAGCGCAAATTGCTTTACACCCTTTAAAAGGAGTTTTTAATGCCGCAATATCGTTCAAAAACCAGTACTCACGGTCGTAATATGGCAGGTGCTCGTGCACTTTGGCGTGCAACAGGGATGGGCACAGAAGATTTTGGTAAGCCAATCATTGCTGTGGCCAACTCGTTTACCCAGTTTGTACCTGGACATGTACATTTAAAAGATATGGGGCAATTAGTGGCTCGAGTCATTGAAGAGGCTGGTGGCGTGGCTAAAGAGTTTAATACCATTGCGGTAGATGACGGAATTGCCATGGGGCATGACGGTATGCTGTATTCATTGCCTTCGCGTGATTTGATAGCAGACTCTGTCGAATATATGTGTAATGCACACTGTGCAGATGCTTTAGTCTGTATCTCAAATTGCGACAAAATTACTCCAGGCATGATGATGGCGGCTATGCGTTTGAATATTCCAACCATCTTTGTTACTGGCGGCCCAATGGAATCAGGTAAAACGGTTCTTGGTGGTGAAGGGATTAAACTAGATTTGGTTGATGCGATGGTTATGGCCGCCGATGATTCTTGCTCTGACAGCGATGTGAATGAGGTTGAGATTTCAGCCTGTCCAACGTGCGGTTCTTGTTCGGGCATGTTTACTGCAAACTCAATGAACTGTCTAGCGGAAGCTTTAGGTATCGCTCTACCAGGTAATGGAACAACCTTAGCGACTCATGCTGACCGTAAAAATTTATTTGTCGAAGCGGGGCGTCGTATTGTTGAGATTACCAAGCAGTACTATGAACAGGATGATGATCGTGTATTACCGCGTTCAATTGCAACTTATGAGGCTTTTCAAAATGCAATGGCATTAGACGTTGCAATGGGAGGCTCAACCAATACTGTATTGCATCTATTGGCGATCGCCCATGAAGCAAAAGTTGAATTTACTATGCAAGATATGGATGAAATTTCTCGTAAGGTTCCTTGTTTAGTAAAGGTTGCACCAAACTCTAAAACTTATCATATGGAGGATGTTCATCGCGCTGGTGGTATTATGCGAATTTTGGGCGAACTGGAGCGTGGTGGACTAATTAATACAGATGTACACACGGTGCACGCTTCAACGATGGGGGCTGCAATTGATTTGTGGGATATTAGCCGTAATGAAGATGAAGCGATAGAGACTTTCTTTAGAGCTGCACCAGGCAATATTCGTACTACAGAAGCGTTTAGTCAGTCCAAACGTTGGAAAACGGTTGATACAGACCCTGAGAATGGTTGTATTCGTTCAATGGAGCACGCCTACACACAAGATGGTGGTTTAGCCGTATTACACGGAAATATTGCACTTGACGGTTGTATCGTAAAGACCGCAGGTGTCGATGAATCCATCTTTAAGTTTTCAGGAAAAGCGAAGATTTACGAGAGTCAAGATGCGGCTGTTGCTGGCATCTTAGGTGATGACGTGAAATCAGGTGATGTCGTTTTAATTCGTTATGAAGGGCCAAAAGGCGGTCCTGGTATGCAAGAGATGCTCTACCCAACAAGTTACTTAAAATCTAAAGGTCTAGGTAAAGAGTGTGCCTTATTAACAGACGGACGTTTCTCGGGAGGGACATCTGGTTTATCAATAGGACACTGCTCTCCAGAAGCAGCAGAGGGTGGCAATATAGGCTTGGTGCAGGAAGGTGATATCATTGAAATTGATATTCCAAATCGTACAATCAATGCATTGGTTTCAGATGAAGAGTTTGATATTCGTAGAGAAACTATGGAAGCAAAAGGTGCATCACATGCTTGGAAGCCAGAGATGCCAAGAGAACGTAAAGTATCTTCGGCATTAAGAGCATATGCAGCTATGACAACAAGTGCAGCATATGGTGCTGTAAGAAATGTAGAACAAATTGAACGTAAATAAAACTTCTTGGAGAAATTAATATGTTTGCAGATAAACTTACTCAAGCCCAGCGTCAAGTAGTATTTGATTTAGCCGTAAATTTAGCGGCTGCAGATAATGATGTTTCTGATGAAGAAGTTCAGTATCTTAAGGACTTTAGTAGTGCTTATGGTATAGATTATGATTTAGATAAAAGTAGCTTAAATATTGATGATGCGATTACTTTGTTAGATAGCAAGTCATCTCGAATTATTACACTACAAGAGCTTATTAAACTATCTTATAAAGATGGTCACTTTGGTGATGAAGAGCAAGACAGAGTTTTTTTGATTGCCCAAAAAATGGGTTTAAATGATCCTGAGTTAATGCTACGTATTGAAAAATGGGTTCGTCAAGGGTTTGATTGGATTTATGAGGGAGAGATGATGATTGAGGGGTCATGACTGATTGTCATATAAAGCTTCAGTAGTACCAAAAGCCGATGTAAAAGTCGGTTTTTTTATCTCTGCGTGTTTAATTTTTTACAATGTTTCGCTAATTGGGTGAAGAGTTTAGTGAAAAAATTTGGTGAAATAAGGCATAAAAAAACCCAGCAAAGCTGGGTTTTAAAATTTGAATATTATTCAAATTATTCGCGGTAACCAGGTCCATTGATTTCCAAACCGTTTGAAACATAAGCTTGGAAGAACTCTAGGTTGCTGTATTCAGTACCTTGAGCTTTAAATGGGTTGGCACGCATATTTTTGTTACAACCTTCATAACGACGGTGTAATGTTCCTAAAGCCTGCCACTTAGCACGGAAAACCGGGAAGTGAGTCGTATGACCTAGGTTAGGAGATAAAATATTAGAACGCGCTTTGCGTCCAGAGTTATAAGTGTGACATTTCGCACATGATAACCCTAATTGTCCACGAGGCTCGATGTAGATTGCACGACCAGCTTCATAAGCTTTGCGAGCACCTTCGCTTTCAATTTTGACATTGATCTTTTGACCGCGTGCATTGTAAGCTAGATAAGCACTAACTTGCGCTAGAGTGCCTTTCTTAAGTTTATATGGTTTAAGACCTGCATCTGTACGACATTTATTGATAGCAGCTTCTAGAGTTACTACCTTGTTCGTAGCATCATCAAAGTATGGGTATTGAACACGTACTTTAGATACATCAGAACCAAAACATTTTTCAAATACAGCTTGGTCTTTATTCCACGCAGCTTCACCAGCATCAATGGCATCTAAATAAGGAGGGAATTCTTCTGCTGCTTCCCACTGAGCAAATTTATCGGCATCATAAATATATGCGCCATTAATATATTCTTCAGGTGCAATTTTTGGATTTTTTGCTTTGAAGAAATCAACGATTTGTTGGCGATCCATCTCAGGATCAACAGCCAATGCCGATGTTGAAGCGGCACCTACTGTCACACCTAAAGATAAGGCGATTAGTAGTGTTTTTTTCATTCCAATCCTCCGTCCGAGAGCTCTGTATATTTCTAATTATTATTATTTTAGGATTGGCATTAGTCATATCAGACTAATGCCAGGGTAGGAAACTATTATTTTAATTTAATAGAATCAGTCCCTTTTTCACCAGTGTTGTCAGTTAACGATACAGTAACTTCATCACCAGCGTTAGCTTTAACTTGAACAGCCATGTATGGGTTAGCAGAAACTGCACCAGACCACTGAGCATCAACTGCAGGAGTACCGTTTACAGAAACTTGAACCATATCAATGTACTTAGCTGGATAAGGCTTACCAGTTTTTTTGTTCATACGAACACCAGATTCCATAGGGTGCTTGATTAGAGCTTTAACTTCAGCTACGCCACCTTTTGATTTACCACGCATTCTAATTTTAATAGACATGTTATTTCCTTTTAATAATTTGTTTCGTTGTAGAAATTAAGTAATTTCAGTGGGGATTAACCACCACAACCACCGATTGTTACTTTAACTTCTTGTTCAGCTTTAAGTAGTTTCCCACCAGCTTTAACAACGGCAATAACATTCATCGTTTGACCCATTTTGATACGTGTAGAAACGTAACCAATTGCACCAGCAGCGAAAGTGTATTCACATACTAAAGGCATTGGGTTTTTGCTTGCCATGATAGCGATAGATTCAACACCATCGATACCTGAAGCGTCAACTGTAACAGGTGTTACAGCACCGTTTTCTGCAATTGCAGGTGCTTTAAGTTTGATGTCACCAGAATCAGCAGTGCTTGTAGAACCAAACACGCTATTTAGTGCATCGTCAGTAGTCTTAGCACTGAATGCTTTTGAGTTCCAGTCAGCTAATACTGAGCTAGGTGTTAGAAGACCAGCGTTTACAGCTACAGCTGCAACACCAGTTGCTAGAGTACCTTTAAGGAAAGATCTACGTTTCATAAGGTTTTAAACTCCCGGTTAGGTTTAATAAAAATTATAGAGTATAGATGTAATCAACAATTTTGCTGATTTCACTATCTGACAAGATACCATTGTGCCCGAAAGCAGGCATCATGCTGTTAGGCACAGTCTGAGTTTCAGCTTTACCCCATACTTTGTCGTATAGCTTTTGCTTATCTGGGTAACGAAGTTTCATCGCGATTAAAGCAGGACCAATGTTACCTGGCATAGCACCTTCGCCAGCCATGTGACACGCTAGACAGTTACCTTTTGATCGGCTGTATGCTAGCTTTTTTCCTTCTTCAACCGTAGATGCGCCTTTATCAGCTGCTTGAACAGCAGAAATTGGTGCAGCAACTACCGCAGTTGAAATAGCTAAAGCAGTCAACAGTTGCTTCATTTTAGAATTCATCATTCTTCTCCTCCAAAAGTGTCTTTCGACGTTCCCATTATATGTTGGGATTTTTTTATATGAACAAAAGAGATTGCTCTTTGTGGTGTTAGCTTACTCAGTTACTTAATAAACGCAAGGTTTTTGGGGAATGATTGCGATAGTATTATTTAATCAATGTTAAATAAATTTTTATGGCAAATTGTTATTCTTGCTCTTTATCGTTATTATTCAACAACTTGCTGTTTTGGTTTTTAAATAGGGTGATTTGTTTCTCAATATTTTGGTCATTGTTTGTTTTGGCGGCAAGGGCTTGTTTTAGGAAATACTTACTTCGTTCTGGGTTTCCACTCTCCAGATAGGCTTTGGCTAAATTGAAATAAGCTTCAGCTTTCTGTTCTTTTTTCGCAAAAAATTCTGAAAGCTCGATGTATAAGTTGTATTTATATAACAAATATTGCTCAGCATTGATCAATATATTTTTAGCGTCTATGTCTTTATTGAGCTTCCTTAGTAATCGACTGTAGTAGATAGGAAGCGATTCATTGTCTGGATGAAGTTCTATTTTAAGTGCTATCTGCTTATTTACATTTGAAAGGTTTTTAATACTTATAGGCTCGTCTTGTTTGATTAAGCTTTGTATCAGTGCTGACATATATATGGGGTTAGAATTTGTATAGGCGAGTGTGTATAAACAATCTGGTGCTTTGTTGTGGTTTTCAGTGTGCTCAAGTGTTTTTTCATAGCAGGCCTGGTTTTCATGATGGCTGTGTGAGTGGTTCTTTTTATACTCAGTGTGACTGTTGTTTAAGAGTTTAATTCTTTTCTGAATTAAGTTTAATTGACTCTGTGGTTTTGCTTTGTTGTTTGGTTTGAGGTTTTGTGCACGATTTTCTGCTTCTGCAAGTCTATTTTCTGATACGGGGTGTGTTCTCAGTATTTCAGGTACTTTAATTGTATCGAGTTGGCTCTCTTTTGAAAGGCGTGCAAAGAAACTGCCCATGGCATGTGGGTTGTAACCCGTATTGTAGAGCAGGGTGATGCCTATAGCATCTGCTTCTGATTCATGTTGCCTGGAGTTTTTTAATTGTTGCTGTAAGTTATATCCCATGCCTCCCATAAGTGCAGCCATTCCTGCTGAAGGGTCTTGGGTGCCTATTAATATGGCAGCAATAAGTGTGGCAATGGTACTGATTCCGCCCTGTGTGCTTGAGTATTCGTATCTTCTTGATAGATGATTTTGAGTGACGTGGGATATTTCGTGGGCAATAACCGCTGCCAGTTCATCTTCAGTTTCACAAGCTAAAATAAGTCCTGTATGGATACCTATTACACCGTCAGGGCCAGCAAAAGCATTAATGCTTGAATCATCAATAATATAAAAAGAGTAGTTGCGATTATTGCCCGTATAGCTTGCTAGTTTGTGGCCAAGCTCTCTAATGTAGTCATTGGTGTCCAAATCATTGAGTAGTTTATAGTGTGTGTGGAGAGCAGAGGTGAATGCTCTTCCAAGATTTTGTTCTGTTTCAGTGTCGTATTCAACAAGGTCAGGAGCGCCCAAATCAGGAAGAGTGTTTGCATGGGTTAGATTTGAATGGCAGAGGGTTAGTAATAAACAGATTAGGCTAAACCGTATTAAGTCATATGGTTTTGGTTGTTTATTTACTTGATTAGAAGTCTTCATTAAATACGTTATCTTTTTAAATTATTGAATTACATTTGGTTATTATATTGAAGAAGTGTGTCTATAAAAAGAATAGTCAAGGTATTGTAAGTATGCAGTTAAATTTGGTTGGGTTGGTATGTCCAATGCCCATTATTAAGTTAAAGAAATATTTGGCAGAAAACAGCGGTAAAAAGATTGATGTTGTTTTAGAAATTAGTGATAAGTCAGGTTTAAGGGATATTCCAGCCTTTTGTCAACAAGCTGGTTTAATGTGTGAGTTACTTGGCGAGAACCCGAATATAAAATTCAGAATTAAGGGTTAATTTAAGTATGGAATTAGAAGTACCTACAAAGAGTAATCTTAGTATTATTCATTCAAAGGGAACCCTTGATTGGGCTTATCCTACCTTTATATTGGCCAGTACGGCTGCGGCAATGGATAAAGATGTTCAATTGTTTTTTACATTCTACGGTTTAAAAGCGGTTCTAAAATCGACCGATTCGTTAAAAGTTTCTCCATTAGGAAACCCAGGAATGGTTATTAGAAGTCCTGTTGGGCCCGAATGGCTGACTAATATCGATTTTAATCAGGTGTTACCAGGCCTGGTATGGACATTACCAGGAATGAGTCTATTAGCGACTTGGGGATTTAAGAAAACACTTTTACAGCAAGGGCAGGTACCGATAGAGGAATTGCGAGATCTTTGTATTGAGCTGGGCGTTAATATGACGGCTTGTCAAATGACGATGGAGATGATGGGGCATCAAGAGAGTGATTTTATCGATGGAATAGGTTTTGCCGGTGCCGCAACGTATTTTGCAAACACTTCTGAGAGCCAGAGTCTATATGTGTAGGTTTTTATAGTAAGTGAAATGGTAAGTACAACCCAGGGTTTAGTTTAGATAAATACTTTGCTTTGCGGATTAGATTAATTGTTAGAATAGTCAAAATGAAGATTTACCAGGCCTGGTTATTATCAAATTACAGTGCTTGGTTTAGAAAAAAACATCGCTAATTTAGAGAAAGAGAATATGAAAGGGTTTGAAAGAGGTATTTATTTACTACCAAATTTAATGACAACAGCGGCTTTATTTGCGGGTTTTTATGCAGTAATAGCAGGTATACAAGGTCATTTTGAGTTGGGAGCCATTGCGATTTTAATTGCAATGGTTTTTGATGGTTTAGATGGCCGAATCGCCCGAATGACGAACTCTTGCAGTGCTTTTGGTGCAGAGTACGACAGTCTAGCAGATATGATTTCTTTTGGTCTTGCGCCCGCCATTCTTATCTTTCAATGGGCGCTAATGGACTTTGGTAAGTTAGGTTGGTTAGTTGCGTTTATTTACACGGTTGCAGCGGCTTTAAGGTTGGCGCGTTTTAATACCCAGGTTGGTACTGCAGATAAAAGATACTTTCAAGGCTTGCCAAGCCCAGCTGCAGCGGCATTGTTAGCGGGGTTGATTTGGGTTGTTGAAAGTAATCAAATTGATTTGGCTATTACCCCTGTGGTTGCTTTGGTGTTAACCGTGTTTGCAGGGTTGATGATGGTGAGTAATACACGATTCAGCTCATTTAAAGAATTGAATTTAAAAGATAAAGTACCCTTTGTAACATTGTTGATTGTGGTTTTGGTTTTTGTAGTGATCACAATCAAACCCGCTATGATTCTATTTATTATTTTTCTATCTTATGCCGTTTCAGGTCCGATAATTACTTTATTGACTTTAAAGAAAACGAGAGCGATGAGAAAAGCACATAAAACAGATGAGCCAGAGCAAAGTGAAGTGCTAAAAGAAAAAGTAGCAGATTACGATGGTAAGTCCGATGAAGAAACACGCAATGAATCAGAAAACAATCTCTCTGAAATGGAAGACAAGAAGTCATAAATTTTCGCAGCTTTAAATTAAGTTATTTAAAACAATATACAAAAATATTACTGGATAAATGAACATGAAAGACCATTTAGTTATCTTTGATACGACACTTCGTGATGGTGAGCAAAGTCCTGGCGCATCAATGACCAAAGAAGAGAAGATTCGAATTGCAAAACAGTTGGAGAAGCTTCAGGTTGATGTGATTGAAGCTGGATTTCCAGCTGCGAGTGAAGGTGATTTTGAAGCGGTTCAGGCCGTTGCGTCGGTAGTTAAAGATAGTACGATTTGTGGTTTGGCTCGCGCTGTTGAACACGATATTAGACGAGCTGGTGAAGCGATTAAACCCGCTAATTCAGGTCGCATACATACGTTTATAGCAACGTCTCCAATACATATGGAGAAAAAATTACGCATGTCTCCAGATGAAGTTGTTGATCGTGCCGTTTGGGCGGTTAAGATGGCTCGAAACTACACGGATGATATTGAATTCTCTCCTGAAGATGCAGGGCGTTCTGATGTCGATTTTTTATGTCGAGTAATTGAAGCCGTTATTGATGCGGGAGCAACGACTATCAATATTCCAGATACCGTTGGTTACAATGTTCCACACCAGTTTGGTAATTTATTTAAGCAGCTTATTGAGCGTATTCCCAATTCCGATAAAGCGATATTTTCAGCGCACTGCCATAACGATTTAGGCTTGGCAGCTGCAAACTCTTTAGCCGCCGTTAGAAATGGCGCAAGGCAAGTTGAGTGTACCATTAACGGATTGGGCGAACGTGCTGGAAATACCGCACTTGAAGAAGTTGTGATGGCGGTTAAAACTCGACAAGATATTTTTGAAGTTGATACGCGTATTAACACACGCGAGATATTAGCGGCCTCAAGACTGGTCTCTAATATTACTGGTTTTGCAGTACAGCCTAATAAGGCGATTGTGGGTGCAAACGCCTTTGCACATGAATCGGGGATTCATCAAGATGGCGTACTAAAACATCGCGAAACCTATGAAATTATGCGTGCTGAAGATGTTGGCTGGAGTACCAATAAAATGGTTATGGGGAAACACTCAGGCCGTAACGCCTTCAAGACACGCCTTGATGAGCTTGGAATCGACTTTGAAACTGAACAAGAGTTGAACGAGGCTTTTGTTCGATTTAAAGAGTTGGCAGATAGAAAGCATGAAATTTACGATGAAGATTTACAGTCTTTAGTGACGGATAATAATACTCAGCGTGTTGAAAATGAATCTTATCGCTTAATTTCCATTAAAGCATCCACAGAAACGGGTGAGAGTCCTCAAGCAGAAGTGACTCTGTGGATGAAGGGAGATGAAGCCAGTGCTTTAGCAACAGGTAGTGGTGTGGTGGATGCCACTTTTAAAGCGATTGAATCTCTTGTTGAGTCAGGTTCATCTCTGCAGTTATATTCAGTCAGTAATGTGACAAATGGAACAGATTCATTGGGCGAGACTTCTGTGCGCCTTGAAAAGGGCGGACGTATTGTTAATGGTCAGGGGTCTGATACCGATATCGTTACGGCCTCGGCTAAGGCTTATATAAATGCGTTAAATAAACTTGCAGTGGATGTCGATAAAGCGCATCCACAAGCGCCAGTTTGATTTGTTTGGTTTGTGATAACGGATGTCAAAAATACAATTTTCAAATAACTTATTTTCTCAAATAGGTGGTTCAAACTGGGTTACCAGGCCTGGTTACTTTGATATAGAGACAAAGCCATTAAATAATGGAGAGACCTTGGGTAATAATCAAAATGAACCCTTTTTAGACTCAATTGATAATCAAGTTGATCTATTGGAAGAAAAGAATCTTCTTGTTGAAGAGCCGTTGTTTCAATCTAAGGTACAGGCTCAGACTGTTACCTCTGTGGTTGTTTTAGGAGCTGGCTTGGAGAGTGTTTGGCAAAATGATGAATCTTTGGCATGGCAACTTTGGCAGAATATTATGAAGGCCTTTGACTGGGATGAAACGCAAGTTGTGTTTTTTGATACCGAGTTGTTGGTCACTGAAGATGCTGTTTTTTCTACCATGGAAGAAGTTATTGATTTAGGTGTCGAATGGGTGTTAACGATGGATGAGGAGCATGAAATTTCTGAGCAGCTTTCTGAAGGTGTCCAAGTCGTTTCAGTGCCAGAATTTGAATTGATGCTGTCTGACCCTTATGCAAAACAAAGTTTTTATCACTCTGTTGTCTCTTTAAATCGTTGTATTTAAGTCAAGAAGCTAACAAGATTACGTATCATGTCAAATCTTTCCTGTTTTAATTACTTACGTTTAATGGATGAGTCCGATTTACATCAGGTTTATGAGATTGAGCAAAAATCCTATGATTTTCCTTGGACACTTAATGGTTTTGAGAAGAGTTTAGACCAAGGGTTGAACTATGTGTTTTGTGATATCGATAATCGAATGTTGGGCTATTGTTGTATTCTTCCAGTTCTAGATGAGGCACATATTCTTAATATTTGTGTTGCGCCAAGCTTTCAAAGAAAAGGGGTTGCTAAGCAAGCCTTTTTAAGTATTCTTGATGGTTTAAAGAACCGTGATTTTAAAGTGGTTCTTTTAGAGGTAAGAGAGTCAAATTACCCTGCTCAATCTCTATATAAACAATTGGGTTTTACTGAGGATGGTGTGCGAAAGGGCTATTATCGATCTCAAGCCTGGGATGATGAAACACAAAGTTTGATTGAAGAAAAAGAAGATGCGATTTTGATGTCTTTTTCTATTGATTAGATGGCTTTGCTAATGGTGATTTAGTACGTTAGCAAAGCACGTTAATAATAGGTGTTTATTTCCTTAGTTCAGCAGGAATTGTTTTTGCTAGAGTTTGAGCCATCTCTTTATAGAGCTTTGGGTTTGCAGCTAAGATATTGCCATGTTTTAAGAAATTCTCTCCGCCTGTAAAATCCGTTGCCAAACCACCCGCTTCAGTAATGATTAATGCGCCAGCAGCTATATCCCAAGGTTTCAAATTAAACTCCCAAAACCCATCTACTCGACCACAGGCCACATAGGCTAAATCAAGAGCTGCAGAACCCGCACGGCGAACGCCCGCTGTTGTGCTAATAAATTCTTTTAAACTTGCCATGTAAACATCTAAATAACTGAAGTCATGGTATGGGAAACCTGTCGCTAAGAGTGCGTTATCCAATGTTTTTTGCTCAGAGATGCGAATGCGACGGTTATTAATAAATGCGCCACTGCCGCGGCTTGCTGTAAACATCTCGTCGCGAACGGGATCAAAAATGGCCGCATGCTGGACTTTACCTTTGACTTCGACAGCAATAGAAACGGAAAACTGCGGAAATTGATGCAGAAAGTTGGTTGTGCCGTCCAAAGGGTCGATAATCCATCGTGTATCGGATTTTTTTCCTTTTTGACCAGATGCACCACTTTCTTCTGCCAGAATCTCATGGTCTGGATAGTACTTTTTAATGGTTTGGATAATCGTGTTTTCAGCTTCTTTGTCCACTTCGCTAACATAGTCGTTTTTACCCTTATGCTCAACGTTAAGTTGGTCAATTCGATCAAGGTGATGAAGTATGTTGCCGCCTGCAGCTCTGGCGGCTTGAGTGGCGATATTTAGAAGTGGATGCATGTTGTGCCTTTAGTTTTTATGTGTTGGTGATGTTTAAATTGTAATGAACGGGTAGAATACACGTTTATCAAAATAAATTTTAATGAAAAGATTATAAACGGAAAAGAAAAATGATTGAAGATTACCGTCTTGATCCAGGATTGGCGAAAATTAGAATTGTGCTTATTGAAACTTCACACCCTGGAAATATTGGCGGAATTGCACGTGCCATGAAAAATATGGGGCTAAGTCAGTTAGTTTTGGTTAACCCTAAGGAGTTTCCAAGCCAGGTCGCATCAGCAAGAGCATCGAGTGCTACTGATGTTTTAAATGATGCAAAGGTTGTTGCAACTTTGGATGAAGCATTGTTGGGTACCAAGTTGGTGGTAGGGGCAAGTGCCAGGCTACGAAAGGTGTCTTGGCCTCAGCTTGATGTTAGAGAAACTGCTAAGCTTGCTCTTGAAACTGTTGACGAGGGAGAGGTGGCTCTTGTTTTTGGTCGAGAGGACTCGGGTTTAAGTAATGCAGAAATGGATAAGTGTCATTATCTAGCTCATATTCCAACCAACCCAACTTATAGCTCATTAAATATTGGAGCGGCAGTTCAGGTCTTTGCTTATGAGTGTTTAATGGCCACTCAAATTGAGTCTGTTCACCGAAAAGGTTATCGTCATAAATTGGCGAGTACGGAGCAATTGGAGGGCTTTTATGATCATTTATTTCTTGCTTTACAAGATATCGATTTTTTAGATCCTGATAAAAATGCACGTTTTATGCGAAGAATGCGTCGTTTGTTTAACCGCTCTCAATTGGATGTTAAAGAAATTGATATCTTAAGGGGAATTTTAACCGCCGCTCAAAGGCAGTCACCTAAATACAATGAGCGATTAGAGGAAGTCAACACAATATCGCCAACACTTTTACAGGAGAACACGGACAGTGTTTAAGAGATTGAGATCAGATATTAATTGTGTTTTTGATCGTGATCCAGCGGCTCGAAATACGTTTGAGGTGTTAACGACTTATCCTGGGTTGCATGCCATTCTATGGTATCGACTTGCTCACTGGTTTTGGAAGATTAACTTTAAGTGGTTGGCTCGATTTATCTCAGGTTTTGCACGATGGTTTACTGGGATTGAAATTCACCCAGCGGCTAAAATTGGTGAACGTTTTTTTATTGATCATGGTATGGGTGTTGTGATTGGTGAGACTGCGGAAATTGGTGATGATTGTACTTTGTATCATGGTGTTACACTCGGCGGTACATCATGGAAAAAGGGTAAGCGTCACCCTACTTTAGGTAATGGTGTGGTTGTGGGTGCAGGCGCTAAAGTTCTTGGGCCTATTGAGATTGGCGATGGTGCAAGGGTTGGTTCTAACGCAGTTGTTATTAAACCTGTTGGTAAGGGCGAAACCGTTGTTGGTATTCCTGGGCGAGTGGTCAAACAACAAGCAGATGATGTAAAGGTCAAAAGAGCCAAGATGGCAGAAAAAATTGGTTTTGATGCTTATGGTGTGGGCCAAGAAATGGCTGACCCTGTTGAAAAAGCGATTTATAGTTTACTGGATCATATTCAGGTTCAAGATGAAAAGCTAGAAAAGCTTGCCGCCTCTTTGGCAGCAATGGGTGGTGAGTCAATCGATATTGATCTACCAGGCCTGGACGATGCCGTTCTTGAACCAAGTGATCCGAGTCAGGCTGCTCATTTAAAGAAGAGAAGTTGATTGCTTTTTTGGTGTTCAATCGTTTTGAATGAATGAAATGGATATTAAATCTTGAGTTAATTACTTGGTTATTATAAAATCCTAATACTTCTTTACTTGGATTTTACTTTTATGAAATTAACATCTAAAGGTCGTTATGCTGTCACAGCAATGATTGATATCGCCTTAAATCAAGATAAGGGGGCGATTACTCTATCGCTTATTTCTGAACGACAAGGCATCTCTTTATCGTATTTAGAGCAATTGTTTGCTAAGTTGAAAAAAGCCGATTTGGTTACCAGCGCTCGCGGACCTGGCGGTGGGTATCGTTTAAGTGGTTCTCCAAGTGAGATTTCAATCAGTGAAATTATTCGAGCGGTAGATGAGTCAGTTGACGCCCGTAAGTGTGGTGGTAAAGCAAATTGTCATGGCGGTGATGAGTGTTTGTCGCACGAGTTGTGGAGTGAATTAAGCTCAACAATTGACAGTTTCTTGAAAAGTATTACACTTCAGAATGTAATTGATAAAAAACAATCCAATGTAAAAGAAATTGCATTTGGTTAATAACCTAATTAGGAATGAATATGGCTGTAACACTAACTGAATCTGCATCAAACCGAGTTAAGACTATGATTGATAAACGAGGTCACGGTATTGGTTTACGTGTGGCGACTAAAGTAAGTGGTTGTGCTGGTTTTTCTTATGTGGTTGATTATGCGGATGAGATAAAAGATGGCGATCAAGTTTTTGAAAGTTTTGGAACTAAGGTTGTGGTGGATGCCAAAAGTTTAGAAAACATTGACGGTATGGAAATTGATTACGTTCAAGAAAGTTTATTGAATGAGGGGTTTGATTTTAAAAACCCTAAAGTTAAGGATAGTTGTGGTTGTGGTGAATCCTTCACTGTTTAACTGGTAATACTATATTTTGACAAAAGTAGCCCCGGCATTTGACCGGGGTTTTGTTTTTCTGCAGCTTTAGCTAATTGTTGTTAAAATATGCCGATTAAAATTTAAAGGACTTCTGAGATGGAAAAAACGTTCTCAATTATTAAGCCAGATGCCGTGTCTAGAAACTTGATTGGAAAAATAACCCAGCGTTTTGAAGATAATGGTTTACGTATTATTGCATCTAAAATGAAACAGTTAACGCTGGATGAAGCAGAACGATTTTACGCAGAACACAAAGGCAGAGAATTTTACGAACCTTTGATTACTTATATGACTTCGGCACCTGTTATTGTTCAAGTTTTAGAAGGTGAGAGCGCTATAGCTAAAAACCGCCAAATTATGGGTGTTACTGATCCTAGTAAAGCGGAAAAGGGTACAATTCGTGCTGATTTTGCTATTTCAGTCCGCGAAAACTCTGTTCATGGCTCGGATTCCCCAGAAAGTGCGGCAAGAGAAATTGATTTCTTTTTTTCAGAAAATGAAATTTGTCCAAGAGCTTAATAGTTGTAACCTAAAATGAATCAAACTCAAAGTAACGCCACAATCCCTAATGTAACGTCTTCAGAAAAAATTGATCTGTTGGGGATGGATAGACAAGCAATGGAAGAGTTTTTTGCTTCGATTGATGAAAAACCTTTTCGTGCTGGCCAAGTAATGAAGTGGATACACCAGTTTGGTGTAAGCGATTTTGAAGAGATGACAAATCTCAGTAAAGCGCTCAGAGAGAAGCTCATTAGGGTTGCGCAAGTACGCACACCTAAAATTGTGGCTGAACAAGTTTCGGATGATGGAACGATTAAATGGCTTTTAGAAGTGGATAATCATAACTCTGTAGAGACCGTTTTTATTCCCGAAAAAAACCGTGGTACGCTCTGTATCTCTTCACAGGTAGGATGTGCTTTAGAGTGTAGTTTTTGTTCTACAGGTCAGCAAGGGTTTAATCGTAACCTTGAGAATTGGGAGATTATTGCCCAAATGTGGGTGGCGAACAAAGCATTAGGCTGTAAACCCAAAGAAGAACGTCGAATCTCAAACGTTGTGTTTATGGGGATGGGAGAGCCACTCTTAAATGTGACGCATACTTTTCCAGTCGCTCGCATATTAATGGATGACTTTGCTTATGGCTTGTCAAAAAGGCGTGTCACAATAAGTACGGCTGGTGTTGTTCCTGCTATAGACAAAATTAAAGAAGAAGTCGATGTTAGCCTTGCAATTTCATTGCACGCACCGAATAATGCTCTTCGCGACATATTAGTCCCTATCAATGAAAAGTATCCACTAGAAGTATTGATGCCAAGCCTACATCGTTATGTAGAAGGTGGTCACAGTAAAAAACATGTTACTGTTGAATATGTGATGTTGGATCAAATTAACGACAGGGTTGAGCATGCAAAGCAGCTTGTTAAACTGCTTGGTGATTTACCGTGTAAAGTCAACTTAATCCCTTTCAATCCATTTCCAAATACGGACTATAAACGTTCTTCAAATAATGCCATTCATAAGTTTAGAGCGATATTGGAAGAAGGTGGTTTAAATGTTACGGTGAGAAAAACTCGAGGCGATGATATCGATGCGGCTTGTGGACAGTTGGCGGGTAAGGTGTCAGATAGAACAAAACGAACACAGCATAGAATAGAGTTTGCTGGCAAGTCCTTAAATTAAATGGTTTAACCAGGCAGGAATAGATAATGACCGATACCGTTGAAGATTCAAATGCTCAATTATCCGAATTACTTGCTCTTGGGCGTGAACAAAAGAATCTCTCTATTGATGAGGCGGCAGAAAAGCTAAATTTATCTTGCAAACAATTAGAAAAGCTTGAAAGCGGTGATTTGAATTTACAAAGTTTATCGACCTTTGAGCGTGGTTATCTGAGGAACTACGCTTCTTTAGTTGATGTTAATCTAGACGAGTTTGAAATATATTTTCCACATGGAATTAATGTGGGTTCTGAGTTGCAATCGATACAGCGTGATGGTTTTAAAACAACAAAACCCATTATGAGTCGATTATGGGTAAAAATAACGTTATTTATCTCCATTGTCGTTTTGATTGTGTGGTTCCTGTCCTCATTAGGTATTGATTTGTCACAAGTCGATTTAAACAAAACATTAGAACAAGCAACAGAGATTACTTTACCTAATCCGATACAGTAATTTTCAATACCCATTAATATATAAGATTTAAGAGAAAAAGAGACAATGGCAAATCAAATTTCAGCAATCAGAGGAATGAATGACATATATGGTGCGGATGCAAACGCCTTTGATTACTTAATTAAAACCGCTGAAAAAACTCTACAACAATATGGCTTTAACTCAATTCGTTTGCCTATTGTTGAAAAAACCGAATTATTTGCTCGTTCAATTGGTGAAGTAACCGACATTGTTGAAAAAGAGATGTATACCTTTTCGGACCGAAATGGTGAAAGTTTAACCTTACGTCCAGAAGGTACCGCAGGTTGCGTACGAGCAATTGTCCAAAACGGTCTAGCTCATAACCAAATCCAAAAACTCTATTACACTGGGCCTATGTTCCGTTACGAGCGTCCACAAAAAGGGCGTTATAGGCAGTTTCACCAGTTTGGTGTTGAAGTATTTGGTTTAGCTTCGGCTGATGTAGATGCGGAGCTGATTGTTTTAACGGCTCGTTTATGGGAACAGTTGGGGCTAGAAAACCTCGAACTACAAATTAACTCTTTAGGAAGTCAAGAAGCAAGAGAAAACTATCGTAATACATTGGTTTCTTATCTGTCTCAGCATAAAGATAAGCTTGATGAAGATAGTCTTAGACGTCTAGAGACTAATCCGTTACGGATTTTAGATACTAAAAATCCCGATATGAAAACGTTGGTTGATGGAGCTCCAAAATTAATCGATCACCTTGATGATGAATCAAAAGCCCATTTTGAAACGGTAAAATCACATCTTGATGATATTGGCATTGCTTATGTTGTTAATCCAAACTTGGTGAGAGGTCTAGATTACTATAATCGCACTGTTTTTGAGTGGGTAACAACAGAGCTAGGGGCGCAAGGGACGGTTTGTGCGGGTGGACGCTACGATGGTTTGGTTGAACAGATTGGTGGAAAATCCGTTCCAGCTGTGGGTTTTGCTATGGGAATTGAACGTTTAGTGGCTTTGTTAATGGATAAAGAGCTTGTTCCAGTCGTTGGTGAAGCAGATTTGTTTATTGTGGCGGCAGGAGAAAAAGCTTCAAGACCAGGCCTGGTAATTTCTGAAATGATTCGTGATGCCTTTCCAGCATTAAATGTACAGATGAATTGCGGAGGCGGTAGCTTTAAAAGTCAGTTTAAAAAAGCGGATAAATCTGGAGCTAGCTACGCAATCGTTATGGGAGAACAAGAGATTGATGAGCAAGTGGTTGCGGTTAAACCTCTTCGTTCAGAAGGTGAACAGCAAATTATTAAATGGACTGAGTTAACCACTTACTTGCGTACACTTTTCACTGATAGTAAACATTAAATAAAACAAAAATCACACATAATTTTATATAAGCAAACTGATAAGGGTTTATAACAAATGAGTCGTTACGAAACTGAAGAAGAACAAATCGAAGCATTTAAAAGCTGGTGGAATAAAAACGGAACTAAGCTACTATCTGCTATTTTAGTTGTTGTGTTAGCTTTTTCTGGTTGGCGTTATTGGACGAACACTCAATATGTTGAAGCGGCTAATTCTTCTTCAATGTATGAGTTATTACAGGCGAGTATGCAACAAGGTAACTTTGGTGAAGTGTCCCGTGAAGCTTTGAAGTTAATTCAAGAAGAGCCTAAGAGCCCATACGCTTCAGGAGCTGCGTTATTGTATGCAACTTATAGTCTAGAGAAAGGCAATTCAGCGGAAGCAATTGAGCATTTAAACTGGGTTGTTAAAAATGCCCCCGATTTAGCTTTAAAAGTTACGGCACAGACTCGATTAGCAAGAGTGTATATTGATGAAGAAAAATATACTGAAGCAGAAGCACAATTAGCACAGCTGAATGCTTTAAACATAGAAGGTGCTGCTAAAGGCAGTGTTGATTATATTTCTGGTATGTTAGCGCTACAGCAAAAAGATTCTGAAAAAGCATATTCTGCATTTTCTGCAGTCGTAGCTAATCCAGAAACAGAAAAGAACTTATTGGGTCTAGCTCAAATTCAGTTAGATGATTTGGCAAAGTAACCCCTAAATAATGAATTGGTAACCAGAATGAATAAACATTTTACTCTTCTTGCAGCATTTACGACTTGTTTAGGTCTACTTGGTGGCTGTTCTTCAACTAAGCCTATAGTAGAACCTTACATGGCACCAATGGAGTCAGATTATTCTCTGCATAAAAACTGGCAAGTAAAGTTAGAAAGTATGCCTAACAGAGACTCTGAAGGTTTATTTTTTGCAGAGGATGAGAGTCGAGTTTATGTCGCAACTGAAACGGGTCATTTGGTTTCATTGAAAAAAAGCAATACTTCGCGTTGGATGGATCAAATTGATTGGCAAGTTAAGCTAGACTCTCCTATTGTGTCTGGGCCAACGAAAGATGGTGATGATTTATTAGTCGGGACTTCAAAAGGGCAATTGATTTCTTTTTCGGCCAAAACAGGTGATTATCTTTGGCAAACTCAACTTTCTAGTGAGGTTATGAGTCGAGCTGTTGTAGCGGACCTCAAAATTTTTACTAGGACGGTTGACGGTAAGCTTTATGCTCTAAATGCAAAAGATGGCAAAGTGGAATGGGTTGTCGAGCATCAGATGCCAAACCTTTCTCTGCGAGGCTCTCCTGAAGTTGTTTATGATGATGGTAAAATTTTTATTGGTTGGGAGTCAGGGTCTGTACAAGCGCTTTCAGCTAAATCGGGGGCTTTACTTTGGGAAAACCGTATAGCGGTTCCAAGTGGAAGAACGGATTTAGAGCGCATGGTTGATATTCAATCTAAGCTCGTTATGAAAGATAACAGACTTTTTGTATTAGGATTTCATGGTAAGTTTGCATCTATCAACCCTGAAAATGGCAATTTTTATTTTGTAAAAGATATTTCTGGTTACAGGGATTTTGTGGTTGATGATAGAGCCGTCTATATTGTGGATGAAGACGATATTTTATATGGTTTTGATTTAACCAATGGGGTTAATTTATGGAAGCAAAATGCATTTAAAAATCGTTTAGTAGGTGATTTATCTCTATTTGCTGATGATATTTTAGTGGTTGATGGTTGGGGTTATCTACATTGGCTAAATAAAATACAGGGTATTGAAATTGCCCGCGCCAAACACAGTAATGAGTATGGTGATGGAAACCGAATTTTGAGGGTTTATTCCGAAGGTAAAAACGCTTATTTACTTGATGATGAGGGCGTTATTACAAGTTATGATGTTACACCTTCTAATCTTAAATTATTTAAAGAGCAATATAATCCACAATCAACTGAATTAGAGCCTGGTACGACTGGTTCTGATGCTGATAATTCAACAAAAAATGCCAATGAAGAAAGTGATTCTTGGTGGAATTTTAAACTGTCAAATTTATGGCCGTTTTAGGTAAATAAAATAAATGAGTAAACCTGTAATCGCTCTTGTTGGGCGCCCAAATGTAGGTAAATCTACGCTTTTTAATCGTTTGACACGTTCGAGAGATGCGATTGTGGCAGACTATCCTGGGTTAACCCGTGATAGACAGTATGGTACAGGGCGTGTTGGTAAGGTGCCATACATCGTTGTTGATACAGGTGGCCTAAGCGGAGAGATTGAAGGTGTTGATCCTCTTATGGCGGATCAGGTAAGAGCTGCTTTGGAAGAGGCCGATGCCATTCTTTTCTTAGTTGACGGTCGTCAAGGGCTTGTTCCCGCTGATGAACTTATTGCGAATTACATTAGACAGTTTGATAAACCTGTTCAAGTGTTGGTGAATAAATCAGAAGGTCGTGATTATACAATGGCGACTTCAGATTTTTTTCAGCTCGGATTAGGTGAGCCTTATGCCATTTCGTCGGCACACGGTGATAATGTTGCCGTTGCGGTTGACCATATTTTGTCTTTTCTTCCTGAAAAAGAGGATGAGGATGAGTTTGATTTGGATGAACACCCAGGGGTGAGAGTGGCTGTTGTTGGGCGTCCAAATGTGGGTAAGTCAACGTTAATTAACCGAATGATTGGTGAAGACCGTGTTGTTGCATTTGATATGCCAGGCACTACTCGAGATAGTATCTTTGTTCCATTTGAGCGTAATGGAAAACCTTATACCTTAATTGATACGGCTGGTATCCGTAGACGTAAGAATATTAAAGAAAAAATTGAAAAATTCAGTATTGTTAAAGCGATTGAAGCGATGGAAGATTCTCATGTAGTTATTCTTCTTATTGATGGTTCTGAAGGTTTAACGGATCAAGATTTAACCTTACTTGGTTTAGCCATTGAATCAGGTCGTGGCTTAGTCATTGCCGTAAATAAATGGGATAATTTATCTACTGAGCAAAAAGAGTGGGTTAAGAATGAATTGAGTTTCCGTATTCAGTTTGCGGACTATGCAAAACAACATCTTATTTCCGCTCTTCATGGAACAGGTGTTGGTGATCTGTTTAAAACCATTGATGCGGTTCATTTAGCTGCTTTTAAACGTGTATCCACCTCTGATTTAAACCGAGTGTTGGAACAAGCTGTTCTTGACCATCAACCGCCACTTATTTCAGGACGTCGTGTCAAACTGCGTTATGCTCATTTGGGCGGTTTAAACCCACCAAGAGTTATCGTTCATGGTACTCAGGTGGATAAACTGCCCGCAGCTTACACTAAGTATTTAGTGAATGTATTCCGTAAGGCGTTTAAATGGGTTGGTACACCGGTTACGGTTGAATACAAAGTAACGCAAAACCCGTTTGAAGGCCGTAAAAATAAATTAAGTTCTCGCTTGTCTGCTAAATCAGAAAAATCTGATATGAAAGCGAAACTTAAGAAAAAGAAAAAAACTCAAAAACGTCGTACTTAAGTAAAAATTTAAAATTGATAAACAGTGGCTATTTCATTGTTTATCCATACTATTTTCTATTTTAGGCGTTACCATTTTCAGTCCCCAAAACATTAAGAGTTGAATTAATACCATGAGTCCAAACCCGACGAAACGTATTCGCGAAATCCCTTATAACTACACCTCATTCTCTGATAAAGAGATTGTTTTAAGGTTTTTGGGGGAGTCGTGTTGGACAACCATAGAGTCGTTACGCCAAACTCGTAATACAGGGCGATCAGCTCGCATGCTTTTTGAGGTTTTAGGGGATATGTGGGTTATTAGTCGTAACCCTTATATTCAAGATGATTTGATTCAAAATCCTAAACGTCGTGAAGCGTTAATTCAAGCGCTGCATCACCGTCTTAAAGAAGTTGAAAAACGTTTGAATGGCAATGAAGTGGCGGCTGACCTGCTGAATTCTACGGCCAAAGCGGTAGAAGAGTTTGCTGCTTGGTTTCCAAAACAAGTGGTATTGCGTCATAAGGTATTAAAACGTTTAAAAAAATGTACTCGTGAAGACAATATCGATTTTGGTGGTTTAGCCCGTGTATCTCATGCGACGGATGCGACTGACTGGCGTGTAGAATTACCTTTAGTGGTGCTAACACCAGATTCTGAGCAAGAAACTATCGAGATGGTTCAAGCATGTATTGATCTTGAGCTAACTATTATCCCGCGTGGTGGAGGTACTGGTTATACGGGTGGAGCGATTCCTTTACATGAAGCAACTGCAGTAATCAATACTGAAAAACTTGAGTTTATGAGTTTGGTTGAGCAGGTTGAATTACCGATGATTGGTAAAGTCCCCACTGTTCGAACGGGAGCAGGGGTTGTCACTCGAAGAGTCTCTGAACAGGCTGAACGTTTTGGATATGTTTTTGCCGTAGATCCAACCTCTCAAGATGCTTCAACGATTGGTGGCAATATCTCTATGAATGCGGGTGGTAAAAAAGCCGTTTTATGGGGAACTACCTTGGATAACCTAGCGTCATGGAGAATGGTGACACCTGATGCAAAATGGTTAGAAGTTGAGCGTATCAACCATAATTTAGGTAAGTTACAAGATCAAAAAACCGTCATTTTCGATATCCGCAGATTTGAAAAAGATGGTCAAACGCAAATTGGTGAAACCGAGCGTTTAGAGATTCCAGGTTCAGGTTTTAGACAAGCAGGCCTGGGTAAAGATGTTACAGATAAGTTTTTGAGTGGATTGCCAGGTATTCAAAAAGAAGGGTGTGATGGTCTGATTACCTCAAGCCGTTTTATTGTGCACCGCATGCCGAGCCATACTCGTACCGTTTGTTTGGAATTTTTTGGTACGGATTTAAGTCTCGCGGTACCTGCTATTGTTGAAATTTTAGATTACGTTGAGTCTAAGAAAAAAGAAGGTATTCTGATTGCAGGGCTTGAACATTTAGATGATCGTTATATCAAGGCCGTTAAGTACAATACCAAAGCAAGCCGTAAAGAGCTGCCAAAAATGTTGTTATTGGCTGATATTTGTGGCGAAAATGGGTTTGAAGTCGCTAATACCTGTACTGAGATTGTGGCGCTTGCCAATAAACGAAATGCCGAAGGGTTTATTGCGGTCAGTGACGAAGCACGTAAACGTTTTTGGTTGGATCGCTCTCGTACTGCAGCTATTTCATCTCATACTAATGCCTTTAAAATTAACGAAGATGTGGTCATTCCTTTAGATCGTTTGAATGAATACAATATTGAAATTGAAAAAATCAATATTGAAATGTCGATTAAGAATAAGGTTGATATTCTTAATGCCTACATTGAGTACTTTGAAGGCGATATTCCTGAGTTTAGCCAAGAAGATGATTTTGAGGATATCTCTGGACCTTCTAAGTACTTTAGAGGCAAGGTTGAGGAGACGCTTGAACATTTCAAAACCGTTAAAGCTCGTTGGTTAGGTAAGTTAGAACGTCTGCATAGTCCTGCTAGTGAGTGTTTAGACCTTTTGCCAAAAGAGTCACACGGTAATGTGAGAGACGGTGATACTTTAGCAAGCCTTTTCTTGCGTCGTGAGACGGTACTCTCATACCGTAAAGAAGTTAAAGAGTTCTTAAAGCAAACTTTCTTAGGCCATGATTTTGAAGCGTTACACAAACGTTTAGACAAAATTCATGCTGAGATTCGTACCGCACGTCTTTTTGTTGCATTACATATGCACGCAGGTGATGGAAATATTCATACCAATATCCCAGTACATTCTGGTAATTACGAAATGGTTCATTTAGCCGAATCGTTAGTTGATCGTATTATGGATATAGCCCATCAATTGGGCGGTGTTATTTCTGGTGAACATGGTATCGGTTTAACGAAATTTCAGTATTTAGAAAACTCTAAAATTGAGGCTTTTGTTAAGTACAAAAATGAAGTGGATCCAAATGGCTACTTCAATAAAGGCAAGTTAATGCCTGGTTCAGGACTAGATAACGCTTATACGCCATCGTTAAGTTTAGTGAATCAAGAGGCAATTATCCTAGAGGCAAATGAGCTTGATGAGCTGAATAATGACATTAAAGACTGTTTGCGATGTGGTAAATGTAAGCCTGTTTGTCAGACGCATATTCCACGAGCGAATTTGCTGTATTCACCGCGTAATAAAATTTTGGCTACAGGTCAGGTCATTGAAGCCTTTATGTATGAAGAACAGACAAGACGTGGTATCTCTTTACAGCATTTTGATGCCATGAATGATGTCGCAGACCATTGTACAACTTGCCACAAGTGTGAAGCGCCTTGCCCTGTTAATATTGATTTTGGTGATGTTTCGATTCGTATGCGAAATATTCTAACCAAAATGGGTAGAAAGCGTTCTTCACTTACTGTTAAAGCCGCGTTGTTCTTCTTAAATACTAAGAACCCTGTGACAATCAAATTGCTAAGAAAAACCATGATTGGTTGGAGTGCTAACTTTATAACCTTAGGCTATAAGTTTGCAAAAACATTTGGTTTTTTAGGTAAGCCAAAAGATATTCCACCTCAATCGACCACAATTGCTCCTGTTCAACAACAGGTGATTAACTTTGTTCGAAAACCATTGAATACAGGGCCTAACCAGTCAACTATGCGCGGTTTATTAGGGTTAGAAGAACCTAATATGGTGCCTATTATTAGTAACCCGAGCAAAGTGGATGATGATTCTGATGCGGTATTTTACTTTCCTGGCTGTGGTTCTGAGCGATTATTTAGTGATATTGGTCTAGCGACCATTGCGATGTTGTCTGAGTCAGGAGCACAAACCGTTTTGCCACCTGGTTACTTGTGTTGTGGTTACCCTCAAACAGCGGCTGGTCAAGCGGACAAAGGTGCACAAATTACGGCAGAAAACCGCGCTTTATTCCACCGTGTTGCTAATACACTCAATTATTTAGATATTAAAACAGTCATTGTTTCTTGTGGTACCTGTATGGATCAGCTTCTGAAATATGAATTTGAACGCATTTTTCCAGGATGTCGTTTGTTAGACATCCATGAATATCTATCAGAAAAGGGTATGTCGGTTGATTCCTCAAATGGTGTTAAGTATCTCTATCACGCGCCATGCCATGATCCTATGAAAAAAATGGAAGGCACAAGTGTTGTTAAAGATTTACTGAAAACAGAAGAGGTGCTACTCTCTGATCGTTGTTGTAGTGAAGCTGGTACTTTAGCGACGGCAAGGCCCGATATTTCTGAACAGTTACGTTTTAGAAAAAGCATTGAACTGACTAATGGCATTAATGAACTTACTGGGCACGATAAATCGATTGGTGGTGAGGTGAAGTTATTGACCTCATGTCCCGCATGTCAGCAGGGGCTGAACCGTTATGAAGATGAAACAGGCCTTAAAACGGATTATATCGTGGTTGAATTGGCCAAAAATCTTTATGGAGATAGTTGGAAAACCCAATTTATTAATCGATTAGAAAAAGAGGGGGTAGAGAAAGTACTCCTATAAGGCTTTTAAAACTCTCTTAAAATATTTTTAAAATCTTCTTAATAAAAAAGGCACATCAATTGATGTGCCTTTTTGTTTTATAAACAAACTTACCAGGCCTGGTAAGTTGATGCTTTGCTATTAGAGCTTTATTGCGCTGCGTAATAGTCGGCTAATTCTTGAATTTCTTGATCTGTTAAGCCCTTAGCAAAAGTAGACATGGTTGCATCTTTACGGAAACCATCACGAAAATCTTTTAACTGTTTAGCTGTATAGCTTGCATGTTGCCCAGCGAGTTTAGGGAAGTTAGGTACCACGCTGTTGCCATTTGCACCGTGACAACCAATACACATTGCTGCTTTAGCTGGGGCGGCTGGCGCTTCGGCTTGAGCATTTGCAGAAAGTAGTAAGCCTGTTGAAAGTGTTGCAATCAGTAAATTTTTCATATCAATTCTCTTTAAAAATAAATGTTAATACCTAAAGGGTTAATTTATAGCGGTAGAGTGATTAAATCAAGTCTAGAAGGGTGAAGATTCCGTTTTAAACGCATCTATTATTAAAATTTAGGCATAAAAAAACCGCCTAAGGTATTTCACCTGTAGGCGGTTTCTTCAACGTATTAATCTATAAAATTATAGACCAGCAACGTAAGCAGCGATGTTTTCCATGTCTGCGTCAGAAAGACCAGCAGCCATTGGAGCCATCATAGAAGTCATAGGACCTACTTGTTCACCTGCTTTGTAAGCTTGAAGCTTAGCAACAACATCAGCTGGAGCTTGACCAGCTAATTTAGGACCAACTCCACCTTCAGCCGCAGCACCGTGACAACCTACGCAAGTTGCGTATGCAGATTGACCAGCAGTTGCGTCACCAGCTTGAGCAGCTGCACCAAAAGAAACTAAACCAGCCGCAGCTAGTGCAATTAATGTATTTTTCATCGTGTACTCTCCTAAAGCACTTTAAAAAAAGTTCGGGTTTTATCCCTGGGTGCAATTACAAACGAAAAGGGGGGGTTAGTCAAGAAAGAAGACTTGAGTAACCCTTAATTTTCAATGAAATTCTGTCAAGAAACGTAATAAAAGGTGATAAGCCTTAAAAAATCTATTTTATTTATTGGATGAAGCTTCATTTTCAAAATAGGTGACAGTGCGATTTGTTAGGTAAAATCAGAAAAAACGATTCCATTTAACATGGAGAGAAATGGAATTCGCTATAATGAGGTTCTTAATTACTTAAAGGAAAAGACAAATAATGGTATTAATTCGCTTATGGCTCATTGCGCTGGTGTTAACAGTAATCAGCTGGTTCTTGCTAAAGTTAATTAGAAAACCGATTCATATTGGTTGGGTTTTTCTTTTTTGGGTGGCGGCCATCTTTGGAACAATGGGACTCATCTACGCAGGATCTGTTTGGCTAGCCTCTAACTAATTAAAAACCAGCTTCAGTTTCTGCCGTTTTAAACTCTTCTAATAGACGTTGAAAACTTTGATAGCGGCTTAAAGCAATGTCATCGTTTTCTACAGCCATTTTTATGGCACAATTTGGCTCAATTGAATGGGTACAATTGTTGTATTTACACTGGCCTAAAAATGGCGCAAAATCTGGATAGTAACTTTCAAGTTCAGATAGATCACAAGGCGTTGGGCTAAATTGCCTAACACCAGGTGAGTCAATCAAGTTTCCTGTTGTTCGTAATTCCTGACTGTCGTTATCTTGCACGGTTAAATGGTAAAGAATACTATTGGTCGTAGTGTGCTTTCCCAGTCCAGTGGCTTCAGATAGTTGACCAACACGTATGTCTAAATCGGGTATTAAAGCATTGATGAGGGAGGATTTACCTGCACCTGATGGGCCGACAAATACACTGTTTTTATCGGCCATAAAATCTTGCAAGGTCTGTAAACCTTCTTGTGAAACGGTTGACGCAGGAATAAGTTCAATCTCCAGGGCATCATAAGGCTCAAGAAGTTCAGCTATCGCTTCCCAATCGTCTTCAGACTCAAGTAAATCGACCTTATTGATAATAATAATGGCGGGAATATCGAGCTGCTTAGCTGCGATTAGATAGCGGTCAATCATATCTGGATGAATCCCAGGTACAACGGGCATTACAATACCAATAAAATCAATATTAGCGGCAATCATGCGAGTTTGCCCTCTAAAACCAGGCCTGCTAAGTTCATGTGTTCTTGGCTGAACCCTTACCACGACACCTGTATTGGCTTCAATATCACTTTGCCAAACCACTTGGTCACCTGCGACCAGTTTGCCTAAGTGTTGGCGAATCGCGCAGCTGTGGTTCTCACCATGAATGTCTTCTACCAGTACACGTTTGCCAAAGCTGGTAATGACCAGGCCTGGTTGTTCTGCACCTAGAGAACCATTCTCAATATTGGCTTGAGCAACGGTTTGAGTACTGTTTTTCTTTTGCACTCGGCGTTTTTGTTGGTGTGAAAGCTTACGTTTGGCCATTCTATTTAGGGTTACCAGTTATTGATATGGATAGGGTTTAGTCTAACAATGCATTAATTTTAGCGGCTAATATCATGTCGTTCATAGTTAGCCCTTTTGCATTATGCGTGGTTAATGTAATCTCACATGAATTGTAGTCAAAACAAATTTTTGGGTGATGGTCTTCTTTATTTGCTAACCAAGTCACCGCATTAACAAACGCAATGGTTTGATGGTAGTTTTTAAACTGAAACGTTTTAGAGATAGAGGCATAGTTTAACGGAGCATCCCAGCCATCAAGATGGCTTAAATTACTCTCAATGGTGGGAATAATAATCGGTTTGCTGCCTTTAGGAATGTCTATGCATTGTTGGTTTAAAAGTTCTTGGACTAAAGGTGAAGTATCGCTCATCGTTTTTATCCTAAAATTATATGGGTTATAAAAATTCTAAATATTCTATATTTGGGTTAAGTTCAACTTTTCAAGTTTGTTCGTTATTGGTTCGCGGTTAATTAGCTATCTATTAGCTATTTATCCGCTAAGGATTTTAAGTGTTCAATACGAATCTTAGCTGGTGGGTGACTGTCATGATAAGCTGAAAACAGCGGATCTGGTGTTAAAGTGCTAGCGTTATCGCGGTACATCTTTAACAGTGCTGAAATCAAGTGTTCAGCACCTACGTGTTCTGCTGCAAAGGCGTCCGCTTCAAATTCATGTTTACGACTTTTCATGGCACTAATTGGCCCCATAAAAAAGAACATCACTGGGATGGCTGTCATAAACAATAATAGTGCAATGGCAGGTGATTGATCTTGCATACCCAGGCCTGTATAGAATTGTGGCATTTGAATTAACCAGCCTAATAGAGCTAAGCCAATTAAACTATATACCGTACCTTCAATTAAACGTTTGCGAATATGGCCATGTTTAAAGTGGCCTAATTCATGTGCTAAAACCGCCTCAACCTCTTCTGGAGAGAGTTTTTCTAACAAGGTGTCAAAAAAGACAATACGTTTGTTTTTGCCCATGCCAGTAAAGTACGCATTACCATGACCAGAACGTGAAGAACCATCCATCACAAAAATACCGTTCGATTCAAAACCAGTACGTTCCAGTAGGTTGGTTATGCGAGTTTTCATCTCCTCATCTTCAAGCGGGGTAAATTTATTGAAAATAGGGGCAATCCATTTTGGGTAAGCCCACATAATGATTAACTGAAAACTCATCCAAACGACCCAAGTATAAAACCACCAGGCCTGGTCAAAAAATTGAGTCATAATGCTTAAAATCACCCAAATCAGCGGTAGCCCTAAAGCGAGAATCAGGAGCCACTGTTTAAACAAGTCACTCACAAATTTCATCGGAGTGGTTTTATTGAAGCCAAACTCAGCTTCGATTTTAAACGTGCTCATAATGGCAAAAGGTAGATGTAAGATGGATAAAACCCATAAGGTTGACAGTAAAAAACCGACTTCAATCCATTGAGTGTCTAAGCCACTTTGTTGCCAAAGTGAATAGATGTCTTGAAAGCCACCGCCTAGCGTCATAAACCATAAAATCCCCGCATCATAAAATAACCCTAGGCGACTAAGTTGTAATTTGGCACGACTGTAATCGGCGGCTTTTTGATGAGCTTCTAAACTGACGACTTCTGAAAAGTCCTCTGGGACATTGTCACGATGTTTGCCAATATGAAATTGATTTTTGATGTTAAGCCAAACTTCAATTATGAGGTTTAGCAATAATGCGCCTAAAAAAAGTGGAGTTATCCAGTTCATACAAAACCTATTTATTCTGTGTAGTTATCGTTTTCAAATTTGGAGTTTCAGTGTTTTCTGCACAAATTCTACGTTAATATAAGCGCATATTGTATGTTATGAGCCGTTTTCACGATAGGTGTTGATTAAAAAGTAATGAATATCGAGTTGTTAGCAACTATTTAGCAGGCCTGGTAAGTCTGTAACACGGTTCTAATTTTAAAGAGAATTTGTATGAAATCAGATAAAAATCTAATCTGGATAGATCTAGAAATGACAGGTTTGGAGCCTAAAGAGCATAAGATTATTGAAATTGCGACCTTGGTGACCGATAGCGATTTGAATGTATTGGCAGAAGGTCCCGTTTTAGCCATTCAGACTGAGCAGGCTGAATTGGATAAAATGGATGAATGGTGTACGACACACCACGGTAATTCAGGTTTAACGAAACGTGTTCAACAAAGTACGGTAACGATGGATGAGGCTCAAGCTTTGACGATTGAGTTTCTAAAAAAATATGTACCCATCGGTAAATCCCCGATGTGCGGTAATAGCATCTGTCAAGACCGTCGTTTTATGGTGGAGCAAATGCCAGTGTTGGAGGCGTTCTTTCACTATCGTAATTTAGACGTGAGTACCTTGAAAGAGCTGGCGAGACGATGGGCGCCAAAAGTGTATCAATCACATCAAAAAAATGGTGCTCACCTGGCTTTAGCGGATATTTTAGAGTCGATTGATGAATTACAACATTACCGAAAGTTTTTGTTTTTACCAGAGTATCAAAACTAGACTGTAAAACGCTCGCTATTAATTTTATTGATGCTATTAATCATTATTTCTACGGCTTTTATTGAAATCCATGGTTAATGGTTCAATTTCTGACCGATTTTATCGATAAAAAAGCCTCTCTTAAGGTTCTAAAGTATTAGAAAATCTTATATAATTCCTTCCCTTATCACATTTGAAAATCTGTGATGAATTTAACTAATTTTTACTTTGTTTCTTTTTGAACTGTTTCCGACACAGGATTTTGCAGTTGAAAAGGGAATAAATTATTACTAAGAGGACGATGTTGTGGAAATGACTGGTGCCCAAATCTTCGTAAATTATCTAGAAGATGAGGGAGTAGAGCATATATGGGGTTATCCAGGTGGTGCAGTTTTGCCTATCTACGATGCCTTAGATACGGACGCTAAAAAAGTAAATCATATTTTGGTGCGTCACGAACAAGCTGCAGTGCATGCTGCAGATGGCTATGCACGCTCTACAGGCAAACCAGGAGTGGTACTTGTAACGTCTGGCCCTGGCGCAACCAATGCGGTAACAGGGATAGCAACAGCTTATATGGATTCAATTCCAATGGTATGTATTACTGGTCAGGTGCCTACGGCTCTGATTGGTTTAGATGCCTTTCAAGAAATTGATACTGTTGGTATTACAAGACCTATCGTAAAACACAACTTCTTAGTTAAGGATGTTAATGACCTTGCTATTACGCTCAAAAAAGCGTTTTACTTAGCAACAACTGGCCGACCTGGTCCAGTTGTGATTGACATTCCAAAAGATATCCAAAACGCCAAAAGCTCCTATGTGTATCCACAAGAAGTTGATATGCGCTCCTATTTGCCTGTAACAAAGGGTCATAGTGGACAAATTAAGAAAGCGGTTGAAATGATGCTTTCGGCTAAACGACCAATTTTATATACTGGTGGTGGTGTTATTTTAGGTGATGCTTCAGCAGAGCTAACAGAACTGACTCACAAGTTAGGTTTTCCTATTACCCAAACACTGATGGGCTTAGGTGCTTTCCCAGCATCTGATAAGCAGTCTGTTGGTATGTTGGGTATGCATGGTACTTATGAAGCAAACTTATCCATGCATCATAGTGATGTAATTATTGCGATTGGTTCACGTTTTGATGACCGTGTAACGGGAAATCTAGAGAAGTTCTGTCCTGATGCAAAAATCATTCATGTAGATATTGACCCAGCGTCTATCTCAAAAAACGTCTTGGTTGATATTCCAATTGTTGGGCCTGTTAAACAGGTTCTGACTGAAATGAATGCGATCTTAGATAAGACAGAATTGAAATCAGATGCCGATGCTTTAGCAGATTGGTGGACTCAAATTGAAGAGTGGCGTGCAACTAAGTGTTTACGTTATGACACTATGGGTTCAAAAATCAAACCTCAAGCGGCCGTTGAGTCAGTTTGGCGTGCAACAAAAGGGGATGCTTTTGTAGCCTCTGACGTTGGTCAGCACCAAATGTATGCGGCGCAATACTATCCGTTTGATAAACCGCGTCGTTGGTTAAACTCTGGTGGTTTAGGCACAATGGGCTTTGGATTACCCGCTGCAATGGGAGCGCAAATGGCACACCCAGACGCTACGGTAGTTTGTGTAACAGGCGAAGGTTCTATTCAAATGAATATTCAAGAGCTTTCAACCTGTTTACAGTACGGTTTACCTGTCAAAATCATCTGTTTAAATAATGGTTTCTTAGGCATGGTTCGTCAGTGGCAAGAGTTCTTTTATGAGCGTCGTTACTCGATGTCTTATATGGAATCGCTTCCTGATTTTGTTAAGTTGGCAGAGTCTTACGGTCACGTTGGTGTACGTATTGAAGATCCAAAAACATTGGATGCTCAATTAGACGAAGTTTTCTCTGATAAATATAAAGACCGTTTGGTTTTTGTAGACATCCTAACGGATCAACAAGAAAACGTTTACCCAATGATCCCTGCTGGTGCAGGCCTTAATGAAATGATTTTGGTATAGGGGCTGACGATGAAACATATTATTTCAATGTTAATAGAAAATGAATCAGGGGCACTTTCACGTGTTGCAGGATTGTTTTCAGCTCGTGGCTATAACATTCATGCCTTAACGGTAGCGCCTACTGAAGACGATTCTTTATCGCGTTTAACGCTTGTTACCAGTGGTACATCTGCTCAAGTTGAGCAGATTGTTAAACACCTTAATCGTCTAATTGACGTGGTTAAGGTTTTAGACTTAACAGAAGGTACACACATTGAGCGTGAACTGATGTTAATCAAACTATCCGCAACGGGTGAAATGCGTGAAGAGTATAAGCGTTTAGCGGATATTTTTAGAGGTGACATCATTGATGTTACTTCAACAACATACACGGTACAAATGGTTGGCGAGTCTAAAAAATTAGATGCGTTTATCGATGCGATTGACCCAGTATTGATTCTTGAAACGATTCGTTCTGGAACAGTTGGTGTCATGCGTGGAGAAAAGTGTTTACACATATAGTTAAGTCGTTGATAATGCCCGCATAAATAAGTGGCTATTAACTAACCAATTTAAAAAATATTTTAGTAACAACGAATGCCTTACAAATAAGGTGTTCATTAAAAGTAAGGATAATAACAATGCAAGTTTATTACGATAAAGACTGCGATCTTTCAATCATCCAAGGTAAGAAAGTTGCCATCATCGGTTTTGGTTCTCAAGGTCACGCTCACGCAGCTAACCTACAAGATTCTGGTGTTGATGTAACAGTTGGTCTTCGCGCTGGCTCTTCTTCAATTGCTAAAGCTGAAGGTTACGGCCTAAAAACTGCCGACGTAGCAACTGCAGTAGCTAACGCTGACGTCGTTATGATTCTTACTCCAGATGAGTTCCAGTCTGTTCTTTATAAAGAAGAGATTGAACCTAACATCAAGCAAGGTGCTGTTTTAGCATTTGCTCACGGTTTCGCAATTATCTATAACCAAATCGTTCCTCGTAAAGATTTAGACGTCATCATGATCGCTCCAAAAGCACCTGGTCATACTGTACGTTCTGAATTCGTTCGTGGTGGTGGTATTCCTGACCTTATCGCTATCGAACAAGATGCTTCTGGTAACGCAAAAGAGATTGCTCTATCTTACGCTTCTGGTGTTGGTGGTGGTCGTACTGGTATCATCGAAACAACTTTCCGTGACGAATGTGAAACTGACCTATTTGGTGAACAAGCGGTTCTTTGTGGTGGTGCTGTTGAACTTGTTAAAGCTGGTTTCGATACGCTTGTTGAAGCTGGATACGAGCCAGAAATGGCTTACTTCGAATGTCTACACGAGCTTAAGTTAATCGTAGACTTGATGTTCGAAGGTGGTATCGCAGATATGAACTACTCAATCTCAAACAACGCTGAGTATGGTGAGTATGTAACTGGTCCACAGGTTATTAATGCTGAATCTCGTGAAGCGATGCGTCAGGCGCTAAGAAACATCCAGTCTGGTGAATACGCTAAGCAGTTCATCCTTGAAGGTCAAGCGGGTTACCCATCAATGACGGCTGCACGTCGTAACAACGCCGAGCACGGTATTGAAGTAGTTGGTAAAAAACTGCGTGGTATGATGCCTTGGATTGCGTCGAATAAGATCGTAGACCAAGAAAAGAACTAATTTTTTAGCGGCTTATTTTGCCAATCTCTGCGTTGGATTCAAACTCGTTTACTTAATGTAAACTTCGCTTGAACCCGCCTTGACCTTGACAAAAACGCTCGCTAAAAAGGTTGAGTTTATTGAAACCCTGTAAATTGTTTGATTTACGGGGTTTTTTATTGTCTTTGATTTGCTATTTTTGTATTTTACCAGGCCTGGTTGGTGGGCTTGTTTTGCCAATCTCTGCGTTGGATTCAAACTCGTTTACTTAATGTAAACTTCGCTTGAACCCGCCTTGACCTTGACAAAAACGCTCGCTAAAAAGGTTTAGTTTATTAAAACCCTGTAAATTGTTTGATTTACGGGGTTTTTTATTGTCTTTGGTTTGCTGTTTTTGTATTTTACCAGGCCTGGTAGGTTGGCTTGTTTTGCCAATCTCTGCGTTGGATTCAAACTCGTTTACTTAATGTAAACTTCGCTCGAACCCGTCTTGACCTTGACAAAAACGCTCGCTAAAAAGGTTGAGTTTATTGAAACCCTGTAAATTGTTTGATTTACGGGGTTTTTTATTGTCTTTGATTTGCTGTTTTTGTATTTTACCAGGCCTGGTAACTTATGAAAAAAGGGGGGCGGTTAAATCAGTTGATTAGTGATTGAATAATCGTTTCAGGGTCACTGTTTTCGGTGGTATAAACTTTAATGTTATCTTGGGCTAGGCGGTTTTTTAGACCCTCCCCAAGGCTTTGGGTGATAAAGGTATCTATTCCGTAGAGAGGATGCTCTGTGTTAAGTGAGAGAGCGCCTGAGAGGTTTTTGAGAACCTGTTCTTTGGTTAATTTAATATGTGTTTTTTGAATGTCTTGATTGCTATCAATTTCATAAATTAAATATCCAGGACATTTTCCAGCATGGCCGCTAATGGTTTTGGCATTTGGGCTGGTAATTGCAATTTTCATTTATATCTTCCTAACTGAATAAAGTGTGCAAAGGGCTGTTTTTAAGCGGTTTAGAAAAGGCTCCAACGGGTACAACGGTTGTATTGGCAATGGCCATTAGTTGCTGAGTCTTTTCTAAATAGAGTTTTTGTTCAAAACGAACCTTTAGTTTGGATACTTGAATGGCTTGAACTGAAATATAAAACCGATCATGCGCCTTTAATGATGATTTATAGTTAATCTCGATATGGCTTACCATTAAGTTGATATTTTGTTTAGCCAGTTCGGCAAAGTCTATGCCGTTTTTAAGTAGGAACTGATGACGTGCGTGTTCAAAATAATGTTGATAATGGGCATTATTGACCACACCTTGAATGTCACATTCATGGTCTCTGGCTTCCATACTCGTTGTAAACAGTGTTTGTTTGAGTTGAGTCATAATAATTTATTAGTGCTTGTCATTACATATTTGCTGTAAATAGACGGCTTTGGCAGTTTTTATCAAAAAGAATAAAACAATTACAAATAGAAATGCATGAATGGCTATTGCAATGTAAAGGTAAAAATCATGGCTTGTGTGATGTGCCATTTTGTAACTGGCAATAGCCATGGCCGCTAATGGAAACGTAAATGCCCACCAAGATAAAGCAAAAGATAGTTTCATAAACTTACCAGCTGACACGAGCATCAAAAGTGTCATGGCTAAACCAAAGAAAAATAAAACCATCGCAAACTGATTGATTTCTTGGTTGTTTAGTGCCAAATAAGAGATAAATCCAACGGCTGGGGGCGCAATAAAAATAAATAGAGTAGGAATCAGTTTCTCTTGAAGAGGGGTGTGAAAGATGATTCTGTTGATTAAAATCGCTTTAACAACTACCCAAAAAATAATCCCAACAGAAAAGAAAAACCAACTTAATTCTATTGGTGCATGATGAACGCCGACAATGGGCACAACAATATTACCTACGATTGGGATAAACCAAGCGGGATTTGAGTGCTCTGGGGTAAAGAAGTCTTGGTGTACCCAGTTGTATAACACCCAGTAGGTCAGGCTTAACTGCAAAGCCGCACCAATCATCCATGTGTATTTTGAAAGCTCAGTATAGCCAAGTGCATAAAATGCAATGCTTAATAGCAGTAAACTGATGCTTATGGCAGGTACAAAATTCATTTTGATAGGGTGTTTTAATTCAGCAAGGACTTCCCTTGGAAATTTAACAATTTTAAAGGTGTACATCATCATTAAGATGATAAATAGAAACAGTGTGAAATTGAGTGAAACACTCATGAGTGTTGCAGTGCTGGCGAATATTTTAGATAACTCAATAAAGGCGATACTCAGGCCTGTTAAACCCATAATCATGCCAAAAAAGCTGGCTGGAAAATAGGCGATATTTTGTAACCTTTGTGACATGATGCTCTCCAGTTCTATACGAAGAAGGTTGTGTACTACAGAAAGAAATTAACGAAATGCGCTTCTACGACTTAATACTTTAGCCTTATAAATAAAGGTACCAAAAGGGATGAGTGAAGCTATAAAACCAAGAGCGGCATATTTCTTTTTAAGTTTAAATTTTGAGATTGCAAACAAAATAAACAGGTTAAAAATAATAAATAATCCACCATGAACTGGCCCAATGATACTCACCGCCTCAGGCATATCGTTAAGGCGTTTTAAGGGTACAGCAATAAAAAGAAGTAAAAGCAGTGAGCTTCCTTCTAAAATTGAAAGTGTTTTTAAGGTTTTCATAATTAAATTCTTGTGTTTGGGTTAGTGGGGTTTAAAACAGTTAGGTTTGCACACTTCTTCATGCACAAAACGAATGATTTTAAATGAGTAAGAACCTCTCAAAATAAATCTTGAGAGGTGACTTAGGAGAGTCTAAAGGGTTGATAACTTAAACAGCAACAACCGTGATGGTGCTTAACCACCACATAAGTGCAATTGAGCCAAAGGTTAAGAATAGACCCCATAAAATGGCTTTAATACCTGTCATAACGGTCTCCTTTTATTTACTTAAAGTTGCGTAGTAATCCGCTAGCGCTTGGATTTCTTCGTCAGTTAAGTCGTGGGTGAATTGTCCCATACCATCGTTAACATCATTTTTACGATGTTTACCTTGATATGCCTTCATAGTTCGTACGAAGTACTCTGGTACTTGTCCAGCAATAGCAGGCGTGATTGATTTACCCTCTCCATGAGCTCCATGACATGATGCACAAGGAGTAATCATTCGGCTTACATCGCCCTTACGAATAAGTTGGTCAATTTTGGCTGAAACAGGTTGAGCCTCGATTTCCCAAACGGTTGATGGATTGCTTGCATAAAAAGCCGCTACATCGGCAATTTGCTGAACGTCCATTGCTTTAGCAAGTTTAACCATGATATTGGCTTGTTTATAGTTTTCCCAACGGCGACCATCACGATAATCCAGCATCATCTTAGCGGTATATTCTGCTGTTTGACCATTCAGTGAGGCGTAGTTACGTGAAGGGGATTCACCTTTTTCACCATGACAAGCATTACACATCATTTGAGTATGAATTTCTTGACCACGAGTTGCATCACCCTGAGGCATTGCTTTTAGCGTATTTTCTAGCGCAAAGTTTGACCAAGGTGTTGCGTGTGGTTTTTCACCATGTCCACCTGAAAGGGCGGCGCTGCTTGCCAGAGTGACTCCAACTAAAGCAGCAGTTAATAAAGTTTGTTTTAACATATCTTATCTACCTTAATTATGAGAACACATCTTTAACGAATTCACGTTGCCAGTTTTTTTGGTAAACGGCTTCAAGTATGGGTTGCGCTGGTTTGTCTGTTATTTCTGAAACACCAGCAGACTTACCTTTAGGCTGAATTAATCCATCTTTGACTTCATAAATAGCCGCAATAGAAACGCCGTAGTTCTCGCCAGCAAGGCTATAACAAACGTTTGAATAGATTGCTGTGCCAGGTGTTTGTCCTTTTAAGGTATCGGCAACGGCTTGTGCGCATACTTTAGCTTGTGAGTTAGCTGAATAACCTGATTTAGGCATTGCATCAGCGATAGAGCTGTCTCCTAATACATAAACACCTTCCTGAATCTCAGATTCCATTGTGTTACGCTTAATTGGGCACCAGCCAGATTGATTGGTTAAGCCTAATTTTTGTGCCAATACGCCTGCACGTTGGTTTGGAATAATGTTGATTAAGTCCGCTTTAAAGTCACCGCCGTCTGTTTCAACCATTTTGTTAGCCGCATCTAAACGAACAACACGCCCACCGTCAGATCCTGATACCCATTCGATTAAAGCGTTGTCGGTTTTATAACCATAAAGTCTTTCCCACGCTTTTTTGAAAGGGACATCTTTGGTGAAACGGTCTTTTGGGTCTAACACAATTAACTTAGCCGTTGGGTTGTGTTTCTTCAAATGTTCAGCAAAGAAAGACGCTCTTTCATAAGGCCCAGGAGGGCAGCGGAAAGGGTTTTGAGGTGGTGCAATAATCGCTGTTCCACCTTTAGGTAAAGCTAACAATTGTTCTCTTAATTTTAGCGTTTGAGGTCCTGCTTTGTAAGCATGAGGAAATTCCCCCGCGGCTAACTCGGCATCGTAACCTTCATAATCTTCAAACTTAAAATCAATTCCTGGAGAAACAACAAGCTTGTCATAAGTGAAGCTGTCACCTTTTGCTGTGGTCACTGTTTTCTTGTCGAAGTCAGCACCAATCACTTTATCAATCACAACATTGATATTGTATTTAGTACGAATGGTGTCAAGGTTAAAAGTCAGCTCATCTAATGTGTGCATACCCACAATAACATCGTTGCTTCTTAAACAAGTGATGTATTCAGGCTCTTGTTCAATAATAGTAATTTTAACATCAGGGTCTGCAAATCGAAGGTATTTGGCAAAGGTAGAACCACCTACACCTCCACCTAAAACCACAACATGGGCAGCTGATTTAGCGTAGGCTTTAGAGCTTGCCCCAAAAATACCTGTACTTGCTACGGCGGTTGCGCCAAAGATTTTCATTAGATCACGACGAGTAATTTTCTGATCAAATGTTTTATTTTCTAGTTGGCTCATTTTTGACCTCCTGTCGCTTGGGTCTCAGTTTTATTATTAATTTCCTGAGCTTCATTTAAGCTGGTATTTTCCCACTGCTTAACGGGTTGTTTTTCAAACCAAACAGCCATGGCATCAATTTCAGCATCGGTAAATCCGCGTGCTACACGATCCATAATGATTGCAGGTCGCGTACCTTCACGGTATGCAATCATTGCTTTTGTAAATTGCTCTACAGGCATGCCTGCTAGTGGTGGCATCGCTTCTAAAAATTCTTGACCATTTGTTCCATGGCAAGGAGCACATTGCCATGCCATAGCTGCACCCGAAGCAATTGGGTTTTGGGCGTCAGCTAAAGCAGGGTGGGTAAGAGCAATAGTAGATGCGCTAATTAGTGCGCCAATTAATAGTTTATTTCTCATATTGTTCTCCTATTTCGCCCAGATGTAGAAACCAACTACAAAGAACTGAATTGTCCAAATGGCAACAACCCAGATTGCAATCGTTCCCATTCTATTAACTAATGGGCTTGGTGTATAAACACCAACTGTTTGACCAGCTTGCCAAGCTATTGTTAAGAAGTAAGCTAAAACAGAGCCACCCACTACTGCAAATGTTAAGAAGAATAAGCCTGTTGAATACCAATCCATCACAATTTTGTAGTCCATAAAGTCATAGCCAAAGAAACCATCTAAGATTCCATAACGTAACATTTCACGAGAGATGGCAACCACTAGACCAATAACTAATGCCATAGGTAGAGCCATATAGCTACAGAACATAGCATCACCACGTAAACGAACCTGTGCCCAAATAGCATAGAACAGAACCATTACACCACCAATAATGCCCCAGAAAGAGGTAGCAAAATCACCTGCTGTTTCAGGAATAGTTATCATCCAAGCAACATAAAGAGCGGCTGCAATAACAGAACCGACTTTAATCCATTTTTTACCAACTTCGGCAGCCCAGTTTAGGTATTCGTGGTCTGCATCTTCACGAACCATTTTAAACCGACGGTAAGTCACTAACATACCACCTGTAACAGGGATAGCCATACTGATAAAGAATGCAAAACGCCATAGGTTATATGCGTGTAGTTGAGAACCTGAATAATCAATTACACCATTTTGTACATACCACTCTTTCCATAATTCAGGATGAAGGATTTGAGAGGTTAAGCTGTGCATAATAAAACCAACGACTAGCATTAATGAAATGCTGACCAACATCCAAACTCTACCTTTTGGTTGCTTCGTTTTGTCTTTCTCTTTGCTATTCATGAAGTAGTAGGCATACATAGCCCAATAGGCAAAAATAAGAATGACAATAAAAGCAATAACCCAAACAGCAGATAATACGTTTGATGTATACCAATGTGGATCATAGACAACCTGCACAAACAGAAGTGGTGCAACACCAATAACGATTGCAACAGAAACAGAAACCTTTGAGATTTCCAGCATAGCTGCTGCTAACCGGCGCCATTTATCGTCATTTTTGAATGCGCCAAAAATAGTAATGGCAGATGTGCCCAGCATAAGTTGTACAAACAGTATATGAAGGGCAAAAGTTAATACACCTAGTCCAATAAAAATAATTGGGTAGGTTGGTATGCCTGCGGGATTACGCAGTGCATACATCATCTCAGTGACTTGAGCTACTTGAGAAGCATCCATTATTTCACCTCCTGTGAGATAGTCGCAGTGGCAACTTTATCAGCGGCATTTTTTTCAGCTAATGCACGATTGCGGTTATTCACTTCATCTTTAATTGCCGCTACAACAGCATCTTGACCTTGGTTGTTATTCATTACTAAGTAGGCTGATAGAGCTTCTACTTCTGAATCTAACATAGGCATTTTAGGCATGTACGCGATGTTACCAGTGGTTAATACCCCTTTAACATAGTTCTCCATACGTGCTTGTGTAACACCATCAGGGAAGTAACGATGTAGTGGACGAATTCCTGTCTCACTAGGAGAGTGGCAGTTTGAACAATAAACCATTGCAATATATTCACCCGCTTGGATTTTGTTAGTATCACTCACGGTTTGCAAATGTTCAGGTGTAAATGGGTGCGCCTTTAAAATACCGACTTTTTCAATAGTTGGTAGTTGAGACTTAATATCCATACCAGGTACGTCACGCCCAATTACTTGGTTAGAGTAAACATACTGACCTGCTACATAAGGTTTACGCATAGACTCACGAGCCGTCTCTTCAGGCCATAAACCAGCAACTAGAATAATAACTGCCATTGCACCTGCAAAACCTTCAATAAGAACTTGAGGGCGTAGCATGGTGATAACAAAATAAGCTAGCGTTCCAGAAAGTACGGCAATAATGCTTGGCTCAAAGTAAGCTGGTAAACGGTTTTCCATAACCAATAACGCTTGGTCAGGTACAGAAGTTAAATACCACTGGAACATCAGTGCTCCAATAATAGTAGAAACGATACCTAACCAGCCAAGTTTGCGTGCCATCTCTTTTTTGAAGGCAGGGTCTTTAATGCCAGCTACTACGATTCCACCTACAACGGCTGTCATAGTAAACATAAAGGCAATACGCATACCTGTTTGGATAAAGGTGTTAGTTCCGTAGAAACCATTTAAATATCCACCTTCTTCAAACCAAACTTCTTTACCAGGAAGCATCATGAATGACAGAATACCTACAATAATAAGAAGGGTTGCAAAAGAAGCGACACCGAAAATGATAGAAATTTTCATGTGGGTTCTTTTATCCACTTTTCCGACTAGGTAAACAATCATGTAAACACCAACAACTTCGATAACGAAGAATACCCACTCAGTTGCCCATTTCCATACAAATGAGTGAATCAGTGCGCCAATACCATTAGGACTAGCAACGGTTGTTGAGTACCAAATTCCTGGACCAGTAATGGATCCGGCAACATAGGTAAAGACAAGTAAGAACAGACCGTATTTCTTAATGAAATCTAGAAGGTCATCACGATCTTCTCGGTAAGCTTTATGTGAAAGGTATGCGAATAACATAGCTGCACCCACTGATGTGTGAGAAGCAAGTACGTGGAAAGTCGCAATCAGCGCAACTACCCAGCCTGAACCAACCATAGGTTCAAACCACGTAGGATAAAGGCTAATCAAATCCATGTGAATTTCCTTATTATTAATAGGGTTTATATAGCATAAGGTAAACTTATGTCGTAGTGCTATTCTAGGGTTTAAACGGTTTTAAATAAATTCAAAATGTTTTATCAATGAGGGTATAAAAAAACTTATGACATGTCTGTTACATGTTGATTAAGTTTTAAAAATCATTCTAAGCTAGATTACTTAGAAAGTGAAGTTTTGGAAAAAGGTGTTTAGTAAGAGTGGTATATGCCTTTAGCCAACAGGTGGTTGTGGCTAAAGATTTTTTTGAATAATGAGAAGAGGGTTAGAAAGTAAATGAGCTTTTGGGTTTTGAAGTAATCAGTGCCGCTAAATCTGTTTCAAAAAGCGTTTCTGTTTCCCATTCTTGATTACTAATACGCGTGATGGTTTGAGCTGTCATAGCTGGTGAATTGCCAGAGATGACAACTAAACGACCACCCAAGTTGAGTTTTTCTTTATAGTTTTGTGGAACTTCTGTAACAGAACCTGTTAATACGATAACATCGTAATCTTTACCGTCATTCCAGTTGTCAGAGCCATCACCTTCTTGAAAATCAATATTTTTGTAACTTGCTAAACGAGTCTTGGCAATAGCTTGAATGTCAGGGTGAATTTCAACGGTGGTTACAGACTTACCAAGGTTTGCCATAAGAGCTGTTAAGTAGCCTGAGCCAGTTCCGATTTCAAGAATGGTATCACTGTCATCAATGTCTAAAGCCTGCAACAAGCGTCCTTCAATTTTAGGCGCCATCATGGTTTGGTTTTGACCAATTGGTAATTCAATATCCGAATAAGCTAATTCTTCGTTACCAGATTCAACAAATAAATGGCGTGGAAGATCCATTAATAAATCTAGAATTTTGGGGTCTAAAACATCCCAAGGGCGGATTTGCTGTTCTACCATGTAAAAGCGCGCTTGATCTAGATTCATGTTTTATCCTTTTAATGCTTTTATATTCTTGAAGATTGTGTGGTCGATGTATTTGGCCGAGCCACAAAATTAAAGTCGAACGATTATATCTAATTCGTCGAGTTTTATAAATGCTTTGTTTGTTTCTATCCCAAAAAAGCGATTATTCTTTATAATCTAGTAATGCTTTTTCAATTTAAAATCAATAGAGGGCTTATTTTTGGCGGCCAGGCAATTAATTAATCCTTTTTTACAAAAAAAGCCATTTTCAAGCTATGGTGTGGGTGAACTCCAAAAGTATTCAGCGGTTTTATCAGTTAATTTATTACCAGGCCTGTTTGATGATAGCAGTTCTGAGGTGTGGGAGATTGTTTGTGCGGAATCTAAAATTAGTGTATTTCCCTATCCCGAATTCATCCTAAAAAGCCACAATAAAGAATCTTTAGAGGGCAAAACTCCTTTTTGGCAAGCGATGGAATTCCTTTTTGGTTTGACCTTAACCCAATCTTATCTGAATTCTGCTTACAGTTATGAATACCTTTCACAGCACTCCGCTTTAAAAATACCCCAAATTTATGACACTCTTAATGGAGGTTCTAACTGTGCAATTGTGCTTGAAAAAATAGATGCCGTGAGTATGTCTGATAATGATATTAATAGTCAAAATATAGAAAAATTTGCTCATCACTTGGCTAGCCTGCATAGACAGGAAATTGATGAAGTTGGGGTGATAGCGCCTTTTTCAACCAAATCGAATTTATCCAATCCGAATTTGAATAAGGCAGTGTTCTGGCGAGAAAGAGTTGCCCTAACTATTACTACGCTTTCCAAGCATTTAGACTTGAATTCTGGTTATATTGATAAGGCTCTAGATTGGATACAAGCGGTTAGTCTTCATAAAATAGTGCCTGTAATGATGGATTTGCGTTGGGATCAGTTTGCAATTCAGGATGGACAGTTAGTTGGTGTATTTGATTTAGATGCTTATGTTTTTGCACCCATAGAATTGGATTTCGTAATTCTTGAATATCTATTAACGGCTGAGCAAGCGCAGGTGTTTTGCAGTAAATACGTTTCTATTACAGGTCAAAGAATACAACTAATAGAAGAGCAGAGATATGTTTACCGAGTATTGTTTTATTTAATGAATGCGTTGGGAGAGACAGATTTTGAAAAGTGGATGAATCAGCCAGAGTTGTTCACTGGCTGATTTGGCTTTTTTAATCTTTAACCAAAGGTGTTTTTAGTTTTAACCAATTACTGTAGCCATACACTGCCAAAACTAAGTAAACCAAAAACATGACGATAGTGACATAAAATCCCGTCTGCCAATATAGTGCAATGGCAAAGGAATCAATAACTATCCAGTAAAGCCAGTTCTCTATCACTTTTCTCGCCATTAAGACGGTTGTCATAATGGAAAATACCATTACAAGAGCGTCTAAGTAAGGAAAGCGAGTTTCTGGAATGCTTGCTAGATAAAAACCAATTATTAAAGTAATTACCAGGCCTGCTAAGATATAAGTGGCATGGAACTTAAATGAGCGTGAGCTAATGTTTACTGAGTTATTATCTGAAGACTGTTTTTTCCAAAGAAAAAAGCCATAAATCGCCATCCCCATATAGTAAAAGTTTAAAAGCGCTTGCATGGGGAGTTGTCCTTCCCAAAATAACGCGGTATAAATTAATGTACTAATAAAGGCCGCAGGCCAGCACCAAACAGATTCTTTGGCGGCAAGAATAACATAGAGAATTCCCAAACTTGCAGCCAACCATTCCCAGCCGGATTGGGCTAAAAATGCTTGTAAAATAGCATTTAATAATTCATTACTCACAAGCGTTAATCACTGCTTTTTCACGGTCAGTACCAATTAATTTGATGACAAAGACCGTTTCAGGAATTTGTTCAAGCACCTTAAGCATTTCTGAATCCAGAGTATTCATTACATCGTGATAATTACCATAGATATGTGTAGACATGCTATTACGTTGAATACTAACGTTAGCTTGTTGTTCGAGGCGGTCAATAAAATCAATAATTGGCTGGCAGTACTCTTCTTGTAATGGGTACATGCTAATTTCGACAGAGACTTTCATTTTTTATTCCTTATTTTTCGGCAGAGATTACTACAAACGCGCCTTGGTCATGGCCAGCTAAAACATCATTTGTTTTTTGTGATTCATTTTCAGGCAATACGGTTTGCATGCTCTTGAAGTTTTTATAACCTGCTTGGCTTAAAAGAGATTCAATATCGGCATAGCTATAAAATGTGGCATCACAATAAAAAGGGCTGTCTGCTTTATGTTCTTCATAAACTTTGCCCAGTTCAGAGTTTTTTTCTAAAAAGGCAATAATGATTTTGCCGTTATCTTTGGTTACTCGTGCCGCTTCTTGATAAGCTTTTAATGGACTATCTAAAAAGCAAGTTGAGGTAATAAAAATGGCAAAGTCATATTGCCCGTCTTCTATTGGCAGGTTTTCAGCAACACCATCAATTAAATCTATCCCTTTAGCTTTGGCTAAATTACGCATTGCTGGTGATGGTTCAATACCTGTATCTATTTGTAAAGGAAGAGTAAATTGACCACTTCCAGCACCAATTTCAATACCTTTTCCCAATGGCTGTAGGGTTTTAATAGCTTTAATTTCCGCGTTACGTATTTCAGGGTTTTCAGTAAACCACTGGTCATACTCTACTGCATGGGATTCATATCCTTGGATTTTAGGCATAATATTCTCTTTAATACGTTTATTTAACAACAGTTTTAATGACAGCCACCAGAGAGCTTAACAACAAATACACTTTCTGGTATCTCGTTGAGCGTTGTCAGCATGGCTTGTTTTAAGAATGGCATAATGTCAGTGTAATCGCCAAACAGAGTTGTACTCATTGAATTGGCGGTTAACTCTACATTAGGCATCTGTTCAATTTGATGAATAAATATCTTGATCGCTTCTCTGTAGTTTTCTTGTAAAGGGTAGAGGCTTATATCAACGGAAATTTTCATTTATGCAGACTCCAAAAAAAGGCTCATTATGAGCCCTTAACTTTAAACGGTTTATTAAAAATAAACTCTACCAGTAATACCAATTTGACGAGGGTCGCCAAGTTTAATAAAGCTGTCAACATTTGGTGCACCAAAGAAATTTTCGAAACCTCTAGTTGCATAACGTTCATCCATTAGGTTTTTACCCCATAAATAGACTTCATAGTCTTTGTTTTCATAACCTAAGCGGGCATTAACTAGATGGTAAGAGTTTGATTCAACACTGTGTACATTGTCAAAATAGAATTTATCAACAGCAGTAATGTCAGCCTGAATATACATGCCGTTTGTATTTCTATACTTTGCGCCAAAATTTATTTGGTAGTTTGGAGCGTGTGCCTGCTCTCGATCTGAAACTTCAAAGTCGGCACTCACGGGTGTTCCATTGACATCGGTCTGAATTAACCCAACGCTGCCATATAGATTGAAGTGTGGGGTTGCTTGCCAGTTAAACTCTGACTCAAGTCCGTAGTTAGTGGCATTGTCAAGGTTTTCAGTGAAAAAAGTATAGATGCCATTTTCGTAAATGTAACCATCAAATTGTGGATTGTATCTATCCATGTAAAAAAAGTTGGTTGATGTTGTTAGGTTGTATTTCGAATAAACAGATTTTAAGCCTATCTCATAATTAAATAAGGTTTCAGAATGGAATTCAGTATTATCCCCTTGACCACCTGTACCTGTTTTAAACCCACCTGCTTTGTAACCTCTTGTTACACCAGCAAATGCAGTATGTTGGTCATTATATTTATAAGAGTAGTGAATTGAACCACCCCAGAGTGTTTCGTCTGTATTAGTTGAAAAGGGTAAGCTAGCAGGATAGGTTCCTGTAAGCTCTTTTTGTTCATTAAAATCTTGAATGTTTCTTTCTACCCTTAGACTGTATGTTAGTTTGGTCTTTTGATTTATTGCTTGATCTAACTGACCATAAACGGCGACTTTATTGTGAATAAAATCGCTTTTCGCATCAGTATTGTATGTTTCTGCATAGGCTAAAGAGTAGTACCTTTCTTTAAACGAGTTTTCCTCTTCTAAATGAGAGAAGTAAGCTCCAATAAGCCAGTCGGTTGATTGGTTGAAAATTTTAGAGTTTTCAGTAGAAATTAATCGTAAATCTTGAGTAAAACTTCTTCGATGTTTACTATTTTTATATGTTCCTTCATCGTAGCTTGAAGTGTCGGCCATCCAGTCTTCATCATAGCTGTAAAGCATGTCAGAGTTGGCAAGCCCCGTATTACTGGTAAATATAAAGTTTGGATTTGCCTTTGACTCAAGTTTTAAAGAACCAGCATTTGAAAGTTGGGAATCTTTACCAGGTTGGTCTGACAATGTTGTGAAAGAGTTATCACGAGACCACGCATCATACCCATTATTTAAATCAGCATGTAATACAGTGATATCTACAGTCGTATCCGAGTCTGGGAAAAAACGCATTTTGCCGCGTAAAGTGAGTTCATCACGACCATTGGTATCTGTTCTATCTAAGGTTTCGTTTGTACGAAAACCATCGCTACTGTGATTAAAGATAGCTAGACGGTATTGTGGTGCATTTTCTTTTGAATTGATTGGGCCACTTGTCATAATGCCTAGTTCTTGTAGATTGTCTTCGCCCAGTGAAATTTCAGCCATACCTTCTTCATAAGGAGTAGGGTCATTGGTTTTGATATTAATTAAACCACCAATGGCACTTTGACCGTAACGGGTATTTTGCGGCCCACGTAAAACTTCTACCTGTTTAACATCAAATAAATTGCCCGTCATGCCTATTCCGCTGAAATCGATATCGTCAATCGCAAAACCTACGCTTGAATTGGGTGCACCAGTATATTCATCACGTTCACCCATTCCTCGAATTTGAATATGACGAGCCCGAGAGCTTTGGCCTGAGAAGTTAACATTAGGTGTTTTTAATAAAACATCATCAAAGTGTGTAGCACCTTGATCTTGTAGTTCTGCTTGGGTTTTTATATCTACACTTGCAGGGATGTCTTGTTCAGTGGTTTCACGTAAATCGGCACTCACTATAACAGGGGCAAGTTCTTCTGAAAAAACAGGGCTTGCTGAAAGTGCGGTTAAAACAGCCAATGAGATGGGTGTTAATTTATTGGTCATGGTCTTTCCTTTTGACGAGGAATAAGAACACATGAGGTGATGGAAAAAATAGAGTGCAAGGGTTTCTGATTGCAGTCAGAATCCCAGCTTATTTTTAACAAATTGATCGTGTGTGCCGTTCCTACGCCAGTATTATCTGGATCAGGTTCAAAGGGTCTTTCAGTGTCTCGAAATCTCAGGTCTTAATTGACCACCCCTGGCAAACTAAAGCTTTAGTATTTAAAGCCTTAGTGTTAACGCTTATGTTTTAAAATTTGTGCGGATTGTACCTGAAATTTGTATAAAATGGAAATGGCTTAGGATAGGTCTTATTTTTAATAAAAAGTGTGTAGGTTGTATTTAACTAAAGGGTTTTTGGATGGCTGAAGATGTAAAACCAAATATCAGTAAAGAGATTATGGAGCGCTTAAAGTCGTTGGATGAGTTGCCATATTTTCCTGATGCTCTTATGCGACTAGAGCAGGCATTAAATGAGAATGAAAACTTGCCGATGGAGAATATTGTTCAGTTAATTGCACAAGACCCTCGATTAGTGGCAGGTCTAATAAAAATGGCCAATAGCGCTAAGTATATGACAGGGAATGAGGTCAATGATTTAGCGGATGCCGTGACCATTATTGGTTTAAAAGAGATGCGTTTGATTGCACATTTAATACACTATCAAACCTCTTTTAGACGTAAACCACCGTTTAGTGATGCGTTCTTTTTGAAACATGCCTTTTTATCAGCATTGGTCGCTCAGAAGATGGCAATATTTTTCGGGCTTGATTCAGGAGAGGCTTTTTTAGCGGCTTTAATGCGTGATATTGGTGTGTATTTATTGGCCACTGAGGACAGAGAAAAGTACTTGGAAGTGATTAAACTAACAGATTATGATATTTCTAAATTAGCATTAGCCGAAAATAAAGTTTTTGGTACTTATCACGCTTTGATGAGTGCTCGCTTGTTACAACAATGGAATTTCTCTAAAGAAACCATTATCGGAGTGGCATTTCATCACAATCCAGAGAAAGCGGAGGAAAGCTGTCAGTCTTACGCTTATTTAACATTCTTAGCAGAACAAGCGGTTTTTAGACTTGGTATTGATAATGGCATTGCAGATATCACCGATGAAGAGAGAGAGATGCCTTCTAAAAAGTTATTGGATGCCTTGGCTTATTTTGACCTTTCTATAGATAAATATGATGAGTTTGCACAGCAGGCATATGCAGAGGCTGAAAAAATGGGAATATAATCCTGTTTATAGTCGTTTTTTCAACGAGTTGAGCGTGTATAAAAAGAAACCACCAGGCCTGGTGGTTTTTTGTTTGGAGCAAATGTTATACATAATTATTTTATGTGTATGTAAAGTCTAGATAAAGCGTATAAGAAAATGCTAAAATAACGGGCTTAATTTTTAAACCTTGTAATTTTTACAGACAAAGAGACTAAATCTATGCCAATCATTACGTTACCAGACGGTTCTACTAAAGAGTTTGATCAAGCTATATCAGTTATGCAAGTGGCTGAAAGCATTGGAACGGGACTGGCGAAAGCGACGGTAGCGGGGCGTGTTAATGGTCAGCTTAAAGATGCGAGTGATTTAATCTCTGAAGATGCAAGTTTAGAAATTATTACCATGCGAGATGAAGATGGTCTACATATTATGCGCCATTCATGTGCTCATTTGTTAGGCCATGCGTTAAAACAATTATATCCAGATGTCAAAATGGCTATTGGCCCAGTCATTGAGAATGGTTTTTATTATGACGTTGATATGGATTACAAAATTACGCCAGAAGATTTAAAGAAAATTGAAAAGCGTATGTTGGAATTGGCTAAAACAAAATACCCTGTTGTTAAGAAAATGCTATCACGTGATGAAGCGGTTGCAACGTTTGAGTCTCGTGGTGAAGAGTACAAATTAGAATTGATTCGTGATCTGCCGAATGAAACAGAGTTTGGTTTTTATTTTCACGAAGAGTATGTGGATATGTGTGTTGGGCCACATGTGCCAAATATGAGTTTTGTTAAAGCATTAAAACTCACTCATGTTGCAGGCGCATACTGGCGCGGTAACTCAGACAATAAAATGTTACAACGTATTTATGGTGTCGCTTTCCCAGATAAGCAATCTTTAAAAGATTACTTACATATGATGGAAGAGGCTGAAAAGCGTGATCACCGTAAGTTAGGTAAAACGCTTGATTTATTCCACGTTGAAGATTTAGCACCTGGTATGGCATTTTGGCACCCTAAAGGAATGACTTTATACCGCATTGTAGAAGAGTATATGCGTGGTCAGTTAGTAGCGAATGATTATGATGAAATTCGCACACCACTGATTCTTGATCGTTCTTTATGGGAGAAGTCAGGGCACTGGGATAAATTTAAAGACAATATGTTCACTACCGAGACGGATAACCGAGATTACGCGGTTAAACCAATGAACTGCCCAGGGCATATTCAGGTTTATAACCGTCATTTAACCAGTTACCGTGATTTACCTATCCGTATTGCTGAATTTGGTACGGTACATCGTAATGAACCATCTGGAACATTGCATGGTTTGATGCGCGTTCGTTCATTTACCCAAGATGATGCACATATTTTCTGTACAGAAGAACAGATTAAAGAAGAAGTACAAGCTTGTATTGATTTAGTATTTGAAACCTATGCGGATTTTGGTTTTGACAATATTGCAGTAAAGTTTTCAACTCGTCCAGAACAGCGTGTAGGTGCGGATGATGTTTGGGATTTAGCCGAATCTGCACTAGAAGCAACGTTAAAAGATGCAGGTTTAGATTACAAATTACAGCCAGGCGAAGGTGCATTTTATGGCCCTAAAATTGAGTTTCAATTAAAAGACTGTATTGGACGTGTATGGCAGTGTGGTACCATTCAGCTTGATTTCTCAATGACCCAAGCTGAACGCTTGAATGCGGTTTATGTTGGTCAAGATAATGAAAAACACCATCCTGTCATGATTCACCGTGCCATCTTAGGTTCACTAGAGCGTTTTGTGGGTATTTTGATTGAACATTACGAAGGTCGTTTCCCAACTTGGTTGGCTCCAGTTCAAGCTGTAATGGCGCCAATTTCAGAAGTCCACAATGAATATGTGGTCGAAATGACTAAAAAATTGAAAAAACATGGGTTTAGAGTCGATTCGGACTTGAGAAATGAGAAGGTTGGGTTTAAAATTCGCGAACACACAATGCAACGTGTTCCATATATCTTGGTTGTAGGTGATCAAGAGATGGAAGAGGGCAGTGTCAATGTTCGTGCAAGAAACGGTCAAAACCTAGGTTCATTTAGCTTTGAACAACTTGTAGAACTATTTAATAACGATATAGCTAATTTAGGACGTGTTGTCGAAACACAAGAATAGCAAATGGTTATGCTTGTTAAGAGCAAGCAAAAAAGAATTTAATTAATTGGAGGATATTGCTATCGCAATCAGAAGAGGTGGTCGTGGAAGACCGCAACAACCAGAAGCACCAAAAGATAGAATCAACAAGGCAATTACTGCAACACCAGAAGTGCGTTTAATCGATGCTGAAGGTGAGCAAGCGGGTGTGGTATCCATTCAGGATGCCTTAGCACAAGCGGCAGAAGCTGGGTTAGATTTGGTTGAGATTACTGCGAAAGCAAATCCTCCAGTTTGTAAGATCATGGACTATGGTAAATATCTTTACCAGCAGCAAAAAAAGCAGCATGAAGCTAAGAAAAAGCAGAAGCAAGTCCAGGTTAAAGAGGTTAAGTTTCGCCCAGGAACTGAGGAGGGAGATTATCAGGTAAAACTACGCAACCTGGTGAAATTCCTAGATAACGGTGATCGCGTCAAGGTAACTATTTGGTTCCGTGGCCGTGAAATCACCCATAAGGAACTGGGACTTAAAATGTTGGAACGTATTAGGGATGATATTCAAGAGGTTGCTACCGTTGAACAAATGCCTAAAATGGAAGGTCGTCAAATGCAAATGATGGTCGCTCCAACAAAGAAAAAGCAAGCTAATTAATTTTAATATTTTTTAAAATAATTAAATTGCAATACAACAGCTGGGGTTTACCTTGTTTATTTAATAACTAGGTAAATTTCTGGTGCAGCTCCCTCAGTGCTGTTCGTTGTGCCGAGAATAAATCTCATGTTTTATTACATAAGGTTTAATTTAAAACTGAAAGTGGCTCAATTTATTGAGTAACACTTAAATGCGGAGTTTCATTCAATGCCAAAGATGAAAACAAATAGTAGTGCTAAAAAGCGCTTCTCGAAAACTGGCTCAGGTCGTTTCAAATGTAAACAGTCTCACTTACGTCATATTTTGACTAAGAAGTCTACCAAGCGTAAGCGTCAACTTCGTTCTGGAAGTATGATTCACGATCACGATGTAGCGATGGTTCGCCGCATGTTACCGTTCGCTTAATTGGAGATTTGAAACAATGGCAAGAGTTAAAAGAGGTGTCATCGCACGCCGTAGACACAACAAAGTATTAAAAGCAGCAAAAGGTTATTACGGAGCTCGTAGTAAAGTTTTTCGTGTTGCTAAACAAGCAGTAATTAAAGCTGGTCAATATGCATACCGTGACCGTCGTACTAAAAAACGTCAGTTCCGTCGTTTATGGATTGCGCGTATCAACGCAGCAGCTCGTATGAACGATATGACATATAGCCGTTTCATTAACGGTTTGAACAAAGCAGGTGTTGCAGTTGACCGTAAGGTTCTTGCTGACATCGCAGTTCATGATGCAGCCGCATTCACTGCTATCGCTGAAAAAGCAAAAGCTGCTTTAGCGTAATTAGTGCTACTAGGGTGACCTAGTTTTTAAATAGGGGACTTTATAGTCCCCTATTTTTTTCATTAAAATTGCAATTTGCAAGATTCAATTTAATGGCTATGCAAGATTTCACTGGGAGAAGCTTAGTGACTCACAGTGCAATGTTTCATAACCATTTCAAACCATATTAATACCGTTTAGGACATTTATTAAATGCAAGAACGACTTCAAAATATTGTTTCACAAGCGCAAGCAGCGGTTGCTGAAGTAACAGAATTATCAAAATTAGACGAACTACGAGTTCAATTCCTGGGTAAAAAAGGGGATTTTACTGAGCTAATGAAAACATTAGGTAAGCTTTCTGCAGAAGAGCGCCCTAAAGCTGGCCAGGTCATTAATGAAGCAAAACAAGTCGTACAAAGCTTGTTAAACGCTAAAAAGAAAGAGCTTGATGATGCTAAGCTGGCTCAAAAGCTTGCAGAAGAAACCATCGACATTACCCTACCTGGACGTGATGCAGATGTAGGGAGTCTGCATCCTGTTACACGTACTCTTCATCGTATTGAAACCTTGTTCTCAAACGCTGGTTTTGATGTAGAAACTGGGCCTGAAATTGAAGATGATTGGCATAACTTTGAAGCGTTAAATATCCCTGAAACACACCCTGCCCGTGCTATGCATGATACGTTCTATATTAATGAAAATACCGTTTTAAGAACGCATACATCGGGTGTGCAAATTCGTACTATGGAAAACAAACAGCCACCATTACGTATAATCGCTCCTGGGCGTGTTTACCGTTGTGACTCTGACCAAACTCATACGCCAATGTTTCACCAGGTTGAAGGTCTGATTATTGAGAAAAACGCCAGTTTTGCACAACTACGTGCTCTATTGATTGAGTTTTTACGTCAGTTCTTTGAAGACGAAAACTTAAAAACTCGTTTTAGACCTTCTTATTTTCCGTTTACTGAGCCTTCAGCAGAAGTAGATATTGCTACCGATCTGTTTGGTGATGGCCGTTGGATCGAAGTATTGGGCTGTGGCATGGTTCATCCAAATGTGTTGAAAAACGTGGGTATTGATCCAGAAGAATATACTGGTTTGGCATTTGGTTTAGGTGTTGAACGATTAGCGATGCTTCGCTATAACGTAAAAGATTTACGTCAATTCTTTGAAAACGATTTACGTTTTTTACAGCAATTTAAATAACCAGGCCTGGTTAAATTAGGGTTAGAGAATAGAATATGAAATTTAGTGAAAATTGGTTAAGAGAGTGGACAAATCCTAACTGGGATACCAATACATTATCTGAAGAATTAAGTTTAGCAGGCCTGGAAGTTGATGATGTTGAGCCTGTTGCAGGTCAATTTACCAATGTGGTGGTTGGACATGTTCTTTCAGTAGAAAAGCACCCTGATGCAGATAAATTAAATGTTACCCAAGTTGATGTGGGGGATGAAGAACCCGTACAAATCGTTTGTGGTGCTAAAAATGTAGTAGCTGGAATGAAAGCCTGTTGTGCCAAAGTGGGTGCGGTTCTTCCTGGTGACTTCAAAATTAAAAAAGCCAAACTTCGTGGCGTGCCTTCTCATGGTATGTTATGTGGTGCGACAGAAATCGGTCTACCAGATGACGGTGTAGACGGTTTACATGTTTTACCAACCGATGCACCTATCGGTATGGATATTCGTGAATATCTTGACTTGAATGATAGCTCTATCGATGTTGACTTAACGCCTAACCGTGCAGACTGTTTTAGTGTTTTAGGCTTAGCGCGTGACGTTCACGCCATTAGTGGTGCCCAGTTCACTCAACCTTTTGAAGATAAAGATATGGCTGGAACGGTGGCTTGCACTCAAAAGGTTGTTGTTTCAGAACCGCAAGCTTGTCCTAAATATTTAGGTTGTATGGTAACGAACTTTGATAATAATGCCAAAACACCTGCTTGGATGGTACAAAAATTACAGCGTTCAGGTTTACGCTCTTTAAGCTTGGTGGTTGATATTACTAACTACGTGCTTTTAGAGCTCGGGCAACCTATGCATGCGTTTGACTTAGATAAGCTCAAAGGTGATGTGCAAGTGCGTATGGCTAAAGCAGGTGAGCAGTTAACCACTCTTGATGAAAAAGAGATTACACTTGCTGATAATACGCTGGTTATTGCCGACGACAACGGTGCAATTGCTCTGGCAGGTATTATGGGCGGTTTATCTACGTCTGTAACCGATTCAACAAGCCAAATATTCTTTGAATGTGCCCATTTTTCACGTTTAGCGATTACCGGTAAAGCACGTCAATATGGTCTTCATACTGATTCTTCCATGCGTTTTGAACGTGGTGTAGATCCTATGTTACCAGAGCGTGCTTTAAATAGAGCATTGCAGTTATTTACTGAGATTGCTGGTGGTGTGGTTTCTACATTTACATCGATTATTTCTGAAGATAACTTACCAGAAATTGCCAAAATTCAATTACGTCGTGAAACGATTGCCAACCGTTTAGGTGTTGAGGTTGCAGATAAACAAGTTGAACAAATCTTTACAGGCCTGGGCTTCACGATTGAAGTGAATGATAGTGGTTGGTTAGTTACCGCACCTTCATTCCGTTTTGATATGGCGATTGAAATGGACTTAATCGAAGAGATTGGGCGTGTTTACGGCTATAACAACTTACCTGAAACACCTGTTATGGCGCCAATGACTTTAAATGAATTAGATGAATCAGAACAGTCATTGAGTGCACTTAAAAATGCCTTAGTTCAGCGTGGTTACAACGAGGTAGTCACTTACAGCTTTGTGGCTGAAGATAAGCAGCAAGCGATTGCACCTGATTTACCTCATGTATTGTTAAAGAATCCGATTTCAGATGACATGAAGGCGATGCGTACTACGTTATTCCCAGGTTTATTACAAACAATGGGTTATAACCAAAACCGCCAGCAATCACGAGTGCGTTTATTTGAAGCAGGCTTGGTTTTCTATAAGAATGAGCAAGATCCTACTGGTGCAACACAAATTCCAATGTTTGCAGGGGCCGTTGTAGGTTCAGCACATAAATCAGGTTGGGATATGGATTCACGTAATGTTGATTTCTATGACCTAAAAGGGGATGTAGAAAACCTATTAAGTATGAGTCATCAACTAGATAATGTACGTTTTGAGGCGTGTAATAATCCCGCTTTGCATCCTGGTCAATCGGCTTCTTTAATCAAAGAGGGTCAAGAGATTGGTGTAATGGGGCAGTTGCACCCACAGCTTGTTAAAACAATGGGTGTAAGTGGCACGGTTTATATGTTCCAAATACGTCAAGACGCTTTAATGACAATGAATGTACCGAGTGCTTTACCTATTTCTAAATTCCCTGAAACACAGCGCGATTTGGCCTTTGTGGTAGAAGAGAGCTTACCAGTTCAAAAATTAATAGATGCTGTGACTGCAGTACAATCAGATATTTTACAATCGGTAGAAATTTTTGATATCTATCGTGGGCAAGGTATTGAAGCAACGCAAAAGAGTGTGGCAATAGCCTTAAAAATTCAACACCAAGAGCGCACGCTACAAGATGAAGAAGTAGAAAGTTTAGTGAATGAAATTTTGGCTTCGGCTAAAAAATCAGTCAATGCAGAACTTCGTTAAGAATAAATTAAACAAAAACTAAAGATAATAATTAGGAAAACCCTATGACATTGACTAAAGCAGATATAGCACAAGATCTAGCCGATACGTTTGGCTTTAATAAGCGTGAGTCTAAAGAGTTAGTAGAGCAGTTTTACGATGAAATCAGTGATGTATTGGTATCTGGTGAACAGATTAAACTTTCTGGTTTTGGAAACTTTGAGTTGCGTGATAAAGCTCCTCGTCCAGGAAGAAATCCTAGAACAGGGGAAGATGTTCCAATTTCAGCACGAAGAGTGGTAACATTTAAACCTGGTCAAAAACTACGTGCGCAAATAGATAACAATGGCTAAACCCAAAAAAAACAGTCAGTTTGCTGAGCAACTTGAAATAGAGTTGCCAGATAAAAAATACTTTACCATTGGTGAGGTGGCTGATATTTGCCAGTTAAAATCGCATGTACTTCGTTATTGGGAGCAAGTTTTTCCACAACTTGAACCCAGTAAACGTCGTGGGCGTCGCTATTACCAAAAAAACGATGTTATTTTGGTATTAGAGATTAAAAGTTTACTGCAAGATCAAGGTTTTACTATTCCTGGTGCGAAAGCAAGGCTCTCAAAAAGAGATATTGATGTTTCTGACACCACAAGTTTGAATCGAGATCAAAAAAATACGGTTGAACTGCTTCAACTGATGAAACATGAACTTGCTGAATTCAGAAGTTATATTAATAAACGTTTTCAATAATAAAAGAAAAGTTAGTTTGATATAATGCCTACAATTTACCAGGCCTGGTAAACCTCGTGGCTATAACGCCTTGTGAGCATCAGCTAGGCTGGCATAAACTGAATTAATCTAAAACCATTTATTGACGACCACTAAACACATTAGTTGTGCTTTAAAGGTCTTTTTGATGAATGAAAATCTATATCGGAATGTAGCGCAGCTTGGTAGCGCACTTGTCTGGGGGACAAGTGGTCGCAGGTTCAAATCCTGTCATTCCGACCATTTAATATTTTAAATCTCTGTGTTTTCAATAGGTTGTAATTTTCTTTCTTGTTAGATGTAACTAGGTTGTAACTAGGTTTTCATTATTTCTTCTTTTTGTTTTCTTTCGTCCGCTAGACTGTCCACTATGGACACCCAAGGTTCATCCCTTAGGTGCGTCAATCCCTTTGTTCATAGGGCTTACAAATGTTTCCAGGTGTTCCACTAAGTGTGCAAAAGTGTTCACTTTATGCCTATTCCCATTTAGGAATGTGTATATGGCTAAAAGTCAAAGGACACCTCAGGTTCTTCATCTGTAAAGTCCCATCCAAGCATCCTTTTAGCTAATTTTTCTTTAGTAGAATCATCAAGTAACCGCCAGTCCTTTGAGTCCGTAAGTCTTGTCAGGGCTGTGCTTATTGTAATCTCAGCTTTGAGTTTAGCTTGCTCATAAGCATCTGTATCCGAGTCCAAGAGATGTTTATACTTAGTACTCATTAGTCTCCAAGGCTCTACACTAGGTTTATCCGAATTAATTTTATAGGAATACAGTTCGGCTTCCTCTTCTAGTAAATGTTTGACGGTCTTTCTCATCTTACCTAGGGTAGTTCTACCGACATTTCCCTCAAAGTGACTCGCTAGGTCTCTAAGTGACTTCTCTTTTAGTTCATCCCAATTCATCCAAAGGTTAATCCAGGTGGCCTGATATTTCTCTTGGGGTGTCATGTTTAAGGTGTCTTTTAAGTTAGTCTTAAGGGCATAGTCTTTGGCTTCTTTTCGGTCTATGTCTAGTAGTTCCTTACACCTTACTCTTTTGGTCGTTATTAAGCCTAATCTGTAGGCTTCCTTATAGGCTTGTAATCTGTGATGCCCATCTATAACGGTGTACCTGGGTCTACCATCAGAACCTAGCTTTTCATCCTTGTGAACACTGATAGGGTCTAGGATTCCTCCTTGGCTTAAGGCCGTTGTGAGTCCCTCGATATGTTCTCTACTCTTGCTAAGGGCTTTACCTTTATTGGCACCGTTAGCTGTAAAGTCTCTCACTTGGTTTTCGCCTTTGATGACATCCCCCGAGATTCTCTCAAAGGATACTGTTAAGCGTTTAGATTTAGGCTTAAATGTTAGGTTGCTCATTCTTTAGGTTTCCTCTTACAGTGTCATTCATTTGTTGGTGTGCATTTGTAATTAACTCAGCGATAACTTGAGAGTTATCTAATGGTTTGCCTTGGTCGCTGTAGGCTCTCTGTATGTCCTTGAATTTGTCAAAGATAGACACAGGTAATCCAATGGTGCGAAAGACCTTAAAGTCTTTATTTTTCATTGTGGTTCCTTAGGTTAGTTTATTGGTTAGATTTACAGGGGGTGAATAAGACACTTCAAAGCTTGCTTTTCTTTTCCCCTATAGGAAGTGTTTCCTTCCATAGGGAGCATATTGAAATACTAGGTAATAAAGCCGTAGGTTGCAAAGTGGTTTACCTAGAGGTGAAAAAGACCTTATGAGAGGCTTTTAGGTTCAGTGTTAGGTTGCTCCTGGAAAACCCCGTGGTGAGGCTCTCAGGAGCTTACAGGCCTATCTATTCTATTGAGTCTAATCTAAAGAAAAGCCCTGAGACTTCTACACAGGTATCGCCACTTTGTTCATACTGTTCTAGCAGTTGTATATTTGGTTTAACCATGGGTACTAAGGTAATCACACCAAGGTCACTGAGGAACTCAGGTGTAAGAGAGGTTGTTGCTATCTTGTTGGTTACTTCACATAGGTAATGCTCAATCATAAGGTGTCCTTTGGCTCTTATAGGTTGTGTTAAGAGGTATTATGATACACAAAGATAATTCAAGGTAAAGCCTTATTTATCAATAAGTTAGATTCACAAAGGAGACTATAAAGTAGATAGGATAAAGTATACTTAGGGCTACTTTAGGTCGAAGTCTTACATGAACACTAGATGATACTTGTTCTCATTTGGAGAGCATAGAGGTGAGGGCTTTCGATACCATAGAGCTTAAAGGTCTAATCTTTTGATTAATCGACTAACTGTCATAGGTTTAAAGTCTTTACCCTGAGCGGTCTTATGACCTGAGGTGTTGAGAGCGTTAGCGATAGACTCTAGGCTCATTTGGTTTTTAACCATGGGGGTGAGTAGGCCTCTAAGTTTACTTGCAAAGATGTCCGCCTGGTCTCTTCTAGCCTGGTTAGCCTTAGCGGTAGAGCCTCTAAGTCCACCCTGGTTGTGAGGTCTTCCTTCTTTCTTGGCTCTCTCCCTAGCTTCAAGCATAGCGGCCTTGGTTCGCTTAGAGATAAACTCTCTTTCTTGTTCAGCTAAAGCTGCATAGATATGCAACTGAAACTTATCAGCATTGGGCATTTGAGCCACTTTAAGATTTAACCCTTTGTCATCCATTAGGTTAGCCACAAAGGACACCTTACGGCTTAATCTATCCAGTTTAGCAACCAACAAAACCGCCCCCTCAGCTTTCGCTAATCTGATAGCCTCATTGAGTTCTTTTCTATCTGAGTTAGCCCCTGAGTCAATCTCTATGTACTCTGCCATGACTTCATAAGGTGTCCCTGAGTAGTTCTCTAGGTATAGCTGAATGTCTCGTTTCTGTGCATCCAGGCCAAGCCCAGAATCTCCTTGCTTCTTGGTTGATACACGATAGTAAGTCACATACTTAATCACTGTTAATAGTCCTTATAAGGTAGTTGATAACAGTCTATCATTAAGTTTTAACAAAATGCAAGGTTCGTTGTGCATGTTATGAAGTGAAAGGTTAAGGGACTCCTAGGCTAAAAAGCACCCCCATGGGGTTTGTTAAACGGTCATTTCAAAAAGAGGGAGTAAAGGGTGTTGTAGTCGTCGTGGTAGTTGTGTTAGTATTTTTACTTGTTTTAATAAAAGGAGGCGTTTAATGCCCTCTAAATTCGTAGTAAGTTTGGCTTTGGTAATGTCTTTGAATGCTTTAGTTGTTAAAGCTGAGCAGGTCTCACTATCCTTTAATAACCTAAAGGGTATGGGGTGTTATTCAACTGCTCCAGTGGGTTGCTCTGAGGATAAGTTATTAAATCCTTTGACGGCTACTTTGTTTAAGAATGCTAAAGGTGATAAGAAGTTATTGATGGGAAGTATGGAGTACGAAAGTGTTCCTTCTCCTAGTAAAGATGCTCTGATTTTTCTTGGCTTGGATGCAAATCCTGAGAAGGGATGGGCAGTCCTCGAGTTAGTCTCTATTGATGTTAAGAACAGAAAAGTTTCAATAGTCGGTACTCGTTCAACTTCTGTTTTTGAGAAGCCGATTTACCAACTCATGGGGGATTTGAGTTTTGAATAAGTTGATTATGTTTTTAGGATTGCTGTTGGTTGTACCGTTTGCATACGGAGGTGTTTTTTCGTGGGGTTGTTTATATAACTCAACGGCATCATCTAAGGGGCTTAGTGATATATCAGCTAACCCTTTTAAACTTGAGTTTAAGTTGGATACTGTGACTAAAAAGGCCTTTGTGGTTGGGAATAATGGTTTATCTGAGGTTCAATATTGGTCAGGTGATAAAGGCATAACCTTCCTGGAATCTCTTACTTCGGGAGGGATGCAGACAACAGTTATAAGTGATAAAGGACAATCTGTTCACAGTCGGGGTACAATCATTGTTAACCTGGTTCCAAGTCAATATTATGGTGTATGCAAAGTAACAAGTGATTAACTAATAACTGTTGATGTGAGTTAGTTCTTTATTGGTGATTGTTTACTTATGGTTAAAATTTTAAATCTTTGGTATTGCCGTAACAGCCTCATAAAGTATATCAAGCCCATACCCGTGAAAGTAAGTTTGGTAACTCTCAGTGCGGATTGTTCTTGTGTGGCCTGTCAACCAGTCAACTAAATGAGGTTGTTCTCGTAAATGGTTATGCAGGGTTGTACTAAAGGTATGTCTTAGACTGTGTAAGGAGTGGCTCTCCGCAAATTCTTTTCCATATAGTTTGATTGTGGTTTTGAGTCTATGGGTGCCGAAGGTGTTCGGGGCAAAGTCAAAACCGTTGAAACCTTCTAAGTGAGGCTCAAGCTCAGGGTGTATAGGGATGTAACGTGTAGCGTTCACGGTCTTACCCTCACCATTAGGAGCAATGGAAAAACATTTGATGTTCCCTTTTTCTGATTCCTTCATGACGATACTAGAGGCTGAAAGTTTAAATAGCTCTTCTCTTCGTATCCCTGTGTAATAAGCAATACGCCATACAAGCTTAAACTTCTCAGGTAATGCCTCTAAAATTGCACTAGCCTCTGAAACACTAAAAGCTTCTCTGTGTTTGGTTCTTTTAGTTGAAAGGTTAGGTTCCAAGAAAGGGTTGTTACTGGTCACCATGTTTTTACGTTTAACCGTTCTAAAAATAGATGATAGGGCTGTAATATCGTTCTTAACTGTTTTTGGAGTGACGGTGCTTAACCTGTGTTCAATAAAGTCATCAACGGTTTGGGTATCTATCCAGTCAAGCTCAATGTCTGCAACACCTAAGAACGTAATGAATTGGCTTACAGCGTTATCAAAGCTGTTGATATATCTTTGAGCTTGCCCATTAGCTTTGGCTTTACTTCTAGCAATCTCAAGAGCTTGTAAAAGGGTGGCTTTGATGGGTGCCTTTGTTTTACCTCTAGCTCTATCTATGTAGGCTTTAAAGGCTAGTATCATAGGGTCTTTCTTGTATGCAGGGTCTAGTCGTCCACCAAGGTCATAAGTGTCTTCAAGGCTATCTAAAGCACACCAAAGGTTTTCTAATTTGTCATCAGTTGCGGTCGCAGGGTGTCCTTCATCTTCAACAAGTTGTCTGTACGCCTCCTCATATTCAGAGATTAAGTCACCTCTAATGATGGCTTCAAGTTTGGCGTCTTCTGCATCTCTCAATTTGAGAGCTACTTGAAGTGAATCGGTCTTTAATGATTTGCGTATGACCTTCTTGCCTGTAAATTTAGGATGGTCTTTTAGTTCTGCGGGGACTCTTCTTTGATAAGTCCAGGTATTGAATTGTTTGGTTAGGTGTTTCGGCATGATTCACTGGTGTATGTAACTAGATATTGTACACAGTAAACCCTTTATGTCCAGTGTTTAGGGGACGGGGAAAGGAGGTCGGCTACAGTTTCAAATCCTGTCATTCCGACCACTCTTTTTCTATAACCATTATCAATTTCTTTTTTACTGATTTGTAAGCCTTTCTTGATTAATGTTTACGTTTTTTCTGTTCAATCTCTAATTGAATCATCTCTTTTAATAGAGAGGTTGCGCGCTCTTCATCATGCTTAAGGTTGGCTTTTAATAAGTGCTTCCATGTTTTATTTAATTTTTTTTCTAACTTTGAATTTTCCATAACTAAACTCCATTTAATGTATGAGTTAGTTATATATTATTACTATTTGTGTCAAATATCAAATTTTTCAATGAAAAAACATAAGTATAGACCGAGGTTTGAACACGGATTTTAAAAATTAAAGGTAGTTATTTATCTGTTTTAGCAGGCCTGGTGAAAGGCTGGCTTCTACATTTGTTTGTATATGTTTAACTATTTGTTAAATAACGTTTGAGTTTTTGAGGGCTTTGCTGGATATAACCCCATTGAGTAACTAAACCAATAAGTAAAAACAGTCCGCTACCAACAAGAACACTCAGTAGCCATAAAGAAATATCTAAAGAAGGCGATGTTTTCAGTAAGTAGAGACTGATTAAAATACTCGCTATTTGTGCAAAACTGGCTGCTAAAACGCCTGCGAGTCCTCCTAAAAAGACAAATTCAGTTAAACCAATCTTAATTATCTCTTTATTCTGTGCGCCCAGGGTTCTGAGTAACAGCCAGCTTTGTATACGCGACTGCTGACTGGCTAAGGTGGCTGTAAAGAGTACCCCTATGCTTGCAAGAAGCGTAAAAGCATATAACGCAGAAACCGCCCAGCTTGCTTGGTTCATAATGTCTTGAATTTGTTGCATGATTTTTCGTACATCAATCAACATCACGCCAGGTGTTTCAATAGCAAGTTGTTTGGTTAGCTTAGGGGTTATTTCTGTATTTTCTGCTGGAATGTGAAAATTACTCAAATAAGAGAGTGGGAGATCGATACCTTCAACGGGTTGAATGATAAAGAAAAAATTCAATTGAAAGCTTTGCCAATCGACTTTTCGAAGACTACTAACCTGATAGGTGTAATCTTGCCCCGAGATATTAAACGTTAATTTATCATCAATATGAATATTGAAGAGTTCTGCAATGCTTTCTTCAACAGAAACAAAAGGCAGTTGAGTCACTTTGCTACTTTGTGTCACGATTATATTATGAGAGGGAAGACGGTTTAATACCGCAATATTGGCTTCTCGCTGTAATAAACGTTTACCACGTTCGCTTTCTTGTTGGCTAGCGAGTATTTCTTTGTTATTAATTTTAGTTAAGCGCCCTCTAACCATCGGGGCTTCAGTTTTGTTTGGGATAGTTATTAAGAGGTTATCCACAGCTTCTTTTTGGTCTGGCTGAATATTCATAACAAAGGCATTAGGAGTGTTGCTTGGTAAAGACGCTTGCCAGTTATAGAGTAAATCTTGTCTGACAAAAGTCATTAGCATTAACACAAAGAGCACCATGCCAACTGAAACCAGCTGAATTTGTACCAGGCCTGGCTCTTTATTGAGATTAGAAAGTGCGATTTTGAACCAACCATGACTGTATTTTTGCAGGACATTTAAAAACTTAAGCAGCAGCAAAGAAGCTAGGAACAGTAAAATACTGAAGGCAATAATCCCTAATAAAATCCAAATAATTGCATTGATATTGAGCATTAAGCTAATCAGAGTGAGTAATAAAAAGAAACTCACCAACCAATGCACATAGCCTGTTTGACTCGGCACCGATTTTAGTATTTGTATAGGCGGTGTTTTTAGTGCACTTTGAAATGCTTGCCAGGCAAAAGTCCATAAGACCAAAATGCCACTCAAAAATCCAATTGATAAAGCGGGGATTGGGTTAGCTGTGACCAAAGGGGTAAAAAAGTTTTCTAAATAAGGGTGAATTATAAGAGAAATTAAATATCCCAAGAAGGCACCTATCGCGCTGCTAAACACCGCAATCCAGGTTAATTGAAAGGCAAATAGCCGAGTCATTTTGCCATTGCTTGCGCCAAATGCTCTCATTAATGCCATGCTATTTTTCCAACGAGTTAAATAAAATCGGCTGGCAATCAGTATGGACATACCCGCAACTAAAATAGCAGAGAGTGCAGAGAGGTCTAAAAATAACCAAGCCGTTTCTAGGGAGTTACCTAAATCCTCAGAAGGAGCTTGTGCGGAGATTAGTTGCCAATGAGGTTGTTGGTTTTTTTGAATGAGCTTAGCAAACTTTTGCACATTTTTATCCGCTCCTGCAACATTAAGAGCGTAGCTAACGCGGCTGCCAGGGCCTATTAGCTCTGTTTGATTAAGTGCTGTAAGTGGTAGCCAAACTTGCGGAGCAAAACTTGCCATTGGATTAGTAACTTGAGGGCTTTCAACGGTACCTGCCAATGAAAATTTTTGTGTGCCTAATGTTATTTGTGAAGATGCATCCAATTGCATTAACGAGATTAACTTAGGTTCTACCCACACACTTTGGTTATTCAGCATTTTAAATGGTAATGCATCGTTCGATATTAATTGACCTCGCAGAGGTTGATTGGCCGAGATACCTTTTAGCTGTATGAGTTGAAACTTTTGTTCACCGTTGGTATTTTCTGCCAATGCCATTGTGACTAGAGAGGTTGCCTGTGAAGTTTTTAGGCCTAGTTTCTCGGCTTCTAGCTGCCATTTGCTCTCAATTGGGCGAGAACTTTGAATGACAAAGTCTGCACCAAGAGATTCTGCCGCTTTTCGCAACATACTTTGTTGTACAGATTCACCAAGTTGTTTGACCACGGTTACGGTTGTGCTTGCAATAATAACCGCAATGATGAGCCATAACCAATCGCCTTTTTTTAGGCTACGAAAAAACCATTTTGAAGCGGTACTGGCTTCTTGTTTTATTGTGTTAAGCATTGGTTAATCCCTAAGAAGACTGTTCTATTAACTGGCCATTGGTTAAGTGATAGACTTTTTGACAAGTCTGAGCAAACTCAGTGTCATGAGTCACCAGAATCAGCGTGGTTTTTAAGGTGCGATTTAGCTCAAATAGTAAAGCTTGAATTTGTTGGGCGGTTTCTTCGTCTAAGTTACCTGTTGGTTCATCCGCAAAGAGTATTTTAGGTTCTGTGACAAAAGCGCGGGCAATTGCAACGCGTTGCTGTTCGCCACCTGAAAGTTCTGCAGGTCGGTGGTTTGCTCTATTTGCCAACCCAACTTGTTCAAGCGCCTTGTGTGCTTTTTCATTGGCATTATTTATATCAAATAACTCTAGTGGCATTAATACATTTTCTAAGGCCGTCATGCTGGGCATTAATTGAAAATTTTGAAAGATAAAACCCACTTGTTGTGCTCTGATTTGCGCACGCTCATCTTCAGAGCAAGCATTAATGGTTTGGCCAAGTAGACTCACTTTTCCTGACGTGGCAGATTCAAGCCCTGCCATTAAAGAAAGCAGCGTTGATTTTCCAGAGCCAGAACGACCTACAATAGCAATGACTTCTTCAGGCTGGACTCTTAAGTCACAGGCTTTTATGATATCTAAAACCTCTGAATCAGAAGGGATCTGATAATGCACATTTTGCAGTTCAATTACATAATTAATTTCTTTAGTAGGGTTGCTGGCACTCATCTGTTTAAGCTTCTCTTATCATTGCTTGTAATAGTAAATATAGCCTTTCATCCTAGTCTAAGCGCTGCACAACCGCAAGCTGCAATGGCGGGTGAAAACATGAAATATCCTGAAGTTACTCTCGTCTCACAAGGCACGACAGCTACAATACCTACCAGGCCTGGTAAGATTTTAGTCATGGGTGATAGTTTAAGTGCGGCTTATGGCTTAGAGGTTGAAAAAGGGTGGGTTGCTTTATTACAAAAAAAATATCCACAAATTGATGTGGTAAATGCCAGTATTAGTGGTGAAACAACATCTGGCGGTAAGCAGAGATTACAGGCGTTACTGGAAAAACATCAGCCTAGGATTATGATTTTAGAACTTGGCGCTAATGATGCATTACGGGGCCAAGATTTGAATGTTACCAAACGCAACTTACAAAGTATGATTGAGGCGTGTCCAATGTTTAATAAAGCCTGTAAAGTAATTTTGCTAGGGGTGCAGTTACCCACAAATTATGGCCCGCTCTACGACCAGATGTTTCAAAAAATGTACCGTGACTTGGCCGAAAAAAATACACTTGCATTCGATCCGTTTTTTATTGAACCCGTCGCTTTAGATCCTGACTTAATGCAATCGGATGGTTTGCACCCAAATGCAGAAGGGCAACCCCTTATATTGCAACGAATATTGCAAATAGTTGCGCCGCTGTTTGAAAACTTTGTTACTGAACAATAGTTGATTTGAGTGGGTTTATATTAACTGAATTTAAGCGACTCTTAAGGTTGTTTTTGTCAGTGCTATTGGGCTAACAGGTAAAACCTTAAAGGTATCTACGGAGCCTTCTAATGCTTGCATTTGCCTAATGATATTAACCGAAGTGGACGAAATTTCTTCAACCAGTGCCGCATTTTGCTGAGTGGTATTATCTATTGCGTTAAAAGCTAGACTAATTTCTTGAATCCCTGAGACTTGTTGCTCTAAGTTTAGATGCATCTCAGAGATTCTTTCAGAGACTTCTTCAACGGCTTTTTGATTATGTGAAAACGTTGCCGTGGTTTGCTTGCTTAATTCTAAGCCTGCTTCTACCTTTGTTAAGCTACTCTCTGAAACCTGTTTAATCTGTTTAGCGGCTTCTGCAGAACGACCTGCAAGATTTCGTACTTCGCTCGCCACAACGGCAAAACCTCGTCCAGCCTCTCCCGCTCTAGCGGCTTCAACAGCCGCATTTAAAGCGAGAAGGTTGGTTTGGAAAGCAATGCTATCAATGACTTCGGTAATATTGGCAATCTCTTGACTCGCTTTAGAGATTTCATTCATTGCTTGATCCATATGGTTTACCACTTCACTACCTTGTTGAATTTCATACTTAACCGATTCACTTAAAGCGGTCACATCTTTAGCCTGTTGCAACGATTCCGCAATGGTACTGGTCATCGTTTCCATATTTTGTGCAGTACTCTGTAAGGCCGCTGCTTGAGTTTGAACACGTTGATTTAAGTCTTGGTTGCCAGAGCTAATCTCTTCAACCCCTGTTAAAGCATCATGAGTAGCCTGTTTTACAGAGAATAGCATTTGGCTCATGTGGTTTGCCACTGAGTCCATATTTTCCTTGAGTTCGTGTAACCGTCCATCAAATTGAGTTTGAGTTTGAAATGAGAAGTTGCCTTGGCGGTAGTTATCTAAAATAGTGTTAGCGGTGTCGATAACCATCTCAAGTTTGTCGGATGAGTTGTTTAAGTACTCTTTTAAATGCTGGTATTCACCTGGTAATTCAGCCTCAATGCGATGGCTGAAATCACCCATGCTCATATTTTTCATAACATTGATGATTGAGGAAATAGAGGATTTTTGAATATCAATGGCTTTTTGTAGGTTTTGCATGACATGATGATAGTCACCGTTAAAATTGTTCAGTTCTATATTTGTTTTTAGTTCACCTTGAGCTAAAGCGAGACTGGCATTATCAATCTCTTTTAAGGTCTCTTTTACTTGGTGCATTGAGTCATTAAAATTATCTTTTAGTATGGCTAAATCGCCTTTGTATTCTCCTTTTAAATTGGCGGATAAATCACCTTTAACCAATGACTCACTGACTTGATTAATTTCATTGGTTACTGAACTAATCGAGTTCAGTAATATTTGAACGCTTTCACCAATATCATTCAATTCATTCTTTCCAGAAGGCGACTTCCACCCTTTATAAGAGCCGTTTTGCGCAATGTTAATAATCTGTTCACGCATGTTGTATAGCGGACGAATAATCGATGTCACCAGCAACATATTAACAATTATTAAAGCCATTAATATTGCCAAACTTTCATAGACAACTTGATTGATAACAGTGGCACTTAACTGATCAAGGTTGTTGATTAAATTTGCGGTTTTTGTTTCAGTTTCGCTTAATCTGTTTTGAACCAGTTTTGTTGCACTATAGGAGAGTTCACTGATGGTATGATTGTTTTGTTGGGTTGTTTTTAGATAATCAGCCAAGTCATTAAAGGATTCTTGATAGCCATCTCTAGCGTTCGTTAATTCTTCAAAAGTGCCACGATTTATAAAATCACTTTCAAAAATTTCAGCTAGGGATTCAAACGTTGATTCAGCACCATCACCAAGACCTTTGTTATCAAAAAACAGTTTATTTTTTAAATCACTGGTTGATGTCATTTTTGACATGCTCATCTGCGATACTTTTAAACGTTGTTCAATTTCTGATAATAGACTGAGAGCCGTTGAATCAATTTCATCAATCGCTTTAAGAGATTCTATTAATGTTTGAATATTATTGGCTGAAGGTTCAATGCCATAAACGATGGTATCTTGGATTTGACGTTTTAAAAACACCAATGAATTGGCTGATTTTTTGATTTTTCTTAAGGTTTCAGCCATCTCGCTTACTTCAACATCCAGTTGCGGTTCAAGCTCTTCTTGAGGTGTGTTATTGATTTCTGATACAGGCTCTAAATCAGAATTTTTCTTTTCTAATTCTAGCGTTGAAGCTTTTATTTGTTGAGTTGAATTAAGTGAAAGATTGAGCGCTTTAAGCACTTCAATTTGGTTATTAAATTCATCTCCATGCTCTTTTTCTAAAGTGAGAGCATAGTTGTTCATGCTTAAAATGGTATTAGAGAATAAGGTCTGAAACTCTGATATTTTGGAGCTCTGAGTAGACTGAATATTTTTTAACTCTGAACTGCTTTGATTGATTAGCTGTAATGCCGTTCGAGATTCGCTCACGATGATGACTAAAAAAGTAATGACAATCAGTAGGTTAATCCATAATCTTTGCTTCACTGAAAGCTTATTTAAAAAAAGCATCGTTTCTCCCATTACCATTTGCTTATGTTTTAATTTGTCACTATTTTACGATTGGCTTATTACATTAACGTGAAATTTGATTAGGATTATGTTCTCTATTTAATGTGATAGAGGTAAAATATTCAGTTACTTTGCTCAGTGTTATTGCGAACTACCGTATTTTGGATGACAGTTTTATGACATCCTTGTATTCATTTCTACATACGGCACTATTGCTATAAATTTAACTAATTCATGGAAGCATTTTAAAACTATGCAACAAAAACTTCGTAACGCATTACACGCGATTAAAGGCCAAACTATTCCAGAGCTTCCTGATGATATTTTGCGTCTTGAAAAAGAGATTAAGAGCAAGTTTGCCAGTACCGCTTCTGTCGCAGAAATCATTGAAATGAACACCACGCTGTCTGGTGAAGTGATGAAGTTGGTGAACTCACCTGTGGTTAAGTTAAAAACGCCCATCAGATCAATTCGTGAGGCTGTGAATGTTATGGGGTTAGACAATATCTATAACCTCGTGGTTTCTGCCGCAATCACCAATATGTTTGGCAAAAAAGGCCTCTTTAAAGACATTATGGATCAAAGTGTTGATGTGGCCTTTTGTATGGCGGATATATCTGAGTGGGTTGAAGGCGTTACCCGCGATGAAGCGTATATGCTTGGTCTATTTCATAATGTTGGGGCATTAATGCTGGCCTCTAAAAATGAAGGACAGTACGAGTCAATATTCAGAAACTCGATGTCTTTGCCATTTAAAATTATCTTAAAAGAGCGCGAAGCTTTTGGCTCTGATCACGCAATGATAGGTGTATTAATTGGCCAAAAATGGCATTTACCAGTCAATATGCTGAATGCCATTATGTTGCATCACAATGAAGATTGTTCTCGAATTCAAAATGACCAAGTTAGAGCGATGGTTGCCATGATTAAATTAGCCAATGCAATTGTGGCTGAAATATCGCTAGGAGCTTATCGTGGTGGCGAAATGCGAGCTTATGAACAAGATGGTTTGAATGAATTAATGATTGAAGACCATGTGATATCTGAGATTAGATCGGCATTAATGTCGTATAACTTTAAAGATTGAGTTGAGGTTTAGATTACTCAAAAGTAACGATTTATGTCATAACTTTTTATAGTTCTATCTGCCTATAGATTTTAGTGAAGATTTTTAAGTGAAAAATATTTACTCTATTAAATTATCGTTGGTAATATACTACTGAACATTATTTTTTAGTATCTGACCTTTACAATTAGGACGATTTACCCGCATGCAAGACAAACTTCGCCAAGCCATTAAGGCTATCCATGGGCAAAAAATCCCCGAGTTACCTGAAGAAATTATTGAACTTGATAAAGAAATATCAAGTAAATTCGCCAATATGGGAAATGTAGCGGATATTATCTCAAAAAACACGACTCTTTCTGGTGAGCTAATGCGCTTAATTAATTCCCCAGCTGTTAAGCTCAAAGAGCCTGTTAATTCAATTCGTGAAGCGGTAACCGTAATGGGGCTTACTAATATATCAAACCTATTGGTCGCAGCGGCAATCAAGAATATCTTTGGCAGTAAGGGATTATCCAAAGACATTATGGATCACAGTGTGGATGTGGCCTTTTGTATGGCGGATTTATCGGAATGGGTGCATGGGATTACTCGAGATGAGGCCTACATGCTTGGTTTGTTTCATAATGTGGGCGCGATGATGCTTGCAGCAAAAGATGAAGAAACTTATGCAGGGCTTTTTAGGGATTCAATGTCCAAACCCGTCTCGGCAATCAGAAAAGAGGAAGAGGTTTTTGATTCAAATCATGCCATGATTGGAGTTTTAATTGGCCAAAAATGGCGTTTGCCTGTGAATATGCTTAATGCCATTATGCTGCATCATAATGAAAAATGTGAACGTATTAAAAATGATCAAGTCAGGGCGATGGTAGCAATGATTAAAGTTGCGAATGCGATCGTTTCAGAAGTTTCATTGGGTGCTTACCGTAGTGAAGAAATGAGGAATTACGAACAAGATGGAATCAGTGAGTTAATGCTTGATTCAGAAGAAGTCCAAGATATACGATCATCATTAATGTGTTGTTCGCTTAAAAGCTAGCGAAGTTTATAAACTAGAATTAAAACCCCGACTTACCAGGCCTGGTAAGTCGGGGTTTTTTGTCGGTTTTAAAAACGAATGGTGGGCTGGTTGTTAATAGATTTTAATGCTGGGTATTAAATTCTTCAGCCGCCGCTTTATGCGCTAAGTAGGTTTTTAACGCGATAGATTTTGTGCGAATATTAAACGTTAAACGCGCTACCTCATCAAAGTTTTTAGCAAAGTGAATGCCCATTCCTTCTTGTAAATAGTCAGGTAGTTCTTGGTAATCTTTACGGTTGTCTTCTGGCAGAATTAACTCTTTAATACCAATGCGTTTTGCCGCAATCACCTTTTCTCTAATGCCTCCAACGGGCAATACCAGGCCTGTCAAACTTAACTCTCCGGTCATGGCCAAAGCTGTTTTTATGGGTTCACCACGCGCTAAAGAGAGTAGAGCCGTTGCCATAGTTACCCCAGCGCTAGGCCCATCTTTGGGGGTGGCACCATCTGGCACGTGCAAATGCACAAAGGCTTTATCAAAGAACTCAGGATCGGCTTTATATTTCTCTAAGTTTGAAGAGATAAAGCTGTAAGCGATGCCTGCCGATTCTTGCATCACTTCACCGAGTTGACCTGATAACTTAAAACCACGGTTTAAAGTATGTACTCGGCTGGCTTCAATGGTGAGGGTTGCGCCACCCATTGATGTCCAAGCCAACCCTGTCACAGTACCAATTTGTTGATTAACTTTTTCAGGTACAAAACGGGGTTGCCCAAGCATCTCTTCGAGTTCATTAACGTGAATTTTAAAGTGCGTTAAATCAGAGGTGACAAACTTAAATGCTAATTTTCGTACCAATTTGGCCAGTTGTTTTTTCAAATTACGCACACCCGATTCACGCGCATAACCTTCAATAACATGGCGAATCGCGGCTGGGGTGATTTGCACTTGTTCTTTAGTGAGTCCAGCCTCTTCAAGAAGGGATGGCCATAGATGATGTTTGGCAATTTGCACCTTCTCTTCAGTAATATAACCCGATAGGCGAATCACCTCCATACGGTCAAGCAGAGGGCCTGGAATTGAATCTAAGGTATTGGCGGTGCAGACAAAAAGTGCTTTAGATAAATCAAAACGCACATCCATAAAGTGATCCATAAACTCACTGTTTTGCTCGGGGTCTAAAACCTCTAACAGCGCAGATGCAGGGTCACCCTGAAAAGAGGCACCAATTTTATCGACTTCATCTAACATAATCACAGGGTTTGCGGTTTCGCAGTCTTTGAGTGCTTGCACAAACTTACCAGGCATGGCACCAATATAGGTCCGTCTGTGGCCCTTTATTTCAGCTTCATCACGCATTCCGCCTACTGAAAAACGATAAAACTTACGTCCTAAAGATTCGGCAATCGAGCGGCCAATTGAGGTTTTACCCACACCAGGCGGCCCCACTAAACAGATGATAGAGCCTGCCACTTCACCTTTTAAAGCGCCTACGGCTAAAAACTCAAGAATACGGTCTTTTACATCTTCTAAACCATCGTGGCCTTTATCGAGCACCTTTTTAGCACGTTTTAAATCTAATAAATCTTTGCTGTGTTTTCCCCAAGGCAGTTGCGTTAACCAGTCTAACCAGTTGCGTGCGACATTATATTCAGGCGACTGAGGGTCAAGCATATTGAGTTTACTTAGCTCTTCTTCGGCCTTTTTACTGGCTTCTTCAGAGAGGGCGAGTTTTTCAATGCGCTCTCTAAAACGGTCGGTATCAACTGTTTGGTCATCCTTGACCATCCCCAACTCTTTTTGAATTTCATTGAGTTGTTGACGTAGAAAGAAATCGCGTTGATGTTCTGATAAATTTTCTTCAACTCGTTCACGAATATTAAACTGCAGTTTGGTGACTTCAATTTCTTGTTTAAAGAGTGCCAGTACCTTTTCCATTCGTTCAGCAAGTTTTAGAGTTTCTAAAACATCTTGCAGTTTATCGTTCTCAGCGGTGGTTAAACCCGCAGCAAAGTCCGCTAATTGTGAAGGTTCGCTGGCGCTATAGCGGTTTAAGAAGTACTTTAACTCTTCACTGTAAAGTGGGTTTAAAGGTAATAACTCTCTAAAGGCATTCATAATGGCCAAACCGTAAGCCTTAAACTCTTTGTCCGAACCATCAATAACGTCTTTAGGGTAATTTACTAAAGCACGATAGGGGGCTTTACCCGAAATCCATTCTTTAATTTCAAAACGTTTTACCCCTTCAGCAATGAGCTGAATGTAATCCTCTTTCACTTTGGGATCATGGATTTTAACCAAGGTACCTATTTGGCAGAAATCGCTCGGTTCCGCTCTATCATGCTGTTCGGTATTAACAAAAATAATCCCAATGTATTTGCATTTGCTGGCTTTAATGGCTTCGTAGGTTTCTCCCCAGCTCTCTTTATTAAGCAAAACAGGCAATTGTTGACCTGGAAAAAACGGACGTTCCTTAACGGGCAGTAAAAAAATCTCACGAGGAATGGTTAATTCAGGTTTAGCGAGTTGGCCAAAAATACTGCCTGGATTACTCACAATGTGTTCCCCCTCAAGCACCGCATTAGCGGTTTGAATGAGTTTTTTAGCTAGGGCTTCATTGACTTCAATTTTGATCTGTTCTTCGTCAATGTCATCCTCTTCCTCATCAATAACGGCTTCAATATCTGACGCTTCCTCAAAGGTTATGGCATTTTGGGTACGTGTGGATTCACCTTCTTCAGAATGGGAAGGTTTTATGTCAACTTCGGCAAGTTCAGGGATTTCATTGTTGTTTTTATCAGTCATATTTTGGTTATGTCTTTGCTTTTCTTTATGTTTAAATTTCAACGTTGAAACTTAGGATTTCGTCTTAATAACGGGCAGAATACGGTATTATATGTGGACTTAAATTCATAGATTCAAGAGTCAAAGATGCAAAAGAGTGAAATTAAAATTGGTTTTGTCACCGTGTCCGATCGAGCAAGCCGTGGTGAGTATGAAGATTTGGGTGGTCCAGCTATGCAAGAGTGGATTGGCCAGGCACTTAGCAATGATTGGACAGCCGTCGCTAAGGTGATTGAAGACGAGCAAAGCGTGATTGAAGCCACACTGATTGATATGGTTGATAATCACGGTTGTGGACTGATTTTAACGACGGGCGGTACAGGCCCTGCAAAACGTGATGTCACGCCAGAAGCGACTGAAAATGTCTGCGATAAAATTTTAGATGGTTTTGCCGAGCAGATGCGTGCGGTCTCTTTACAATATGTGCCTACGGCAATTTTATCGCGCCAAATTGCGGGAACACGTGGTAGCTGTTTAATTATTAATTTACCAGGTAAGCCGTCTGCAATAGGCGAATGTTTAGAAGCCGTTTTTCCAGCGGTTCCTTACTGCATTGACTTAATTGAAGGTCCTTATCTTGAAACCAATGACAGCTTTGTAAAAGGTTTTAGACCCAAACACGCTAAAAAACCAAACGCCTAACAATCCCAAGCAATCTTTTAGAGACATATAATTATGAGCAATGTAAATTACCAAAGTGAAGGCTTAGAAAATGTACTGGACTTTGTCCGCTGGGGTGGTAGCTTATTTAAAAAAGCCGAACTCTATTTTGGTCATGGTACCGATAACGCTTTTGATGAAGCGCGCGTTTTGGTATTTTTTGTGTTAAATCTGCCAGCAGAGATTCCAGAAAATTATTGGCAAGCAAAACTAACCGCTCAAGAAAGACATCAAGTGACCGAACTGTTTCAGCGCCGTATAGAATCACGTAAACCCGCGGCCTATTTAACGGGTGAAGCTTGGTTTGCAGGCCTGCGTTTTATTGTGAATGAAAACACGCTGGTACCACGTTCCCCTATAGCAGAACTGATTTCACAGAGTTATGCGCCATGGATTCAAGATGCTGAAGCGGTGACTCATGTTTTAGATTTGTGCACAGGCAGCGGTTGTATTGGGATTGCCTCTTTGAAAGCCTTTCCCAATTCAGAAGTGGATTTGGTCGATATCTCTGCAGAAGCTTTAGAGGTGGCACAGAAAAATATCGACCAATATGGCTTAAATGATTTTGCCCATGCAATTCAGTCCGATTTATATTCGGCTTTAGAAGGCAAACAATACGATTTAATTGTCTCTAATCCACCTTATGTGGATGAAATAGAGATGCAGGCTTTGCCCGAAGAGTTTAAGCAAGAACCTGAGTTGGGTTTGGCAGCAGGGCATGACGGGTTGGATTTGGTTCGCAAGATTTTGGCTGAAGCGCCAAAGTACCTAAAAGAAGATGGGGTGTTGATTGTTGAAGTCGGTGTTTCACAATATTTTGTTGAACAAGAGTACCCTGAATTACCTCTGTATTGGTTTGAGTTTGAACATGGAGGGGAAGGGGTGTTTGCTATTCAAAAATCTGAATTAGAACTCTTTCAAGATGTGCTCGATGCAAAAGCGTTCAATTAACCCACTTTATAAAACGATGTTTATTTGCTTAACTTAATAGGGTCAAATCTATAGGGCCAAACCTATTTCGACTTTATTTTAAGAGATAGGCATCGTCTCTATTCCTTTTCTATACGCTATAGAACCAGGCCTGGCAAAGTTATTGCTTGGCTGGTATCAATTAATTGTCATCTAAAAAAACCTCTATTAAGCTCGGAGTAAGTTATGAAGCACCCTGTATTAAAATCTTTAATTGTTGCGTTAGGCTTATGTGCTTTGCCCGCCATGTCGCAAACGCATGAAACGCCAAAAGAGCCATTAGTGGATTTAGGTGCTGAGATTAAAGCTAAAACGGGTAAGGATAACTTGGCCAAGCCAGAGGTGACCTCTTCTACACCTAAGGTTATAGAAAAAAAGAGTGAGCCAAAGGTAGAACCTCCCAAGGTTGAACAAGAGCACAAACCGCATTGGGGATACTCGGGTGAGTCAGGGCCGAAGCATTGGGGGGGGTTAGCTCCTGAAAATATTCAATGTAAGGTAGGTAAAAACCAATCGCCTATTAACTTAAAAGATAAAGCTGGCGTGGGCACAATGGGTTTGCCACAACTCGATATACATTATCGTGATGTACCTTTAAAAATCGTCAATAATGGCCATACCGTGCAAGTCAATTACCCGCTTGGCAGTTACATTAAGCTCGCTGGCCATCGTTATGAACTTCTACAGTTTCACTTTCATACGCCAAGTGAGCACCAGAAGGATGGTTTTAATTATCCTATGGAAGTGCATCTAGTGCATAAAGATGGTGATGGGAATCTCGCAGTAATGGGGGTGATTTTTCAGGAAGGTGAAGAGAATCCTGAAATTCAGACACTATTAAGCAACCTTCCAAAAGAGATTGGTAAAGAGGAGATTCGTAGAGGAGCAAGTATAAACCCCGTTATGTTTATTCCTGGAAATACGGAGTTTTATAAATACAGCGGTTCTTTAACAACCCCACCTTGTTCTGAAGGGGTGTATTGGATGGTTTTTAAAAACCCAATTGAAGCGTCTATTGAACAAATTCAGCAGTTGAATGAAGTCATGGGCGAAAATGCACGTCCAGTTCAAGAGATCAATTCACGTACCCTACTTAAATCTTGGTCAGAACAATTATTGGAGCAGGAAGCTCCAAGGTATGAATTTTATTAAAAATAATAAACACTAATTTAAATATTAAAATTGAATACTTAAAAACAAATAGCCAGGCCTGGTAAGAATCATTTCTACCAGGCCTGGTTGTTTCTTAAAACACGCTTTCTCCTCAATTTTCTGTATTTTTCTTTATTGTTCTATTAAATAGAACGGTCTTTTATTTTTTAACTGGTTTTTTGCGCTTTTGTATCGTTATAGACTACACCTTAGCAATCAACAAGTTGGAATGTATTATGCAATTAACAAATCAACAACATACTTATGGCTGGGTTTCCATTGTGCTTCACTGGACGGTTGCTATTTCAGTATTGGCTATGTTTGCTTTAGGTTTGTGGATGGTTGAATTAGATTACTATTCAACCTGGTATCACGATGCGCCCTATATTCATAAATCAGTCGGTGTACTGTTAGTTTCGCTGATGTTGCTGAGGTATTTCTGGAATATCTTAAATCCAAAACCGAGTGCGCTTGGGGAATCCATTTTTTTAAAAGTTATCGCTTCAAGTGTGCATTTGCTTTTGTATCTATTGGTGTTTTTGTTAGGTCTTAGTGGCTATTTCATTTCAACAGCCGAGTCTCAAGCTATTTCTGTTTTTAACTGGTTTTCTGTTCCCGCTCTAGTAGCGCCAATCTCTGAACAAGCGGATATTGCTGGTGAGGTACACAAATGGCTAGCTTTTACCTTAATAGGCTTTGTTGCTTTACATTTTATTGGCGCGCTAAAACATCACTTTATAGATAAAGACAGCACTTTGAAACGAATGCTAAAACCCCTTTTAAAACCGTAAGCCCCATTATTAAATTAGGAGAACGACCATGACTAAAATCCGTACTTTATTTTTATCAGTAGCACTGCTGTCTGTATCAGGCACTGCGATTTCCGCTCCAGTCAGTTATGCAATTGATACGCCAGGGATGCACGCGTCAATCAATTTTAAAATTAAGCACTTAGGTTACAGTTGGTTAACAGGGCGCTTTAACCAGTTTTCTGGTGAATATCAATATGATGATAAAAATCTTGCGAATAGTAAAATCAATGTAAAAATTGATACTAAAAGTGTGAGCACAAATCATGCAGAACGAGATAAACATTTGCGTAGTGATGAGTTTCTGAATGTGAGTAAATATCCTGAATCAACCTTTATCAGCAGTTCAATCTCTGGCACAGATGAAAATATGCAGGTGAAAGGTGACTTTACTTTAAATGGGGTTACCAAACCAGTCACGATTCAGGCGCATAAAATTGGTGAAGGCAAAGACCCTTGGGGTGGTTACCGTTCTGGTTTTAGTGGTACCACTGAAATTAAATTAGCTGACTACAATATCACTAAAAATTTAGGGCCAGCATCTACAACTGTTTTACTTGAATTGCATATTGAAGGAACCAAAAAATAACCTATTGAGTGTTACAGAGTTTAAATACAGTCTGTAAAAGAGATGTAACTTCAAAGTTACACCCAAATAAAATCTAGGTTAGCTTATAATCGCTCTCCTAGATTTTTTATTTATCAATCCGTTTATAGGAGAAATTAAGTTAGATGTTTCACGCAAAATACCAATCGATTTTATTCGCATTTTTTATGGCCTTTTTTATGTCTTTTTTAATGTCCGCGATTATTAGTTTTTTTAACGTTGGCTTGCCAGAAGGCTTTATGGTTATTTGGATGAAAGCTTGGTTTATGGCTTTTATAGTCGCGTTTCCAATCGTGATTTTTGTTGCACCAGCGGTGCGTAAATTGGTAGGGCGTTTAGTGAAAATTGAGACACAAGCCTAGATTGGCTAAGGGTTTGTTTGATAGGGCTTTATAAACTCAGCGGGTATTTTTTTGGGTTTATGGTCTGTTAAATCAATACAGACATAGGTTGCTTGAGCGGTAAACACCGTTTTTAGGTCACTCTCTCTAATAATTTGAAAGTAGCGTTTACGTAAGCAATAACCTTGTTGTTCGCCCACCCAAGTAGCAATCAGTAGTTTATCCCCCAAATAACAGCTTGCTAAATACTGCATACAGTTTTCATACACCGCCATAATACGGTTTAGTTCACGCTGCTTTTCATGGCTTATGCCCACCGATTTTGCGTGTTGCCACGCGACGTTTTCCATCCAGGCCAGGTAACTTTTATTGTTTACGTGCCCCAAAAAATCCAGGTCTCCTTGCTGGACAGTGTGTTGAAAAATAAATGGCTTTGGATATTGCCAATTTAATGATGTAGAAATCAATGTCATTTAAGTAAAACTCGACTGTGTGAAAATGCAATTTAGGCGGTTTTTAGGTAGAATACCCCGATTATAACGAATTTGAGAACAGGTTTATGTCTGGTAATACTTTAGGTCAAAATTTTAGAGTCACCACCTTTGGCGAAAGTCATGGTTTGGCATTGGGTTGCATTGTGGATGGTTGCCCTCCAGGTTTAGAGTTAACCGAAGCGGATATTCAACAAGAACTTGACCGCAGAAAGCCAGGTACCTCTAAACACGCTACCGCTCGTCGTGAAGATGACGAAGTACAAATTTTGTCGGGCGTGTTTGAAGGGAAAACCACGGGTACGCCAATTGGAATGATTATTCATAACAAAGACCAGCGTTCAAAAGACTACTCAAAAGTGGCTGAGACCTTTAGACCTGCTCATGCGGATTATACCTACACGCAAAAATATGGTTTTCGTGATTACCGTGGCGGTGGGCGTTCATCCGCACGTGAAACGGCCATGCGTGTTGCTGCGGGTGCAATCGCTAAAAAGTATTTAAAAGAGCGTTTAGGTATTGAAGTCAAAGGTTACCTTTCTCAGTTAGGGCCTATTACGGTGGATAATGTCACTTGGCCATTCGATAACTTAAACGAATATTTTTGCCCAAGCCCAGAGAAGAGCGAAGAGATTCGTGACTACATGGATAATTTGCTCAAGCAAAAAGATTCAGTGGGTGCCAAAATTACCATCGTGGCTAAAAATGTGCCTGTTGGATTAGGTGAACCCGTATTTGACCGTTTAGATGCCGATTTAGCGCACGCTTTAATGAGCATTAATGCCGTTAAAGGTGTTGAAATAGGTGATGGTTTTGCGGTGGCTGCTCAGCGTGGTACAGAGCACCGAGATGAGATGTCACCGCAAGGGTTTGCCTCTAATCATGCGGGTGGTATTTTGGGTGGTATCTCAACGGGTCAAGATATTGTGGCTCATATCGCTTTAAAGCCAACGTCGAGCATTATGACACCAGGTAAAAGTATTAATGCAGATGGTGAAGCGATTGAGATGGTGACTAAAGGACGTCATGATCCATGTGTCGGAATTAGAGCAACCCCGATTGCTGAAGCACAAATGGCGATAGTCTTACTTGACCACTTTATGCGTAACCGTGCTCAGAATGGCGATGTGGTTCCACCTATTATGGATTTGGCTCACGCTGGCGAATGATTGTAATGGGTTAAAATTAGGCTAATCGGACTAATTAAAGCCATGCACAAAGCGGAGTAAAGGACGGAATAAAATACATTTCGTCTTTACTCCGTTTTTTTATTTCTATTCATTTACCAGGCCTGGTAAATTAGATGAATCCAAAACTAATCCTTCTTTTTTGTTGAGAGTCATTCAAGCTAAATGAAAAACTGTTCTTATCAAAACGCTTATAAAAAGCTCTCATTTCACTATTTTTTATACTTTGCGGTATTAGGAACAACCGTTCCTTATATGGGCTATTACCTGCAATCGTTAAGCTTTTCAGCCATAGAAATTGGTCAGCTTCTGGGTATTATGATGTTCACCAAAGTGATTGCACCCAATATTTGGGGGTGGTTGGCAGACCGAAGCGGTAAATCAATCTATTGGGTACGATTAGCCACTGTTTTGGCCGCAATGTCATCCATTGGTTTACTCTTTTTTGAAACCTATTGGCCTGTCTTTTTTACCTTGATGGTGTTCAGTTTTTTTTGGCACTCCTCGTTACCTCAATTTGAATCTTATACATTCAACTGTTTAGGCCTTGAAGATAAACATCGTTACGGTCAAATTCGACTATGGGGTTCAATCGGCTTTATTGCGGCGGTTGTGTCGATTGGTTGGCAGATAGAGCACTTCTCAGTGGCTTGGCTACCATTGGATTTATTGCTGATTTTATTGATTGTTTGGGGCAGCAGTTATTTGGTAAAAGACGGTAAACGTCTGCCACACGAAGGCGAAGTACACGGCTTTATGCAAATCGTTAAACGTCCTGAAGTTTTGAGTTTATTGATAGTGAGTTTTTTAGTGCAGCTCTCTCACGGTGCTTATTATGGCTTCTATACTATTCAACTTGCTGACTTAGGTTATGAAAAAACCACAATTTCCTTACTTTGGGCATTAGGGGTTTTATCGGAAATTGCGGTGTTTTTTTGGATGAGTCAGCTTTTTAGGCGTTATGCTGTACGCACCTTAATATTACTCAGTATTGTATTAACAGTGATTCGCTGGGCAATGATTGGTTCATTGGCCGATTCCGTTTTTTGGATGTTATTTGCCCAGTTGTTGCATGCCGCCAGTTTTGGTCTGTTTCATGCCGCTGCAATCTATTTGATAGATAGTTTTTTTAAAGGAAAAAATCATGGTAAAGGCCAGGCGATATTCGCGGCATCGAGTCATGGTTTAGGTGGTGCTTTAGGAATGCTATTGGCTGGATATAGTTGGTCTGCTGGTGGAGCCTCATTGGCTTATGGTTTAAGTGTGATTATGGCAACAATGGCTTTATTAATCGCTTTAAAATGGACAAAAGAACCCGTTTAAATTGGTATTATTCAACTAAAGAAAACTAGAAAGGAGTAGATATGCGTTTATTACATACGATGTTACGAGTTGGAAATTTAGAAAAATCCATCGCCTTTTATACAGAGGTGATGGGGATGCAGTTACTTCGCCAAAAAGAGTATCCAAAAGGCGAATTTACCTTGGCGTTTTTAGGTTACGGCAATGAAGAAGAAAATACCGTTTTAGAGCTAACCTATAACTGGGGTGTTGACAGTTATGATTTGGGTAATGCCTATGGACATATCGCTATTGAAGTGCCTGATGTTTATAAAGCGGCAGAAGCCGTAAAAGCGGGTGGCGGTAAAATTATTCGTGAAGCAGGGCCTATGAATGGTGGTGAAACGATTATCGCTTTTGCCGAAGATCCAGACGGTTACCAAATTGAGTTTATTGGTGAAAATCATGTTAGGAAGTAAATCATGTTAACAAAGCTTGGTGATTTTTAATAAATGGCTATAATTAGCCAAAATTTATAAAATGATTTTTTAAAGGAAAAAGAATGTCTAAATTTGAAAATGTAACGGTATTAAAAGAAGCGTCAGTGTATTTTGACGGTAAAGTAACGAGCCGTACTGTGATTTTTGCCGATGGTTCTAAAAAAACATTGGGTATTATGATGCCTGGTGAATACGAATTTGGTACTGAATTAGCAGAAGTAATGGAAATGCAATCAGGTGATGTAGAGGTATTATTACCAGGTGAAACTGAGTGGAAAGCGATTCCAAATGGTTCAAGCTTTGAAGTGCCAGCCAACTCTAAGTTTGGTATTAAAGTAAATCATATTGCTGATTATTGCTGTACTTATATTGCAGAATAAATTCTAAATTATTTTAGAATTTTGTAATGAAAAGCCCATTTTACCAGGCCTGGTAAAATGGGCTTTTTGCTAGATTAATAAGCTTGAACACCAAATTTTAAAAGTAATTTTGGAAGATGGTCATCCAAGTTTTGAACTTCATGGTCTTTCAGTTCAATTAAATTAAAACCGTACTTTTTATAGATTTCTATTTTTTTCTGTTTTCTTTCTAAATATTTTGGTTGCTCTTCAAGCCCCCAATATTCAATGTAGACCTTTCCAGCGGGGATGTAAAAATCAGAATAGACATCTTCTTCTATGGGGAGCTTGCGTTCATAGGCATGAACTATTTCAGCCATATAGAGCCAATTATCTATAAGCATTTCGGCTTTTGAACGCACCATGTGGCCATCAGTTGTTCTGTGAGTCGCTTTAAATTTATCTCTGAATTCTTTTTTGGTTTCTTCTAGTGAACTAGGTTCTTTGTTATTACCCTTTAGTTGCTCAATAGTTTCTTTTAGTGATTTATTATCAAGAATGCTTTGCGGCCAACGCACATAGGGAATACCTGAACGATAGTCCTCCGATTGTATCGCTTTCAATTTAAGACCTTGAGCCGTTGCTTGCCATCCTTTTAGGGCTTTTTTAATCCAGCCAAGCTCAGAGAGAATTTGATTGGTTTTATTAGCCGAAATTTGAAAGTGTTGACCAATTGTTTTAGATGTTAATTGTGAATCTTGCGGGGATGTTGTTTCTTGTGCCTGTGCTGTTAAGCTTGAAAGATTTTCAGGCCAAACAATGTATTGACCAAATCGTTTGCTTTCTTGGTAACGGCCTCCTTGAGAAATACCTAAATCAGTCAATTCCCAGGAGTCATTAGACTTCTGTATCCATTGAGCTTTTTCAAGCAGGTTAAAAAGCTCTTTACTGCTTATATTTTCTTTTTTACTTAATGCAGAAGTAGAAAGATAGGCCACGGTAGTCATTGCACACCTTTGTTTTATGTAAAAATCCTTATTCTATAAGTTTTTACAATAGTAGTCATGCTTTGAGAGGGGTTAAATTATTTTAATTTTGTTTCTGTTGTTGATTTTTTTTATTTTTTTGATATTTAAAAAGAAAATGCAAACCAAAATGTATCAAAATTAAGAATACAAAAAATCCTATCGCAATTTCGCCAATGTAGTGAATCCACATAATGTTTCCCATATCTGTTTTAACGATTAAGTTCGCCAACTAAGGCTTTGAATATCCGACAATTGTACTGTGTTTTTGTTAGAATTTGCACACATTAAATTTTAGGAGTTTTTATGAGTCATCCAAGCCAGCCATTTCATTGGCAAACCTATAAAAATGACACCCTATCAGGCATTACTGTAGCGCTTGCATTAGTACCTGAAGCGGTGGCTTTTGCTTTTGTAGCGGGCGTTCACCCGCTAGTTGGTCTTTATGCCGCTATTATTGTGGGCATGATTACGGCTGTATTTGGTGGTCGTCCTGGGATGATTACGGCAGCAGCGGGTTCTCTTGCCGTGGTAATGATGCACCTGGTAATGGAACATGGTGCGTCCTTTTTGTTCTTAGCGGTGATTATGATGGGTCTCTTTCAAATATTCATAGGGCTTATGAAATGGGGGCGGTTTATTCGAATGGTGCCCAGCTCGGTTATGCTCGGGTTTGTAAATGGCCTAGCCTTAATTATTTTAATCGCCCAGTTTACACAGTTTAAAGACTCCTCTGGCGCTTGGCTAACGGGTGATAGTCTAAATATCATGTTGATGATTATTGCGGCGACTTTAGCGATTATCTATCTACTTCCTAAGATTACTAAAGCGGTGCCATCGGCTTTAGCAGCCATAGTATTAGTCTCATTAGCGGTGATTTTCTTTGATATTAATGCGATTACGGTTGGCGATAAAGCATCGGTTTCAGGGACATTAGAATCATTGATTTATGGCGATGGCGTTGAGGGTGGTTTTCAAGGTTTAAGCTGGTTTACCACGTTACCTGAAGGCTTTTGGTCTTTAGAAACGCTATGGATTGTTTTACCCTATGCGGTGATTTTAACGATTATCGGTTCGGTTGAATCTTTATTAACAATGACATTGATTGATGACATTACTGAAACTCGCGGTAAAGCCAATAAAGAGTGTATCGCTTTAGGTGCGGCAAACTGTACAGCAGGTTCGTTTGGTACGATGGGCGGGTGTGCTTTGATTGGTCAATCCATGATTAACGTGAATTCTGGTGGAACAGGACGTTGGTCTGGTATTTCTGCCGCATTGGGTTTATTAGTGATTGTGTTAGTCGCATCGTCTTGGATTGAGATGGTGCCAATTGGCGCGCTTGTTGGTTTGATGTTCTTTGTGGTGATTGCTACCTTTAACTGGGCGAGCTGGAATATTATGCGTGGCATGACTAAGGCGGATGCGTTTGTGATGGTGATGGTAACGGTATTAACCGTGATGTTTGATTTAGCCGTAGCCGTTATTGCAGGTATCATTGTGGCGGCTTTAGTGTTTGCTTGGGAGCATGCTCAGCGTATTATGTTGCAAGAAACGACTGAAGAGATTAATGGTAAGTTGGTTAAAACTTATAAAGTTCAAGGGCCATTGTTCTTTGCATCGGCACAAAATTTTACCGATATGTTTGACCCTAAAAATGACCCTGATTGTGTAAGAATCGATTTTATGCACTCAAGAGTGTATGACCATACAGGGATTGAAGCGATTAATGGATTAACTAAAAAGTATTTAGCAGCAGGTAAGACGTTAACACTTCAGCATCTAAGTCCTGAATGTCAGGTTTTATTAGATGATGCCAAAGAGTTGATTGAGGTGAATGTGTCTGAAGATCCTCATTACCATGTATCAACAAGTGGTAAGCCACAGAGTTAATCTTTGTATTCTTAATATATAATTTAAAGCACCTAAGGGTGCTTTTTTTTGGTTCTTGAAGGTTGGTTTTATATTGGGATTTGGGCTTTTAAAAAAAACTTATTGGTATTTATTAGGGTTTAATGAGAAGATTAAAAGGCTGTTTTTAAGCTTTGTAGCCAATTAACTGAATTAGTTTTGGGTGTAAAAAAATCATTTAGGTGTTTAGTTCGTGCGAAATAGAAAAAAACTTATCCAGTTAATCGCTTTTGTTCCTGTTCTTGTTATTCCAGCTATCGTTTTCTTTGTTGGTACTTTAATTGTGAGTGTAGAAAAAGATCTCTATGAACGTTCATACTCACAAATTGAACAAGATTTTTTAGAAACAGAAAAGTCTCGTATCCAATCTAAAGTCAAAAATATGGTTGATTTAGTCAGTTATCAACAATCTATTATTAATCAAAAACTGCATAATAGAATCCAACGTAGGGTTGATGATGCCTATCGTATTGGCATTACCTTATACGATCACTATGTGGATAAGTTGCCAGAAGCTGAACTAAAAGAACTCATTACTGAGGCTTTACGACCTTTAGTATGGAATGGGGGGGAAAGTTTTATTTGGATTTTGGATTTTAATGGAAATTTTCAACTCGCTCCAAGTTACCTTAAACACCTAGAAGGTAGCTCAATTATTGATTTTGAGGATGCAACTGGCCGTAAGGTAATTCGTGAAGAGATTGCAATTACCAAAACTCAAGGTCACGGTTTTCTTTGGGATACTTTTACTAAACCAGGTGAGTCGATTGATCAACAGTTCAAGCAGCTAGCCTATGTGAAAAAATTTGGTATTTATGATTGGTATTTAGGCTCTGCTGAATATCTGGATACGGCAACCAAAAACACCAATACCTATTTGCTTGAGGCAATTAATCAAGTAGGAAAAGGAGAAACGGATTACTTTTTTGTAGTGGACGCTGAAGGCAGGTTGCTCTTAAATTATGCAAGGCCAGACATTGTTGGAAAAAATGTCACGAAAGCGGATAATTTGGAGTTAAAAGAGCTGTACAAAAAAATACTTAAAACTACTCAAAATGAAGAGGGTGGTTTTCTCTCTTATGAGTGGCTTAACCCCAGAACTGGGCTGCGTGATAATAAGCTTACTTTTGTGAAAATGGTGCCCCAAAGTGGTTGGGTAATTGGGAGCGGTTTTTACCCTAAGTCTTTAGAAAATAATTACACGGTTCAAGAGCAACGATTAACAAACCAGTATGAACAAAAAATACGTCATTTAAATAAATTAACGGGTTTAACGGTTTTAGTGGCTCTACTGATTTCAGGTTTTATATCGTTACTTTTCTATCGAGTTCTCTCTCAATACCAGCAAGATTTAGTTGAAGCAAATAATGAATTAAAAGATTTAAATATTGAACTGGAAAATAAGGTTTTGGCTAGAACGAAAGAGTTAGGCAAAGCCAATCATGAGTTAGAAAATTTAGCGACGACCGATAGCTTGACACAGATTGCGAATCGTTATGGGTTAATGAAACGACTTGATGGTGAGATTAATCGATCACAGCGTTTTAATGAGACATTTTCTGTCGTTATGCTGGATGTTGATTTCTTTAAAAAAGTGAATGATCAGTATGGGCATGATGTAGGGGATTATGTGCTACAAGAGCTATCATTACTCATCAGTGAAGAACTTAGGGTGGTCGATTTATTTGGTCGTTTTGGGGGAGAAGAGTTTTTGGTTATTATGCCGAGCACGTTACTAGATGAAGCCTTTAATAGTGCGGAAAGAATTAGAAAAAAAATAGAGAAATATGATTTCAAACATAAGGGAAAAATCACCATTAGCCTAGGGGTTGCTCAATATAGTACTAACCAAAAAGTGCATGATTTAATTAAAAATGTGGATGTTGCTTTGTATCAAGCTAAGAATTTAGGTAGGAATCAAACGTGCAAAGTCTTAAATTAGTAGTGGCGACTTTTTATTTTGTGGCTTTTCATTTTCGTTAGGACAAAACAGTGAGTAGTGATAAACGATCATTTTTTCGATTTGATGTTACCTTGCCATATTATCTTGAAGCTATGAATGAAGACGGGATTTGTTTTCATATTAACCGAGCTACATTCATACAGCAAGGCGATGAGAAGCAAATTCAATCCATTAAGACCTCTATAGATTTTCTCTTTCAAGATAAGCAGCATATTCAAAATGGTGGTGTGCAAATATTTAGAGGACTGAACGATAAAATTGAGTTTATGGCTTGGTTGTTAGACGCTATTTTATTAGGACGCAATGTTTTATCTACGGATGAGTTTCATGAACGTTTAAATGTAAATAAACGTTTTACTCTCCCCGAATCTAAAGGTTCATCAAAAGTTTTACCTTTACTGCAAGCCCTTTCAAAACGGCTCGATCACTATATCGATGAGCTTGTGAGTGTTATGCAGAATAGTTTGCGAAATAAGGTCTTTTTTTATCACAAAAAACCATTAGAACTATTTAATATTCTGAGTTACTTAAAAGGGCTAGAGGACCTGGCAAAGAAACGGAATTGGTTGGCTATGGTGATAACCTCATTGGTCTCACTATTGAATGTTTATGAAGCGCGTCTTGTTAGAGTCAAAACGGCTTATCAGTCGATTTCTGATACAGAAAACTGGGATGAAGAAAGTGTTAATTTAGGTGCAGGAGGGTTTGCAATTTATAGTGCAGAGCCATTTGCAATCAACCAAAAATTCTGTGCGTTGTTTAAAGTGGATAACGAGTTTGTTTTTGGTCAGGCAAGTTGTGTAAATGTAAGTCAAGAGGCCTGTTTTAATGGTAAACACCGAGTGGCGTTTAAGTTTGAAGACATTACGGCAGAAGACAGTGCGCATATTGTTCGCTACCTTATGACAAAAGAGCTTGAATTTCATCAAATGCAACCAAAATGAGTTGTGCTGTAGAATAGCGCGATTCATTTACTAAATTCAGATAATCTGAATAAAACGAGCCACCTACATCCAAAGACTTTTAGGGTAGCGAGTTTCGCTATCTTGATTGGGCGTTCATTTTTTCTCGAACCTTACTCGTGTAAAAGTCTCAAGGTCAAACTGCCTAAACTAACTGTTAAATACTATTATGACAAATCAAAGTTCAACTGAATTAAATACACAAGATAATGCTTTACCTCGTGAACTGACACATAATTTGTCTAGAAATGTTTGTGTCTGTTACGACGTGAGTAAAAAAGAGATTATAGAGACGATTCAACAAGGTGCTAAAACCCTTGAAGAGGTGAGCAGTAAAACCTATGCTTGCCAAGGCAGTGGCTGCTGTATTCGCCAGGTTGAGCGGTTGATTGAGTTATTGAGTCGTGAGGAAGCAAAGCTTGCGGTTCAAGAGGGTTTGGTAGAAAATCCAGTTATTACAAATAATATTGAATAATATAACCATTAGAACTCACCAGGCCTGGTAATTAATTATGTATAGACCTGTTTTATGAAACCAAATAATCCAATATCTCCACCGCCATATCTCCCTTTTTTAGAATCTGAGTCCCCAGCAGTTGAAGGCATTCGATTGGTGGTTTCTGACTTGGATGGTACTTTACTTAACCCCCAACACAAATTAACCGCTTACACCAAATATATGATTAAAGAGCTGGTGAAGGGTGGCGTTCAATTTATGTTGGCAACGGGTCGGCATTATCAGGATGTCTATCTGATTGCTGAACAGATTGGGGTGGATATGTGTTTGATTACTTCGAACGGCGCAAGGGTTCACAATCATCATGGAGACTTGCTTTATGAAAACCATATGCCAGCACACCTTGTTGAACGGGTTTTAGAGCTTTCTCAAGGTTTTGATATTCATCGTAATCTTTATCAACAAGATTTATGGCTAGTTGAAGAACCGCATGAAAGTTTGCTATCTATTCATGAGGAATCAGGGTTTGAGTACAAGTTGAGGGATTTCTCTCAAATTGACTTAAATCATATTGATAAGATTTATTTTACCGCCCAGCATGATGTACTTGTGGATCTAGAGCAGACTTTAAAAACCGAATTAAGTGAACAACTGTATATTACCTTTACTTCACCTGAATATCTTGAAGTCATGAATTTAGGGGTTTCAAAAGGGCAAGCGTTACAAATGATATTACAGGAGAGAGGTTTAAGCTCAGATCAGGTTATGGCTTTGGGCGATGGTATGAACGATAAAGAGATGTTGGCTTTGGTTGGGCATGGGGTTGTGATGGACAATGCCAGCGAGACCGTTAAATCTCTGTTTCCAGAGCTACCAACGGCAAAGTCGAATGCACAAGACGGTGTTGCAGAGTATTTACTCACGCATTTATTAACGCCTTAGAGCTTGGTTTAGCCATTGGATTTCTGAACATGATAAGTTTTTAACTTTGCATGTTTGCATGATTTTCAACAAGTAAACCAAGTTACCAGGCCTGGTAACTTAGTTGTTTTTGCTTGAATTTAGCCGATACAGACCTTTTATATCCTAAAGAGCAAAAGCGTTTATATTGTGTTTTGAGGTGTTGGTGCAACGGCTTGGCGACGCAGTAATTTCTTTTTTATCTGCTGAATGAAAACGGTCATAAGAAGCAATAAACCTGCGCTAACAGCAATGGAAGCAGAGATTGAACTATCGAGTAAAAAGGCCAGAGTGTAACCAATCACTACGGCCAATTGAGAGTAGGCTAGTGCTATCCAAAGCATAGATTTAAGTGAATTGGCTAATAAATAAGCACTACTCGCAGGAATGACTAATAAAGCCACCACTAAAATAGCACCCACAGCATCAAATGAGGCCACGGTTGTCATAGAAACCAGTGTCATTAAAAAATAGTGCCAGAATACAACATTAATACCTAATGAAACCGCCAAGTTTGGATGAAAGGCAATCGTTTCTAGACGTTTAAAGCCGATGACCACACTCGCTAAAACAATTAAAAAGACAATACCAATTCCCCAGAAGGCACGTGGGCCGAGTTCCCAGCCGTGTTCCATACTGCCAATAATAATGGTATCAAACGGCACAAAAGCTATTTCACCGTAGAGAACGCACTCTTGGTCTAAATCAATTTGGCCAGCATAGAGGGAAACTAAAATGACGCCTGTGGCAAAAAATAGGGTAAAAATAATTCCAATACTGGCATCACTTTGCAATTTACTGACTCTGTGTAAGGTATCACTTAGCCATGCCGTTAAAAGGCCAATTACAACGGCACCACTTAACATCACCAAAAGTGAGCGGCTCTCGGTTAATAAAAAGGCCAGCACAATGCCTAATAAAACGGAGTGGCTAATGGCATCTCCAATTAAGGCTTGACGACGAAGAATTAAAAACACGCCAACTAATGCTGAGGAGGCGGCAACCAGGCTGGCTGTAGCAAGAATCCAAATGTCATTGATGCCCAGTTCACTAATGCGTTGAAATAATAGGTCTAACATTAAGAATTCCCTCCACTGCTCGAAGGTGTGCTTTTGTTTTGCAAGGGGATGGGGTTTCCATGAGGGTCGGAGATGGCATTGGCTAGCTCTTCTTGGAGTTGCTGTTCTTGAATGTCGGTCAAAATGTGTTCAATGCGTTCAGCTTGTTTATGAACTTGCTCAGGCGTTAGCTCAGCTTGCTCGTTAAGATAGTTTTCCCATAAACGATGGCGACGGGTCAGTTGTGTGGCTATATTCAACCCTGTTTCAGTCAATCTAAAACCACGTGCAGAGGATTCAATAAAGCTCTTCTTACAAAGTGCTTTAAGGGTTTTTTGTAAGTCTGAGCTTGGTACACTTCGTAAGGCCTGAATGTCCGCTTGGTTAAAATCTTGTTGGTCTAAGGTATTTCTTTCAACCAGTTTATAGAGGGTTCTAAGAATATTCTCTTCAGCCACTTTTTGGCGTAATTGTTTATGCTCAAGATGATTTTTAATTAAGCCTTTTTTGGGTGCAAAAAGTAAGGAGATGATAAATAGAGCAGAAAGGCTAACGACCATCCAGGGGCCAGTAGGCATCGCAGGCGCTAAGTAAGATATTTGTGTGCTGATAATGGCACTAATGGCACCAATAATGGCAGAAAGAATGAGCATATTACTTAACTCGGTACTCCAAAATCGAGCGGCGGCAATTGGCGTGAGTAGCACCGCAGCCATTAAGACGACGCCAACCAATTGCAGGCCTACAACCACTGACATAACGATGAGTAATGCTAATAACAGTTCATAGCTATTTACTTTTATACCCAGTGTTCTAGCGTAATTTCGATTGAATGCGATTAAACGCAGCTTTTGAAAAAAGAGGGAGACTGTAATGAGAATGATAATCGCAACATAACCCAATAATCGAATGTCGTCTTGAGTCATTGCAGCAGCTTGACCAAATAGAATCTTATCTAAACCGCTTTTATTCTCAACATTCATACCTTGGATGTAAGAGAGTAGCATTAACCCTAAAGCAAAGAAAAAAGAGAGTGTAATCGCCAAGGCGGCATCGGGTTTGATTTTGGTGTTTTTAGGTAACCAATCAATCAGAAAGAAACCAATAAAACTACTGGTGACAGCTCCTAAAAACATCACTAACGGATCTCTGGTTTGAAAAAGCAGAAAGGCCATCATAACGCCAGGTAACGCTGCGTGTGCAAGGGCGTCACCAATTAAAGAGCGTTTACGTAGAAAGGCAAAGCCGCCTATAACGGATGCACTCATTCCTAACAAGACACTGCCTGTTAACACCCATAAGGCATTGATGTCTTCAAAGCGCCAAAAGGCCAGTAAATTATCCCAAACGGAGACAGGTTGAAGTAAAGTAAAAGCTTCCATCTGCTTTATTCCGTATCGTGTGCTTGATTAAGTTTGGTACGGTACATCTCTTCTGTTAAGTCATTAAGAAGTGAAAGGCGACCTCCGTAGGTTTTATTTAAATTCTCCTTAGTCAAAACCTCTTCAACGGGGCCTACTGCAACTAAACGTGCGTTGATAAAGATAATCCAATCAAAGTATTCGCCAACCGTATTTAAATCATGGTGCACACAAATAATCGTTTTACCCTGTGCCTTAAGGTTTTTAAACAGTTCAATAATGGCTTTTTCGGTAGAAACATCCACGCCTGCAAACGGTTCGTCCATTAAGTACAAAGTAGCTTGTTGAGCAAGCGCACGAGCTAAAAACACGCGCTGTTGTTGTCCACCAGATAATTGACTGATTTGGCGGTCTCTAAAATCCCACATTTGCAGGTCTTTAAGGGCTTGCTCTGCAATTTCCTTATCGATTTTTCCTGGGCGTTGCCATAATTTTAAATGGCCATGACGCCCCATTAAGACAACGTCCATCACGTTGATTGGAAAATCCCAATCTATCTCTTCACGCTGGGGTACATAAGCGGTTGATAGACGTTTCTTTTCTAATGGTTGGCCAAAGAAATTGACACTGCCTTCAATGGTGGGCTCCAACCCCATTATGCCTTTAAGCAGTGTGGATTTCCCCGCGCCATTAGGCCCAACGATGGCAATGGTTTTACCTTCAGGGATGCTGAAACTGACATCGGTTAACACGGGTTTGTGGTGATAACGCATGCTTAAATGTTCGACAGACAGCGGTGAAATATGTGGCTTAGAATTTTCCATGTGAATACTTTTTTATAATAATGGTTGTGATGAGTCTTAATGTTTTAAGGCATTTACTATGGTTTCAACATTGTGTTTAACCATACCAAAGTAATGGTCAGTTGGAGTGCCAGTAACGCCCATTGCATCAGAGTAAAGTTCACCGCCAATAGCGAGTGCGTGACCTTCTGCTTTAACCCCAGCAACTAACGATTCAATGAAGCGTGGTGAAACACTCGATTCAACAAAAACCGCTTTGACATGGTTTTGTACAATAATATCTTTCAGTTTTTTAATGTCTTGTAAACCAAATTCAGCGGCGGTACTAATGCCTTGTAAGCCCATTACTTTAACGCCATAAGCTTTACCAAAATAGCCAAAAGCATCATGTGCGGTAATTAATATGCGTTGTTTTTCAGGAACGGTCTGAATTTGCTGAGAGATCCATTGGTTTAGTTCCTGCATTTCAGAAAGATAGCTGTCGGCTTGTTTTTGATAATCATTTTTATGTGCTGGATCTTGTTGTTGCAAAACCTCTAAAACGCGTTGCCCAGCTAATTGCCATAAAGAAAGGTCAAACCAAATATGAGGGTCAGGGTGTTGTCCATGCTGAATGAATGATTTGTGGTCAATTTTCTCGCTCACCGCATAAACGGCTTTTTTACGGGCCAGTTTGCCGAAAATATCTTGCATTTTTCCTTCAAGGTGAAGGCCGTTGTAAAAAATGATATCGGCTTTAGTGAGTCTTCGTAGGTCACCTTGCGTTGCTTTGTAAAGGTGAGGATCAACCCCTGTACCCATTAAAGCCGTAACTTCAACATGTTGACCACCTATGTTTTTGACTAAATCGGCAATCATTCCTGTTGTGGTAACAACATTAAGTTGGGCTTGTGCATTTAAGCTCAGTGTGGATAGCCCAAAAGCAACTAGAGTGTGAATTACCATGCTTTTAAGTGTGGCCATAAACGTTTTGCGTTTCATCTTTTTTCTACTCGATTCGGTGATGTTTATATTTGGTTGTTTGGCTAAAATAATTACTGTTGGCTAAACTAAAAATTAGCCATGACTAATTTATTTATTAGGCAGATGATATCATTAAATACTGAAATCTTCTAGATAATTGATAAACAATAGAATTAATGGTGAATTTTGAGCGGGCATTATTAACTTACCAGGCCTGGTAAGTTAATGTTTGAAATGAATTGCTATGTAAAGTTTGGGAATAAGCTTGTTTGTTTATAAGGTATTTTATAAAAAGTGTTGAGTTCTGTTTGGTGGTTACATCTTAAAAATTCCACGAGGTTTTTTCTTAAGTTTTTTGGCTAGTTTAAGTTGCACCATCACTTCCGTATGTACGGTATGGGGGAACATGTCAATAAGACCTGCTTTGTGTAGTTGGTAACCTTGTTTTTCAAGCTCTTTAATGTCTCTAATTAAAGTAGCGGCATTACAAGAGACATAAACGATGATTTCAGGTTGTAGTTTATAAAGCACTTTACTGATTTCAAAAGCGCCTTGTCTGCCTGGGTCTAATAAAACACGTTGATACTTTTGCTCTCTAAACCAAGGGGATTTTACGCACTCATCAAATAGATCCGCTTTGTAAAATTCAGTATTATTTATTTGATTGATTTTGGCGTTTTTTTGTGCGGTTTGGGTAAGTTCAATCAGCCCTTCAATGCCTACAACACTTTTAACCTGTTTAGCTATGGGCAAGGTAAAATTGCCAACACCACAAAATAGATCAAGTACTTTGTGAGTGCTGTCTAACTCTAGCCATTCTAATGCCTGGTTGACCATTTGTTGGTTTTGCTCAGCATTAACTTGCACAAATCCACCTGCGGGGAAGTGCATCTCTAACCCGTTTAATGTGTATTTAGGTTCAAGATTGCTCGGTTCATCTGAAGCACTGTTGGTCATAAAAACCCCATTATCGGCTTCTACAAAGCTAATTTCTTTATAAGCTCGACTCGCTTGCTCAAGGAGTTCAGGGCGTTTTTCTTGCAGCGTTTTATTTAGGTTTTGGGTAAGGATTGGACACTGTTCAATATCAACTAACTCATTGGTGGCTTCAATTCTAAAGCCTAAACGCGCTATTTTATCTTGTTTGCTAATAGAAAGACCAAAGCGAGCACGGCGGCGATAGCCTGTGTCATTGCCAACCAGTGGCTCAGCAACTTTGCATTTTTTGGCACTTACCGCTTGAGTAAGTCGTGTAATAAAGTTGGTGGATTTCCAGTGGCGTTGTGCATCGATTGATATATGTTGTAACTGGCAACCTCCACATTCATGGTAGACCTTGCAAAAAGGGGTGACTCTATCTTTGGATGGTGTCTCAATTTCCAATAAATCAGCTACATCAAACTTGTCTTGTTGTTTAATGATACGAATGCTTACAATGTCTCCAGGTACAGCGTGAGCAATAAAGGTGGTTTTACCGTCTATGCGAGCTACGCCTCTGCCGTCATGGGTCAGGCTTTCAATCTGAATTTGAGTGAGTATTTGGTTTTGCATTGTATGCCTTTAATTTGGTTGTTTTATGCGCTAAACAAGTGGTTATTAATCTTTATTTATTACTCTGGCTTTTTAAGTTACCAGGCCTGGTAACTTAAGGCTGTTGGGTTAATCAATGCCCAAGAGTTTGTGTGTTTGTAAACTTAATTTCCACTGCGGATGTGCTAAGCAGTAGGCAACAGCTTGTTTAATATTCTCCTGAGTCACCTCTGAATTGCTGTCATCCATGGGCTGTAGATAGAAGAAATCAAAATTAAGGTCGGCCACTTTTTCTGGCATGAGTTCAGGTTGGGGGAAAACCAGCTTGAGTTCGTGACCCGAATCTAAAATAATGGGTGCATTGGCTTTTGGGCTCATGCAGATCCAGTCAATGCCTGCTGGAGCGGTTTTAGTGCCATTGGTTTCTACCGCAATTTCAAAGTGATGGTTATGTAAGGCGTTAATCAGTGCTTCATCAACCTGCAATAAAGGTTCGCCACCCGTTAACACCACAAAAGGGTGTTGCTTGCTATCAACAGGCCAAAACTGTAAAAGGTGTTGGCACAGCGCTTCGGCATCAGCAAACTTTCCGCCATTTTGTCCATCTGTGCCGATAAAATCGGTATCGCAAAATTGGCAAACGGCTTCGGCTCTATCAACTTCACGGCCAGTCCAAAGGTTGCATTTACTCATTCTACAAAAAATAGCTGGTCGTCCACTGTGAAACCCTTCACCTTGCAGTGAGTAGAATACTTCTTTGACCGAATAGCTCATTTTTGTTTCCTTTTACCTTAAATTGACGAATTCTGTGGCTATTTTACTATGTCGGATAAAAGATGAAGTGATATAATTTCGGACTATTTTTTGAATTTTATAACAGTTGGGTTTTAGAGCAATGTCAGCAAAGACTTTATACGATAAATTGTGGGATGCACATGTTGTGCGTCAAGAAGATGATGGAACGGCGTTAATTTATATAGATCGCCAGTTACTGCATGAAGTAACTTCACCGCAAGCGTTTGAAGGGCTGCGTTTGGCAAATCGTAAACCTTGGCGTATTGATACCAACTTGGCAACTTGTGACCATAACGTACCAACCACTGAATTAACGGGGGGCGCGGAGTCTATTGCAGATCCTGTTTCTCGTATTCAAGTTGTAACATTAGGGATGAATGCCCGCGAATTTGGCATTACTGAATTTGGTATGGGCGATATTCGTCAAGGTATTGTGCATGTGGTTGGGCCTGAAGAGGGTGCGACTTTACCTGGTATGACGGTAGTGTGTGGTGATTCTCATACCGCAACGCATGGTGCTTTAGGCGCTTTGGCACACGGTATTGGTACTTCTGAAGTGGAGCACGTTTTAGCGACTCAGTGTTTGATTCAGAAAAAAATGAAAAACATGCTGATTAAGGTTGATGGAATATTACAGCCTGGTGTAACGCCTAAAGATGTTGTGATGGCGATTATTGGTAAGATTGGTACCGCTGGTGGTAATGGGCACGCTATTGAATTTGGTGGACAAGTTTTCCGTGATATGTCTGTGGAAGGACGTATGACCGTTTGTAATATGGCGATTGAAGCGGGTGCACGTGTTGGTCTTGTTGGTGTGGATGAAAAAACCATTGCTTATGTCAAAGGTCGTCCTTATGCGCCAAAAGAGAAAGATTGGGAAGCGGCGGTTGCTTCTTGGCAAGATTTAAAGTCAGATGACGATGCTGTTTTTGATACGGTTGTCGAGTTGGATGGTTCGACCATTGAACCTCAAGTCTCGTGGGGAACCTCTCCTGAGATGGTGTTAGATGTAAATGGTAAAGTACCTAATCCAGCTAATGAAGCGGATGCAGTCAAAGCGGGTGGTATTGAACGCGCTTTACACTATATGGGGCTAAAAGCCGATATGCCAATCAAAGACATTCCAGTGGATTATGTGTTTATTGGTTCATGTACCAACTCTCGTATTGAAGACTTTAGAGCGGCGGCTCAGGTATTAAAGGGTCGTAAAATTTCTGATAAGGTTGAACAGGCCTTAGCGGTTCCTGGATCTGGTTTGGTTAAGCAGCAAGCTGAGCAAGAAGGGTTGGATAAAATCTTTATTGAAGCTGGTTTTGAATGGCGTAATCCAGGTTGTTCAATGTGTTTGGCAATGAATGCGGACAAGTTACCAACAGGTAAACATTGTGCATCAACCTCAAACCGTAACTTTGAAGGTCGTCAGGGAGCGGGCGGTCGTACTCACTTAGTGAGTCCAGAGATGGCAGCTGCTGCTGCGGTGGCTGGTCACTTTGTTGATGTTCGTGATTACCTTTAAAACACAATAGCGGAGAAAAATTATGGAAAAGTTTGTAAAAATGACCGCCATTGTGGCGCCGATGGATCGCGCGAATGTGGATACCGATGCGATTATTCCTAAGCAGTTTTTAAAATCCATCAAACGTAGTGGTTTTGGTCCAAACTTGTTTGATGAGTGGCGTTATGAGGATGTGGGGCAGCCAGATTCAGATAATTCGGGCCGTCCATTGCGTAAAGAATTTGTTTTAAACCAAGCGCGTTATCAAGGTGCAAAAATTTTATTGGCACGTGAAAACTTTGGTTGTGGTTCAAGTCGTGAACATGCGCCTTGGGCGTTAAAAGATTATGGATTTGATGCCATTATTGCACCAAGTTTTGCCGACATCTTCTTTAATAACAGTTTTAAAAATGGTATTTTGCCGATTGTTTTAGATGAAGCGGTTGTTGATAAACTTTTCAAAGAAGTTCATGCAGAAGAAGGTTATCAGCTAACGATTGACTTAGAAAATCAACAGATTATTAAACCAAATGGTGAAACGATTGCTTTTGAAGTGGATAGTTTCCGTCGCCATTGTTTAATTAATGGTTTGGATGATATTGGCCTAACCTTGCAGCACGAAGCAGATATTAAAGCTTATGAAGAAAAACGTAAGCAAACTGCACCATGGTTGTTTATGGGGTAATCTACCAGGCCTGGTGATTTGCACAGAATTTAAATTTAAAAGTTAAGAGTATTAGAAAATGACACAAGAAGTATTGATTTTACCTGGTGATGGTATTGGTCCTGAAATTACAGCGGAAGCCGTAAAAGTATTAGAAGCATTAAAAGTATCTGATGGTTTAGATATTTCTATGACAGAAGATCTTGTTGGTGGTGCGGCTTATGATGTTCATGGTGTACCTTTAGCAGATGAAACAATGGCAAAAGCACATGCGGCCGATGCGGTGCTTCTTGGTGCTGTGGGTGGATATAAGTGGGAGTCTCTGGATATCTCAGTTCGTCCAGAAAAAGGACTGTTACGTTTACGCTCTGAGATGCAGTTGTTTGCAAATCTACGTCCAGCATTTTTGTATCCTCAGTTGGCGGACGCCTCAACATTAAAGCCTGAAATCGTTGCAGGTTTAGATATATTAATCGTGCGTGAACTAACAGGTGGCATCTATTTTGGTCAGCCTCGTGGTATTCGTACTTTAGAAAACGGTGAGCGCCAAGGTTTTAATACTTATGTGTATTCAGAATCTGAAATTAAACGTATTGCCCATGTGGCTTTTCAAGCGGCTATGAAACGTAATAAAAAGCTGACTTCGGTTGATAAAGCGAATGTGTTGGAAGTGACTGAACTATGGCGTGAAATTGTTGACGATGTTTCTAAAGAGTACCCAGAAGTTGAAGTAAAACACATGTATGTGGATAACGCAGCTATGCAGTTGGTGTTAAATCCAAAGCAGTTTGACGTTATGGTAACTGGCAATATGTTTGGCGATATTTTGTCTGATGAAGCCTCAATGTTGACAGGCTCTATTGGTATGTTGGCCTCAGCTTCTTTAGATGCAAATAATAAAGGTATGTATGAGCCGAGTCATGGTTCCGCACCTGATATTGCAGGGCAAAATTTAGCAAATCCGTTGGCAACTATCTTGTCTGCCGCCATGATGTTACGTTACTCTTTAGGGCGTGAAGATTTGGCGGTAAAAATTGAAAATGCAGTAGGTAAAGTATTAGACCAAGGTTTACGTACGGGTGATATTTACTCTGATGGCATGACTCGCGTTTCTTGTAGTGAAATGGGTGACGCTGTTGTTGCAGCGCTTTAATCTTATATTAAAGATTAATGTGTAGTTACCTTTAAATGAGAAATTATTTTACCGTCACAATCAGCGACGTACATGGCTCACGCCATTATTCGTTTAAGCATTTTTTTCGTAAATTTGCTTGGGTGATGATAGCGGTATTTATGCTTATTTGGAGTGTTGGTGCTGTCTCACTTTGGTGGCTAGCTTATCAAGCTCAGGAGCTAGAAGAGCATAATGAGCAAATGGTTGCAGCTTATAATGAGGTTTTATTAAAAACCAAAACTGATTATGAGCGTTTACTTGAAGAGAAAGATAATCTTGAGATTGATTTAGAGCAAAAAAGTGCTCAAGTTGAGTTTTTAGATCAGTCTCTACAAGGCTTGGAAAGTCTGGTTGGAATTGATGCTGAAGAGCCTGAGAAACTGCCTTATGAAGAGCGAGTGAAACAGGTACAGCTTAATACGCTTGGAAAAAGTCTGATGTTAAGCATGACTCCGAGCGGACATGCAGTACTTGACTATAGAGGTTTAACGAGTAAATACGGCTATCGAAATCATCCATTAACTGGAAAACGCCACTTGCATGGCGGTATAGATTACCGAGGTAAAACGGGTGATGATGTGGTTGCTACGGCCGACGGGGTGGTTCAATTTTCATCTTATAACTCAGACAGTGGTTTTGGTAACCTTGTAACGATTCTCCATGCTAATGGCTTTAAAACCCGATATGGGCATTTGAGTCAGCGTTCAGTAAAAGTGGGTGATGTGGTTCATCAAGGGCAAAAAATTGGTGAAATTGGTTCTACAGGTCGCTCTTCTGGGCCGCATTTACATTATGAAGTCTGGTTTTTGCATCATAGACTGAATCCACAGCCGTTTGACCAGTGGAAAATTGATAAATATGATGACATTTTTACAAAAGTTAAAGGGGTACCATGGGCATCTTTAAGTCTAAGCGTCGACCAAATCGTCAAGAAGGTGGAAAAACAATTATCGCCGACGGTTGCTTCATTAGCGGTGAAATAAGCGAGCTTAAGGGTTCGTTACATATCGATGGTCGAGTTGAAGGCATCATTGATAGTGATTTTGATGTTTCTATTGGCGTTACAGGGCATGTTTCAGGCTTGCTTAAAGCTAGAAGTATTGTGCTAAGTGGCGTCTTAGATGGCAAGGTGGCCTGTGAAAAAATTGATATTTTGCAAAGTGGCAAATTGATTGGTGAACTCATAAGTGGCGAATTAACGGTTGAAACGGGTGGCAAGTTTATCGGTCAAAGCCATGAAATGACGGAAGGGGGTATGGTTGTAAGTTTACCCGAAACTTTTGCTCAGTTAACGCATAGAGCGAATAAGAGTCAAGAAGCTTTAACTGACCACCAAGAGTCAAAGGTGCTTAAAGCTAGTGAACCAAATAAGAGTGATGATTAATTCTGTTTTTTAACGGTAATCAATACAAAGAATTTTAAATAATTAAGTGTCGCGTTAAGTAAAGTCTTAATGTTGTGAAGGATGAGATATGACAAAGTTATACGATGTTGCAGTGGTTGGTGCTACAGGTGCCGTTGGTGAAACCATTTTAAAAGTACTTGAAGAACGTAATTTCCCAGTTGGAACGTTATACCCATTAGCCAGTAGTCGTTCGGCAGGTAAAAAAATTGAATTTAATGGCGCCTGGATTGAAGTGTTAGATTTAGAAACCTTTGATTTTTCAAAGGCACAAATTGGCCTATTCTCTCCAGGTGCAAGTGTCTCTAAAATTTATGCGCCCAAAGCGGCTGAGGCAGGTTGTATCGTTATCGACAATACCTCTGAATTCCGTTACGACGATGATATTCCATTAGTGGTTCCTGAAGTAAATCCTGAAGCGATTGTAGGTTATAAGAATCGTGGCATTATTGCTAATCCTAACTGCTCAACGATTCAAATGTTAGTTGCGTTAAAGCCCATTTATGATGCGGTAGGGATAAGTCGTGTTAACGTAGCAACGTATCAAGCTGTTTCAGGTACAGGTAAAGAAGCTATTGAAGAGTTGGCGAAACAAACCGCTAATTTACTCAATATGAAACCCGTAGAAACTAAGGTTTACCCAAAACAGATTGCTTTTAACTGTATTCCTCAAATTGATGTGTTTATGGAGAATGGTTACACCAAAGAAGAGATGAAAATGGTGTGGGAAACAAAGAAAATTATGGGAGATGACTCTATCTTGGTTAACCCTACAGCGGTGCGTGTGCCCGTTTTCTTTGGCCATAGTGAAGCTGTGCACATTGAAACAAAAGAAAAAATGACTGCTGAACAAGCGAAAGCTCTGTTTGCAAAGGCGGATGGTATTGTTTTAATTGATGAACATGTTGATGGTGGCTACCCAACAGCGGTGAGTGATGCCGCTAATACAAATCCAGTGTATGTTGGTCGTATTCGAGAAGATATCACGATTCCAAACGGTTTGAATCTTTGGGTCGTTGCAGATAATGTTCGTAAAGGTGCCGCAACCAATACGGTGCAGATTGCTGAAGTTCTGATTAAAGATTACATTTAGTTTCGTGAAGAAAGTTGCCCTTTGTGTTGAATATATCGGCACAAATTATTGTGGCTGGCAGAGACAGAGTCACTGTGCCTCTGTTCAAGAACAGGTTGAAACGGCATTAGCGAGTATTGCTGCACATAAGGTTGATGTGCATTGTGCTGGCAGAACGGATACTGGTGTGCATTCAATTGGTCAGATAGTGCATTTTGAAACCCATGTTATTCGACCTAATAAAGCCTGGGTGCAAGGTGTTAACACTCAGTTGCCAGGGGATATTCGTATTCGTTGGGCAAAGGAAGTGACTGATGATTTTCACGCACGTTTTTCGGCCGTTGCGAGACAGTATCGATATGTTATTTATAACAGAGAAGTACACTCAGCAGTATTGAATGGTCGAGTGACTTGGGAGCCTTATAAGTTAGATGAAACCTTAATGAATGAGGCGGCACAAAGCTTATTGGGTGAGAATGATTTTAGTTCTTTCAGAGCTTCGGCTTGCCAAGCGAGCCATGCGATGCGTGAACTTCAATCAATCAACGTTTCGCGTAAAGGTGATATGGTTTTTATTGATATTCAAGCCAATGCTTTTTTGCATCATATGGTAAGAAATATAACGGGCACTTTAGTTGAAGTTGGTAAGAAGCATCAACCAGTTAGTTGGGTGGCGGAGTTGTTACAGGTAAAAGACCGAACACTTGCAGCCGCCACCGCACCCGCGAGTGGCTTGTTTTTTGTAAATGCAATATATCCGCCAGCATTACACATACCTCAAGTGGTTGTAGATGAAGTGTTGTGGCAGTAAGTTGTTTGTAATTGTGATGTATGACGAGAAACTCAAGAGCGGAATTAAATGCCTTTAAGAACACGTGTTAAAATTTGCGGTCTGACTTCTGTTAATGATGCAATCTTGGCAGTGAATGCTGGAGCGGATGCAATTGGTTTGGTTTTTTATGAGCCTAGCCCTAGGCATGTTGAGTTAACTCAAGCTGCGAAAATTGCGCAATCCATTCCAGCCTTTGTTACTAAGACAGCGCTGTTTGTTAACCCAGAAGCGAATTATGTTAAGCAAGTTTTGGATGCCGTTTCCATTGATTTAATTCAGTTTCACGGTGATGAAAGCGCTGAGTTTTGTGCGCAGTTTGCTAAGCCCTATATTAAGGCGGTGCGTATGCAGAAGTCGACCGACCTACACGCTTTAGCTCTTGAGTTTAAAGAGTGTAGAGGGATGTTGCTCGATGCTTACGTAGCAGGAGTGCCAGGAGGTACGGGTGAAAAGTTTAATTGGGAGTGGATTCCAAAAGAGTTTGACTTACCAATCATTCTAGCTGGAGGCTTGACCTCTTCAAATGTTAAGCAAGCAATTCAGACAGCGTCTCCTTGGGCGGTCGATGTTAGCGGTGGTGTTGAAGCTTCAAAAGGCATTAAATCACCAGAAAAAATTAAGCAATTTATGCAACAAGTAATGAGTACAGTTTAATGACAATAGATTTTTCAAAATTTCCAGATAAGCATGGTCACTTTGGGCCTTACGGTGGGATTTTTGCACCAGAAACCCTGATGGCAGCGCTTGAACAGTTGAATCAGGAATATGAAAGTGTCAAAAACAACCCTGATTTTTTAGATGAGATTGCTAATGATTTAAGAGATTACGTGGGGCGTCCAACCCCTCTTTATTATGCAGAGCGATGGTCTAAAGAATTAGGTGGCGCAAAAATCTATTTAAAACGTGAAGACTTAAACCATACAGGTGCTCATAAGGTAAATAATACCATTGGTCAGGCTTTACTCGCTAAACGTTTAGGGAAAACGCGTATTATTGCCGAGACAGGTGCTGGCCAGCATGGTGTTGCCAGTGCAACGGTTGCTGCCCGTTTAGGGTTAGAGTGTGTGGTTTATATGGGGGCGGATGATGTAGTTCGTCAAGCCCCAAACGTCATGCGTATGAAAATGCTGGGCGCAACCGTTGTTGCCGTTGAATCAGGTTCTCGCACTTTAAAAGATGCTTTAAATGAAGCTATGCGTGACTGGGTAACCAATGTAGATGATACTTTCTATATTATTGGTACGGTAGCTGGGCCACACCCTTACCCAGCCATGGTAAGAGATTTTCAAGCGATTATTGGGCAAGAAGCGCGTGAACAAATTCTTGAAAAAGAGGGTAAGTTACCAGATGCGCTTATTGCTTGTGTCGGTGGTGGTTCTAATGCTATTGGTTTGTTTCATAAGTTTTTAGCGGATGATTCAGTGAAAATTTATGGTGTTGAACCCGCTGGTCATGGTTTGGAGACGGGAGAACATGCCGCGCCATTATGTAAGGGAACCCCTGGTGTTTTACATGGTAACCGTACTTACTTAATGCAAGATAAAAATGGACAAATTTTAGGTACACACTCAATTTCAGCAGGGCTGGATTACCCTGGTGTTGGGCCTGAGCACTCTTGGTTAAAAGACATTGGTCGTGTAAATTATGTTGCCATTGACGATGAAGAAGCGTTGCAAGGTTTTAGAGATTTAACACGTTTTGAAGGCATTATTCCAGCTTTAGAATCGGCACATGCATTGGCTTATGCAACTAAACTTGCCCCAACTATGAGCTCTGATCAGACGATTATTATTAACCTGTCTGGTCGTGGTGATAAAGATATGAATACCATCGCCCAAATTGAAGGCTATGAGTTTTAAAAATAGCAACAAGACTTTGTTGTAAGAGAGCTTTGCTTGAGTATCCACCTTTGTGCAAAGCGCTCAATAAGAGAAATATCATGAGTAGAATACAAAAAACGCTAGCAGACTTAAAAGCAAACGGTAAAACCGCTTTAATTCCTTATATCACAGCGGGTGATCCAGAACCCAATGCCACGATAGATTTAATGCATCTTTTAGTAGAAAAGGGTGCCAATATCATCGAATTAGGCGTGCCTTTCTCAGACCCAATGGCTGATGGTCCAGTCATTCAAAAGGCGGTAGAGCGTGCTTTAAAACACAATGTGAGTTTGGACGATGTTTTAGAGTTTGTACGCGTCTTCCGTGAAAAAGATGAAAAAACTCCTGTTGTCTTAATGGGATATTTAAACCCAATAGAAGCAGAAGGTTATGAATCTTTTGCTAATGCGGCCAGTTCAGTTGGTGTTGATGCGGTATTAACCGTGGATATGCCTCCTGAAGAGTCAATGGGGTATAAAGAAGCGCTTGAATCTAAAGGTTTAGATCGCGTTTTCTTAGTTTCGCCTACTACTCCTGAAAGTCGTTTACAAGCGGTTAATGAAAAAGGAAGTGGGTTTGTTTATTATGTCTCTCTAAAAGGCGTAACAGGCTCAAAAGAGTTGGATGTTGTCGATGTAGCGAAACAACTTGAACGATTAAAAACACAAATCACTCATCCAATAGGCATCGGTTTTGGCATTAAAGATGGTCAAACGGCTTATGAAATGGCTAAATTGGGCGATGCTGTAATTGTAGGTTCTTCTTTAGTGACTTTAATTGAGGCAAATGAGTCTAAAGGACTTTATGATATTCATTTAGCTATTGGCGAAAAGATGACTGAATTCCGTGATGCGATAGATCGCGCTGACGAAAATAAATAAAACCAATAAAGAATGTAAATTGAAACGCAATTAGATGGCTTTTCAGCAGGAGAAAATATGAACTGGTTTGAGAAAATTTTACCAAGTATTAAACAAGTAACAGAGCGTAAAAAATCTGTTCCAGAAGGGCTTTGGACAAAATGTCCTAAGTGTGAAAGTACTTTGTACCGCTCTGAAGTAACACGCAACCAGGAAGTTTGCCCTAAGTGTGATCATCATATGCGTTTAGGTGGTCGTCAACGTTTAGAGACTTTTTTAGATGAAGGCAGTTTTGTTGAAACGGCAGTGAATGTTTCTCCCGTAGATGCTTTGAAATTTAGAGACTTAAAAAAATACAAAGACCGTATTGCGGCAGCACAAAAAGCAACAGGTGAAAAAGACTCTTTTATTACTGGTTCGGGAACCATAAATGACCTACCTGTTATGGTTGGTGCGTTTGAGTTTAAATTTATGGGCGGCTCAATGGGTTCTGTTGTTGGTGAGAAGTTTGTTCGTGCTGTCAATGAGGCGATTGAACATAAAACGCCGTTCATTGTATTTTCAGCCAGTGGTGGGGCGCGTATGCAAGAAGCGTTATTCTCGTTAATGCAAATGGCAAAAACCAGTGCTGCTTTAGGGCGTTTAAGAGCGCAAGGGTTACCGTTTATTTCTGTTTTAACTGATCCTACTATGGGTGGGGTTTCAGCGAGTTTTGCGATGCTTGGTGATTTGAATGTAGCGGAACCTAAAGCCTTAATTGGTTTTGCAGGTCCACGCGTTATAGAACAAACTGTTCGCGAGAAACTACCTGAAGGCTTTCAGCGAAGTGAGTTCTTATTAGAGCATGGCGCAATTGATCGAATTATTCATCGCCATGAACTCAGAAATGAGCTTGCTGATATTTGCAAGATGTTACAAAACAAGCCGGCCTAAAAGACATTAAAACCTAAATAACCAGTGAAGCTTGATTAACCGATGATAACGCCAAATAACCAGTCAACACTCTCTCAGTGGATAGACTGGTTACTGCATCTTCATGCAGATGAAATTGATTTAGGGCTAGAGCGTATACGTTTAGTGGCTAATCAGATGCAAGTTACCAGGCCTGCTCCTTTTGTGATTACCGTTGCGGGTACAAATGGCAAGGGTTCAAGTGTGGCGATGTTGTCTGCCATCTTAATAGAAGCGGGTTATCGGATTGGTACCTATACTTCCCCACATATATTAGCGTTCAATGAACGCATCCAAATCAATGGTAAACCAGTTAATGACCAGTTAATTATTGAGGCATTTGATTCAATTGAGAATCAGCGAAAAACGACTAAGTTAACTTATTTTGAATTTTCGACTCTTTCGGCATTAAGTATCTTTAAGCAATCTGAATTAGATGTCGTTGTATTAGAAGTGGGACTAGGTGGGCGTTTAGATGCAGTTAATATTGTGGATGCGGATGCGAGCTTAATTACGGCTATTGATGTCGATCATATTGATTGGTTAGGGGATGATAGAAATCTGATTGCGTTAGAGAAAGCGGGGGTGATGCGCAAAGAGCAAATCTCCGTTTGTTCTGATTCAAATCCTCCCGCGAGCTTATTAGACTTTGCGGAGCATTTGCAAGTTGATTTCTCGGTTCTCGGTAAGGATTTTATTTACACGTCAGCGCCAATAAACAACCAGGCCTGGTTGTTTCAAAGCCTGCGAGGAGAGCCAGAGTCCATAACAATAGCCAAGCCTTCATTACAAGGAGCGTTTCAGCTTCAGAATGCATCAGGGGTTGTTGCTTTAATTTTAAAGATTAAATCAAAACTTCCTGTTAAGGTTGAGGCCATTAATCAGGGGTTGCTTAAGGTTAAGCATCCAGGCCGATTAGAACGCTTGCAATTGAATCACCAGGCCTGGTTAATTGATGTGGCCCATAATCCTCAATCGGCAGAGGTGCTTGCTGAATACTTAGCTACCCAAGATCTGTGTTCTTCTGATCGGGTTGCTGTATTTTCAGCTTTACGTGATAAAGATATGTTACCAATGGTTAAAGTGATTGCGCCTTGGGTAAAGAAGTGGGTTATTGCGGACTTGGCGATCCCTAGATCAACTGATGTGGGAGCCTTGAAACAAACTTTGTTGAACGCTGGTGTGGATAAAGATGATGTTTACGAGTATGAGTCGATTAATGTAGCGGTTCAAGCTGTTAAAGAATTGAAAAATAAACATGTACTCGTTTGGGGGTCTTTTTTTACGGTAGCCCAAGCCTTAACATCAATTAATAGCCAGTGAAGAAGATAAAGGGTAAAAAATAGTTTCATGGATTTAATCAGTAAATATCGATTAATTGGCGCATCAATTTGGCTGGGGTTATTGGTTTTGATTGTACCTCAATGGTATAGCCACCCAGTTAATTTTGTTCCCGAAGGCACTACAGTCGTTGAAGATAAAAGTACACTACCTATTGTTGAGCATGCCTATCGTTTACCAGAAAATTCTGATAAACCACTTACCAATGGCCAGCAATCACATGCACAAATACAACAAGAGCAAGTCAGCAGAAATATAGAACAACCAACCCCAAAAAACGTGGTTGCAACAACCAAACTTCAGAAGTTAATTAATAAATCAGATGAAATCGATTCTAATGAAAAGTACAAAGGGCAGTGGATTGTTAGGCTTTTGGCTTTTAAAGAGATTCATGAAGCGAATGATTTGTTGGGTCAGTTAGATACTGAGTATGATGTTTATATTAAATTTTATGAAAAGACTAAAGTCTATTCTGTAAGAACGGGTCCTTATCTTTCTAAGGCTAAAGCTGACAAAGATAAGGCGAAATTAGATAAAATGTTGCATACCAATGGTGAGGTTGTGCAATTACCTTAAGGCCTGTACTGGGTCACCCATGTATTCATGGTTAATCAAAGCTATTTAGTAAGTAAGAGAGTGTACGAAGATGTGCGGTATTATTGGAATTGTATCGGGTTCTGGAAGTAATGTTAATCAGGAGATTTATGATTCTCTGACTATTTTGCAACATCGTGGCCAGGATGCCGCTGGTATTGTTACTTGTAAAGGTGGGCGTTTTTACCAGCGTAAAGATAACGGTATGGTTAAAGATGTTTTCCGAACCAGACACATGCGTGATCTGCACGGTAATATGGGTATTGGGCATGTTCGTTATCCAACGGCGGGCTCATCTTCAAGTGCGGAAGCTCAGCCATTTTATGTAAACTCACCATACGGTATCGCAATGGGCCATAACGGTAACCTTACTAATGCGGATGAAGTTGCTGAAGAAATTTACCGTACAGACCTTCGTCACCTGAATACAAACTCTGATTCTGAGGTATTACTAAACGTTTTTGCCCATGAGTTAATGCAACATAAAAAGTTATTCATTGATCAAGAAGATGTCTTTAATGCGGTTCGTGGTGTACATAAACGTGTTAAAGGTGGTTATGCAGCAGTAGGAATTATCTCTACGATTGGTGTTGTGGGTTTTCGTGATCCTTTTGCATTACGTCCTATTGTGGTTGGTAAGCGTGTTACCGACAACGGCACCGATTACATGATTGCTTCAGAATCGGTTGCGTTAGGTGGTTTAGGCTTTACCTTAGAAAAAGATTTAGCACCAGGTGAAGCGGTTGTTATTACAGAACAAGGTGATATTTACTACCAGCAGTGTGCTGAAAACCCTCAATACTCACCGTGTATTTTTGAATATGTTTATTTTGCACGTCCAGACTCTATGATGGATGATATTTCTGTTTATAAATCTCGCCTAAGAATGGGTGAGAAATTGGCTGAAAAAATCCTACGTGAATGGCCAGACCATGATATTGATGTGGTCATGCCTATTCCAGATACCAGTCGTACTTCGGCATTAGAGTTGGCTTCAACACTCGATATCCCATATAGAGAAGGTTTAATGAAAAACCGTTATATTGGGCGCACTTTTATTATGCCTGGTCAGCAGTTACGTAAAAAATCAGTACGTCAAAAACTAAACCCAATTGATTTAGAGTTTGAAGGGAAAAATGTCTTGTTGGTCGATGACTCTATTGTGCGTGGAACAACATCGGGGCAAATCGTAGAGATGGCTCGAGAAGCAGGAGCAAAAAAAGTGTATTTTGCTTCAGCCGCACCAGCCGTACGATACCCTTATGTTTACGGTATTGATATGCCGTCAGCTTCTGAGCTGGTTGCTAATGGTAGAACAACCGAAGAGATTGCGGAGTTTATCGGCGCAGATAAATTAATCTACCAGGACTTAGAAGATTTAATTGATGCCGTTGCTGTAGGGAATGAAAACATTCCTAAATTTGATACCTCTTGTTTCAGTGGCGAATATATTACGGGTGATATAACACCAGAATATTTAGCGTCTTTGGATACGAGCCGAAATGATACAGCGCAGTCAACAAAGCAAGCGCCAGGGCAGGAAACTGTTGGCTTGTATAATGGTAATTAAGGTTGATAAATATTCATGAATGAATTTGATATTGAAACCTTAGCGATCAGAACAGGTTATCAGCAGACCGCTGAACAGGAGAATAGTGAGGCTATTTTCCCGACTTCTAGCTTTCGTTATAAATCGGCAGCGCAAGCTGCTGCGAGGTTTAGTGGTGAAGAGAAGGGAAATGTTTACTCTCGTTTTACTAATCCAACCGTAAGAGCTTTTGAAAACCGTTTGGCAGCTATGGAAGGCGGTGAGGCTTGTGTTGGTACAGCATCTGGTATGTCTGCTATCTTATCGACTTTTATGGGATTGCTAAAATCTGGCGACCATATCGTTTCATCTCAAAGTATTTTTGGTACAACCAAAGTGCTATTCACAAAATATTTAGCTAAGTTTGGGGTTGAGGTAAGTTTTGTATCTCAAACAGAGCTAGCAGAATGGAAGGTCGCTGTTCAGCCTAATACCAAAGCTCTGTTTTTAGAAACACCTTCAAATCCATTAACGGAAGTAGCGGATTTAGGCGCATTAAGCGTGCTGGCTAAGAAAAATGATTGTTTGTTGATTGTGGATAATTGCTTCTGCACACCTGTACTACAAAAACCGCTAGAGCAGGGTGCAGATATTGTCATTCACTCCGCCACCAAGTTTATTGATGGACAAGGTCGTGGTATTGGCGGGGCTGTGGTTGGGAGTGAAGATTTAATTGAAGAGCATGTCCGTGGTTTTATGCGTACCGCTGGTCCAACGATGAGTCCTTTCAATGCTTGGGTATTTTTAAAAGGGTTGGAAACTCTACCAGTAAGAATGAAAGCGCATTGCGAAAATGCTGAACAGTTGGCAATTTGGCTAGCAGAACATCCAGCCGTCGAACAAGTTTATTATCCAGGATTAGAGTCGCATCCACAATTTGCGCTAGCAAACAAACAGCAAAAGGCGGGTGGAGGCCTGGTCAGTTTTAAAGTTAAGGGTTCACAGGCTGAGGCTTGGAAGGTAATTGATAGTACTGAAATGTTGTCAATAACTGCTAATTTAGGTGATGTAAAAACCAGTATTACACATCCAGCCACTACAACACATAGTCGAATTGAACCAGAAGCAAGATTAAAAGCAGGGATTACCGATAATCTAATCCGTATCTCGGTTGGGTTGGAGTCGATTGAGGATATAAAGAAAGATTTGCAAAAAGGATTGTTGCACTTAGTTTGAAGTAAAAGCTTGCTGGTTAAGTCAGCAAGCTTAATCAAAATTAGCGAGGAAGTGGTAACTCTGTGTCTTCACTCTGGCGATAGATAACGCAGATTTTACCAATGGATTGCACTAGTAATGCACCTGTTTGTTCTAGGATATAGTCTATAATTTGTTTTCTATCATCTCTGTCTGCAGAGGCCATTTTGATTTTAAGAATCTCGTGGTGCTCTAGTGTGCTCTCAAGCTCTTTCATCAAACTTTCGGTTACACCGTTTGCTCCGATAATAATCATCGGATTGATGTTGTGAGCAATTCCACGCAAAAATTTCTTTTGGTTTGTTGTTAGTTTTTCAGGTTGGCTCATTGAATTTTCCAATTGAAGTCATTATTAATAATTTAAATTTAGATATATTGTAGTTGAAATCTCATTATGGCGAGAAGTAAATCGAGTGCAGGTTGGTTAAAAGAGCATTTTGACGACCCTTATGTGTTAAAAGCAAAGCAAGAAGGTTGGCGCTCACGTGCTGTTTATAAGCTTCAAGAGATTGATGATAAAGATAGACTGTTTAAACCAGGTATGTGTGTTGTTGATTTAGGTGCGGCTCCTGGCGGGTGGTCTCAATGGACAACGCATAAAATTGGCGTAAAAGGTGAAGTATTTGCTTTAGATATTTTGCCCGTAGAGCCTTTCGCAGGTGTGACTTTTATTCAAGGTGACTTTCGTGAAGATGACGTTTATGAAAACTTATTAAATGCACTTGATGGTCGTGATGTCGATGTGGTCATGTCTGACATGGCACCCAATATGAGTGGCAATAAAGGGGTTGATATTCCTAGAGCGATGTATCTTGTTGAGCTTTGCGTTGAATTGGCTGATCAAGTCTTAAAGAAAGATGGAGATTTGTTAATGAAGGTTTTTCAGGGTGAAGGCTATAACGAGTTAATGAATAACTTGAAGTCTAAATACACTAAAGTTATTACTAGGAAGCCAGATGCTTCCAGGGCAAGAAGTAAAGAGATTTATCTTTTAGCTCGGGGCAAAAAAGCATAGTTATTATTAGAAAGTTTAATTGTCTATAAAATATGTTTATGGCAGAATGTGTTAAAATAATTCTATAAAAAACTGATAGGATTGTCCTTATGGTTAAATAACCATGGGACAATGAGAAAGTAAGGTTAACCATGAAAAATGATATGTTAAAAAACGTACTGATTTGGACTGTAGTGGCAATGGTGCTAATGTCTGTATTCAATCACTTTAGTACGCAAGGCCAAGGTTCGTCTAGTCGTCTAGATTACTCAGAATTTATTGAGCAAGTACATCAAGGGCAAGTTAGTAAGGTCTCAATTGAGGGCGCAACGATTCGTGGTGTCTATATGAATGGTGATGCTTTTACTACTTATAATCCAGGTGACCCTGGTTTAATGGGTGACTTGCTTGACAATCAAGTTAAGGTAAGTGCGCAGCCACCTGAGCAGCAAAGTGTCTTGATGCAAATCTTTATCTCTTGGTTCCCTATGCTTCTGTTGATTGCTGTCTGGATCTTCTTTATGCGCTCTGTCGGTGGTGGTATGGGCGGTAAAGGTGGTCCAATGTCATTTGGTAAAAGTAAGGCAAGAATGCTGACCGATGATCAAAACAAAGTGACGCTAGATGATGTTGCTGGTGCGGATGAAGCCAAACAAGAAGTGGGTGAAATTGTTGATTTTTTAAGAGATCCAAGTAAGTACCAAAACTTAGGTGGTAGTATTCCGCGTGGCGTATTGATGGTGGGCCCACCAGGTACAGGTAAAACTTTATTAGCGAAAGCTATTGCTGGTGAAGCAAAAGTGCCTTTCTTTACGATTTCGGGTTCTGATTTTGTAGAAATGTTTGTTGGTGTTGGTGCCTCACGTGTTCGTGACATGTTTGAACAAGCCAAAGCACACGCTCCTTGTATTATTTTTATAGATGAAATTGATGCGGTAGGTCGTAGTCGTGGTTCAGGTATGGGCGGCGGCAATGATGAACGTGAACAAACTTTGAACCAAATGTTGGTTGAAATGGATGGTTTTGAAGGGAATGAAGGGGTTATTGTCATTGCAGCCACTAACCGTGCTGATGTTTTAGATCCTGCTTTACTTCGTCCAGGTCGTTTTGACAGACAGGTAACGGTTGGCTTACCTGATATTCGTGGTCGTGAGCAAATTTTAAAAGTTCATATGCGAAAGGTGCCATTGGCAGACGATGTTGAGCCATCTTATATTGCTCGTGGTACACCAGGTTTTTCGGGTGCGGATTTAGCGAACCTAGTGAATGAAGCCGCTCTATTTGCAGCGCGTAATAATGACAAATTAGTTACACAAAAACACTTTGAAAAAGCCAAAGACAAAATTCTTATGGGTGTTGAGCGTAAGAGCATGGTGATGAGTGAGAAAGAGCGTCGTATGACGGCTTATCACGAGGCAGGTCACGCGATTGTTGGCTGGATAGTTCCAGAGCATGATCCTGTTTATAAAGTCAGTATTATGCCTCGTGGTAGAGCGTTAGGCGTTACCATGTACCTTCCTGAAGAAGATAGTTATAGTTACAGTAAACGTAAGCTTGAAAGCCAGTTGTCAAGTTTATATGGTGGGCGTATTGCTGAAGAAATTATTTATGGCCCTGACGCCGTTACAACAGGGGCAAGTAATGATATTGAGCGCGCCACCTCTATTGCCCGTAATATGGTAACTAAGTGGGGATTGTCTGATAACTTAGGGCCTTTAATGTACGAAGAGGACGATAAGGGTGGTTTTATGGGTACCTCTCGTAATGCCAATGTTTCTGGTGAAATTTCAAAAGAAATTGATCATGAGATTCGTAATCTGATAGATCGAAACTATAAAAGAGCTACAGATATCTTAACTGAGCATTCTAAAGAGTTGGAGTTGATGACTGAAGCGTTAATGCAGTATGAAACGATTGACGCAGAGCAAATCAAGAATATTATGGAAGGTCGTCCAGCTGGTGAGCCAAAAGGTTGGGGAGATTCTGATGATAAAGATTCTGGTTCGTCAATGAGTGCATCGGATGATTCCACAGAGGAAAATCATAAAACAGATGATATGGTTAAAGATGATTTAAGTGGTGATGGATCTGCTAAAGATTCAGAAGGTGAGCCAAAACTTCATTAATGGATTATATCGTTGTGTAAAAACCCCGTTTTTCGGGGTTTTTTTTTGAACCTATTAAACTTGGAAGTACATGTATGTTTGATTTGCATGATGAGATATTAAAAGTAAATGTTACCAGGCCTGGTATGCCTCTTGTAATGGGGATATTGAATGTGACTCCTGATTCATTTTCGGATGGTGGGAATTACGTTAATCAGCAAATTATCGAGTCTAGAGTTCTGCAGATGATTGAAGAAGGTGTTGATATTATTGATATTGGCGGCGAATCTACCAGGCCTGGTGCTGAAAAAGTCTCTTTAGAGGTTGAACTGCAAAGAGTTATTCCTGTTATTGAGTGGATTAAATCACGTTTTGAGATACCTATTTCCATAGATACTTATAAAACTGAAGTAATGGCTGAGGCTATTTCAAGAGGTGTTGACATTGTTAATGATGTTAATGCTTTACAGTCAGAAGGCGCTATGCAAATCGTAGCTGAGTCAGATGTTACCGTCTGTATTATGCATAAAAAAGGTTGCCCAGAAGATATGCAAAATGCGCCTGAATATGGTGATGTTGTTATTGAGGTTCGAGATTTTTTACTGGATCGCGCACAAGCGTGTGAGGCGGCTGGTATTTCAAAAAATAAAATTATCATCGATCCAGGGTTTGGCTTTGGTAAGACTTTGGCGCATAATACGCAGCTGTTTAATGAACTGTCAGATTTTATTGAGCTTGATTATCCTCTGTTGGTTGGAGTATCTCGTAAGAGGATGATTGGCGAGATGCTAGATAATGCTCCTGTAGAGAAGCGTTTACATGGTAGTGTTGCTGCCGCTGTACTCGCTGGAATGAAAGGGGCTAGTGTGGTGAGAGTGCATGACGTTGCCTCTACTGTTGAGTCTCTTAAGGTGATTTCACAGTTAGTTTGATGACGGGTAGTGATAGGTGTTGAATATGAGTGTAGTACAAAAGAAATACTTCGGTACAGATGGTATCCGAAACAGGGTTGGTTCAGGTATGATTCGCCCAGACCAAATTCTGAAGCTTGGTTGGGCTACTGGTAAAGTCATGAAGGCTCGTGGAGAGAGTCGGGTGATGATTGGTAAAGACACTCGAATATCAGGCTATATGTTTGAATCTGCTTTAGAAGCAGGTTTTATCGCTGCAGGTATTGATGTTTGGTTGCTTGGTCCAATGCCAACACCGGCTGTTGCTTATCTTACCCAGACTTTTCACGCTGATGCGGGGATTGTCATCAGTGCTTCTCATAATCCACATCACGATAACGGCATTAAATTTTTTTCATCTCAAGGTAAAAAAATTAGTGATGAAATAGAACTTGCTGTAGAAGCTGCATTTGAAGAAGAGATTGAAGTTGTTCCGTCTGAACAGTTGGGTAAGGCAAGGCGCATTGAAGATGCCGCTGGACGTTATATTGAATTTTGTAAAAGTACTTTTTATGCACCAGTGAAATTAGATGGTTTTAAAATTGTTTTAGACTGTTCACATGGAGCAACATACCATATTGCGCCTCATGTGTTTGAGGAGCTTGGTGCAGAAGTTATTACGATTGGCGCTGAGCCTAATGGTATCAATATTAACCAAAAGTGCGGTGCAACCCATCTTGAAGCTTTGCAGGACGAGGTGGTTAAACGAAGTGCGGATTTAGGCATCGCTTTTGATGGCGATGGGGATCGAGTCATGATGGTTGAGTCGAGTGGCAAAGTTGTAGATGGTGATTTGATTCTTTACATTTTGGCCACTCAGTCTAACTTTGATGTGCCTGGGGTGGTCGGTACTGTTATGAGTAATCTAGGTGTAGAAAATGCCTTAAAAGCCAAAGGTATAAGGTTTGAACGCTCATTAGTTGGTGATCGCTACGTCATGCAGAAATTGGTTGAAAATAACTGGAATTACGGTGCAGAGCCTTCTGGTCATGTGTTGTGCTTAAATAAGACGTCAACGGGTGATGGAATTGTGGCGGCATTGCAAATAATGTCTGCAATTGTGTCTTCAGGTAAGACATTGTCTGAATTAACTTCAGAAGTCGATTTTTACCCACAGGTTTTAAAAAATCAAGTGGTCGATGATGCTCAGAAAATTATGCAGAGTATAGGGTTGCAAAACGCAATTAATGAAGCAGAACAACGTCTTGCGGATGAGGGGCGAGTTTTGGTTCGCGCATCAGGTACAGAGCCACTTATTCGTGTAATGATTGAGGGGGCTGATGCTGCTTTAGTTGAATCATTGGCGAATGAGCTAATTAATGTAGTGAAATCAGAAATTTCATAAAAATGCAATATTGTTTTTCACAAAAGAAAACGCTAATATTGTAAAACTTTTGTGTTGGAGATTAGTAATGAGAAAGCCATTTGTCGCAGGGAACTGGAAAATGCATGGTTCAAAAGCGTCCATCTTGAGCTTAGTAACTGGTTTGAATGCTCAAGCTAGCGAGCTTGGTGACGTTGATGTTGCTGTTTGTCCACCTGCTATTTATATAGATTATACTAACCGTACCCTAGCGGGTAATGGTATTTCTGTTGGTGCTCAGAATATGGCAGAAGAGCCAGTTCAAGGTGCGTTTACAGGTGAAATCTCTGCTGAGATGTTAAAGGATTTTGACTGTTCTTATGTCATTCTAGGTCATTCAGAACGCCGTGCAATTTACGGTGAAACAGATTCTGAAATTGCTACTAAAGTTCAGGTCGCTCTATCTGCAAACGTCACACCTATTCTTTGTGTAGGCGAAACGCTTGATGAACGTGAGTCAGGAGTGATGCAGCAAGTGATTGCTACTCAGCTTGATGCGGTTTTAGCCGTTGTAGGTATTGATGCTTTTACAGACATTGTCATTGCCTATGAACCTGTTTGGGCGATTGGAACAGGGGTTACAGCCTCACCAGCACAGGCACAAGAAGTGCATGCATTTATTCGTGGCAAATTAGCTGGGTTAAATCCAGTTGTTGCTGAAAAAGTTATTATTCAATACGGTGGAAGTGTGAAACCAGACAACGCAAAAGAGTTGTTTGGACAAGCGGATATCGATGGTGGATTGATTGGCGGTGCTTCATTAAACGCTAATGATTTCATCGCAATTTGTAAAGCGGCGGGCTAATCATGTTTGGAATTGTATTAACAATACATTTAATTATTGCATTAATACTGATTGCACTTGTTCTTGTGCAACATGGTAAAGGTGCTGATGCTGGTGCAAATTTTGGCGGCGGCGGTTCATCACAATCAGTTTTCGGTAGCTCTGGTTCTGCAACCTTTTTGTCTCGTATGACAGCAGTCGTTGCAACTATTTTCTTTATTACAAGTTTAGTTTTGGCTTATATCGGAAGCCAGCAAGCTAAAGGGTATCAAAGTGTGACACAAGCACCAATTGAAGCTAAGGTTGAAGAAGAAACTAAAGCTCCTGTAGTACCTGAATAAACACATTTAGCCGATGTGGTGAAATTGGTAGACACGCTATCTTGAGGGGGTAGTGGCGAAAGCTGTGCCGGTTCGACTCCGGCCATCGGCACCATATTTATATATTACTGCAATGTTGCAGTAATCAATTAAACGCTAGACGAGGTCTAAAACCCATGCTAGAAAACTATCTTCCAGTCCTAGTATTTATTGTTCTAGGAACCCTTTTTGGGGTTGGCCCTATTTTAATCGGTTACCTATTGGGGCCGCAAAAACCTGATTCAGAAAAAAACTCTCCCTATGAGTGTGGATTTGAAGCTTTTGAAGATGCTCGTATGAAGTTTGATGTACGTTTCTATCTTGTAGCAATCTTGTTTATTATTTTCGACTTGGAAATTGCATTCCTATTTCCGTGGGCTATTGTGCTTGATGAAGTGGGCACATTTGGTTTATTAGCAATGGGTGTGTTTTTGTCACTATTAGTCGTTGGTTTTATTTACGAGTGGAAAAAAGGAGCGCTTGAATGGGAGTAGAAGGCGTTTTAAAAGAAGGGGTTGTTACCACTTCTGCTGATAAATTAATTAACTGGGCTAGAACAGGTTCGTTATGGCCAATGACGTTTGGTTTGGCTTGTTGTGCCGTTGAGATGATGCATGCAGGTGCTTCACGTTATGATTTAGACCGTTTTGGGATTATTTTTAGACCTAGTCCGCGTCAGTCTGATGTGATGGTTGTTGCAGGAACTCTTGTAAACAAAATGGCTCCAGCCTTACGTAAAGTATATGATCAGATGGCAGAACCACGTTGGGTAATTTCAATGGGTTCATGTGCCAATGGTGGTGGTTACTACCACTACTCGTACTCTGTTGTAAGAGGGTGTGACCGAATTGTACCCGTTGATGTATACGTTCCAGGTTGTCCACCAACTGCAGAAGCTCTGTTATACGGAATTATTCAGTTACAGAATAAGATTAAACGTACTAACACGATTGCTAGATAAGAAATAAGAAAGTAGACATTACTATGAAACAGTCAGTATTAGATTTACAAAGCAATGTTAATCAGGCTTTAGGGGATAAAATAATTTCTTCTAACATCGCTTTAGATGAGCTTACGATTGAGCTTTCTCCCCTAACGGCTCTAGCAGCACTCACTACATTAAAAGAAGAACTCGGTTTTGAGCAGCTTATGGATCTGTGTGGTATTGACTATTTGGATTATGGTCAAGCTAATTGGGAAACCATGACAGCCGTTAATAGTGGTTTTAGTCGAGGAGTATTTGACTTCGCTGAAGAGGAGCAAGCCTCTGAAGCGGATTCAATGGAAAGACGTTTTGCTGTGGTTTATCACCTTTTATCCGTAAAAAATAATCTCCGTTTACGCGTTAAAGTGTTCCCTGAGTCTACTCAAATGCCAATCGTTGATAGCGTCATTGATGTGTGGAATGTTGCAAATTGGTTTGAGCGTGAAGCATTCGATTTATTTGGTATTTTGTTTAAAGGACATCCAGATTTGCGTCGCATCCTAACGGATTATGGTTTTGTTGGACATCCTTTAAGAAAAGACTTCCCTCTTACTGGTCACGTGGAGATGCGTTACGACGCAGAAAAAGGCCGCGTAATCTATGAGCCAGTATCTATTGAAAATAGAGTCAATGTCCCACGTGTGATTCGTAAAAAATCACCAAGCAACGTGTAATTAGGAATCAAATATGCCTGAAATTCGTAACTATACTTTAAACTTTGGTCCTCAACACCCGTCAGCACATGGTGTGTTACGTCTGGTTTTAGAACTTGATGGTGAGACCATTGTGAGATCAGATCCACATATTGGTTTATTACACCGTGGTACAGAAAAATTAGCTGAATTTAAACCTTATAACCAATCTATTGGTTATATGGATCGTTTAGATTATGTCTCAATGATGTCTAACGAGCATGCTTATGTCATGGCAATTGAAAAGATGTTAGGTGTTGAAGTTCCTGAGCGTGCTCAATACATTAGGGTGATGTTTGATGAAATCACTCGTGTTCTTAACCATTTGATGTGGTTAGGTGCTCATGCATTGGATATCGGTGCCATGACAGTTTTTCTTTATGCTTTCCGTGAGCGTGAAGATTTAATGGATTGTTATGAAGCCGTTTCAGGTGCTCGCATGCACGCTACATACTACCGTCCTGGTGGGGTATACCGTGATTTGCCTGATACTATGGCTAAATATGAAGCTTCAAAATGGAATTCGGGTAAAAAGTTAGACCAGTTGAACGAGACACGTGAAGGAACTTTACTAGATTTTATCGAAGCCTTTACTGAGCGTTTTCCTGGATACATTGATGAGTATGAAACGCTTTTAACAGATAATCGTATTTGGAAACAGCGTACTGTTGATATTGGTATCGTCTCTCCAGAACGTGCTTTACAGCTGGGCTTTACTGGTCCGATGTTGCGTGGTTCTGGTATTGAGTGGGATTTGCGTAAAAAGCAACCATATGAAGTTTATGACAAGATGGATTTTGACATTCCAGTCGGTGTAACTGGTGATTGTTATGACCGTTATTTAGTTCGTATTGCAGAAATGCGTGAATCAAATAAGATCATTAAACAGTGCGTGGATTGGTTAAAAGCAAACCCTGGTGCTGTTATGTCCGATGACAACAAAGTTGCGCCTCCTTCAAGAGAAGATGCCAAGTCAAATATGGAAGCGTTAATTCATCACTTTAAATTGTACACAGAAGGTTACACCGTTCCTGAGAGTGAAGTGTATTCTGCTGTGGAGCACCCTAAAGGTGAATTTGGTATCTATATGGTTTCTGACGGGGCTAACAAACCATACCGTATGAAAGTAAGAGCACCTGGATTTGCTCACTTAGCGTCATTAGATGAAATGGTTAAAGGCCATATGATTGCCGATGTGGTTTCAATCATTGGTACGCAAGATATTGTATTCGGAGAGGTGGATCGATGAGTTCGACAGAGACAAATACAGCTAACTTTATTCAAGGCGATGTTAAAGCTCGTATTGATAAATGGATTGCGAACTATCCAGTAGAACAAAAAAAATCAGCGGTTATGCCTGCGTTAAGGATTGTTCAGGAATGTCATCATGGATATTTAACGAATGACTTAATGGACCAAATTGCTGAATATTTAGAAATTACACCAATGGAAGTCTATGAAGTTGCGACTTTCTATGGAAACTATGAACATGCTCCTGTTGGCGAAATTAAACTGTGTATTTGTAACAGTATTTCGTGCATGTTGCGTGGTAAAGATGACATAGTTAAATATCTAGAAACAAAATTAGGTATTAAGCCAGGTGAAACGACACCTGATGGACGATTTTCAATAAAAATGGTTGAGTGTCTAGGTTCTTGTGGTGGTGCGCCAATGATGCAAGTTGGTAAAACTTATTACGAAAATTTAACAGAAAACTCGATTGATCTACTACTTGAAGAGTGGGGGAAATAAATGGTCGTACAAAACGAAAACTGTTTCCGTCTAAACCATCTAGATAACTCTTGGGATATTGATGTCTATATCGCTAACGGTGGTTACGAAGTTTGGAAAAAAGTGGTAGCAGGCGAAATCGAACCAAACGAAATTATCGAAGAAGTGAAAACTTCAAATATTCGTGGTCGTGGTGGAGCTGGTTTCCCAACTGGGTTGAAGTGGAGTTTTATGAATCGCTTCGCACCAGGTCAGAAGTATATTGTATGTAATTCTGATGAAGGTGAACCTGGCACATTTAAGGATAGGGACATTCTTCGATATAACCCACATGCTTTGGTTGAAGGTATGGCAATTGCAGGTTATGTGATTGGTGCTTCAGCGGGTTATAACTACATTCGTGGTGAATTTTGGGAACCATATCAACGCTTTAATGGTGCGATTAACCAGGCCCGTGAAGCTGGTTTGTTGGGTAAAGATATTCTTGGTACAGGTTGGGATTTTGACCTATTCACGCATTTAGGTGCGGGTGCTTATATTTGTGGTGAAGAGACTGCACTTATTGAGTCGATTGAAGGTAAAAAAGGTCAACCACGATTCAAACCACCTTTCCCTGCAAGTTATGGTTTGTATGGCAAGCCAACAACGATTAATAACACCGAAACACTTGCTTCTATCCCAATGATTTTAGCTAAGGGTGGCGAATGGTTTAATGACCTTGGTGTCGAAAACGCAGGTGGAACAAAATGTTATTCAGTTTCTGGGCACGTAAATGCACCAGGAAACTTTGAAGTTCGCATGGGTACACCATTTAAAGATTTATTGGAACTTGCTGGCGGTATTTGGAAAGGTCGTCAATTAAAAGCGGTCATTCCAGGTGGAGCCTCAACTGCGATTTTGCCAGCGGAAAAAGCGATGGCAATGAATATGGATTATGACTCTATTGCTAAGGCAGGTTCTTTTTTAGGAGCGGGTTCGGTCATCATCATGGATGATCAAACAGATATCGTTAAAGTGATGCAAAACTTAGCACATTTTTATTGGGATGAGTCTTGTGGTCAATGTACCCCGTGCCGAGAAGGAACAGGTTGGTTATACCGTGTCTTGACTCGTATTGTGAATGGCAAAGGCCGTCCAGAAGATATCACTGCTTTAAAGGATGTTTCAGGGAAAATCATGGGTAATGTTATCTGTGGTTTAGGTGATGCGGCAACAATCGCATTAACCAGTGCTTTAGAGCACTATGAACATGAATTCCAGCACTATATTGAACATGGTTGCAGTATTTTAGATCGTCAATAATCCATATCGATTATTACGAAAAATAAGTTAGAAAACTTAGGTTATAGAATTATGGTAAAAGTTGAAATAAACGGACAAGTTATTGAAGCACATGAAGGGGACATGCTAATTGATGTCGCTGATGATGCTCAAATTGCCATTCCCCGTTTTTGTTACCACAAGAAATTGTCTATTGCGGCTAACTGTCGTATGTGTCTTGTAGAGGTTGAGGGGGCATGGAAGCCGCTTCCTGCGTGTGCTACTCCTGTAACAGATGGTATGAAAGTTCATACTAAATCAGCAAAAGCGATTGCAGCTCAGAAGTCTGTTATGGAATTTTTGTTAATTAACCATCCATTGGATTGTCCTATTTGCGACCAAGGTGGTGAATGCGAACTGCAAGATGTAGCAATGGATTATGGTGATGATGTTTCTCGTTACTCAGAAGCTAAACGTGTTGTAAGCGATCGTGAAGCAGGTTCATTGATTAAAACAGATATGACGCGTTGTATCCACTGTACGCGTTGCGTTCGTTTTGGCCAGGAAGTAGCTGGAATGATGGAACTTGGTGCAACGGGTCGAAGTGAGTGGATGGAAATTGGTACCTACATTGAGAAATCAATCACTTCAGAAATGTCGGGCAACATGATTGATTTATGCCCAGTAGGTGCTTTGACATCTAAGCCTTTCCGCTATACAGCTCGTTCTTGGGAGTTAAAGGCTCATAAAGCCATTGCTGCTCACGATAGTATCGGTTCGCACATTACTGTTCATACCAAGGGCAACGATGTTAAACGTGTTGTTCCTCGTGAAAATGAAGCGATTAATGAAGTTTGGATTTCAGATAGAGACCGTTTTTCATACGAGGGTGTGAATTGTGAATCTCGCTTAACTCAGCCTATGATCAAACAAAATGGCGAGTGGAAAGCCACCGATTGGGAAACGGCTTTAGAATTTGCCGTTTCAGGTCTTCAAAACGTTTTGACAAACAGTCAAGATATTGGCGTTTTAGCTTCTGCTAACTCAACTCTTGAAGAACTTCATTTATTACAAAAAATGGCACGTGGTTTAGGTATTAATAATATCGACTATAGACATCGTCAAGTTGACTTTAAATCAGACTCTGTTGGTTTTAATGCACCATCACTAGAGCACAGTTTGAATGAAGTAGAAAAGCTAAAAACTGTCTTGTTAGTAGGGTCTTACCTTCGTAAAGAATTGCCAATTCTTAACCACAGAATTCGTAAAGCTGTTCAGGCTGGTGCACAGGCATTAGTGATTAATCCTGCTCAATATGACTTTAACTATAAGGTTACAGAAGTTACTTCTGATTCTGGAATGGTGTTCACACTTGCAGGTATTGCTAAAGCCGCTTGTGAGATTAAAGGAATTGACCAGGCCTGGTTAAACACGGTTTCTGCTAACGAAGAGCAAAAGCAAGTTGCTCAGTCTCTAATTGATACTGAAAATGCCTCTATTATGCTAGGGCAATTAGCGCAAAATCATGCAGATTACACTGTAATTCAGAAGCTTACAGCCATTATTTCAGAAGCAACTGGAGCGAAGTTAAACGTTCTTCCGTTATCTGCTAATGAAGTAGGAGCACATTTAGTTGGCTTTTTACCACTTGTGGGTAAAAACAGTGCACAAATGATTTCTGGAGGCATGCAAGCATTTATTAATATGAATATTGAACCTGAAGCTGATTTTACAAATGGCGATGCCGCTTTAACAGCTATGCAAAATGCTAATTTTGTTGTGAACTTAACGGCCTTTGATAGTGAAAATCAGCGTTCTTACGCAGATGTAATGTTACCAATAGCAACATTTACTGAAACTGCAGGAACTTTTGTTAACGCTAACGGTACAAAACAATCTTTCAAAATGACGGTTGAACCGAAAGGTGATGCTAAGGCTGCTTGGAAAATTCTTCGTGTATTAGGCAATATGTTTGATGTTGATGGATTTGATTACATACATTCAAATGAAGTGTTGAGTGAAGTATTGGATAATGTTGCCTCAAAAATCAACTTTACAGAATTAGCTTGTGAATTACCGCAAAGTAATAATGACGGTGACGTACGAATGGTTTCTCCATATCAGATAGATGCGATTGTTCGTCGTTCACCATCGCTTCAGGCAACCCCTGATGCAAACGTTGAAACAATGGGAAGAGGGTAAATAGATGTTTGATACACTTCAAGCCTTTTTATCAGGCTTTTTATTTGATTGGTTAGCAATCGTTATTACCCTTGTTTTACAAGCTGTAGCTGTTGTTCTTCCTATTATGTTAGTGGTTGCGTGGTTAACTTACGCTGAGCGTAAGGTAATTGGTTTTATGCAGGTTCGTATGGGGCCAAACCGAGTTGGACCTCTTGGTTTACTTCAGCCAATAGCTGATGCATTAAAACTAATGACTAAAGAGGTTATCTTTCCTGCACAATCTAACAAGTACCTATTTATTATTGCGCCTGTCCTTGCTTTAGCACCTGCTGTTACAGCTTGGGCTGTTATCCCATTCTCTGAAGGTATGGTTGTAGCCGATATTAATGCGGGTGTTTTATATGTATTGGCTGTGTCATCAATTTTGGTGTACGGGATTATCATTGCGGGTTGGGCTTCTAACTCTAAGTATGCATTCCTTGGAGCCTTACGTGGTTCTGCTCAGAAAATTTCATATGAAATCGCAATGGGTTTCGCTTTGGTTACGGTATTGATGATTGCGGGCAGTATGAACTTAACTGAAATTGTAAATGGTCAAAAAGGCGGAGTATTGCATTGGTACCTATTACCACTGCTACCTATGTTCTTTGTTTACTTTATTTCTGGTTTAGCAGAGACAAACCGTACACCATTCGATGTTATCGAGGGTGAAGCTGAAATCGTTGCTGGTTTTCACGTAGATTACTCTGGTATGACGTTTGGTGTATTCATGCTGGCTGAATACGCCATGATGATTTTGATCTCTTTCATGACATCAATCATGTTCCTTGGTGGTTGGTTATCACCGTTTGAAGGTGTTCCTGTTTTGGAACCATTATTTGCATGGGTTCCACAACTAGGTTGGTTAGCATTTAAAGTATCATTCTTATTGTTTGTGTTCTTATGGTTACGTGCCACATTCCCACGTTACCGTTATGACCAATTAATGCGTTTAGGATGGAAAGTATTAATCCCAGTTACGATTGTTTGGGTATTCGTTGTAGGTGCAATGCAATACTTCAGCTTTGGTCCTTGGTTTAATTAATAGAGGCTGACATGGGTAAATTTTTAAAACATCAAATTAAAACCTGGGGTCTTACTGAGCTATTTAAAGGGCTTTCAGTCACAGGTAAATATTTCTTCAAAAGAAAGATAACCGTTCGTTATCCAGAAGAAAAAACTCCACTTTCACCACGTTTTAGAGGGCACCATGCTTTACGCCGTTATGAAAATGGTGAAGAGCGCTGTATCGCTTGTAAATTATGTGAAGCAGTTTGTCCTGCTAACGCAATTACGATTGAATCAGAAGAGCGCGATGATGGTTCACGTCGTACAACACAATATGATATTGATATGTTCAAGTGTATCTACTGTGGTTTCTGTGAAGAAGCTTGTCCAGTAGATGCGATTGTCGAAACGCGTGTATTCGAATATGAATTTCACGAGCGTGGTCCTCATATCCGTACTAAAGAAGATTTGTTAGCTTTTGGTGACAAACATGAAGAGCAAATCGCTGCAGACCGTGCAGTTGATGCTAAGTATCGTTAATAGGAAAGTAGATAGTTATGACATTTGAACAATTTATATTTTATCTCCTTGCTACGATTGCTACCGTTGCAGGTTTGATGATGATCTCTGTTAAAAACCCTGTTAAGGCGGCTCTTTGGTTAGTTCTTGCTTTCGTTTCAACAGCAGGTATTTGGATTATGGCTCAGGCTGAGTTCCTAGGCCTGGTACTGATTTTAGTTTACGTTGGTGCCGTAATGGTACTGTTCTTATTTGTCGTCATGATGTTAGACATCAATATGGCGATTTTGAAAGAAGGTTTTACTAAATACCTACCTTTAGGTGCGATGGCTGCGGCTGCCATTTTTGCCATGATGTATATGGTGTTAGGACCTGAACATTTTGGTTTAGAAGTAACGGGTGCACCAGTAACCCATGCAGCAGACTTCAGTAATACTGAAGCGATTGCCATTCCTCTATACACTACACACGCTTATGCCTTTGTATTAGCAGCGGTACTTCTTTTATTAGGTATTGTTGCGGCTATCGCGTTGACGTTACGTCGTCGTCCTACAACAGAAGTGTTATATCAAGATGTTGATAAACAAAACAAAACGTTAGCAGCAGAACGTTTCCGTATGGTTAAGATGGAAACGGTTATTGAAAAAAATGTTGTTTCTAAAGAGGAGGATGACAAATGATCGCTTTATCTGATTACCTAATCTTTGGTGCAGTTCTTTTCATGATTAGTATGGCGGGTATTTTCTTAAATAGAAAAAATGTCATTGTTTTATTAATGGCAATTGAGTTATTACTCCTTGCTGTTAACACGAACCTAGTTGCGTTCTCACATTACTTAAACGATGTGACTGGACAAATCTTCGTATTCTTTATCCTAACCGTTGCTGCAGCTGAAGCAGCAATTGGTTTGGCTATTATCGTATTAGTATTCCGTAATCGTAAGAGCATCAACGTTGATGATCTTGGATCACTGAAGGGGTAGTTGTTGATGTTGCATACAATTCTTACTGTTATTTTAGTTGCTCCTTTAGTTGGTTCTATTATCGCTGGTTTGTTTGGTAGACAAGTAGGCCGTAAAGGTGCACATTATTCAACAATTGCGGGTGTGGCTATTTCTACAGTTTTAGCTGCTTATGTATTTGTAGAGTTCGTTCTTAATGGAGCTGAGGCTTACAATGCCAGTTTATATACATGGTTAGTGAGTGATGGCATCAAGTTTGAACTTGGTTTCATGATTGATGAACTTTCAGCCACGATGATGTTGGTGGTGACGTTCGTATCTTTAATGGTTCACATCTATACCATCGGTTATATGGACCATGATGAAGATTACGGGCACGATAACCCTTACTATCAGCGTTTCTTCAGTTATATCTCTTTATTCACGTTCTCAATGCTTTCATTGGTTATGGCGAATAACTTCCTGCAGTTATTCTTCGGTTGGGAAGCTGTAGGTTTAGTCTCGTACCTATTGATTGGTTTCTACATGAAACGTGAGTCTGCGATTCAAGCAAACCTAAAAGCATTTTTGGTTAACCGTGTAGGTGATTTTGGATTTATCCTAGGTATCGCTGTGGTATTCGTGTATTTCAATACTATGGATTACAAAGAGTTCTTTGCTCAGCTTTCAACTCAAAAAGATGTGATGATAGAAATCATTCCAGGTGTGGAATGGTCAATGATTACTTTAATGCTTATTTTATTGTTCATTGGTGCAATGGGTAAATCTGCACAGATGCCTTTACATGTTTGGTTACCAGAATCCATGGAAGGTCCTACGCCAATTTCTGCATTAATTCACGCAGCGACAATGGTAACAGCGGGTATCTTTATGGTGGCTCGTCTTTCACCTGCATTTGAATTGTCTGAAGCCGCGTTGAGTTTTGTCTTGGTTATTGGTGCTTTAACGGCATTTATGATGGGGCTTCTTGGGCTTATTCAGAACGATATTAAGCGTGTTGTCGCTTACTCTACACTTTCACAGCTTGGTTATATGACTGCTGCTATGGGTGCTTCAGCTTATGCGGCAGGTATGTTCCATGTATTAACGCATGCATTCTTTAAAGCATTATTGTTCTTAGCGGCAGGTTCGGTCATTATTGCCATGCATCACATTCAAGACATCCGTCAAATGGGTGGTATGCGTAAGTACATGCCAATCACCTATGCCGCCATGTTAATTGGTTCATTGGCATTAATTGGTTTCCCTGGATTCTCTGGGTTCTTCTCTAAAGACTCAATTTTATTGTCATTAGATGCTTCTGAACGTTTTGGATCAACTTTCTCCTATGTTCTGTTAATGATGGGTGTGTTTATCACAGCATTCTATAGCTTCCGCATGTTCTTCTTGGTTTTCCATGGAGAAGAGAGTGATTACGTTAAAACACACGAGATTAAAGAGTCTCCATGGGTGGTAACGGTTCCATTAATTCTTTTATCAATCCCTGCTGTCGTAATGGGTATTCCAATGATAGAAGGTATGTTGAATGGTCAGTATTTTGGTCAGTCAATTTTCATCCTACCGGAGAATGATGTAATGATGTCTCTATTCAATACCTTCTACCACGGTGTGTTGGATATGATTGTGCACTCATTTATGACATTACCAGTATTCCTTGCTCTATCGGGTGTATTCTTAGCTTGGTTGCTGTATATCAAAATGCCAACTATTCCTGGTAAGTTAAAAAATATGTGTCCTCGTGGATACTACATGTTGGATAACGCTTATGGCTTCGATCGTTTAAATGAAATCATTTTTGTTGAAGGTGGTCAGAAATTAGGTAAATTCTTTACCCGTTCGATTGATGTTAAATTGATTGATACTGGTATGGTAACAAACACCTTTATGACCGTTGCTAACTCAGCTGCTGCATTACGTCAGTCTCAGACTGGGTTTATGTATCACTACGCGTTTGTAATGATTTTTGGTCTGCTAGCAATGCTAGTTTGGACTCTGTGGTAATTAAAAGAATAAGAAGAAGGGAATAGACTACATGCTATCAAGCTATCCTATTTTAAGCACACTAGTGTGGCTACCAATTATTGGTGGTTTACTAGTATTATTTGCTGGTCGTAATAACGATACAGTTGCAAAGTGGTTATCACTTGCTACGGCGGGCTTAACTTTTATTCTTTCGCTTCCTTTGTGGTTCAACTTTGATACCACTACGGCTGCTATGCAGTTCGAAGAGAAGGTTGAATGGATTCCAATGTTCAATATCTACTACCACTTGGCAGTAGATGGACTATCAATGCCTTTAGTCTTACTAACAACGTTTACACAAGTGTTAGTCATTGCTTCGGCATGGGATGTTATTAAAGAACGTGTTGAACAGTACATGGGTGCCTTCCTTATCATGGGCGGTATCATGGTTGGTGTTTTCGTCGCTTTAGATTCAATCCTTTTCTATATTTTCTGGGAAGCTCTTTTGATCCCAATGTTTATCGTAATCGGTAAATGGGGTGGGCCTCGTCGTGTTTATGCAACAATGAAGTTCTTCTTATATACCTTCTTCGGTTCGGTATTTATGTTGATTTCATTTATCTACATGTATTACCAATCAGGTAGCTTTAGTATTTTAGACTTCCAAACAATGCAGTTAGGTATGACTGTCCAGATTCTTATCTTCTTGGCGTTCTTAATTGCATTTGCAGTCAAGATTCCAATGTTCCCAGTACACACTTGGTTGCCTGATGCTCACGTTGAAGCACCAACAGCGGGATCTGTTGTACTAGCGGCAATCATGCTTAAGATGGGGGGCTATGGTTTTGTTCGTTTCAGTTTGCCAATCACTCCAGATGCATCCATGACATTAGATTGGTTAATCATCATCCTATCTCTCATCGCAATCGTGTATATCGGTGTGGTCGCGATGGTGCAAAGTGATATGAAGAAACTGGTTGCTTACTCTTCAATCTCACACATGGGGTTTGTTACTCTAGGTATGTTCTTGGTGTATGACATTATGCAAAACACTGGAAGCATTCAAGGGGCGCAAATTGGTATGGAAGGTGCCATGGTTCAGATGATCTCTCACGGATTTATCTCGGGTGCTATGTTCTTAGCCATTGGTGTGTTATATGACCGTATGCATACGCGTGAAATTTCAGCCTATGGTGGTGTTGTGAATAAAATGCCATGGTTTGTGTTCTTTGCAGTCCTATTTGCTATGGCCAACGTAGGTTTACCTGGAACTTCAGGGTTTGTAGGTGAATTTATGGTGATCATCAGCTCGTTCAAAGCTAACCTTTGGTACGGAACTTTAGCGGCATTAACCTTAGTCATCGGTGCGGCCTATACCTTATGGATGGTTAAGCGCGTATTCTTTGGTGCTGTCACAAATGAAAATGTCGAACAATTGTCCGATTTAAATAAACGTGAATTTGCCATAATGGCAATTCTAGCAGTAGCGGTTGTTGGCTTGGGTGTCTATCCTGCGCCTATTATGGAAGTGATGCACGCTTCTGTTGAGAACTTATTAGTTCAAGCAACAACGTCTAAACTTTAATCGGATATAGGTGAATTAATTATATGAATTTTGTTATTCCATCATTTGCACCAGCTATCCCAGAAATGGTGCTTTTAGGTCTCATTTCTTTTATTTTGGTAGCAGATACCTTTTGGTCAAAACGTTACCAATTTGCAACGTACTATGCGACTCAAATCTCTTTAGTTGTCGTAGGGTATTTTATTCTTACAAGTTTTGCTACAACACAAGTTATTACTTTTGATGGTAGTTTTGTACGTGATAGCTTTGCTGATGTACTCAAACTATTCACCATTTTAGTGAGTTTAGGTATTTTCCTTTTCTCTCGAGAATACCTGTTACAGCATAAATTCTTCACTGGAGAGTTCTTTATTTTAGGACTGTTTGGTGTTTTAGGTATGTTTGTAATGATCTCAGCTCATAACATGATTACCATGTTTATTGGTTTAGAGATTATGTCTTTAGCCATGTATGCCATGATTGCCCTTAGAAAAGATCACGGTCAAGGCCTAGAAGCAGCAATCAAATACTTTGTACTTGGTGCTTTAGCCACTGGTATGCTGTTATACGGGTTCTCAATGATTTATGGTGCAACGGGGTCAATTACATTCCCAGAAATGGCTAAAGTGATTGCCGAAGGTAATGTTGATAAAGTTGTACTATCATTTGGTGTGGTATTTGTAGTAATCGGTTTAGCCTTCAAGCTAGGGGCTGTGCCATTCCATATGTGGATGCCAGATGTCTATCAAGGCTCGCCTTCAGCTGTAACTTTATATTTAGGTACAGCACCTAAAATCGCTGGTTTTGCTATGCTTTATCGCTTACTTGAAGAAGCTTTACCAGGCCTGGTAGAAGACTGGCAGTCTCTGATTATCATGATATCTGTTCTATCAATGGTCGTAGGCTCACTAATTGCAATCGTTCAGGATAACTTAAAACGTATGCTTGCCTATTCAGGTATCGGTCATGTTGGTTTTATGTTGTTAGGTGTTATTGCAGCAACTCCAGAAGGTTATTCTGCAGCAATGTTCTATGTAATTGTTTATGCGATTACAGGTGTAGCTGGTTTCGGTATGATTGTCGCATTATCTAAGACTGGAAATGAATTTGATAAGATTTCTGATTTTATCGGTTTAAATGCACGTAATCCGTGGTTAGCATTTATGATGTTGATTGTCCTATTCTCTATGGCTGGTATTCCTCCATTTATTGGATTCTGGGCAAAAATCATCGTTATAGAAGAAGTAATCAAAGCAGGTTTTGTATGGATAGCAGTAGTCGGTGTTATCATGGCTGTAATCAGTGCCTTCTACTACTTGAAAGTGGTTAAAGCGATGTACTTTGACAAACCAGAAGATCAATCCAATATTGAAACAACCAGCTCAGGTTCAAATTGGGCCGTAAGTTTCTTTGCGCTTTCTTTATTAGTACTAGGTTTAGTACCGAGTTCTTTGATTGACTTGTGTTACAACAGTTTAAAAGTACTTTAAAAGTAATTTAAATTAACAAAAGCCCGTGAAGCGGGCTTTTTACGTTTTAGGATAAAATTATGGATATGAATCAAGCTGTATGGTTATTGGTGGCAACAGCCATTGTACTGGCGAACATCCCGTTTATATTATCAAATAGACTTTTTATCTTTATAAAAGTGCCAGAAAAGTCTATTTGGATTAACTTAACGGAATGGTTCTCATACTTTATTGTTACAGGCTTTTTTGCCTATCAATTAGAGAACAAAAGTATGGGACATGTTGCTGAGCAAACTTGGGAGTTTTATACAATCACACTCTTTATGTTTATGATTTTTGCTTTCCCTGGTTTTATATATCGTTATAACCTCAAGCAATTTATAAAAAAGAATAATGCGTAATTTAGCTTTATTCATACTTATAAAAGGGAGTTTTAAAAACTCCCTTTTTTGTTTTTAACCGTGCCAAAGTAGTGCTAAAAAAGGATATTAGAAAAAACTTAAATAAACTTGCCATTTAGGGTTGTAATATTTCTGTAACTCCCTATAATACGCCACATCGAAACGGAAACGTTACGGTCTACAAATTGTCGCGGGGTGGAGCAGCTTGGTAGCTCGTCGGGCTCATAACCCGAAGGTCGTTGGTTCAAATCCAGCCCCCGCTACCACATTCTAAAGCCAGATTATTCAAACACTTACGAGTGAATGAAGTCTGGCTTTTTTAATGTCTAAATTTTATTTATTTCTGACGATGATGGTTCCTTAATTCCTTTCTTGGTGTTCTATTGTGTAGCGCGCCATTTGGTTGGCTATTGTGCGACAGATGGTTTGCGAATCTTTTTTAGGTCTTAAACACTCTTTAAACTGCATTTAAAACCTAATTTAATAGAAAGTTATCCACAGGCCTGTTTTAGTTTATTGGCTACATTATCATTCCATATTAACAATTCTGTTGCCTGGCTACCGCCTCCACCTCCAACCGTATATTTAATGTCTTTTGTCTCCATGTGTAGACCTGCAAACAGCTCAATGATGTCTGGATGGGCGTTGATGCTGATTATGGCCATTCCTTTGCATTGGCGAACCATCTTATTCATGAGCTCGTAATGCTCCCAGGGAAATTCTGAGCTGTAGCCTTCGGTTTGCCAGTATGGTGGGTCTAAGTAGATGAGGGTGTGTTCTCGGTCGTACTTCTTGAATACTTTTTCCCATGATAAGTGCTCAATATGTGTCCTGGCTAATCTTAGGTGTGCCTGGCTCATATCCTCTTCAATTCGCATTAGGTTAAGCCTTGGTGGTGAGGTGGTTGCGGTACCGAAGGTTCTTCCTGTGACTTTTCCTCCAAAAGATAGTTTTTGGAGGTAGTAGAAACGTGCTGCACGTTGTATATCTGTTAAGGTTTCAGGCCTGGTCATGTTTTGCCATTCGTATATTTTTCGGCTACTTAAAGCCCATTTAAACTGTCTTAAAAACTCTTCTAAATGGTGTTGAATCACGCGGTACATATTGACCAGTTCACCATCGAAATCGTTGAGTACTTCGACTTTGCTTTCTTCTTTGGCAAAATAGAGTGCGCCTCCGCCAGCAAAGGCTTCGACATAGCATTTGTGTTCAGGGAATTTTGGTAGAATCCATTTTGATAGACGGCGTTTTCCGCCAATCCAAGGTATAACTGGGTGGTGTTTCATATGGTGCTCCTAGTGCATGAATGATACAATCCCCTGGCTTACGTAAGCTGGGGAGTCTTGGCTCACTCATGCTCTATGTAGCATGTGTGGGTGGCTCGTTGATTGTTGGTGCAATCGACGGGTCGCTCCTTTCCTTTCTGTTTATTATTTACAAACTCACCTTTCCTTTGGGTTTCAAGCCCATGATAAGTTTCAAACTATTTCTACGCTTTTGATATCTAGGTCTTAAAGAACGTTCCCTGGGCAGCCTATTAAAATGAGTACCAATACAATCACAACAATGTTTTTCATGACAATCTCCTTTTTATTTGTCATATCTATACCGCTGCATCAAGCATAAAAAAAACCATTCAGGTCTGATGCAAGTTTGTTTAAATAGTTACAACACGGTTAACCGTGCTTTAAAGACAGATTAACGGTTTATTAAAAAGTTTGAATTTCAAAGGTTTGAGAAGATTATGTATAGATTAGAAGATGATGTTTTAACAATAGAAATGGCTATTAGAGGACATGTAACAGATTTAAGAGAGCATGTTAAACAATCTATTTCCAATAGCATGGGTGATTTTATGCTTTATTGTGAACGCTTGGCGGATGACGGTATGGTAAATAAAACAGTTTCTATGGATGGTGCCGATATCTATGAATTAAATCTTGATGAAGACAGCATGGTAGGATCAATGGAGTTTAACTTTATTGTGGATTACTGGTCACCTTGTAAGGACATGAGAAGCATCGATTATGAATCTGCCGAGCGCAGTTTTGAATTTACCATCGATTTGACAAACAATACGATTCGATTTGAACCTATTAAGCTGCCACCAGCATGGCATCCAGATATTGCCATGGAAGATTATTAAGGAGCCTGACCATGAGAGAAAGTGATGGTTATATTTGCCCAAAATGTAAAAATAAATTGTCCTGGATAAGCAGTCCAATTTGTCCAAATGATACTTTATTACTCTGTGAAGAATGTGGCTTTGAAGAGTGCAAAGCTGAGATGGAATTAAACCTTAAACCGATTCCTGAAGAAGACGATTTTTCGCCAGGCATGTAAACTTAACTTTTTAGCTATACCGTACCCTCGCACAGCATAATACATAGCGTTGACTCGCCAGGGTTCTACGTTTAGAGCTATCAGACAGGTTTTGAAATGTTGATCGCAGGTTTTGCGGTCTAAGCCTTTTTGTAGATAGTAGTCGTGAACGAGTGTGGCTTTTAGGTAGCGGCCAATGGGTGGGAATATTGGCCAGAATATGCGTGGTACGGTTGCACCATCTGAAATGAAGCCTGCTGGTACGTGATGACCAGCACACTCTATGTTGTTTAAGAGTTGGTATTTTGGGCGTTGTAACCAATTATTTGGTAACAACACCTCAACTAAAATACCACTGTTTATTAATGTTTGATTAGAAGAAGGCACTGCGCTTAGTCCAAAACCATGCAGAGAATGGCAAGATAGTAGCTGGGGTTAATGGCAATTTAACCGTGGGGCTAATTTCTAGATTTGCACTTAACGCATCGTAATCAGCCTGCGTCATAGCACCCGTTGCTACCAAATCTTTAGCCGCATCAAATCCGTTTTTAATCTGCATTAGCCCATTGGCCACCTCGTTCGTGAAGGGTACCGTAATTCCCGTATCTGCATAAAGCTCGCCTGTTTGTTTGGCTAAGCGGTTATCTAAAATTGCTTGTTCTTCTGCAGATAGTGGTGGCAGATCCACCCAAAGAGGACGACCATCTACGTCAGCACCTAGTTTTTTGCCTTCTGGAGGTTGTTTTCGCCAATATGTGGCCTTTTCTAATTCCGTCAATTCAATGGCATCTGCTGGCCATGTGCCTACTGCTTTATAATCTGCTTGCATGGTTGAGGGGTAAAACCCGCCTGTTGTAGCGCTGAAAAATATTTTCATTTTTTAAATCCTTTTAATATCCGAATGCGATAACGTAGCCGTTTATAGCCACTGCCCCAGTGGAGTTACGCAAGGAAACATTCGCTGTTGTCGGCGCGCTCTCTATGGAAAGGTACGGGCTTGCACCGGCATTAAACATAAGGCCGGAAACATTAATGCAAGCAGTGGGGAACGATATTGGGTAAGTCCATACCTGTACGGCTGATGATGTAAAGGGGATAAATGACCACTGTATAATAAACCCGCCTAACCATGATGGAAATACAATATATCCTGGAAGTGCTTTTTGTATTAAAAATCCGAATCTCATTTTCTTAGGTGTTACTGCTACGGTATCATCTATACCAGCATCGGTTTGCGCTTGGGTGGCTATTTTCAGCATACCAATTACGGATTCGGTCGCCTGTTTTACCCATGCTTTGAGTTTTTTAGGCGTGACAAATTTAGTGTCGTCCGTGCCAGTATTGGTTTCTGTTTGTGTAGCCACTTTTGAAACACCGCTAACCGTCTCACTCGCTGGCGGGTTTGCGAAGTTTGTATCGCCAAAAGTCACGGTATTGGCATCGAGCGTGCCTAATACTACATCCAGCGCCATATTGAGTGATGACGCGGCGGCTTTTTGCATGATGTCTGCTGGTGCGGAATAGACGGCGAACAGCGTGCCTGAGTCGGTGAAAATCCCGAACTCTGAAAAGCTGTATTCTGCATTGGTTTCGTCGCGCACGGTGACGTGGATAGTGTCATCCGCCACGGCTAATCCGCTGATGGTGGTTAGGCGTTTAAATTCGGCTTGCAAAGCGGTTTGGGTTGGATTACTTGCGGCAATGCCTGTACCCAGCGCGACCTCGGTTAATGTGACAGGGCCTGTACCTGTGTTATCGGCATTGATAACTTCGGCACGGCCTGCGTCTGTGATTATTAAACTAATAGACATGTTAAATTGCCTCTGTTGCGGTTAATCGTAAATGGTTCATTGGGCGTGCATAGCCGTCTAAGCCTAGGCCGCCTGTATAGGGTGCTTCTACTGCCTGTAGGCGGCGGTGTGTCATGGTTCTTAAAATGCTTTGAAAGCCGATGCCACCTAATGCAGTAATACCAAGCACAAAGGTAAAATGCGAGCGCACTGGTTTTGTTTGAGTAATAGCGTCTATTACGTCTTGCTGGTATTCTGCCGTAGTGGGTGCACCGCTACCTAATGTGAGCACGACTTCAAAGGTGTGCGGTGTGCCTTTTGGTTGGGTTTGCCACCACTCTTTGAGTGACAAGCCACCGCCAAAACTGGCTACTACATCGCGGACGGATTGGGATGTGCCTTTTTTGCGTTGTATGGCTACGGCTTGTTTGATGCGTGCACGTTTGACCTCTTCAGGCCAGTAGCTTTTCCAAGCATCTAATGAAAACGACCAGGCCAGCCATGGCAATAACTCTTGTGGACAGGTATCAGGGTTCCATAGATCACGAATGCCAATGGGTACGTCTTCAAGGCGTGCGGTGGTTTGCTCGATGGCACGTTCTTGCTCGGTGGCATTGGGTGGCAATAGCGTTGTTTTATCACTCATCAAGACCACCATCGGTTAAGGTGATTGCTGTGCAGTAGGTTGCGCTTTGACGATCTACCACAATATTGGCGACTGGCTGAACCAGCTCTACACGTTGCACGCCTGGTTGATGCAGTGCGGCATAGATACCAGACAAGGTGACATCTAAGCCAATACGGTGTTGATTAGCTGTGTAAGTTTCAGCTGCCGTTTGTGCTTGTGCCATCACTTGTTCTGATCCAGGGCCAGCATAAAAATAGAGCGTGGCTTCAATGGTGTAAGGCACAATAGTGGCACTTTGCACGGTGACGGCATCGGTTAATGGGCGTACATCGTCTGCGGAAAGCACAGCATCAACGGCATCGAGCAAGGTTTGATTGGCTGTGCCATCGCTGGTGCGAGATAATACCGTTACTAACACTTCGCCAGGTGCAGGACTGGTTGCACTTGTGTCTAATACATCAGCATCCGCGGACAAAGCATGAAAAACATAAGCTCCTTCAGGGCCAGCGGTTGAGTAACCTTCTAGTGAGAGTTGGATGCGGTACCTAAAGTCATTATCGGCTTCATAGGTTGGAAGTATTGGTGGGGTTGCGGTCTCATCGCCTGCATCAATTACCAAGCGATTAACACCAAATAGAGCACCTAAGTTATCTAAATCAGAGTCACTGGAATAGGCCAACATAACTGCTTTTGATGCTTCGTTTACTCTTTGGCGAATAAGCAGTTCACGATAGGCAGCCACTTCAAGTACTTTGTAGACAGGGTCAGATTCCACCAATGCAGTAAATGTGCTTGAGCGTTGCTGAATATCATCCAGCATCTCAGCAAAAATCTGTTCAAAAGATAGCGATTCCACCACGCTTGGTGCTGGTAGCTTAGATAAGTCAACCGCTGTGAATTCACCAGCCATCTGAAAACCTCAAAATTACAATGCAATTTGTTCAAGCTTCAGCATTTCACCAGTGGGGACGTATTTACCTTCAATGTCTATAAAAGATTGGCCGCTTGTGTTGGCCGTGACAGAGACGCTGATTAAAGTTAAATCATATAAACCGTTTACAGGGCTTTTAAATGCCTCATAAACGGCCATAGTAATCTCAACTTTAAAGCGTTCGTTCATTGGATTATCAATTAACTCAAATACCCGTGAACCATAGTCTCGACGCATAACACGGGTACCCATTGGTGTTGTCAGAACATCGGCAATGCGTTGGCGTAAGTGGTCAATACCACTTAAAACCTTGCCCGTTGTTCTATTCATGCCAATCACTTCTTATAACCCGTCCACTGTTTGCTGAATTCTACTTTCAGTTGATAGCCACTCTGCTTAGTTAACGTATGCTCGACACGTGTAATGTGATAGCGACCATCAACACTGGTTCTAAATTTAGCAAGTTCCAGCACACCTTCGGATATCAGCCCCTTGATAACTTTTGGTGTAGCTGGCAGCGATAAATAACCATCCACCGTTGCCATAGTACGATCTTGCAATCTGGCAGCCGCATGTGAATAAGCTTCCTCTTCAGACGCATAGGTTGTTTTTAGCTCCTCAACCACATCGCCACCACCCACCGTTACATATTTAACCAAAGCCGCATTGTAATCATAATAGCTGGCACGTATTGCACCATAGCGTGGACGACCTCGGTCATTGACCTGCCAACGAGTTACCATGCCAGGCTCAATATAAACAGCGTTAAGAGGTGTACCTGACACACTCAACCCATTGCCTTTAGGCTTAAATATCATAAAGCCTTGTACTGCTTTAAATATGGCTCCATAGGTGGATGCCAGGCGGTTAAGCAGCTGCAAGTCCGATTCGGATGTTTGATCTAGCTGCTCGATGGGCTTACTGGCCAAAGCATCAGATATACTCGGTGTGTAACCGTATTTTTTGGCGATAGTACTCACAATTTCACCCAATGTCGTATCAGACCAAGTCTTAGAGGTTGAGGACTTAAGGTTATTTAAAAAATCCACAGATGAGGCTAATAATCGCATTTTCATTGGGTGACCTTCAAACGTCACTTCATCAAAAATATAAGTCCCAACTTTAACCAGTTTTTCACCTTCAAAACCCAGGCTTACTTCAAATTCAGAACCAAAGTCTTCGCGTTTTAGGTTTCCGACTGCATCATCAAGAATGATTTCCACGTAATCGCTTGTTACTCCTGGCAAGTCAATTGCCCTAATAGAAACTACCCGATTATGTATTTTGTCAGTAACATCTTGTGACTTTGATTCAGGCTTAGTTGTTACAATAAGTTTAAACATTGGTGTCATTTGTTTATTCTCCTGAATAATGTTAAGGTGCGAAAAAATGAGGTTGATTAGATGAAAAACGTATTTGTATTGTTAATTGCTTTAACTACTTTGTTTGCTTTGCAGGGTTGTAATAAAACAAAGCCTGAAACCAAGTGGGAGCTTCTCCAGATGAGAACTTCTGACGACTTAAATGGGGATAAAACAATTGTCTCTTCAAGCGACTTCCCATATGAAGAACTAGGCATACAGTGCCAGTACTATCTAAGAACAGGTTGGCTTTATGGAGTTTATGAATATGCACATAGAGTTACGAACCTAAAAACTGGCGATGCCTATTACTTCCGCTGCCAAGAAGTCATTCCAAAACAATTTGGCGACCCCATTCCTAACGATAAAATCAAACCTTTCAAGATTGAAAAAGGGGTGTCTTAACTCCAAATTCCTGACTGTTCTTCTGGCGACTCCAGCCTGGTCAATTCTGGTAGTTCAACCAATACACCTGCTGGTAGCACTACATGGTTTGCCAGCTTGGGGTTCGCTTCCAAGACCTGTTCCACATAACCACTGGTTGCCCCATAGTAATGGTGGCAAATCAAATCCAACGTATCGCCGTCTTGGCTACGGTATTTCATAGTAAGGCTCCAAGCTGTTCATTCACTGACTTAGCCACACTTGAACTGGTTTCACGGCTGTAATATTTTAGGGTTAATCTAAACTCTATTTTCATAGGTGCACCATTCTTAATGAGTACACGCATGGTTTCTTGCACTTGCTCAATCGCCCATTCACCCCAAATCTTACCTGTACCATCCACCATTGGCAGAGGTTTACCCAGGCCTGCTAACTCACGCATACCTTGAATCTGATGTAAGCCACCTTTATAGTGCGGGTAAATAACGCCCTCCAGTTCTAAGCTGTCTTTACCAATCCCTGTAAACTGACTCATTGGGCGGTTGCCTATACGCTCTTGATCCGCCCATTTATATTCAGTATTACGGTTAAGTGACTGATAAGCTGCTGTATCCATAGCAAACATAAATGGCCCCAGCATCATCATGACCGCACCCGAGTGACTGAGTTGCCCAGCAACGGCCTCAAAACCTTCTCTAATACGTGATAAATCACGCAAGCTGCTTACTACATCATCGTATTGAAAATCAGCCATTTCTACCTCTTAAAGCCTCTTGAATTGCTTTTTCTACCGCCGCTTGAATATGTTGTTCAATTTGCGGTCCAATATCCCCCATGCGAGCAGCGTCACCACTGATCGTAATCGGAGCATTCACCTCTACTCTAATCGGTGCGGCTTGAGAGCTTGGCATTGGAGCAGAAGCCATCGCAGGGGAGGTTGCTACCACCGACGTCAGTGCTACGGCTTGTGCCGCTTTTTTAGCAGGCTCAACAACCTGCTGCACTCTCTGTGTTAGTTTTTGTTCTTCATCAAAACCAAAAATACTTTTTAGTTTGGAACCGTATTCCATCAAGGTTTTAAATGGGCTTGAAAGCTTATTTAAAAAGCCATTAATCCAGCCTAAAAAATCACTCCAGGCTTGCTTAGGGTTCTCCCAAATACTTCTCACCCAGTTTGAAAACGCCAGCCATTTACTTTTAACGCTATCCCATATGGTTTCAAAAAAGGCTTTGACCTTATCCCAGTTGAGTATGATGAGAGCGGCAGCGGCTACAATCGCGGCAATAACCAAACCAACAGGGTTCGCTAAAATGGCGACCGATAACATCGTAAAGGCCTGTATAAACGTCGCAATGGCAGGCAGTAACGGTAAGGCGATTATGGCCATAATGGTATTTTCCCAACCGCCCATCATCTCTGCTACGTCATTGGCTTTGTCTACAAAACCATCAAAGCCGTTGTAGAGTTTTCCTGCCCAATTCCATAACGAATCAAAAGTCTTAATTAAGCCTTTACCAAACCGCTCAGCAATGACTTGCAACTGACCGTTCTTTGCCATTTGATCTATCTTGGTTAAGACGCCTTGCAGCTTGGATTTGATGTGTTCAAATACACCAGAGCTCATCACCATCTGCTGAAAGCGAACCCACTGATCAGATAGGTTTGACATAATTCCAATAAAAGTTTTTGATTGGGCATTCTGAGCACCTGCGTATTTCTCATTCCAAATACCCGACAGTACCTTTTGAATCTGTTCTCGATCGCCTTTTAAAGCTTGTAATACTTTGGTGGTACCATCTTTGGCCGTGTATTCATATGAGATTACATTACCCGCGGTTGAGGCTGTAACACCGAACTCTCTTAGTCTCTCATTCTGACCAGTTACAGCATCGGCAATGGCTTCGACAGACTGCATGAGCGGCTTGCCCATCGCACTGGATGTATCGCCCAGCGTCATAAGCAAACCGTTGGTTGGATCCAGCCCATAAGAGCGTAAACGCACAAATGCCTCTGTTACATCATTAAGCTCGTAAGGGGTTTTAACCGCAAAGTTTGAAATCCAATCCATCGAGGCTTTGGCCTTAGTGCTTGAGCCTTCTACAATTTTTAATGTGGCTTCGTATTGCTCAAAGGTGGCCGCGGTATCAATAAAGGTGCGTTTAAAACCGAATATACCTGCCCCAATTGTGGCACCACCAATGGCAAAAGCCTTACTGAATCGACTGGCAAAATCGCCACCTGCCTGAGTGAGCCTTTTAAAATGACCACTTACTTGAGATGCCTTATTGCGAATACTGTCCAGGGCACGACCCAACTTTTGTTGAATACGGGCGGCATTATCGGTCACATTAGAGAGTTTACGGTAGTAGGTGACTAGTCCGCTTTGTTTGGTTTTAGAAGCCAGCTTGTTGGCGTAATCGGTAATCTTGTTGAGCTTGCCTGTAGAGGCAGCCACTTTTTTTAGTGGCTTTGAAACCTTATCCACCAGGCTAATAATCATCGCCAGTTTCATGTCGTTCATAAGGCCTCCAAAAATGGATTAGGTGAGTGATGAGTGTTGAGCTTCTAGAACCGCTTTTGCTTTAGCAAACCATCCCATTAGCTCTTCAATTGACATGGCCGCCATCTCACGTGGCGGCCAATGAAATACAGCGGCAATGGCCGCCATGACGTTATCTACTTGGTCTGGGATGGACTGCCCGTAAAAAAACCCGCAATCTCCCCTGACAATTCCATGAGGTTTTCGCTTTCTAAGGTGGCAAAGTCATCAGCGGTAATAAGTGGGTCACTGATTCGTGGTAAAACGGTACCAATTGCGGTCACGTCCATACGCACTAAATCCAACATGTTTAACCCACGTAGTTCGCCTGCCATTGGCTTGCGTAAGGTGATTTTTTCCACTTTATTGCCGCCAATTTTTTGGGCAATCGGTAGTTTGACTGTAATGGTTTTAGACATTCTAATTTCCTTTATATCTTTGGGTTATAGGCCAAGGGCGGCACGAATTTCAGCAAGCTGATCAACACCACCAATCTTACGTACCATGTTCGGCACATCAATCTCGATAATCTCATCGCCATCTATGGTCAACTTGTAGTATTTGACCTTCATCTTCATCTTTTTAGGATTGAGTTCACCTGGTTTCCAAGTGGCCATATCCAAACCAACCATCTTGCCTTGCAAATTTACGGCAACAGCCTTAACAGTACCATCTTCAGATTGCAAGCCACCTCGTGCAGTTAATGGCACGCTACCACCATTAACCCCCCAAAGTTTAAGCAGGGCAACATCGTAACCGCTTAACGTGATTTCCGCCTCCATGGGTTCCATGCCCATATCCACCGCTTCTGAAGTATCCATTCCTGCAGCACGAATATCCTCGGTAACAATGTCAAGTTTGGGCAATACCAACTCTGTGGCCATGCCCGCATAGCCTTTACCATCAACTGCGACGTTAAAATCTTTCAGTATATTCTCACTCATTTAAAAATCTCCTCAATATAGTCGCCCACCATGTGTGAACGGAAGGTAATGTGTTCTGCTGGATAAGGCGGTGTAAAGTCAAAATCAAAATAGACCTTGCCTTGCTGAATTTGATCAATACTGTTCAGTTCAGGATCTGCCCAGGCCTGACCACCCAAAATGGCTCCAATATTGGTTAGATGACGCAGATAGTTATTCACACCTTCGGTCACATCTTCAACATAGGTTTTAGTGATATTGCGATCGACCGCCCACATATGTGCACGCAACAGACTGTCATTAATCATATCTGCGGTACGCACCACAGACAAAAACGCCCATTTAGGATCAGATGAACAAGTGCGGTTACCCCATAAACGATAGCCATCTTTTTGAATAATGGTGGCTACTTCGTTTTCGTTTAGATAGTTAGCTCGAGCATTGACATCGCCAAGGGTAAAGTCCACTGCACGGGCGGTACCGATAATACCTAGCATTTCGCGGTTAGATGGCGACCACCAGAAGCCACGCTCATTGTCTGACTTGGCAATCATGCCAGCCACCCGAGCCGAAGCAGGGCGAATAATCTCTGAGCTAGTCACGGTGTCCCAAGTCTTAACCCAAGGATCAACAATAAATGCACGCTTGGAACCTTGCAGCTCACGGTAAGTGATTGCATCGGCATCATTAGTGTTAGGGCCATCAGCAATAATCACCGCTCGTAAACGTTCTGCAATAGGCACTAAATCCGCCAATACCGCTTGATCATGAGAGAAGCCAGGCGTAATTAAAATGCGTGGTGTCACTTTGGCAATACTCTCTGCAGCCAATAAAGCTTGAATACCTGTATAGCTACCTGTGCTTACATCGACTCCACCAATCACATTGCTTTTGGTAGCAGCTGCATCCAACCCCTCATCGACACGAATAACCACAATCATAGCGCCGACCTGGTCAAAGATATCATCCATAGCGGCTGGCAAAGTGCCATTACCGCTACCAACCATATCAAGCTTGGCCGCTTCAATACGAGAGCCTGCAATTAATACAGGAGTATTTAATGGGAAGGCAGTGGCATCAGCATCGGGAGCCGTGCCAACCACACCCACAACGGATGATTTAACGGTTCTAATCGGGCGTGCACCGTTGTCAATTTCAACGACCTCGACCCCGTGTAAAAATTGTTCTGGCATGGGTTACTCCTTTGCCTTGCTAGCTGTTGGTGTTTTGGTTTTGGTTGACTGAGTCGTTTTAATGGGTTCTAAAAACCCACCCAAAACTAAGTAAGTGGCCTGCTTGGGATAGAGGGACACGGTTTCATCTTTTTGATATGGCTTATGCTCCAGGTTCAGTGGCTTTAAAACCTTGTATGATTGTTTTGTTTGCGTCATCGCTGACTCCTTTACGTTACTGTGATTGTTTTTTAGTGCCTATAGTCTGGCCACCATTATGGTTTTGGCTTAGAACAAGCACCTCCCAAAGAATCATCCGTATTGTGATATTTAAGACTGATATCGTCGGCTTTAACATCGCCGCCATTTACCTGTGTGTTTCCGTTAATCGTTACTTCACCATTAATTGTGGTTGGGCCATTGATCTGTACACCACCTGGACTCGTTAACTCGGTGGTACCGCCACTTGGCAAGGTGGCTGATAGACAGTGTGTGGCACGGTTATATTCAATTACCGCACCGTCCTTATAAACGCGTCTATGTACATCTTTTGAGTTAGCCGGTGCAGCGTGTGCATCTTGATAGATCGCTGGAAAAACGACACCAAGCCGCATATCGCCATTAGGTGATATCACCATCACTTGCTCACCAACCTCAGGGGCATCCCAGTCTCTGTCATCGCCTGCACGATCTGCTATCCAGCGAAGCCAGCCAGTTACTAAATCACCGCCTTGACTATCTTTGCCGTACTTCACTTTCACTTTAGCGGCATTGTAATCAGCTGATTCAATCGTGCCCATTCGCACTAAATTGCTTAAGCGTCTGGCTAAGTCTTCTAAACCTTCAAAACTGTCAAAGCTTCCAGGAACAGACTTCATAGTGGTTCATAACTCCCTGTGTTATCACCAACATAAAGCTGAGAAGGGAGTGTGCCATCTTCAATAAACAGGCTTTCGCCTAGCGTTAAATGCTGCTGCCAGGTAATCGCCCAAAGCATGACACCGTTTTTATCTACCTCGCTTGAGTAGAGGTTGTCTGAACGGATTGCTTGTGGCTGGCCTGTTCCGTTCACACCCCAGCGCGGTGACTCTGACTCGAGATAATGCTCAATCGCATCCACCAAATTACGACATGCCTCTTCAGCACTGAGCTGTGCAGTTGTTTTGGTGACGATATAAACAACTAGCTGTTTAACGGGCTTTGCCTCTCCTGTGCCAGGGTTATTCACCTTGACAGTACCTAATGAGCTCACTAACAGTGCTGGCGTTTTAGCACTTAAACGCTTTAGCTCCTGTAGATTGAATCGACCAGGATGAATTTCACAGGTTTTAAGGGCGTTTAAACGGTTCTTAAATTCCGTTTTAATCGCTGTTAACAGTTCATTCGTTGTGCTCATTGCATCAATCCTTGCATCCAGTTTTCCAATACGCTTTCGAGCTCATCTCGGTTGTTTTGGCTAAGTCCTAAATAAGGACGTGCTACTAGTCCAGGACGCCCAACTTCTGCACCGCCGTAATGCTGTATGGCGGCATAGATTAAGTTAGAGCCAGTGATGACTTCACTGCCAGACGATTGGTGCTGAATGCTATCAAGTAGCTCACCTTCGTTTTCCAGTAGGCTATGGCCAGAGTGACGAGTTTGTGCATAGTCATCTGTCCATTCCGCCCAAGGTGCTCCGTCTGGGCTCTGTTTTTCTTCACTGATGCGGCGACGGGTTTGGCTCTCTGTTATGGATCCAATCGTATCGAGTAACTCGCTTTGTGCATTACGATCCAATAAACCGTTTAGCTTGATCTGCGCTTGTTGCAAATCGGTATTATCAAAGTGGAGTCCAACACCAGCCATATTCAGTATCTATCGTTTAAAACGTCGTGGCTTAGATTGAATGTAAGCCACGCCGTTATTTGTTTGGGGAGGCTGAGGTAACCCTAAAGTGACCTCACCTCGGCTAAAGCGCTTTAGCAGACCAATGGCATCGTCGTAACGCTGGCGGCGTTCTTCGGTAGCCATATCGGCATCAGCACTGAGTTTATAAAAGGCGATGTCTACGCATAACTGAGAGAGTACTCGTGGTACGGTGGCTAATGGCAGTGCATACTTAACCCCTACATAGGAGTCAATTTCCGCACTGGCATCTTCCAAAGCCGCCGTAACGACTTCGGCATCGACCACTTGATCATCATTACGATCAGCCACTACTAGGAGTGAATCTGTTCCATAACGGTTTTCAATATCTATCTGAGTTGCGTAGTTCATTACTTATGCCTTATTCGTTTGCCGTTGAAGCAAGTAAATCTAGTGCAGCATCACGTTCAGCGGCAGAAACTTTATCGCCCAACATGGCCTCTAGCGTTTTGATTTGAGGTTTGCCATCGCCTGTCCACAAATCGCTATCAGCTTTATCTAAATCGGCAATCAAATCAGCCAGTGCCTTCTGTTTTGTTTCAGCGTGCTGCTGATCCGATGCCTGCTCTGATTGTGATGATGCATTCGTGTCTTCAACTTGTTCAGACTCACGCACCACTAGGTTTTTTTCCGCTTTCAAAGCTTTAACAACGTCTTCCGTTAATGTTTCTACTGGTAGGCGTGTTTCCTGACGAGTAAAGGTCATTCCAGCTCGACGAAAGCTAAGTGCAACAGAGGTTACAATTATTGTTTTTTTCATGAAGTTATTCCTTTTCTTTCAAATACCACCAGCCCTGTTAGAGCTGATGGGGAATGGTTAATTAGCCTTGACCAGTAGAGCCATAAGCCATTTGCCAGAAACCATAACCTACCGCCATGCGGGCTTCAGCACCGAATAGGAATTTCTTCTTAGTAAAGACAATATCGCTATTGATATCTGTCATAGCGACAGGTACGGGTTCTTTACGCACTTGAAGAATGAAAGGCTTAATCGCTTTGGTTGTATCTAACAAGAACCAAGCAGTACTTGATGTAAGACCAGGCATAACAACAACCTCAGCCGTCCCTTTATAGATATTGACCTTGCCATCTTCTAAACGATCAGCTGTCATTAATGTCTTAGCAATATCTTCCAATGCAGGTGGTACCGCTAGAACATTTGGCGTTACATTCAATGAACGACCTTCTTCGTCTTTCATGTTTTTTAGTGCTGTGCGTGCAGCACCATAAGAGGCTTGTGCCGCTGCTAAAGTGGTAATAGATAAAGCCGCTACCCCTTTGTTGCTAACACTTTGCCCCTTAACTTCATGATCGGTATCAAAGAAGTATTGGCCGTCATAACATAACGTTTCAAAGGCTTTATCCACCAGCTCTGAAATCAGCTCATCAGGTAGGTTTTTAGCCGATTCGCCTGCCATTTGTGCTTGCGGACCATAGATACCTAATTGATCGTCTTCGATATCGTTACGATCAACTTCAACCGTTGCTTCAAAGTCATCGTTGACGATGGTGTATTTGTGGGCTTCAAGTTGTTTGATGTGCTTTTCGCCAACCCATTTACGCATACGTGGAAAACGGCTTAACCAAGCGTAGCTGTTCTCGGATGTTGTAGAAGGCACTCTCATTGCCACTTTTGGCCAAACGACGGGTGCGGTTTCAAATGCTTTATTGAACGTAGCTTTCAGGTTTTGAAAGATGGCGCTCAGAGTACTTTTATTGACTAACATGTGTTGTCTCCTTATTTAATCGTTACTCAACCCAGACGCCGTCTGAATCAATACCTACTACAACACCAGCAACAGAACGCGTACCAGTTGCATCGGTAGCCGCTACGGTTTCGTCATCGACGATATAGCAGGGTTTTAAAAGCTGGGCTTGTGTGACCAGGTCACCCGCTTGGTTTTTCCATTTAAAGGCAGTCTTGCGACGCACCGTTACTGTGATATCGCCATCAGCACCTGCTGAGTTATCAGCCGATTGTTCAGCACGACCAACATAGATCAATCCAGTCGCGGCAGAACCTGCTGCCGCAAATCCCGTAGCATTTAGTACCACTAAGGCACCGCCATGAATCACGGAAGCTGATGCTACAGGAATGGCCAAGAGTTCAGCGGCTTGCTGATGCGTGTTTCGATCTTGAGATAAAGGCATGATTAAACTCCTTGTTTAGCGTACTTATTAAGATCTTCAGCACTATTACCAAAAGCCGTGGCTACAGCTTGTTGTTCGGCATTGAGTGCTTTGTCCTGACTAGCATCTCTGCCATCATTCATTGAGGTGTCTGCAGCAATAACAGGGGATTTTTCAACAAAGGCCTTAAAGCGTTCTAGTCCACCTTCTTGCTGGCAGGCTGCTTTGTGATAATCGACGGTTGCAGGGGCAATTTTTCCATCTTGTAGCGCTTGATCAACCGCTTGGTCGATTTGAGCATTGATGGCTTGTGCTTGATTGGCTGCCAAAGTCTTCTCGGCATTGATGGCACGCTGTTCCATTTGGGAATAGTCAGCACGTGGCACAAACTTATCCAGCGATGGGTTTTGAGCATGGTTAAGAGCAGTCTGATGATCAGACTTTAATTGATTGGCTGCACTAAGCACATCTTCAAAAGACGCGTTTTCAGGCAAACCAAGAGCTTTTGCCAGGGCTTTTAAGTCCATGGTATCCTCCAGTAGGTTTTGGTTTTGGGATTGGTTTAGAGCTTTTAAAAATAGGTTGTGGTTATTGGTCAGACCAATACTGGTAATGCGGACAATCTCAAAATCGTCCTTGGTATACAAAAAGACAGGTGATAGGTAGCGGTACTGTTTAGAGGACACAATTGAGTGCCCATTTTCAGTCCATTCAACCCGCCCAAATACGGCACCATCACGAATAACTAACTCTTTAATCCAGCCAATAGCGGGAGCAGGTTCACCATTAGGTGCTTTGAGTTCTGTCGCGTGTTCGATATCGATAGGAATATCGGCTTGGTTGGCATGAAATGCCTGAACGATTTGTTGAGGGTTGGGATTTTTCCAAGAACGGCCATCACGGCCAGTAATCACGTTACCAGCAGGGATTAACTCAATCCATTCAGGTACAACGGATTGAGCCTCTTGGGCTATTTCAAAGTTAAGCGCCGCTCTCAGGTCAGAAGACTGATGTGAGCAAAGTGCTTTAAGAGTTGTAAGGGTAGTGTGCTTTTCCATGCCTCCAGTTTAGAAGCATGGAAAAAGTGGTGGATATCAAGGGCTTGATAAGTTTTTATAGATTGGTAGATTTAATAAGAACAGAATCGATAATGTATTTATTTTCCGCTTTACTAAATTTTTTAATTACTGATATATCAGCCTTAAAACGCAGGTTTCCATGAATTTTTGATGGATCTAAATCGTCTGATAATAAAAATTTGACTCTGTCATCGATAATGCCAGGAACAATGCCAGCCCAGACTTTACGACGTTGACCGATATCACTAGCATAAATAACAACATCAGCATTCTGGTAATCAGCCGTCTGTTCTGTTGGCATTGGCGGAGTATATTTAGCTGGAACAGCTTTTACGACTTCTTGAGAGAATGAGACCTCTGTTATGCCACCAATATCAAGAGTTGCTTGATCATCTTGTTTTGCAGGCTTAATCGCTTTGATTGCCGCCTTTGCGATTTCCTTTTGTTTATCTTGAGTGGCAGACTTAACAATGGCTTTAATTTGATCTCCAGTCATATCAAACTCACCTGCACCAAAGTTAATAATAGTGTTGTCATGAACATTTACTGTAGTTTGGCTAGCTTGATCAGAACCTGATGTCGCAATTGCATAGGTAATACCAGATGAAATCGTAACCGCACCCACAAAGTATAAGAACCTTTTCATAATTTCTTTCTCATATTGTTCAACCTGATCAGGATCATTTGGATCGGCATTATATTTCTTTGCAGACCATTTTTGGACCATTTCTCTAAATTTCTGATAATGGTCTTCACCACCAAAAACGATATCTATTTTAAGTAAGTCTAGTAAAGAGCCATCTTTAATTTCTTCAACATAGATATCAACACCTTGAATATCTATATCAGGAATGAAACCTTGAATAATTCTTGGAGATGCTTTCAACAATACCTTTAAACCTTGCAATGATGAAATTACATCATCTATAGGTACGGGTTCAAGAGTTGTGTAATGAAACTCTTGATGTATTCTCAGAGTTCTTTTTTCAGCAAAGTATTCAATATTTTTAATACCTGATCCTGGCATTAGTATTTCTCCTTAACAATTAGCATTAAAGAGTATAAGTTAATAATAATTAAATAATCAAACAAAACTAAGTAAATATTACTTAAAACCCGTTTAAATTTTTCAGCAAACGTTTAAGTCTTTTTAACCTAACCCAATGCTTAGGTTTTGTATTAAAGTCGCTCAAATCGCTTTATTTTGGCTTTAGCTATTTGATAAAACTCTGACTTGATTTTATTGCGAATGAGTGGACAATAGAACTTACGACAAGTGGTGGAGTGGTTCGCAATAAGCGTGGCCTGTCTACAGGTCTTATCCAGTTCGATTCTGGCGCCACTTGTTTATTCAATGACTTCGTAGTCTCCAGACTGAATCAAATCTTCTAGATCCTTAGTTTGCACCTGATAGACGGTGGCAATCTTGCCTTGACCATTCACTGCGATTTTGAGCATGCCTTGTTCTGTTTTGACTAAGTACAATACGGTTTTGTTTTTTCTATCCCACAGTACTTGATGTGGCTGCTGTATTAATTGTGGTAAATCACTCCATTGCTGATAAGTTGGAGAGTTTCCTTGGGCATCGTGACGTTGTGATTTTTTACCTACCAATAAACGGTCATCCAGTGTCACTAAGCCTTGAGGGGTTTTAAGGTGTTTTGCCATAAAACCTAAAACAGTCGACTGCATGACTGCCACACTGATTGAACGGCCTTTTCTGAGATTATCGTCATAGACTTTTTTAAGCCAACTTTGATAGTGCTGCTGACGGATATCTGATTGTAAAGTATGTTTTACCAGGCCTGGTGATTTTCGGTAAAGGTGTTCGTCTAGCGATTTAAGTCGAGCTATGCCAGGGTTGTAGTCCCAGCCTGGATCAATACCTTGGGGGACTTGCAACAATTCACCAGTACGTTCATTAAGCCAATCACGATATTGTATATGTGGGTCTTTACTCACTCCGCCTAAGCGTTCCGCTTCAGCGGCACTGATCTGTCTCACTCGGCACTTACATCCCCAGCCGTTTGGCGGATAATGTGTTTGCCAAAAAGGGTGGTCGATGGGCAGAATGATTCGACTCCAACTAACGTGCTCGTCTCGGTGGTTTCTTGATGGCCCTAGTTCATACATCAAATACGGCATAGCCGCTTTGGTTTTTTGAGCACGCTCATATTGCCCAGCGGCACGAGCGGTACGTAGATTGGTTCGATAGATAACCTTAAGACGTCGTGGAGACCCCAGTTGCACTTCATAAGTTTCACTTGTTAATGGATCTGTTTTGTCTTGACGACCCCACCAACCCAATTTGATGAGCTGTGGTTTAAGTTCTTTTTGAAACTGTGCTAAGGTTTGCCCTTGAGAAATAGCCTGTTGGGTAGCGAGCTTGATGGCTTCCAACACATCAAACTCAGTCGCCTTGGCAACGGTAAAGGCAATTGCATGCTCTTCTTGCCAAACGTCCTTCCAGTTAAAAGAGGGTTGAATGCCTTTTGATTTAAACCACTTAAGCGTTTCTTTTGGCAGAGGAGGCTGATTGTATTTAACGGGCATTACTGTCACCTAAACCACGTGCTTTAAAGGTTTGCTCTGCCAGTTTTATAATCAATTCACTGCTTTCGATACTTTCAACCAGGCCTGGTAACTTTTGTAAAAAGTCTTCCAAGCTAACAGAGGCTGTCAATGCTTGCTCAATGGGATTGATCACCGCTTGAATTTGCGGTTGCCAATCTTGCATGGCTTCTTTTTCTAAATCATCTAGATCATCTAAGTCATCGACTTCAGCTGTTTGCTGAGCATTAATCGCCTTATCCTGTGTGTGGCAAGATGGACATTGGCAGGCCTGGTGGTTTAATGCACTTTGCTGCGGTAAGGCATCCGCTTTACCTAAAATCTCATCATCTTCTGCTGGGTCTGGCAGGCCAATCTTGTCACGCACGACTGACGCAGATACTTTAAGTCCTAAAGGTACCAGCTCTTTTAAGGCGTTGACCATCGCTTCGATATTTTCAGCTTCTGGAAGACTCCAAACGACTTTAGGGTAGTCGCCTTGTACACCAAAGTTAAGGTCAATAAACGGTTTGATTAAATCGCGATTAATGGTGCTTTCAAGCTGATTTAAATCTGACTCAAGGATATCGATGCGGACATCATTATGTACATTGGCTTGTGCTTGAGAACTGCCATCATCGGTTGTCATGGTTTGCCCAAGCACCGCTTTGGAGATTTGTTTATCCAGATATTTTGCTAAGCGTTCAAAGGTATCGTTAGAGCCAGACTTTCTGCCGTCAACAAAATCGATATTCATGCTTTCAGGAATGACTGCAGCGGCATCGGTTCCAATATTGGCCACGGCATTAATTAGGGTTCTTATGTCATTTTCAGTCGCATTGTTGCCATGCTTACCAATGCGGATTGGCATACCATAAACTTCAGCAAACGCCATCCAGTCCGTAAGAGTGTATTGCTTACACATATAGGTAGCCGCAGCTAAACGTGCTAAACCTCCACGAGCTGGAATCCCTGATTTTAAGCGTGGAATATGTACCACAAACTTATAGGCTGGAAGCGATATGCCATTTAATAAGTCTTGCTCATCACGTAGCCTTAAGGTATGAGCATCATCTCTAGAAAACTGAAAGTGGCGAGGGTCACGCCACTTGTATTCTCGTGGTGTCCATACTGAACCGCGGTTCCAAAGAATTTCCGATACGGCATAGCCTTTTCCCAAAGCATCTACACAATCCTGTACCAGTCGTGCAAAGCTTTCATGTTTAACTAAGCGGCGAACGGCATCAGCTATCTTGATAGATTGGGCATCATCAGCGGCAGACTCTACTGCTGGTTTAACCCCTTCAATGGCTCGCTTACGGGTACCCAGTACAGAGCCGTAATGTGGCTCACGCTCTTCCATCTCTTCTGCTAATGTTAAGTAGTCGTAGTTATCACCCTGGTTGGCCGACTCCAATACTTGAGCTAAACGCTCTGGTGTTAATCCACCTGCAATGGTATCGGTATTCCAAACTTGACGAACCCCTGTCATAGACGGTCTGGCTACTTCATCCGTTAAGGATTTTACTTTAATGGGTTCGCCGCGATAATCGACGATATTGGAGACTCTTTCCATTGTTTTATGTCCTTACATCATGCCACGGCTAAAGCCAGCGGTAGTGCGAATTGATCGGTTAATACGGTCATGATCTTGTCCAATATTTCCTTTAGGTACTGAATGGTAACCGTAGACCTGAACTTCCATTTGACTGGCAAAGTAGGCCAAACAAATAGCAATAGCTGAATCGCCATGTCGGCCAGCAGAGGTTTGTCCTTCAGGGATACGAGGAATGCCTCGTACCATTTGTATAGCACGAAAGTCATTGAGCACATCGGCATCACGAGGAATGTTTAGCGTATCGTCCTCAAGTGCGGCTTTCATTTTTGGCATGTTTTCTAGGTACCACTTCTCGGATAACATGACTTCTTGTATGCGACCACTGCCGTATTTGTATTTAGCCTGTTCGGCTAAATATTGCCCATTACCTCTAGCATCTAAGGCTCCGCCTGTCATACGCGGTAAACGGTCACCAATGTAGAATAAAATTTGTTCCTGATTTCGGAACGGTACGTTTTTTAACTCCACTAAAAATGGGATGCTGCGCTTTAACTGCTGATTAATCAGCATGGGTGCGATTACCGTCATATCTCCTGAGCGTGCAAAATCCTCCCCAAAAGCGTGTAATGTTTTGGCATCCAACTTCGCCAGCTCGGGTCTTAGGTGTTTTTCACACCAGTCGGTAATTTCCGCCTCTCGCAAATGTTCTGGCCAACTATTAAACTCGGCAGTTCCTTCAAACCGAAAAATAGGGGCATCCACCATTCGGGCTTCAAGCAAGGCTCTATTTAGATAAACACCGCCACCTTGTTTAGGCACGCAGTAGTACTCTTCCATGGCATCTTCTTGAGTTGCGGTATCTTTAATCAGGTTCGCTTTCCATTCGTCTTCAGCAGTCTGACTCCATTCCAAACCACGAATCTGACAGATGCGTTTATAAAGGCCTTGCTCACAGGCATCGTCAATGGTCAAGCGGTGCACGGAGTAACGTTTTTTGCCTGCACGAGAGTCTTGAATGATTTCGTTAAATAGATTGTCTACACCATTGTGTGTGGAGATTAAGCGTACCTTTGCACCCCACATTGTTAAAGCTAAAGCGGCTTTAAGCACTTCGGCAAGTCGGTCATGAAAGGCTGATTCATCAATGGTCACATTACCTTGGCGACCACGCATATTGGATGGATTGGAAGACAGAGCCTGGATTTTGTAACCCGATGCAAAGCGAATATTAAAAGTCAGAATGTCTTTATCTTCATCCTCAAGAATCTCCTCTTCAATTTCACCAGCGGCTTTATTGAAATGTTTGGCCCACATAGCACAAGCTTGAATAAACTCTATTGCCATGTCTTTACCTGACCCAACGTAGAAGTGGTCGGTACCGCCTGCTGTTTTTTCGGCACTGGCAGAGAGAACAGCATCAGCCGCTTCTGCCCAAGTTAACCCTGTACGACGTGATTTTTCTGCTATTTTGAGTGGAGAATCATCAGCTATCCAAGCCTTTTGATAGGACAAGAGAACGGAATCGGCATCATATTCTTTACCGTGTTTCGCATAAAACGCATCTTGTTTAGACATAAGTGGCATTAGTTTGCTATCCCTAAAATATCTCGCTTAATCGTGTCAACAGTCGCTTTGCTCATACCTTGCCTAGTCATAGACTGTACAGCAGCTTCTGCGGCTTCTTTAGCTGCAATACGCTTAATTTCTTGTTCACGCTTAGAGTTGATAGCGGCGGCGTTTTCAAGCTGCTGCATAGAAAGCGATAGGTTTTTAATCATTTTGGCGAGTTCGGGTGCCATGTCTGGGTCAATGGTTTCGCCTTGCATTTTGAGCGTAATGTCAAACACCATCGTGCGTATCATCTCGTTTACCAGCTTGCCAACTTCACCTGACTGATCTTCACCAAAACGGTCAATGTACATTTTGGCGACTTCGCGTGATTCACGTAATTTTTGCCCGACACGCTCCATTTTTTGAGCATAGCGATTGACGGCACTTTTGGAGACAACCTCATGACCAAGCGACTCCAGTACGGTATTAATCTTGGCGGTGGCTTCTAACTGAGAGATACGTGGATCACGAAGCAGGGTTTGCAACTTATCAAGAATCTCTTGTGGCATTTGCTCAATGGTTGAGGTACGTCCCATATCAGGCTCCTAGAAACGTATAAAAGTCGATGCCAAGCAATAGACCGTAACCAAATCCAAAACCAAACAATAAGCCCAGAGAAATTATGTAGGCAATGCTGAGAATGACTTCTCCAACAAGCTTGGCTTCTCTTTTTAATCTATTCATGACTTATTCCTTCTTATAAAACGGTTATGGCTACGGCAATAATGACACCCAGTGAAAAGATCACGCCGCCTGCGATAAAGTAATGCTCGATGTTGGTCATTAAGCTGTCGCATTCACGGGCTTGTTTGCGCCTCTCATAGCATTGTTTATTTAGACGCTGACGAGCAAGGCGGCGTTGTGCGGCTTTACTCATCATTAAAGCCCTTTGCGTGCAATGCCAGGCATGCTTGATGCACCCGTAGCTATATCCAGCCCACGATGGGTTAATTTGGCTACGGTAAAGCCGCCAAAACTATCAAGCGTGACTAGGCCTTGTTCTTCTAGCCAGGCTAGTTCGGCTAATAGTTTGTCGGTTGATAGAGCTTGACCCGCCATAAACAGGTTTTGCTTAATCAACACATTGTTTTGAGCATAATCATTTTCTTGTTCTAATTGCTCTAAGATTAGGCGGCGGACGTGTTCTATTACATGGTCTTTAAAGCTCATCGTTGCTTTCCCTCTTTCATCAAATACTCTTGGATTATGGTTAGGTTTTTATCCATACCGCTTAAACGGCCGTTGACTTCACTAAACCCATCGGATACGCGGTTAATCTTTTCATGCACTTGTTTAAAGTCTTCATGAGTAGGCATGTGTTTATTACGCTCTTCAACCCGTTCTAGGCGTTTATCATGGTCGGATATATGCTGTTGTACGTGTTGTTCAAGCTTATCGATACGGTTGTCGGTATGCTTTTCAAGTTTGTCAATACGCGTGGTATTGACTCGGCTGCGACTGGTTAAAAAGATATAAGCGGCTAATACAACGGTGCCAACAAAGTTAGCAACGGCAATCCAGAACTTCCAAAACTCGTAATCGATAGGTGACATCACTAACCTCGCTTAACAGGGCGTGAGCCAAACCACCAGGTAACGGAAGTGGTAGCGAGAAAAATAATGGCGTTAATCACTTCTTTAAGCAGGTATTGGGCGTTGGCTGTACCTATCATTTGCCCTGTGATTTGCATAAGCTGGTAGGCAATCAAGGCCATTAATACCGCAAAATAAAGCGTGAGTGTGGGACGCATGAGTCCGCGAATGGCATCTACAAACCCACCGCCATAAGTGGCTTTGTCATTGCTGTAACTGGTTTGACGTAGGTTCAGTTCTGCAAGCTCTACATCGCCCGCTATTTGGCTTTCTGTGGTGAGGCGGTTTTGATTAGCAATAGCAATATCACGATTAGCCTGGGCTTCAACTTGTTTCATGTGCAGGTCATGTTCAAGCTGCATCTCTTCACGATCTGCTTGTCGCATGGCGAGTTCAAAAGTACGTTTGGCCTCTTCAGCTTTGTGGTCTGCCCACATTTTTATGCCTGTGCCAAATAGGCCTAATAATCCGCCTGATGCGGCTGAACCTACCGCACCTAAAATTGTGGTGATGTCCATTAGATAACCTCCAAATAAAAGTCTTGTCGTTGTGTGATTTGATGAATTTTGCGAACAGCAGCACGACTTGCCAGGCCTGCCATTTGACCGTTTAAAATGCCCATGCGTAAAGCAGGCAGCTGACAACCCCAGCTATCGGATTTAAAGCCTTTGAGTTTGTCGCCAGCAAAGTTACCAGGGTGTTGCAAAATGCCTCCTCGCCCTGGAACACGGGTAACGTGGTACACGTCTTTGTATTTACCGCTAGCAGAACGAGCCATGTACTTGACTAGATAGAGACCTGGCAGGATGCGGCTAATATTGGTTTGATTGTTGCGTTCGGGCAACTCCAACATAAAGCAGACTTTCTTGTTCTGGTAGACAAGTACGCCTGGCGTGCCTTGGTCAGATGAGCCTGCACGGTAGAGCTGGAGTGTTTTTAATTGATTCGCTTTCATGCCTCTAGGATAGAGGTTTGTCAGAATTGGCTGGATATCAAGCGGTTGATAAGTTTTTGAGGATGGAAGATAGAGGTTACAACTCTTACAACTGCTACAACCCTTATAATTTAAGGGAGTTGTAAGAGTTGTAGGAGTTGTATTAATTAATCAATTGGTAGCTAATTACGCCTTTCTCTTTTTTGCTTACCCAGTAAATGGTTTCATACTGATCTAGTCTGTCACGGGCGGTTTTGTCGTCTTTTTTGTAACCACAACTCTCAAGTAGTTCAGTTTTATTGAGGCCTGGTTGTTTGTTTAAAGCGTTTTTAACCTCGTTAATAAAAGACTGTTCTTCAGAGCTAATTCTTGCCGTGGTTATATCGATTGGCAGAAGGCTTAAGTCGTTTACTTTAACAGAAATGGCGGTGTCGACAATGGAGGCACGCTCTTTCTTTACGGTTAGTACCCAGCGGATTTCTCCCTCTGGTGAATCGATTTTTGTTAACTGATACATGTTGTCGATAGAGTTACGAATATTGTTTGAGCCTTGGTAGTTGCGGCCGTCTTTGTTTGAGTGGTGCAATACGATGATGGTGGCTCCCGCTTCACGGATGTTTTTTAACTTGTCTCCAATACGCATAGCGGCATTGTCATTATTGACATCCCCAAAGTCTCGCAAGCTATCTAGCACAAACAGGGTGTTTTTATAGCGGTCTGCTACCGCCATATTTTCAAGTTCTTCTAGCATAGCAAGGGGGTTGCAATTCGGTTTTTGAGCGGTGTGAGTAGTGCAGGTTTGAGCAGGCCTGGATAAGCTTTTGTTCTATGCCGCGTTCTTTAAGTACATTCATTGGGTTGTCGTAGTCTAGGTAGGCGACTGTCATGCCTTGTTGTGCGGCGTATTTAGCTAATGCCATCGCTAACCAACTTTTACCCATGCCGCCGTCGGCATAGATCATGGTAATTAAATGCTTGGGGATAAAGCCTTCAATTAAAAACTCAGTTTTTTGATTAAAGTCTGATGGGGTTAGCGGGTTTAAAAAATGAAACATGTTATATCCTAAAGTGGTAATTTTCTTTGTCTGAGTTTGTATTGTTTGGCTACGATGTCATAAATGGCCGCTACGCTTAAGTCATACTCTTCAGCCAACTCGTCTTGATTGCGGCCATTAAACTTTTTGAAAATCTCTAGATTACGCAGCGAACGGGTGAGCGATTTACCTTTTGGCATATAAAAAGGTCTGCCGCCAAAGTGTTTGGCAATCATTGTCGTGACGCCATCGGCATGTTTGTGTGCCGCGGCATTTTCGACCTTAAGAGTTTCTTTAAAGTAGTGTTCAATAACATCATGAAATTCAGCTAAACGCTCTGGCCACTTCTGATTTGGGCAATCCGTCAGGTTGTCGAGTTTTTGATACTCTTCAAATACCTGTTCACTAGATGCGTCTACTTGACCACCAAACAGATCGTTTTGCTGATCACTGGTATCCATTGGGTCACTCATGACTTTTCTCCACGTTTACGAAACTTTGGGTTGCTACGCAGTGCGGCCAATACAGCCCCACCAATTTCTTTGGTTTGTTCGGCTTGTTCGGTTGGTTGTTGTGCGGTTGTGGCCGTTTTTCGGTGCTGTGCCTGTTGGCGTTTTTCTTCTATCTTTTGCTCTTCACGGGCTTCTATTGAGTTTTGTTCTGAGCTGATGATGGTGTATAAATAGTTGTGATTTTTAAGCGGCAGCATAAGGCCGTCTTGCTGTTCGGATTTTTCAATCATGGTGCTTAGGGCTTTATGCCATAGGCCGTCGGGTGCTGCCCAAATACGACCTTTGTAGTCAATACGACCTGCGTCAATGTCCGCTTTAAGCTGCTGCATGAGTTTTAGGGTGCGTTCCCAGCTTAATGAGCGTTGGGCTGGTCTAAATAGGCCGATGTAACGCATGACTAATTGGCCTAGTGGCTTAGGTAAATCAGCCGCTAAATAGACAACTTGGCGTGCCGCTTGTTCATTGGCAAAATCTAAAATGCTGGCGGCATGGCCACAGTTAGGGCAACGGAGTTTCATTGGGCGCGTCTCTTCCATTGTTTGAGTGATTCGATAATGCGGGATGCGGTGTCTTGGTCACAAAATTGTGGGGCTTCAAATTTGCCTTGGGTCATGCGTTTGATGTATGCCATCAAAGCCGCTTCTGATTTGTCTTTAACTATGCCAAGGTTATGCAGCTCAATCCACAAGGCACGTATTTTGTCGCCTTGGCTTTTCTTTTGAGCGTAGGTTTTGCCGCTTTTACGACCTGTTACGCCGACTTTTAGACCGCGTGTTGGTTTCCACCCCAGTTCTTTTAGACGTTGAAGCACCGCGTACTGTCCGTGGAAGTCGAGCTTTGAGGCGGAATCAACCTTGGCCACGTCTAACAACATGGCACGGTAGGCATCGTCGGCCATACCGAGGTCTTTTTTGGCGATGTGTATTTTGGCTAAGTTGCTTTGGCGGCTCATTGATCTAGTCTCATTTGTTGTTGTCCATTCATTCCACGGTTCAACTCAGCGTTTTTACCAGCTTCCATGCCTTTTAAAATGGCATCATTGTCTTTGTTCGTGGACTTATGTCGCTTGATATTTGGTTGAGAATCAGATGTTTTAAAATTGGCTTCTTTGTACTGTTTTAATAGTTGATCATGCTTTGGATGGTTAGCAAATTCAGTCAACTTTTGATGCACTTCGTAGACCCATCCTTCTGCAAACAAATCTGCCTTTCGAGTTTTATTCTGTTTTTTGTAGCGGTTACTTAAGCTGCTCAAGTAGGCTAATCTATCTTTTTTAAGTTGTCTAAATAGCACTTGATATGCATAACTTGCCACTTCAACTTGCATACTTAGTCCTATAAAGTGAACTGTTCTATAACTAAACATGGCATCCACTCCAAAGGCTTTGCACACAATTCTGACTAAGGCATGTTGGTAGGCTGGTTTTTTTAATGACGTATGAGTTTCTGTTTCTACACTGCCAAACTCAGATAACTCAACCTCGGCATTAGAGACGCTATATTTCTGCATTAATTTTTGTGCTTGACGCATGGCCGACGCCGCTTCATTAGCATTGCTTGATTTAGATAGCTCAATGCACTTTAGTATTTTTTTAATAGCTTCTTGTTTGGTCATTGAATAAGCTCCCATAGGTTTAAATGCAGGTTTTTCACTGTTTAAATTCCGTTTAAATGTCACTTAAGAAAACGCTCTGAAGTCCATAGGTGGTGGATAACAAAGTTAAGTATTCAGAACGTTTTATTAAATGGCCTGTTACCAGGCCTGGTGGTTAATTAAATGTGGTTTTGTACCAATCGATTGTTTCGACATCGACTTCGCTATCGGTTTCAAGGTATTGCTCAAGGAACTCTATACCTCCTACAGATTCAACTAGCTCTTTGGCAACTTCATGCGTTTCTGCAGAACTGTTTGAGGCGTAACCTCTAATGACTTGTAAAGAGACAAATATGCCTCTGGCAAATCCTTCCTCATCCAGCTCAACAATCTCAAGCACTGACTCTTCAAAATCTTCTTGGTCTTCATGTTCGTTGTACTTTTCAACAACCTCGTAGGCTATTTGAATCTTGTGATTTTCTTGTTTACTCATGATTTTTCCCTTGTTCATCGTCATCATCGTTAAAAGCATCAATAGCAAGACTAAATACGTCCTGCCAGCCAAGTGAATAGATGCGGCCGTCTGGGTGCTCAATCATTGGTGAGTTAGAGATAGACTTTGAAAGCATGAACTTCTGGCCTTTGTAGTCTGCTTCACCTACATACTCTCGAATCACAAGTCCATTTTTTCCTATCACTTCTCCTACTTGCATACTCATAATTCCTCCAGTGCATCCCAGCTATCTTGTTTAGCTTGAATGCGTTCTTTGTGGTTGTTGATTCGTTTGGCTTTTTCGACCTTATCAGGGTCAAGCTTTTTATTGGTAGCTTCTATATTGGTTGGCGGTTTGTAGGTTCGTTTTTGCCATTCGCTTAAGCTAGGACGTTCCATGTTTACCTCCTTCTAAATCGACGCCAAATCGAGTGGGATTTGATGGTAGTTTTGTTTGCCTTCTTCTCGCTCATAAATACGGATATAGCTTTTGGTACCATCGACTCGAATACTGTCTTTAATGGCTTGCATGGCACGCTTCCATTTTTCTTCTTTAATCTCTAAACGCAGTAGGCCTAGTACTTTGGATGTACTCAGTTCGCCTTGTTTGTTGGTTGAGAATGCCTGGTCAACAATCACTTTGACTTCACTGCGAGTGTCTTTAATCCATTCGTCTACGCATTCGTCAATCAGGGCTTTGGCAGCTTTTAGGGCTTCGTCAAAACGGATGATTTCGCTGATATTTCGTTGCACTTTGTATTGGCCGTTAAAACTCATTAGGGTGACGTTGCCTTTGTTGCCGCCCACGTAAACGTCATAACGTTCGGCAGAGAGTTCAATAAACGCGGCAATATCGCCCATGGTGGCGTCTTTAAACTGGGCAATTAAGCTGTTTAGGTCTTTGGCCTTTTTAACAATTTCAATCACGAGTTCGTCACGTTGTTTGTCGATATCTGAGACGAGGCTTTCAGGGATCAGGTGGCCTTGGCTGTTTTGCATAAAGCCTTGTGGGATAGTTGTCATTAGTGTGTTCCTTTTATTGCGTTTGAGTATTGCGCCCACATAACGTCGGCAATGTGTTCTTTAAGGTGGTAAATATGGCCTGTGGTTAGGCTTTGCCCACGGCGAATGGTGACGTAGGAGCACAGCGGGATATTGTCATTAAGCGGTGGTTCAATAATGATGGCTGGGCGTTTACCGTTTGGATCAACGGTTATAACGGTATGCCCATCACGTTGCAGTTGACGCATAGCGACTTGTGCCATCACTAAATTACGCATAATGTGTAGATTGGCTTTGTTGTCTTGGATGTTGAGTAGTTGCATGTTTACTCTCCTTTACTTTTACTTTTTGGGTTGTTTGTACAGCTCTGGCAGGCTCTATAGAGCTGTACTCGCATTGGGTTGTTGGGTTTGAATCCTTTGTTTCTGTGGTTTGCACAGATGTCTGTGGTGATGACATCCAGTACAGGGCAAACAACGCTTTGTTCAAGTAAAGCCCCTGATACTTTTTCGGCTACGTTTTCAATATTGCCTTTGTAGGTACCTTTTATGATTTGGTTTACGGCTGTGCCGCTAATGCCACACTTTGCGGCGGCTTTGGCTTGTGAGCTGGTTTGTAGCTCTGTTTGAAGGGCTATGAACCAGGCCTGGTTTTGGTAGTTAGTAGTCACCTTCAATCTCCTCGGGTTTTGGGTACATGATTTGGTGGTTGTTTTGGTCAAATACAACGTGCATGCGTTTGACCATTGGGGGTTTAGCCCCTGTCCAAGCAGCGGGTTTTAGTATGTAAACGGCTAGGCCGCCTGCATTGTTTGCGGCTTTTACGCACTTTAAATAGCCCGCTTTGTAGAGCAATGAGACGTAGCTTTTGGCTTCGCCTTCGGCAATGGTCACTTCATCGGTACTGGCGATGGCGGCAAGCTGTTTGTAGTTGAATTGGCCTGTTATACGCATGGTTCGCCACATTTGTTCTCTGCCTGCACCTGTGGTGACTTTGTTGCCTTTTGGGTCAACAATAGGCGGGTTAACGCCTGTATCTTTTTCAAGCGTGTAGGTTTTGTAGCGAATGAGTGCACTGTCTGTTTTTGTGATTACGCTGCTTAAATAGCCTGCTTTTTCCCAGCCGTTAAGGTAGTAGCGGGCTTTATCAAGCTCTAGGTTGTATTTCTTTGGTGCACCCGTAATAAGCTGCTGTGCACTAAAGGTGTGTTGTTCTCTGATTTTTGCCCATAGGTATTCACGTACAGTGAGTTGACCAGGTTTTTTAATAGGCGTTTTTTTCATCCTGATACTCCGTTACGAATTGAGCCGTGGCCTGTAAATAGGTCTCGTTTTCCCCATAGGCTGTTGTCTACTTCATCCCAGCCTTCTAGCTTTGATATCTCATTAATTTTGTTGAGGTTGACGCAGATTCGACGAGTAACGTTGCGACTTGCTTCAACCACTTTTATAAGTAAGTCGTCATGTATGGCAACGTCTGGTGCGTAGATGTTTGCTAGGATTTTGCTATCGCTCAAGGTGGCGGGTTGGGCAGGTATCCAGTTGAGTACTCGGTTGTGAAAACGCTCCCACTTTTTAAGTTTGGCTGGGAGGTGTTCTTCGCCGATGAGCAAGATGGTGGCAAATGAGCTTTCGTAGATATCGCGTACAATCTCGATGTATTTTCTTTCTACGAGAAAGTCGGTTTCATCAATGATAAGAGGGCGACCTGATAGGGCGAGTTCTTGCGATATTTGGTCTACCATTTCATAGATTGTGCTGGCAGGTGCAATGCCCATTTCTTCTAATACGGCTTTTAAAAAGGCTTTACGTGTCCAGGCGGATTTGCACTGTACATAGTAGGCTCTGTGTTTATTGGCACTGTAGGTGGCGGCAAAGGTTTTACCCCAGCCACTTGGGCCATATAGGGCAATAATGCCTGGCAGGTGTTCTGCACGGTTCATTGCATTGGTAATCGCTTGAGAACAGAGCGATACGTTTTGCAATGGGGCGATTGTGTTTCCTATAGTTTGTGTTAACATTTACTTTACTTCCTTTGCCTTTATGGCATTTAAGGCTGATTTAAATGGCGGTTTAAATCGGCTTTTTCTTTAGTTAGAACCTGTTTCCAAGCCCATTCCAAATTCTTCAAAAAACTCTTTCATATCGGTGTATTCAGGCATTTGCTGATAGCTCTTAAACCATTTAAGGTCTTTTTGATCTAGGGTTTCTCCCGCATTTATCTTTTGTTCTAAACGTAGAAATCTGCGGTAAATCTCTTCTGGGCTACTTGCTACAGCGACAATTTCAGCCTTTTTAGATGCGGCTGATTGTGGCTGTATTGCCGTGGTCATTTGTGCCGCTTCGGATGCCGATTGAAGGTGGTCGTTGGTATAGGTTTCTGTTTTCTTTGGCATCATGGAGACGTTATTGGCTTGACGTTTTGCTTGTAATATCTCTTCGGCTAGGCCTTTTACTTTTTGGCGTGACTTCATGCTGCGGATTTCTTTTTTAGCTTGAGCGATATTTTTAAGTGCGTTTTGTTTGCCTTGGTGGGCGATTTCTTGGCGACTAATACCAACAAAGCGAGCATCTTCAGCCACACAAATGAATTCACCATTTTGAAAGACGTGTATGGTTCCAACATCAATTGGGTCTTTGCGGATGCTGACTCTTTCTGTGGCCATGTGACCAAGTTCAGGGGCAATGTAGGTAAAGCCATCTAAACGAATACCGTCTTTACCAACAACACGTTCGCCGACTTCGGCTAATAGAATGTCGAGAGCACGTTCGTTTTCAATGATGTTGATTGGGGCGTTCCATTCAGCCACCATTTGGAATGGGGTTTTGCCGTTGATGCCGTCACCTGTATGGGCGTTGTGCATATAGACGTTATCTATCCATTGATCTACAAAGTTTTGTAGGTCTTTTGATGACATGTCGATATCAATCACGCTGCCTTTTTTGAATAGGCGTTCACTGAATTGTTTGCGGTCTTCAATAACGGATCTCTCGGCTACGTTGTGCCCGATGAAACCAGGCATGATTTCTAACAGGCCGTGTGAGAAGGTTCTGAAAAAACGCTCAATGTGTGGCTTTTCCCAAGGTGAGAATGGGGCTGAAATGTCTTGTTCAATGCCGAGTGATTGAAATGCGGTTTTGATTTGCAGTGAAACGTAATCGGCACCGTTATCGGTTTTGACTTTGTCTGGTACACCCCATTCAAGTAGGCAGTCACGCATCAATTTAGAGACAGATGCAGCGGTTGAACTTTTTGAAACAAGTAATTTAACGCGTCGACTATAAACATCAATTGCACCAATTAGGTTGTAACGGCCATCGGATAACATGATGTCGGCTGGGGTTGAATCGAGTTCCCATTTTTCATTTAATGCGGCTACACCAACGGTTCCAAACGCAGGCATGTATTTGTTTTTCCATTTGTCAGGATTGGTGACAGCGGTAAAGACTTGAGCGTTTGCTTCTTTGTAGGTTTTAACCCATCGTTCAAGCGATCGTTTTGATGGTAGCTCGATATCGGTGTTTTCAAAGCGGACTTGGACAGCTTCGAACAGTTGTGTTGCGTAGATGTGCGGGTATTCGTATATGGTGGCAATCACAAATTCACGCAACTTAGGCTGACGATCAATCTTGCTGGTACCTTTACGATTGCCGTAATTTCCCCATATGCGGCTGGAATTGCTTTCTAGTGCTTTTTCCCAGGCATAAAGGGTCGTTAGGCTTAAATCTGTATTTATGTAGTTACGTATCCAGCGCTCTTCTGCTGGAATGTTTAGCATGTCTTCTGACCATAAAAGTAGGAATTGGCTCGTGGCTTTGGTTTTGCCTTGATTGGATTTTTTAACGTAGGCTTGCCACATCGCTAAAACCAGCAGCTTGCTTTGAGCACGTTTTTGTTCGTCACCTTTTAGGTGGGCAACTTTGGCAAGTGTCTTTTGGCGGTTTTGTGCCGAGATACCCGCGGTTAAACTGTCTTTAACAGCAAGGGTACGTGCAAGTTCCGTGCTGGCTTTTTTGCTGGCCTCTTTGGAAGTCTGTGCCATTTCTTCAGCAGCTTGTTGGGAAAAGTATGCTTTGGTTTTATCTGGCAAACAGTCAATAAGGTATTCAAACCCTTTACCTTTAGCTTTCTTTTGTTTAATCCAGCTTTCTTTGTCAGCTTTTAACCGAACACCTCTTACCGTTGATGGCATACCAGGTAGGCCTGCTAACTCTTGTGCATTAAAGTAATGTCTATTCATGTTCCGAATCCAAACCAAAGTCCAGCTCTGGGGTTTCTTGTTTTTGCACATTCTCTCTGTGGTAGGCAAGGTCTGACATTGAACTAGTCAAAGCGGCAACAGTTTCGTCAGCTGTGGCATTACCCGCGGCACACTTCATTAATAATGTGATGGCATGATTAAAAGTGGTTTGCATCTCCAAAACGCTAACAGGCTCTAAGCTCTTTCCTGTTGGGATATCAATCAGCAATTTGTTATCGCTTGATGCTAAATAAATTGATACATAGTTAGCACCGCAAACATGCTCAAAGCTGGCAATCTTATTGATGGGCATAGTGGCCTGTTTCATCCATTTGTATAAAATAGATTCATCGTCTAACCCCATTAGTTCTGCAATACGAGGTACAGAGAGGTTTTTCTTTTCCATTCCATGTTTTTTTACTAACCAAAACGCTTCTTGTAAGCTGGTTGGTCGTGCCTTTTTCCAATTAATGTATGCCATTGGAATTCCTAAAAAATTTCAGTTCTAAACAAATTGCTTTCGCATGAGTTGCTGTTTCGATAATCTGTTAATAAATCGAACACATAAGGCAATCATCATGCAGACATCAATCCCGCTTCTTTCAGTTTTGCTTTACCGTCATCTATTAACTTTTGACTCTTATTTGGGCGGTTTTCATCTGAATACTGAGGTATGTCAGGGAAAACTTTTTCGACAGGCTTATCAATTAGGACAGCAATTGAATTGGCTATGTAAAAGCTTTTCGCGGCTCTATTCGTTACGTTGTAGAACTGTATATAGCTTCTACCCATTACTTCACATGCGGCAGCAAGCGTATATCCACGCTCTGCTAAAGCCGACTTAATTTCGTCATGATTCATGATACAATCCTCGTATTTACCGAATATTTTCTTAATAGTAGATTATTATCTTTGGTTAATACATATACTAACGAATATATTCTTACATGTAAATAGAATATTGTCTTTTTTAAGGTTATTTACGCACGAATATAATCTTTAATTGCATAACATATTGTTTTATAGGTGGTTTTTATGGAAAAGGAACATGAAATTTTAAATGGGAAATCGCTTCCTATTCAAGAAAGTACAATGGGAACTAGAATAAAAGAGGTGGCAACATCGTTGGGTACACGAAAATATGCAGCTATGGTCGCTGGGGTAGCACCAGATACTCTTCAACGGTGGTTTAAAGAAGAGGCCGCTCCAAGCTTTGAATCGATATCAAAGTTAGCATTGGAAGCCGATTATTCGTTAGAGTGGATAAAAACGGGGGTTGGCTCCAAAAAGCGAGGGGAGCAAGGTATATGTAACCCTGATATTAACGAGAGAATATCAAATGATATTATTGATGTAATGATTGGATATGGATATATAGATGATGCTTGTGCCAACTTTATTAAAGATTTTGTAGGCATATATAACCACTCGATTGACCGTCCTTATCCAGCTGCTTATCACAGGCAGGTACTGCTCAGGCTGATAAGTCAGGTTAAATCTTCAATAGCAAATTGTGAGCGAATGATTGAAAAGTACTCGGATAACCCTGAGACTAGAGACGCATTTACAAAAGGTAGAAAAGCAAATATGGTAGAGCTTGAACGATTACAAGCTGAGTTGAAAGAGACATATAAAGGTAATGATAATAACCTGACTGCTAGCTTTGATTTTTAGGGAAATCCTTTCCTTTATTTTTTTGTAAACCATGTGTCGCTGATTTTATATATTTTAAAATTTCATGTGTCGTTTAAATGTAGCTTTAAATTTAATTTAAACCAGCTTTAATCGACGCAGAATTTTCTCGAACCCCTTTATTTATCGGACTTCATTCCAAAATATCCCAATTAATACCAAAATATCCCAGTATTATTTAGATATTAGTCATTCATGTGTCCCTCTACATATTGATTGCCTATTTATAGCAAGTTTTTGTTCTATTTTGGTTCAAATTTGTTTTCATAGAATATCTCGATTAGATAACACTATGTTTTATATATGATTTTGTTCTGGCATAAATAGTGTTATTAGTGTTTGTTAATATTCATGAGTTTTAAGTAAGTTGTTTTATTGAATGATTGCTTTTATTTCATTAATTTATATGAACTATGTTCCTTGTTTATAAGGCGTTTAACTTGTTTCTGTTTTGTTTGAATAAAAAATCAACTTTCTCAAAGTTACCAGGCCTGGTAGATTTATTTTGGTCTTTTAAGTGGGGTTGTAGATGAGTCTAAAAGTTATGTTGGTTGATAATGAATCCGTTCGTTCAGCCATGTTAGCGAAAGCACTTTCGGATAGCGGTTATTCTGTCATTGCTAGGGTGAAGCCTGGTCCAGGGTTACTGGCTCAAGTGGCGATTCATTTGCCTGATATGGTTGTTGTCGATACTGAGTCTCCAGATCGTGATATTCTTGAAAGCATGCACTTATTGAGTGAGCATAATCCACTACCTGTTGTGATGTTTGCTGATGAAGAGAATGAAGTGATTATCCAAGAGGCGATTCGTTCAGGCGTAAGTAGTTATGTTGTAAAGGGTGTCGATATGGAGCGCGTTAACTCTATTATGAATGTTTCAATTGCGCGTTTTAGAGAGTACCAAGCCATTAAGAATGAGTTGCGAGAAACAAAGTCTGAACTGATTGATACTAAGCTTATTGATAAAGCAAAAAGGCTTTTAATGCAGAATAAAAATGTATCTGAAGATGAAGCTTACGAGGCAATGCGCAAGCTTTCTATGGATTCGAATCAAAAGATGTCTGAAGTGGCACAGAATATTGTCAATGTTTATGAGTTGTAAGGTGTTTTATGAAAGATAAAGTAAAAATTGGCTTTATTCCCTTAACTGATAGTGCTCCTTTGGTTGTAGCTAAAGAAGAGGGGTTTTTTGAACAGTTTGATCTTGATGTTTCATTGATTAGAGAAGTTTCTTGGTCAAATATTAGAGATAAATTGGTTTTTAGTGAGTTAGATGCCGCGCATATGTTAGCCCCACTATTGATAGCGTCTTCTTTCGGTTTAGGAAGCGTAAAAAAACCTTTAGTAACCGCTTATTCCTTTGGGTTGAACGGTAATGCGGTTAGTGTGTCGAATGAGGTATTTGCTGAATTAATCGCCATTGAACCCGATTTGGTTTTAAAACCTGAAAAGAGTGCTTCGGCACTTAAACAAGTTGCATTATCAAGAAAAAAACAGGGTAAAGGACTATTGAGGTTTGCGGTTGTTTTTCCATATTCGATGCACAACTATTTATTAAGGCATTGGTTCTCAACAGCCAATATTCTAGTTGGAGAGGATGTTGAAATTGTGGTTGTGCCTCCTTCTAGCGTGGTTCAAGCTCTCGATGAGGGGCTGATTGATGGCTACTGCGTTGGAGAACCTTGGAATACTCATGCCGTTAAGAAACAGGTTGGCGTTACTGTTATAACGGGGTATGAGATTTGGAATAATGCCCCAGAAAAAGTGCTAGGAGTACGTGCTGCATGGGCTGAAGAGAATGTAAGTATTCATAAAAGACTTATTAAAGCACTTTATCTAGCAAGTCAATGGATCGATGATGCCTCTAATTATCAGAAACTTGTTAAGTATCTGTCTTTAGAGCAATATGTTGGGGCTCCTGAAGAGTCTATTCAAAATACCTATAAAGGAGAAGTGTGCAACCCAATAAATTCGACTTGTCGAAGTGTCCCTAATTTTAGCCTGCCTTTTCGCTACCAAGCCAATTTCCCTTGGCAATCTCATGCTGAATGGATTGTGTGTCAGATGCAGTCCTTAGGACAGTTACCTACAGAACTGAATGCCAAAGAGATTGCAAAGTCGGTGTATTGGACAGATTTATATCGTGATGTCATCTCATCGTTGGGTGTTTCATTGCCTTCGGTTAATGTGAAAGAAGAAGGTGTGCACAGTGAAATTTGGTATTTAGATGATGTTGAATTAGGATCTGATGCCCTTATATAGTTCTTATTTTGTCCTAAGTGGTGCAATATTTTATTTTAAGACAGACTGATTAAAAGGTAGTTTATTTAACCTATTGATTTTATAGGATATTAATATTATTGGCACTTATAAAGCTTGATATGTTTAAAATTAGTTAAACGAGTGTTGAAGCTCACAATTCCTGTTATGGGGGTTGTGGGCTTTTTTGTTTTTAGAGTTTTGTATTTGAGGGTAGAGTAATGATGAATAGCAAAAATAGCAGAAGAACTTTTATTAAGAAAACCGCTTTAGCAGTGTCTATTGCTATTAGTTCAACAGCCTTTGCAGCGTGCGCACACGCGTTAGGTGATCCAGAAAAAGAAGATTTAAAATTTGGTTTTATTAAGTTAACCGATATGGCGCCTTTGGCAATTGCATACGAGAATGGGTATTTTGAAGATGAAGGTTTATATGTTCAATTAGAAGCGCAAGCTAACTGGAAAGTTTTATTGGATAGAGTCATTGATGGGCAATTAGATGGCGCGCATATGTTGGCGGGTCAGCCAATTGCTGCAACAATTGGTTATGGAACTAAAGCACCTGTTATTACGCCAATTTCAATGGATTTAAACGGTAATGCCATTACCGTTTCAAATAAAACTTGGGAGTCCATGAAGACACATGTTGAGATGGAAGGTGGTAAGCCTAAGCATCCAATTAGTGCAGCAGCTTTAAAGCCTGTGGTTGAATCTTATAAAGATGCAGGTAAGCCATTTAAGATGGGTATGGTATTTCCTGTTTCAACGCATAACTATGAACTACGCTATTGGTTAGCGGCCGGAGGATTGAATCCAGGTTATTACGCACCGCATAAAGGGGATAGTTCTGGTACTTTAAACGCTGATGTATTGTTGTCTGTTACCCCTCCTCCACAAATGCCTGCTACGATGGAAGCTGGAACCATTGAAGGCTATTGTGTGGGTGAACCATGGAACCAGCAGGCTGTTTTCAAAGGTATTGGTGTACCAGTTATCTCTGATAATTCCATTCAAAAAAACAACCCAGAAAAAGTCTTTGGATTACGTGAGGACTTCTATGAAAAGTATCCAAACACCACTATTCGTGTAGTCAAAGCGATGATTCGTGCGGCGCATTGGTTAGATGCTGAGAATAATAAAAACCGTCCTGCGGCGGTAAAAATCTTATCTAAACCTAACTATGTAGGAGCTGACTACAAAGTTATTGCCAACTCTATGACGGGTACTTTTGAATACGAAAAAGGTGATAAGCGTTCTGAACCAGATTTTAATGTCTTCTTCCGTTATAACGCCACTTATCCATACTATTCAGATGCTATTTGGTACATGACTCAAATGCGTCGTTGGGGGCAGATTTCTGAACAAAAATCAGATTCTTGGTACAAAGATATGGCTAAAAAAGTCTATCGTCCAGATATTTATAAAAAAGCGGTTGAAGAATTAGTCGCTGATGGTACTTTCAATAAAGCTGACTTTTCAGGTGTCTTTGAGACGGATGGTTTCCGTGGAGTACAAGATGATTTCATGGATGGAGTTCCATACGATGGTTCAAAACCTAATGAGTACATCGATAGTATGAAAATTGGTCTAAAAGGCGCTAAAACGCTATAAACTCTATTAGGACTCTAATAAGGTATTAGAGTCCTAATGAAAATAAAATGGAATGACAAAGGTAATTATATGAATCCTTTAAAATGGGGGTTAATTGAACCCTTCTACAAATTAGTGATAGGTGAGGATCGTAAAGGGCAAATTAATACAATCGTTAAGATGATTGGTTTGCCTTTAACTGGCTTGCTTATCTTTCTTGTTGTGTGGCAAGGGGCTGCATCCAATATCCATACATCTTTAGGTCAGTTTCCTGGTCCTGTTCAAACCTATGAGCAATTTGTTTCTTTAGGTGAAGAGGCTGAGCAAGAGGCGATTAAAGAAGCAGGTTTTTACCAAAGACAAGAAGAGCGCAATGCGCGTAAATTAGAAAAGAACCCAGAAGCTGAAGTTAAAATTCGTGAATATACTGGTCATCCTACGTTTTTTGATCAAATAGTACGAAGCTTAATTACGGTAATGAGTGGTTTTATTTTGGCATCGATTATTGCGATTCCAATTGGAATTATCATTGGTTTGAGTACGAATGCTTATTCGGCGGTAAACCCTTTAATTCAAATCTTTAAGCCTGTTTCCCCTCTTGCGTGGTTACCTTTGGTGACGATGGTGGTTTCAGCGGTTTATGTAACAGATGACCCTGCATTTGATAAAGCATTCTTAAACTCTATGTTTACGGTATTGCTATGTTGTTTATGGCCTACCATCATTAACACGGCGGCAGGTGTTGCGACGGTAACGCAAGATTTAAAGAATGTTAGCCAGGTATTAAGTTTAAGTTGGTGGACACATATTCGTAAAATTGTACTTCCGTGTTCAATTCCAATGATGTTTACAGGTTTACGTATCTCATTGGGTATTGCTTGGATGGTATTGATAGCAGCTGAAATGTTGGCGCAGAACCCAGGCCTGGGTAAATTTGTATGGGATGAATTTCAAAACGGAAGTTCGGACTCTTTAGGCCGTATTATGGTTGCTGTTATTGTAATTGGTGTAGTCGGTTTCTTTTTAGATCGTGGCATGTTGATTCTACAAAAAGCGGTTTCGTGGGATAAATCAGCGGATATTCGCTAATAAAGTTTTAGGAGAAAAATATGTCAGATATCCATTTAGAATTAACGAATGTTGGGATTGAGTTTCCAACACCCAAAGGGCCTTTTAGAGCACTTCAGGATGTTAACCTAAAAATTGAACAAGGCGAGTTCATCTCTCTGATTGGCCACTCGGGTTGTGGTAAATCGACAGTGTTAAATATTGTTGCAGGCTTGTACGGAGCAACAGAAGGAGGGGTCTTGTTGGATGGCCGTGAAGTGAATGCACCAGGTCCAGAAAGAGCCGTTGTTTTTCAGAATCACTCGCTTTTGCCTTGGCTAACCGCTTATGAAAATGTCGAGTTGGCGGTTGATCAAGTCTTTAAAAAAACCAAATCGGCTCAAGAGAAAAAAGAGTGGATTGAACATAACTTAAAACTGGTGCACATGGATCACGCCATGCATAAACGTCCAGATGAGATTTCTGGTGGGATGAAGCAGCGTGTAGGGATTGCTAGAGCCTTGGCTATGCAACCTGAAGTGATGTTGATGGATGAGCCGTTTGGCGCTTTAGATGCTTTGACTCGAGCGCATTTACAAGATTCACTGATGGAGATTCAAAAAGAACTGAACAATACGGTCATCATGATTACTCATGACGTGGATGAAGCGGTATTGTTATCGGATAGGATTGTGATGATGACTAATGGTCCAGCAGCCACAATTGGTGAAATTCTCAAGGTTGATTTGCCTCATCCTAGAGATCGTCTAGCTCTGGCGGATGATCCCACCTATAACCACTATCGCTCAGAAGTCTTACGATTCTTGTATGAAAAACAGAGAAAAGTAGAGCATTAAATTTTAAGTAAGGTGTCTATTGCTCTTTTGCACAATTGCTAATACACCTAATTTTGGTGTATTAGCGTGTTTTAGAGCTATAGGCGCACCAAAATAAAGCGTTTGAATCATCATTATTTTGAATGTATTGAGTTTTTTAACGCTTTTATTTTTATGGGTTCTTTAAGTTGTTGATATTAATGACTTAAATTTAAATTACCCAAGTTGGCATTAAACTTGGTAATTATAAACAATATTATTTGACCTGTTGTCGGGTCGCACTGTCTAACACTGTGCCCGACGTTTATAGCTTTGGGCCCAAAAGGCTCACTATGAAACAAAATGAAAAACAGAAACTTATTTTGATTGGGTCAGGTATGGTAGGCGCGAGATTCCTCGAACGCCTTCTCAAAGAAGCTCCAGATACATTCGATATCCGAGTATTTAATAAAGAACCTAACGCGGCTTATAACCGCATTATGCTCTCTCCTGTTCTTTCAGGGGAACTCTCTGTTCCAGAAATCATGACCCATGATTATGATTGGTTTAAAAAGCACGCTATTCATTTACACACTGGCACAGCCATTTCAGAGATTGATTCAAGAAATAAAATTGTAATAACGGATTTGGGCGCAAGCTACGCTTATGACACGTTGATTGTGGCCACAGGTTCCGTGCCTTTCATTATTCCTGTTCCTGGTGCAGAGTTACCAGGCCTGGTTAGTTTTCGAGATATTCGAGATGTGAATTTCATGATTGATTCAGCCAAGGACAGGCAGAAAGCCGTCGTAATCGGCGGTGGATTATTAGGACTAGAAGCCGCTAATGGTTTAATTTCGCGAGGCATGGATGTCACCGTTGTGCACCGTAATGAAGTCTTGATGAATGTGCAACTCGATCGGGTTGCAGGGGGCTTGCTGAAAAAAAGCCTAGAGGCGAAAGGAATGAAATTCAAAATGTCAGCGAATACAGCTGAAATTTTGGGGAGTGAGCAGGTTTCTGGCGTTAAGTTTACAGATGGTTCCATAATAGATGCGGATCTTGTGGTCATGGCTGTGGGCATAAAGCCAAATGTCTCTTTGGGTAGACGAGTTGGTTTAGAAATAAACCGAGGCATTTTGGTCAATGACCAATTACAAACTTCCGTAAATGATATTTATGCTTTGGGTGAGTGCGTGGAACACCAAGGCCAATTATATGGACTGGTTGCACCTCTTTATGAACAAGCGCAGGTTCTTGCTGAACACTTGGTTGGAAAAGAGGCTAAATATCAGGGCAGTGCTGTTTCTACCAAGTTAAAAGTAACGGGTATTCACCTGTTTTCAACGGGTGATTTCAACGACTCACCTGATACAGAGTCTCTAGTTTATAAAGATTTAACTCAAAACATCTATCGCAAAATTGTACTTAAAAACAACCGTATAAAAGGTGCCGTTATGTTTGGTGATATTTCCAGTGCTAACTGGATATTTAAACAATTAGCAGAACAGAACGATATGTCAGCCTACCGAGATACATTGGTTTTTGGCGAAGGTTTTGAACCTTCGACAATTCAGAATAAGCAAAAGGAAAAAGTCGCATGAACAAGCAAAAAATAGTGGTAATTGGTAACGGTATGGTTGGTCACAACTTTATCGAAAAGTTGGTTGCTAGCGAAGGTTACAGCAATTTTGAAGTACACACCTTTTGTGAAGAACCGCGCGTTGCTTATGATCGAGTGTATTTATCTTCTTATTTTTCAGGTAAAACCGCCGAAGACTTGTCTTTAGTTAAACCAGGGTTTTATGAAAGCAATGGCGTCAACGTCTATATCAATGATAGGGCTGTTGATATTGATAGAAAGGCTAAAACGATTACATCGCAAAGTGGTGTATCGATTGAATATGACAAGTTGATTATGGCAACAGGATCCTATCCATTTGTGCCGCCTATTAGCGGCAATGATCGTGAAGGTTGTTTAGTTTACCGAACCATTGAGGATTTGGATGCTATGAAATCCGTAGCCTCCAAGGGAAAAGTGGGGGTGGTTGTTGGTGGCGGTTTACTCGGTTTAGAAGCGGCTAAAGCTTTGGTTGATTTAGGTTTAGAAACCCATGTAGTGGAATTTGCACCTAGATTAATGCCAGTTCAATTAGATGATGGGGGAGCAGCGCTTCTCAAACGTAAAATTGAAAACCTTGGTGTGACTGTCCATACATCGAAGGCTACCACCTTAATCACGGATGGTGAACACTGTATAAATAAGATGGTGTTTGCTGATGGTGAAGAACTTGAAACGGATATGGTGCTTTTTTCAGCGGGTATACGTCCACGTGATGATTTAGCCAAACAAGTAGGATTAGAGCTAGGACCAAGAGGTGGAATTCAAATTGATGACCAATGTAAAACCAGTGATGGCGATGTTTTTGCAATTGGTGAATGTGCCTTACATGGCGGCATGATTTATGGTCTGGTGGCGCCAGGTTATGGCATGGCGCAAGTTGTGGTAAATCAGCTTAATGCTGAACCTGCAAGTTTTACTGGTGCCGACATGAGCACTAAATTAAAACTGATGGGAGTGGATGTTGCGTCTATTGGTGACCCTCATGGAACAGATGAAAATGCGCTTTCTTACGTTTATGAAAATGGTCCAGAAGAGATTTATAAAAAAATTGTAGTGACTCCTGACGGAAAAAAATTATTGGGTGCTGTATTGGTGGGTGATGCGGAAGACTTTGGTAATTTACTCCAAATTATGCTCAATGATATGGACTTACCAGAGCATCCTGATGCATTAATTTTACCGAATAGAGATGGCTCAAGCGATAGCCTATTTGGGCCAGATGCTTTGCCCGAAACGGCACAGCTATGTTCGTGCTATAACGTATCTAAAGGCGACATTATTAATGCAGTGGAAGGTGGTTGTTGCACCATGAGTGATATTAAAGCCACGACTGAAGCAGGAACTGGTTGTGGAGGTTGTGTGCAACTGGTAACTAATGTACTAAACAGTGAATTAGAAAAACGCGGTGTTGAAGTCAATACCGATATTTGTGAGCACTTTGCCCATACTCGTCAAGAGTTGTATCACATTTGTCAGGTTGAAGAGATTAAAGACTTTGACACACTCATAAAAACTCACGGTAAAGGGTGTGGCTGTGAAGTGTGTAAACAGGCTGCAGGTAGCATCTTTGCCTCTTTATGGAATTCATACGCCTTAGAAGAGGACAAAATTTCCTTACAAGATACTAATGATAATTATCTCGGTAATATGCAAAAAGATGGCACTTACTCGGTAATTCCTCGCGTACCAGGTGGGGAAATTACGCCACAAAAGTTAATTGTACTTGGTGAGGTTGCCACTAAATATAAGCTATACACGAAAGTAAATGGTGGTCAGCGAATTGTTCTATTTGGCGCACAAATGAATGATTTACCTGCCATATGGAAAGAGCTTATTGATGCTGGTTTTGAATCGGGTCAAGCTTATGCTAAAGCACTGCGCACGGTTAAATCTTGTGTGGGATCAACCTGGTGTCGCTTTGGTTTAGATGATTCCGTCACTATGGCGATAGAGTTAGAGAACCGATACAAAGGCTTACGCTCACCACACAAAATTAAAATGGGGGTTTCTGGTTGTACGCGTGAATGTGCTGAAGCGCAGGCAAAAGATATTGGTTTAATCTCAACCGAAAATGGCTGGAACTTATTCGTGTGCGGTAATGGTGGTATGAAACCGCGTCATGCGGATTTGTTTGCCACAGAGTTGACTAAAGAAGAAGTGTTCAAGTATGTGGATCGCTTATTGATGTTCTACATTAAAACGGCTGACCGTTTACAAAGAACTGCCACGTGGATGGATAACCTAGAAGGTGGTTTAACTTACCTACAAGATGTGGTTATTAATGATTCACTTGGCTTGGGTGAAGAGCTAGAAGTGCAGATGCAAGCACTTCACGATACATATAAATGTGACTGGAAAACCGCGATTGAAAATCCTGAATTTACAAAACGATTCCGTTCATTTGTGAATGTTGAAACACCTGCTCCGCAAATGTTTGTGCAGGAGCGTGGCCAAATTCGTCCAGCAACGGAAGATGAAAAGTTGAAAGGTATTGCTGTTGAAATAAAGCAAATAGCCTAGTTTGTAATCCAATAGATATTTAAAGATTGACCAGGCCTGGTAGGTTAAAAGGAATAAGAAATGAGTGAGTTTATTAAAGTATGTATCACTGACGATTTGGTGAAAAATTCAGGTGTTGCCGCGCTTGTAAATGATGTTCAAGTGGCGTTGTTTTATTTAAACGGTGAAGTATTTGCCTTGAATAATTATGATCCCATTGGCAAAGCCTATGTTATGTCTAGGGGTATGGTCGGTGATTTAAGAGGTGAACTGATGGTTGCTGCGCCTTTACAAAAACAGCACTATAGCTTGCGTACTGGACAATGTTTGGATGTCGAAGGGGTGGTTATTCCTATTTATGAAACGAAAGTTGAAGACAATCAAGTGTTTATAAAGCTATAAATACAGTGGTTATAGCTTTATAAACAGAGCTCTATTGTGATTTTTTTACTGAATAACTTTTAAAGAAGACCTTTTTATGCCGATTTCAAATAACAAGACAATTCAAACAACTTGCCCGTATTGCGGTGTGGGCTGTGGTATGGAGGTTTCTGCAAAACCATCACAAAAGTTATCATCAAAATCAGGAGGACTTGAAGCCTTAGAGGTTAAAGTCATTGGTTCGGAGCTGCACCCAGCCAACTATGGTCGTTTATGTGTAAAAGGGAGTTCGGCTGGCGAAACCGTTGGTTTTGAAGGTCGTATGATGCAGCCACAAATTAACGGTCATGCGGTCAGTTGGAATGAGGCAACCACTATGGTGGCTAATAAATTCCAAAGCATCATTGCCGAGCATGGCCCAAAAGCGGTGGCTTTTTATGTTTCAGGGCAGTTTCTAACAGAAGACTATTACATCGCCAATAAATTGATTAAAGGGTTTATGGGGTCGGCCAATATCGATACCAACTCACGTTTGTGTATGGCTTCGGCTGTAGTTGGCTACAAAAGGGCATTTGGTTCAGATACGGTGCCTTGCACCTATGAAGATTTGGAAAAGACGGATTTACTGATTATTGTCGGCTCTAATACCGCCTGGGCGCACCCGATTGTTTACCAACGCATTGCGGCGGCAAAACGCCAACGTCCTGAAATGAAAGTCGTGGTAATCGATCCTCGTAAAACAGCAACCTGTGATATCGCCGATATGCATTTAGCGCTTAAACCGGGTAGTGATGCAGTGTTATTTAATGGTTTTCTGGCTCATATTTCTGATTCACCTGCGCTCGACACTCAGTATATTAATGAGTACACAGAAGGTTTTCAAAACGCGATTGCTAAAGCACAACAATTGCAAGGCTCTCTGCAAACTGTAGCTGAACAGTGCGAGCTGGATATGCAAGACCTTAAAACCGTTTACGATTGGGTCATCGAGACTCCCAAAATGGTGACACTGTACTCTCAAGGTGTGAACCAATCCTCGTCAGGAGTAGATAAATCAAATGCGATTATTAACTGCCACTTAGCCACTGGACGAATTGGTAAAGAAGGGATGGGGCCATTTTCGATTACTGGTCAGCCCAATGCCATGGGGGGGAGAGAGGTTGGTGGCTTAGCCAACCAACTTGCTGCGCACATGGATTTCAATAAGCCTGAAAATATCGATAAAGTTGCACGCTTTTGGCAAGCCGAAAACATGGCGCAAGAGAACGGTTTAAAGGCCATCGAGATGTTTGATGCGGTGGCGGACGGGCGCATTAAAGCCATTTGGATTATGAATACCAATCCCGTGGTTTCTATGCCCAATGCCGATGCCGTTAAAAAAGCCCTCAAAAAGTGTGAGATGGTCGTTGTCTCTGATTGTGTTCAAGATACTGATACCACTCAAGTGGCGAATGTTTTATTACCTGCGCTCACGTGGGGAGAGACCGATGGCACAGTCACCAATTCCGATAGAACGGTATCTAGACAACGTAAGTTCATGAACGGCCCTGAAAACGCCAAACCTGATTGGTGGATATTGATGCAGGTCGCGCAAAAACTGGGATATAAAGCGCAATTCAATTATCAGAGTGCGGCTGATATTTTTAGAGAACATGCCGAGCTTTCGGGTTTTGAAAATAACGGGTCTCGGGATTTTGATATCTCCCTTTTGGAGAATATGACGCACGGCGAATATTCAGCGATGCAGCCATTTCAATGGCCGCTAAATGCGAAACACCCTCAGGGTACGAAACGCATGTTTACCGATAATCATTTTTTTACAGCCAGTGGTAAAGCGCAGTTTATTGCCATTACCCCAAGAGCGCCTGTTTATCCTACATCTCCTGAGTTACCTTTTATTTTGAATACTGGCCGTATACGTGATCAGTGGCACACTATGACCAGAACGGCTAAGACGTCCAAGTTAATGGCCCATATCGACGAACCTTATATCTCGATTCATCCTAATGATGCAGAACAGTATGGGTTAACTGAAGGAGATTTATCTAAGGTGGAAAACAATTTAGGTAAATTCATCGGCCGAGTGAAAATAGACGAAGGCCAACGTAAAGGCAGTTTGTTTGTGCCGATTCATTGGACGGCTCAGTATGCTAGTCATGGTCGAGTTGATACGTTGGTTCAACCCGTTGGCGACCCATTATCAGGGCAGCCCGAATCGAAACATACTCCAGTTAAATTATCTTTCTACAAGGCTCAATGGCACGGTTTCATTCTAAGTCGAGAACCAATTAATACGGATGCTTTGGAGTATTGGGTCAAAATTAAAGGTAAACAATTTTATCGCTATGAAATAGCTGGAGAAAACAATCCTCCAGTAGACAATTCTGTCATCGATGCCTTATTGGGCATTGAAGGCGAAAAAGTAGAGTATTCTGATGTCGCAGGTCAACGTTACCGTGTTGCTAAAATTACCGATGGCCGATTACAGTCTGTTTTGTTTATCGCGCCGAGTACGGAGCTTCCGCCAAGAAAATGGCTTGGCAGTTTGTTCGCCGAAAAATTATTGGATGATAAAACACGTTTCAACCTATTGGCAGGGGGAGCTTCAGGAGCAAAGGATGAAGGTAAGACAATTTGTTCTTGTTTTGGAATTGGGTTAAATACCATCATAGAGACAATCCAAAAAAGTAAGTTAACCACGGTTGAAGAGATTGGTGTCGCTTTGAAAGCTGGCACAAACTGCGGTTCATGTTTGCCAGAGCTAACGGAGATTTTGGCAAAAGAATTAGATTAAAGGTGGTTATTAATACAGGGTCTGTAGCCATAACAATAGTATGTATTCATTAGTATTAAAAACGTATTCAAAGAGGAACTAGCCCAAGTGGATTATTTACCGATTTTCGTTAATATCAAAGATCAGCATTGCCTAATTGTCGGTGGTGGAGCGGTTGCGGCAAGAAAAGCGGATCTTTTCATCAAGTCTGGTGCGGTGGTTACGGTGATTTCACCCGAACTGAAAACCGAGATGAAATATCACCTTTCACATGGAAAAATCGTTTGGCAGATGGGCGTTTTTTCAGAAGACCTAATCCGTACCTTAACCAAACCAAAATATGTGATTTCGGCAACCGATGATGAAACCATTAATCAAGCGGTTTACCACTATTGCCAGGCGAATCAAATTCCTGTCAATGTCGCAGACCAAACGGAATATTGCGATTTTATTCTTCCAGCCATTGTTGACCGTGCGCCCATGACGATTGCGATTTCTACTGGAGGCCGTTCTCCCGTGTTGGCCAGAGTCATGAAAGCGCGATTAGAGGCTTTGGTTCCTGCGGGATTTGGTCGGTTGACGGACTTGGTTGGACGTTATCGTCAAAAAGTAAAAGATGCCATTTCAGAGCTAGATGGCCGAAAAGTGTTTTGGGAAAAACTGTTAGACAGCAGCTTTATTGATAAAACCGTGCAAGGTCGGATTGAGGAAGCTGAACAATACCTCCAAAAAGAGATTGAGCAGGTCGAAAAAACAGGGCAAGAAATTCCGCCAGGGGAGGTCTATTTGATTGGTGCTGGGCCTGGTGATCCAGATTTGATGACCTTTAAGGGCTTACGACTGCTACAACAAGCCGATGTGATTTTATATGACCGTTTGGTTGCGCCAGAAATTGTGGAGATGGCGAGGCGAGAAGCGGAACGTATTTATGTAGGTAAAAAAGATAAATGGCACAAAGTGCAACAAACAGACATTAGCCAAATGATGGTCGACTTAGCCAAAGAAGGTAAAAGGGTGGCGCGTTTAAAAGGCGGAGACCCATATATTTTTGGACGAGGGGCTGAAGAAGCGGAGGTACTGGTTAAAAATGGTATCTCTTTTGAGGTGGTTCCTGGGATTACCGCGGCGGCTGGTTGTTCTGCGTATGCTGGTTTTCCGCTCACCCACAGAGAGTTTTCGCAGTCGGTTTCTTTGGTTACAGGTCATCAACAAGCGGGTGCAGAAGGGATTGATTATGCCCGTTTAGCTCAGTCTGGCGATACAATGGTGTTCTATATGGGCATCAAAAACTCCGCAAAAATACAGGCAGGCCTGCTAAACCAAAATATGAATCCTGCTACGCCAGCCGCCATAATAGAAAAAGGCACGACTGCAGAGCAAAAAGTGACGTTTACCCGCTTGGATAGTCTAGCCATGACGATTGAACAAAATGATATTAAACCCCCAGCCTTATTGATTGTAGGTGATGTGATTAAGGTAAGAGAAAGATTACGCCAATGAATACCATTGAGAGTGAAAACAAGCCGTTTCAGTTTTATATTCAAACGATTGGCCGAGGCCAAAAAAGACGCAGAAGTCTCACGCAAAAAGAGGCGCGAGATGCCATGAGAATGATTCTTGCAGGCCTGGTAACCGATATGCAACTCGGTGCGTTTTTAATGCTGATTCGAGTACGTGAAGAAACGCCAGAAGAAGCGGCTGGTTTTTTACAAGCCATCAGAGAAACCTTGCCAAAAGTGGGGTGTGCTGTAGATATCGATTGGGGAAGTTATGCAGGGAAAAGACGTCAACTGCCTTGGTTTTTACTCGCTTTGAATCTTCTTAAAATCAAAGGCCACACAATATTGTTGCATGGTATGGTAGGGAATGAATCCTCTCGGCTTTATACTCAACCCGTGGTGGAAGCGTTGGGTTGGCCTATTGCGGATTCATTAGAAACGGCGAGCCAGCAGATTCAAAAACATGGTGCCTCATATTTACCGTTAGACTGTTTTGCCCCACAAATTAAAACCCTAATGAATACACGGGATGAACTGGGTTTACGCTCACCCATCCACTCCTTATCCAGAATGTTAAACCCGTTCAATGCCCGATTAAGTGTACATGGGGTTTTTCATAAGGGATATGATGATATTCACCAGAAAACGGCGAGTTTATTGTCCGACAATATGACCATAGCTTTTTGTGGTGATGGAGGGGAAGCAGAAGCTCGTCCTGATAAAAAAACCGAAGTTAAAGCGCTAGAAACCTGGTCTGAAAAAAGTCATCAAGGTGAAGAAATAACTCATCACCAGGCCTGGTCGTTTTATTTACCAAAAACATTTGTAAACGCCGATCCAACGGCTAAGTGCTTGGATATTGATGTATTGTTAGATGTTTGGCAGGGTAAACAACAAAATGAATACGGAGTGCAAACCGTGTTGCAAACCGTATCCATGGCATTGATGGCACTAGACAATTTGACGTTTGATGAAGCGATAGTGCAGTCTAAGCAACTATGGAATAGGCGTTTATTCAGTTCTAAAGGACAATACGCAATTTGAAAAATAAGCTGGTTAATCGATAAATTGAATAATCAGCTTTTGATAGTTAATAAATGCTTGAATTGTGCACCCGCTCCGCTACCAAATTTAAAAGCAAGGTATTTCATTCACTTGCAGTGTTTTTAAGCCTGGCTTTTTTATTGCCTAGCGATATCTGGTAGTGACACAACGAAAGCCTGTTCTGATTTAAGGAAACTTATCTTCAATGTAATGCGTTGTGGAAGTCTATTTGTTTCTAGGAGAGCACAGGGTAAGGTTAAGCTTGTGTCTCAAGTGAGAAATCTGTAATGTGTGAAGGCAAGGCCTTAATCAGTCTGTATGCTTTTGGTTCTGATGGAATGGCGGTAATCCAAATACGCGTTTATAGGCACGTGAGAAAGCCGCCTCAGATTGGTAACCTAAATTTTCAGCGAGATCAGGTAAAGAAACGGATGATTGCATGATTTTCATTCTGGCTAGCTGCATTCTCCACTCAGTTAGATATTGTTTTACCGATATCCCCATAATCTGCGTAAATCGTGCAGAAAATCCTGATCTAGACATACCAGCCTGTTCGGCAAGGCGATCCACATTCCAAGTAGCTCCAGGCTGGTTGTGAATTGCAGCCAAGGCTTTACCAATTTTCGGGTCTTTCAGCGCGCCTAACCACCCACCTTTAGCTTCGGTAGAGTTCTCCAGCCAATATCGTATCGCTTTAATTACGATGTAGTGGATACTAACCTAGCAGGCCTGCTAGGTTAGTGTTTTTTTATTTTTACGTTGTTTTAGTGAATATAATTTAATGACTTTTTGCCATGAAAAGAGCGCTTTCTAGACTAAGACTTACTGACATAAAGCCTGATTTATGGCAGAAGATGGTATCTGTTAGCCCTGTAACTTCATTCAACTCGGTATCCCGTAAGCCACGGAATCGTTGTGGAAGATGGTTTTCTTGACCGTTACAGTACACGCCAAATTGTTCTTCACTTCTTGGATACACGACACGTTTGATTTCTGGATGAGAGGTAATAAAGTCTTTAAACGGTAAGTTTTTATCTAAAACCAAAATACCATTCTCTACCGTTTTTGCGTAGCTCTCTAGTTCAACCACGACTTCAGCTTCTTTTATGGCAGCTTTAATGAAGTTATTAAGAATTTCAGTCGTAAACTCAATGGCTTTATTAAAGGCGATTTCTTGTTTTTCAGGTTCATCAGAAGATTCATTCATCATAGCAATGATTTGTGACACGGAAGGGCGCGGATCTTCTAAATACATGCCGTTATCGACAGCATCAATGTCGGCAATTAGTTTGTCATCGACCCACTGGGTGGCAAAATTAATTTCGTAATCACCTTTTAAGCCACGTTTTTCTAAAATGCGTTTAGCATAGTGGCGCCAAATTAAGCCAGCCGTAGCAAATGGAATACCGTTTTCACGCTCTTCAGTAAAGCTATTTTGGTGATGGTCAAAACGCAGTGTTTCAGGGTCGTATTCAGCACCTACATCTAAAACGATAGTGGCTTGTTTAATAATTTCTTCATCTCTGCTACGTGTGATTTGGTGTTGTTCAACCATCAATACCATTGAGATCGCAAAGACTTCGTCTGCATGAAAACGACCTGAGTGAGTTACCAGCATGAATTTTCCTTTTTATATTGTTCCTATTAGAGCAACTTAGCTCAATTTTTACTTGTTGTGCATTTTAACGTATTTGAACAATGAACACTTAAAAGCTCTTTGTGTTTATCAATCAAATAAAAGTGACCAGGCCTGGTAATTCATAAAACTGTCATTTATTTGTTACCTAATTTTTAAAATTGATTTTTAGAATACAGGCATGTTGTTTTGTTCAGTAGAGCGAAACTGTGACTATAAATTTAAAAATATTTAGGAAATTACTATGCGTTTAATCCCTCTATTTGCAACAGCTTTAGTAACGGCTTCAATTGCTCTCACTGGTTGTAACTCAACTGAAACTAAAACGGCAGAAACAAAACCTGCAGAAGTTAAATCGGCCGCTATGGCCTCTTCAATTACCTTGTTTGAAGCACACCATGAAGGGCGTATTAACCAGTTTTATGATCAAAAAACGTTTGATTCTTATATGTCTGTAGGTGAAACGGCTTACCGTTTAACGCGTATTGGTTCTGGTCCAAACGGTGAAACAGTTGTATTTGGTTTACCAAAAGCAGACAAGAAAAAAGGCGCTGAAACGCCTGCAGCAATGCTTTGGGATGGTAAATATGAAGTAACTTCTTTCTATGGCGAAATGTATAAGCACGGTCGTATCTATGTGTTTAACGAAAAAGCAGATATGGATTTTGTTCGTAAAATCGGTGAACCATCTTATATGTATACAGAGATTGGTGCTGGCCCTAAAGGTGAAACAGTTGTATTTGTTTTAAATAAAAACAATAAAAAGAAAAAGCCTGTTGAGCTAATGGCTCAGTTTAAATCTATGCACTAATTGATTTAAAATATAGTTTATTTCATTAACGCAAAAAGCCCGATTTTATATCGGGCTTTTTGCGTTAATGGGGTTTGATATTAAGAGGGATAACTCAGTCGGAGCTAAACTCAGTGTTAGTTTGTTTAATATAGTTAAACTAGCTACATTATTTTAAGGCTATAAATTTGCTTAACTGCGGTTTAACTACTTCAAAACTCAGCGGGGCAATATTAGGTAGCCCATTTTTAAATGGAGCGGTTTTTTCACCTTGTATAAGCGGTCTAATATAGTTTAAAGCTTCTTGCGTGATATCCATTCCATCTTCTGTGAGAAAGTGATCTGGAACTGTTTTTTCTAAATTAGCCACTTCTATTAATGATACGGTTTCAAATTCAAAACGGAAGGGATTGGCCGAGGTCATTTTGATAATAGGGAGTACACCGTGTTCACCTCTTAATGCCGCTTTTACTGCTTCTTCACCCGCTTGATAGGCCATTTGCCAATCAATTTCAGAAACTAAGTGACTGGCTGAACGTTGACAATAATCAGGGATGGCACAATGCGTTTTACTGTTTAGGTGTTCTCCAACAATATGCGCCAGTGTTGAACCCACTCCACCCAGTTGTACATAGTCTTTTTCATGGGTGTGTTCTATATTAGCAATAGAAATGTAGTCGCCATTCTCTTTTGTTAAGCCTTCAGAAACCGCACAAACACAATAACCTTTACTGGCAATCAGTTCATCAACTTTAGCCAAAAAGGCTTGTTGATTAAATTTACGTTCTGCGGGTAAAACAATTAATGGAACGTCTGGTATTACATCTTTTACCAGGCCTGCTGCAATCGTTAACCAACCTGTGTTTCTTCCCATCGCCTCCATAACAAAGAACTTGGTAGATGTTTGATGCATAGAGTAAATATCTAAGCTTGCTTCAATAAAACTGGTGGCTAGGTATTTAGCCGCACTGCCATAACCTGGGCTACAGTAAGAAATATCTAAATCATTATCAATGGTTTTTGCCACACCAACACAGGTTACTTTATGGCCATTGTGACAGCAGTATTCGGCCACTTTTTGTGCGGTAACCATAGAACCATTACCACCGTTATATAAGAAGTAACCAATCTCATAGGTTTTAAAAACTTCAAGCACTCGCTGATACTGCTCTGGGTTATGTTCTAAAGGGTCTAAATCAAAACGACACGCTTTAAACACCGCACCTGGTTGGTATTTCATCTGCTCAAGTGTTGCGGCTGAAATATCGCTTAAATCAACTAACTCTTCTTCTAAAACGCCTTTTATACCGTTAATTGCCGCGTAGGTTTTACCAAACGTTTCAGGATGCTTTTGGATGGTTTCAATAACGGCTGCGGCACTGGCGTTAATCACAGCGGTTACGCCGCCTGCTTGTGCATAAAGTACGTTTTTGGCCTGTTGCGGTTGAGCTGCATTCACGGTCAGATTCCTAATGATTAAAGTTGTTGTCTAAACGGTTGTAGAGAGTCGTTGTAAATGAAATTATAAATATAAAAAATAGGCTTAATATGGATTATTTATTAAATCACTTTGGTATCAAAACAACCTGTTGCTCTTGAATGATTAATTCTGCCTGGCCTGTGAGTAGGGCTTTTAAATTATGACCAATCAGTTGTTGGCGCCATCCATTAAACATCGGTTGTTCAGGGTTGCGAATCATTTTTAACAACTGTGTTTTGTTTATAAGGTGGCTCGCTACCATTTTATATTCGTATGCCACTTGGTGAATATAGGCATTGAAAAAATGCAGAAGAATCTCTTCTTGCTGGTTTTCTCTAGCATCTTTAGGGGCAGGAGTAGGGAAGCTCTCTGCTCCAGCGGCAAATACCGCATCAATCAGTTCAATCCATTGTTCTCCATAACCTTTTACGGATGAAGCTTTAATGCTTGGAACTTTATAAAGAGCTTGAACGGTTTGAGGTGGTCGTTTGGCGATATGTACAATGACCTCGTCACTCATGACCCATTTTTTAGGACGATTATGTTCTATGGCATATTCTTCACGCCACTGGGCAAGAGTATTAACTATGGCCAACCCTTTAGCTTTAAGCCCTTTTGTTCCTTTTACTTTTTCCCCTGCTGTTTGCGGGCAGGGTTTATAAAGAGATTCATTCAAAAGAGCATCACTGTCTTCTCTAGCGGCTTTAAGTTCATCAGAGCTTAACGCGGTTAAATATTTTTCATACAGCGGTGCTAAGTAACGCACGTCATCCAAAGCATATTCAATTTGCTTATCGGTTAAGGGTCTATGATGCCAATTAGTACGAGTTTGGCTTTTATCCAATTTGGTGTTGAGTTCATTTTCAATGACTCGAGCAAACCCCGCAATATCGCCATGCTTTCTAAAAATAGAAGCAATCTGTGTATCAAAAATAGACGCAGGCATTTTGTGTTGTAATTGGTATAACACCTCAATATCTTGGCGAGCAGAGTGAAAGACTTTAATTAATGAACTATCTGCTAATAAGTTCACTAGAGCATCCAACGGTTGGCTACTCTCACTGCTGTTTTGAATGGCGATTGGATCAATAATCGCGGCTTGTCCTAAACAGTCTTGTATCTGCACTAAGCTTAATTCTGGAAAATAGGTGTCAACACGCACAAATTCTGTGTCAATCGCAATCCATGTGATAGCGGAATTTGCTAGAATCTGTTGGCAGTAGTCATTCAGTTGTGATTCAGTCAGAATCGATATATAGGCTTGATTTGTCATAGTCGGTCAAGTTTAAAAGTTAGTTACTATTAGAGCAAGGATAAATCAGTGAAACCGCAAAAAATACACATATTAGGCATTGCCGGAACCTTTATGGGCGGTATCGCCCAAATTGCCAAAGCGATGGGGCATGAGGTAACCGGCTCTGATAAGGCGATTTATCCTCCAATGAGCACGCAATTAGAACAAGCGGGCATTGGGGTAATGGATGACGATTCGATTGAATTTTTAAAACATGAACCTGACGCGGTGGTGGTGGGTAATGCCAAAAGCCGAGGGCACGTTGCCGTAGAAGCCACTTTAAATGCACAACAAGTTTACACCTCTGGCCCACAATGGCTGGCTGAACATATTTTAAAAGATCGCTGGGTAGTCGCTGTGGCAGGCACACACGGCAAAACCTCAACCGCCTCTATGGTGGCGTGGATTTTAGAGTTTGCCAAATTAAATCCTGGTTTCTTAATTGGTGGTGTGCCCGAAAACTTTGGTGTGTCGGCTCGATTAGGTGATTCACCGTTTTTTGTGGTTGAGGCCGATGAATACGACACCGCATTTTTTGATAAACGTTCTAAGTTTGTGCACTATCATCCAAGAACTTGTGTGCTCAATAATCTTGAATTTGACCATGCCGATATTTTTGATTCGGTTAAAGACATCCAAAAACAGTTTCATCACTTAGTACGCACTGTGCCTGGCAATGGGTTAATTGTAATGCCAAATGATGAACCGAACTTAGATGAGGTCATTACACAAGGTTGTTGGACACCGATAGAAAAGCAAGGTTCAAGTGCCGAGTGGAGTTACAAACTGTATGAGCAAGATGGTTCTGAATTTGAGGTCATGTTTCAAGGTAGTTGTTTAGGGCGTGTGGTTTGGCCATTAAGAGGCCTGCACAATGTGCGTAATGCGTTGAGTGCAATTGCGGCGGCGGTGCATTGTGGTGTGCCAGCGCGTATTGCGGTAGAAGGTTTATCTGAGTTTAAAGGGATTCGCCGCAGAATGACGTTGGTTGGTGAAGCGGGAGGAATCAAAATTTACGATGACTTTGCCCATCATCCAACCGCCATTGAAACCACGTTAAAAGGTGCCAAAAACCAACTTTTAAAATCTACCAGGCCTGGTAAAACCGATGATGATTTAGATTCTGCGAAGCAATCAGGACGATTAATCGCCGTGTTTGAACCGCGTTCCAATACGATGCGAATGGGGATTCACAAAGCGACATTACCCAATGCGTTTATAGAAGCCGATGCGGTTTATGCCTTTATTGATGATGCTTGGAATTGGCAACTGCCTACAGAGCAATTTACCCAGCCGATTTATGTGCAAAATAGCTATGAAAAGCTATTAGAGCAGTTAATGATAGAATTGCAACCTGGCGATACCGTTGTAATAATGAGTAACGGCAGTTTTGGTGGCATTCACCAAAAACTGTATTCTGCTTTACAAACTCAGTATTCAATATAATGTGGGCTTTGCTCGAAATAGCCATTTTATTAGTAGTAGTCGGCTGGGTCGTGTGGATGGTCTTACCCCCTAAAAGAAAAAAGTAAATGGCATAGAGTATTGCACAAGAGTATGAATGTGTGGGCTAATTTATGTGGCATAGAATAGGTTAAAAGCGCACTATACGGTTACCATATTTTATGGTTTTAAGGGGCGTCAGCCTAATTTTTATCCGCATGAGACTTATACCAAAACCTATTTGAAAATAGAAACTTACCAGGCCTGGTAGGTACTGTGGCAATATAAATTATGTAAGCATAGCGCAAAATTTCATTTTTAAATCAATTGGGTCTGATTCATTAAATTTCTTATTTCACAAAGCAAAATATTCCTTTATTCCAGATAATACATTTGCTGTTGCAACAGAAGCCAGTATTAAACCCATTACTCGACTTACAATGCTCGCACCTCCATTACCAATGAAACGATGAATCCAGGTTGCACCAAGCAATAGTATAAGCACAACAAATAAAACAGCGAGCATCATGCCAGTCGTTTGCGCTTGTTCGACGAGATTATAACGTGCATTTTCTGTCATCAAAACGGCGGCAAGCATAGCACCAGGACTGGCTATCGAAGGAACAGCAAGAGGAAAAATAGCCGTTTCACTTTTACTGCTTACCAACTTAACTTCTTTTTCTGGCTTACTCTCACCAAAAATCATAGATAAGGCAAATACAAAAAGCACAATGCCACCAGCAATCTGAAAAGCCGATAGTGGAATTGCCATTGCTTTAAGTATGAATTCACCAGCGACAACAAAGAACAATAAAATAGCGGCCGCTACAAGTGTGGCTTTGATTGCGATGATTCTTTTAGATCTTGCATCAAACTGGCTCGTAACAGCGATAAAGACTGGAACGGTGCCAATCGGGTCGATTACGGCAAAGAAAAAGATGAATGTTGAAACGTAATCGATCATTTGAATTTGTCCTTATATTGGTTAACGATAAACGACTTGGCTACGGGTTAGCACAACCAACTTGGTATTTTATTAGGTTTGCATATTGATGAATTAACCATTTACAGCATTCGTGTTATGAGATGTTTAAACAAATTTAACACCCAATATTGAGTACAAGGTGCTCATGTTTTGCATACCATATTATTATGGTCAGTAATTTCTACACTGGATGAGCAGTTGCTTGCAAAGGTTATTAAGATATTACATTAAAGAACCCCGTTTTACTAAACTAAATGTATAGTCAATCACCCTGAGAATGTATGCGCTTAGATGTTTTTTATGAAGAGTTTTTTTGAAATTTTACCACAGGGTTGAGCGGTTTCGTTTTGTGTGTTTTAAACGATAATCGGTTAAATTAAAAGAGCTATTTATTGCAAACAGGTACAGGTCTTTTTACTCTTTAGTGCTTGCTCGGATAGGATTAATGCATGGGATTTACCACGCAGATAGTTTAAATTCATGTTGTAAACTGGGTGGGACGAGTTAAAGTGGCTCTATTAAATTAAAGGTAATAAACATGGTTTATTTGTATTTAGGTTTAGCGATTGTTTTTGAAGTCATTGCTACCAGTTTTTTAAAACTGAGTGACGGCTTCACTAATTTATGGCCTAGTGTTGTTGTGATAGTGGGTTATGGTTTGGCGTTCTACTTTTTAGGCCTGACGTTAAAAGAGTTACCAATAGGCGTTACATACGCTATTTGGGCAGGGCTAGGAATTGTTTTGTTAGCCTTAATCGGCATGATGTTTTTTAAACAAATACCTGACTTAGCTGCCTGGATTGGTATGGGCTTGATTATGGCTGGTGTTATTGTCATTCAGCTGTTTTCTAAAACCGCTTCCCATTAAGTTTTAAGGTACTGTGGTTTCTAAAAATAAAATGAATATAAAGAGACTTTTGCACGAGTCGATGAACGTATAAAAACGGCTATAACCCTCTATCTTCAGGCTAAAAAGTCCGCCCAATAACTCGTTATTAAGCGTATTTTTTAGCCTAAATCTAAAGAATTCTATCTCGTTTTTCTTACGTCCCTGACTCGTGCAAAGGTCTCATAAAGTTTTAAACTATTCCTGCCGTTCATTCAGTTCTGATTGCTAGAGTTACCAGGCCTGTTAGTTTGCTCGAAATCAAGTGTTTTGTTTTGTTTCAACACGGATTTTCACTCCTTTTTTATTTTCTTCAACTTTCACAAATCGTTTGATACCGTCCAGGTATTGCATTTTGCAATGCTTTTTGCAAAACACCCTGTTTTTATAAAATCTTTCTAAAATAAATCTATAAAAAACAACATCTTAAAGTTTGTGTGGTTTGGCATGTAAATTCCTATATAAAAGTTAAGCGCTGATAAACTCGGCCTTATTAAAAACATTATTGAGGATATGTTATGAAGAAGACAACGACATGGCTTTTAGCATCTTTATTGAGCAGTGGAGCTGTACTGCCTAATCTTGCTTTTGCAGAAGAAGCAAGTGTTGCGGATTATAGAGCGATGCTTGAAGGGGACAGCCCTGGTGAGTTTTGGGTAGATGACGGTAAAGACCTATTTTATGCAAAATCAGGCCCAAAAAATGTGAGTTTAGAAAACTGCGATTTAGGTAAAGGCCCTGGCGTTGTTGACGGCGTTTATGCTGAACTTCCTAGGTATTTTAAAGACGTTGATCAGGTCATGGATCTAGAGACACGTTTAATGCACTGTATGATTACTCAGCAGGGCAAAAACAAAGACGATATTATCAAAAATGCTTTCTCTAACCCTAAAAAGGGTAAAGATTCTGAGATGGAAAAGATCGTTGCTTATGTAGCCGCTCAGTCTAATGGTCAGAAGTTCAATCTTACTCTATCGCACCCAAAAGAAGCAGAATCTTATAAAACGGGTGAAGGGCTATTTTGGCGTCGTGCGGGCACAATGGATTTTTCTTGCGCAACTTGTCACGCTGCAGATGGCAAACGAATCCGTTTACAGACTTTATATAACGCCTATAACGATAAAACAACGATTCCTTCATGGCCTACCTATCGTGTTTCAAAAGCGACTGTAAGAACTATGCAAAACCGTATGTGGGATTGTCACTGGCAGATGCGTTTACCAGATGTGGATTTTGGTTCAAAAGCCACAATTGATTTAATTACGTTTATGACCAAAGAATCAAATGGTGGAGAAATTCAAGTTCCATCGATTAAACGATAGTGACCTCTTATTTAAGGATTTAAAAGATGAAAGATATTACTTCAAAATCAACTTTTGTAGCCTCACTTGCCATGGCTGCTATTACGGTTGCCGCATTACCAAACACAGCGTTTTCAGCGGAACAGGCTGCAAGTTTTGATAAAACGGTATTGGCTAATGTAGAACAAACGGTACAAGAGAGCTGGACTCGCTCAAGCGCAGAAGAGCGTAAGCGTTTGGTGCAAGATTACAGTATGAAAGTGTGTACTCAATACAAAGATAAGCCAACGCCAGAATTAGCTAAAAAATTGACTGAAATGAACCGTGCGTTAATTCAATACCCCAAAGATGGCATTAAGTTGGGTGATTGGAAAGCAGGGGAAAAATTGGCATCAAGTGGTTATGGTATGAGAATTGGTACCATTAATCCAGATGATCCAAAGAAAAAGCCAAATGGTGGTAACTGCTACGCATGTCATGCGTTAAGTCCTTCTGAGCCAGCCGCTGGGAATCTAGGGCCTAAATTAACAGGCTATGGCTCTCGTGGTACAAGTGATGCGATGATGAAATACACCTACGAAAAAATTTATAACGCCCATGCTTTCTATGCTTGTTCAGGTATGCCGCGTTTTGGGGTACATAATGTGTTAAGTGATAAACAGATATCAGACATTATGGCCTTTTTAATGGATCCAAAATCATCTGTGAACCAAAAGTAAACGGGTGGTAGTGGATAGGGTGTGATAATACATATTGTAAAATCATATCCCATTCTCCTCCTCCAATTAGCCAGCTTGCTGGCTTTTTTAATTAGAAATAGACTTTTAATTAAAGTTGTTTGAAAATATGAGTTCTTAATACAAGGGCTCTAAAAAGGAAAAAATTATGCTGAATAATTTTAAAAACGTGATTGCAGTAGCTTTGCTATTTGTTTTTAACAGCACTTATGCGATGGACTTTTCAGCGCAAAAAGTAACCGATGGTGTTTATGCCTATATTGGCCCTCTAACTGACCGTACACCTGAAAACTTAGGTTTAAATAATAATATCGGTTTTATTGATACAGCTGATGGTTGGGTTTTGGTTGATTCTGGAGCGGGTGATGCAGCGGCTAAAAAATTAGAAAAAGCGGCTAAATCAATTAAAGAACAACCGATTGTCGCGGTGATTAACGTTGGTAGCCAAGACCATAGATGGTTAGGTAATGACTACTTTGCGAAACAGGGCGCTAAAATTTATGCCTACAAAGGCACGGTTAAAACACAATCTTCTATGTTTGACACCTTAGTGAGCAGATTGTCTAGCAAGGTACCTGGCACAGAAAACACTAAAATGAAAACGGCTGATATCGTATTAGAAGAGACGCAAAACACCCTTAAAATTGGTGGTGTTGTAATGCAATTAAATTTCTATGGTAATGCTCATTTTCCTGGTGATTCCGTTCTGTATCTACCAGCTCAAAAAGTACTATTTACGGGTGATGTTGTTTATGTAGATCGTATGTTAGGGGTACACCCTTGGTCTAATACCGTTACTTGGAATGAGGCTTATAAAGAGATGCGTAAATTGCCAGCAACCTATATTGTGCCTGGTCACGGTAAGGTGTCAGATTGGGCAAAAGTGGATATTGAAACGGGGAACTATCTAGATAAGTTAGTGACTAATTTGACGGAAGCCGCTGAAAATATGTCTGGTGTTGGTCAAGCGGTTTCTGATAATAAAGATTGGCCAGAAGTTAAGCACTTAGAACATTACGATTCATGGCACAAACAAAACCTAAATCGTACTTATTTACGAATTGAATCTACAATGTAAATCGGTATTAAAATATTGGTTAGTTTTGTTTAATAAACGAACCTAATCATCCTTAAAATACTGTGTTTAATCTCTTTAAAACCTACTCGTGAAGTGACCCCCAAATGTTGGACACCAACTTTGGGGGTTTTTCATGTCCAAATACAATCGAGAATTTAAACTGGCGATTGCTAAGCAATGCCTTTCTCATGAATCCAGTCTGTCCATTTCCAAGCGACTCGGTATTCCAGATCGCTATATCCGTTACTGGACACAAGTCTATCGTTTCCATGGTCAAAATGCGTTTATCAAACGAAACACACCATACTCTTTTGAAGACAAATATCGTATCCTAAAACACATGCGTGAAAATAACTGGTCTATTAGTTATACCAGTATTGTCCATAACATGAGTTCTCCAGGTACGATTTCTACTTGGCTCACTCAATTCGAACGGTTCGGCCTTTCAGGCTTGCAGCCTAAAAAGCAGGGTAGAAAAATGAAAAAAAACCAAAAGCAAGAAACCATTAAACCAACCGAACAAATGAGCCTAGAAGAGTTACGAGAAGAACTCGAATACCGTCGAGCGGAGAATGCTTATTTAAAAAAGCTCGATGCCCTGCTTCAGGAAAAAGAACGCCAAACCAAGAAAAAGCAGGGCTCATAGATCAGCTTAGAAAGTTCTATCCACTTAAACATCTTCTCAAGGCCGCAGGGCTTGCGCGCAGTGTGTTTTATTACCATCAGGCGCGCAATGCGCTGCCTGATCGTTATGCGGACGTTAAAAGAGCGATTCAACAACTCTGTAATGAGCATAAAGGTCGTTATGGGTATCGACGCATGACCTATGCGTTAAGACGCTTAGGTCACTTTTTAAACAAGAAGGCCGTTCAACGTTTAATGCAAGAACTGAACTTGAAGTCATTCGTCAGGCCAAAGCGTTACCGATCCTATAGAGGTCAAGTAGGCCGAATTGCCGAAAATGTGCTTCAAAGAAACTTCCGTGTTGATGCACCGGATAAAAAATGGGTCACCGATGTCACGGAGTTTAAAGTCGGAGAACAGCGAGTTTACTTATCCCCAGTGATTGACCTGTTTAACCAAGAAGTGATTAGTTATCGAGTGGCCAAGAGTGCACGGCTACCACTGGTGACCGACATGCTAAAAGAAGCAGTCAATAAGTTAACAGGCAAAGTCAAACCGATATTCCACAGTGATCAAGGCTGGCAGTATCAGCATAGTGATGTACAGAAGTTACTAAAAGAGAATGGATTAACTCAGAGCATGTCAAGAAAAGGGAACTGTTTAGATAATGCGGTTGCTGAGAACTTTTTTGGAATCCTCAAAACCGAGATGTATCATCGTAAGAAGTTCAATAGCGCTGAGCATCTAATGGAAGAAATTAAAGACTATATTGAGTATTACAATACAAAACGAATCAAGGTGAAACTAAAAGGCCTGACTCCGATAGAATATCGAAATCAGGCCTTAAGTGCCGTTTAACTAAAATGTCCAACTTTTTGGGGTCACTTCATCGGCTTGAGGCCTGGTAGGTTTTTTTGTTTTTATCTACTTCTATTCTTGTTGTTCTTGTCTGCTTTTTATTACTTTTTACGGTTTATTTTTCAGCGGCTTGTTGTTGCAGTTTTCTATATAAAGTAGAGGCATCAATGCCTAGCTTTTGTGCCGCTTTTGATTTATTACCTTGGCAAGCATTTAAAACATGGTCAATCCATAGGTTTTCTATTTCAGCTAAACTCGCTTCTTCAGGCAGAGTGATGCTCGAATTTTCGAGCGAACCCACTTTATATTGGTGAAGTTCACTCGGCAGGTGAGAAATCTCAATGGTATCGCCTTTGGTTAACACCACGCTGCGTTGAATAATGTTCTCTAACTCACGTATATTACCAGGCCAGTCATAATGACTAAGGGCGTCAAAAACCTTAGGTGAAATACTATAAATCTGTTTATTGAAACGTTTTGCATACATTTTTACAAAGGATTCTGCTAAAGCGGGAAGATCTTCTTTACGGTGACGTAATGGCGGAATTTGTATTGGGAAGACATTGATTCTATAGAATAAATCCTCTCTAAATAAGCCTTGTTCAACAAGCGGTTTTAAAGGCTGGTTGGTTGCAAAGAGTAGCCTTACATTGATTTTAATCGCCTTGTTTCCACCTACACGAACAATGGTTTGATCTTGTAAAAAATGCAGTAATTTTGCTTGAACATCTAGTCGAATGCTATTGATTTCATCCAATAATAAAGTACCGCCATTGGCTAATTCCAGCAGGCCTGCTTTGCGGTTGCTTGCACCAGTAAAGGCGCCTTTTTCATAACCAAATAGCTCAGATTCAACCAGGTTTTCTGGCAGTGCAGCGCAGTTAAGTTCAAAATAGGGGCCTTTAGGATTGGTACCAATACTATGAACATATTTTGAAAGCACACCTTTTCCCACGCCTGTTTCACCATAAATAAGCAGCGATACATCGAGCGGTGCGGCTTGTTGAACCTCTTTTATAATCTCTTGCATGGCTAGCGATTTATAAATAGGTTCTTGACTGGATTTTTCGAGCTGTTGCAGTCGGGTTTCCATTTGCAGCATACGAGTTTGATGCTGAATCATATTCTGTAAACGTGACAACAGGTTTTGAATAAGACTGGTATCAAATGGTTTGGTAATCAGGTCAAATAGTCCAAATTTAAACGCTTCAGTGGCATCTTGAACGCTGGCATAACCCGTAATCATCACCACTTTGGTCGTGTTATTATGCTCTTTAACCGCTTGAACGATTTGTAAACCATCCCCATCGGGTAATTTTAAATCGGTTAAAACAACTTCTGGGTTAATTTGGTGAAGCTGGTGCAACCCTTCAGTTAAGGTATGGCAAATGGTGGTAGCAAAGCCTTGTGATTCAGCTAATTCACCCAGAAGCTTGGCCATGTCTATATCGTCTTCAATAATTAAAATTGAGTAATTAAGCATCTATTGGTACCTGCAATAAAAATGTTGTGCCGTTTTGGTCGCTTTTTTGGATGGTTATCTCCCCATGCATTTGTTGAAGAAGCGTTCTGTTTAGGTATAAACCTAATCCCGTACCTGAGTTGGATTGTGCATTGGCCGTTTTAGTTGAAAAGAACGCTTTAAAAACTTTTTGTTGGGTTTCTTTATCAATACCTTCACCATTATCTTCTACCTGAAGTTTCCAGCCTGGGCTCTCTTCATCGGCCATTAAAGTAAAAATCATCTCTGTGGCATTGGCTTCCATGCTATTGGATATTAAATTAAAGATAATCTGTTCAAAAGAGCTAGGGTCAATTTTACTCAAGGCAGAAGTGGGGTGGTTAAATTGCAAACGCATATTGGATTTTTGCCGAGCGATGGGGGTCATGGTTTGTAGTAAGTTGTCAATAAAGCTCACTAAATCAATCGATTGAATGATTAGTTCAGGCTTTTTGGCAGAATCGAGTAGGTTTTTAACCGCATCAGAACAGTTTTTTGCCTGGCGTTCAATAATTTGTAAACGTTCTATGAGGGCGTTATCTTCTGTTTGTTGAATGGCCATTTGTGAGTAACCGATGATATTGGCTAAGGGGGTGTTTAAATTATGTGCTAAACCCGCTGCCATTTGGCCTGTGGTAATGAGTTTTTGACTTTGACAGAGGTTTTGAGTCGCTTTGGCACTAAATTCATGTGCGGTAGCAAGTGATTTAATGTGTTGCTGTAAAGCTTGTTGAAGTTTATACACGGCATTGTTTAGCAGGCTCAGTTCATCGGGTAAATCTTGTTTTAGGTCGAGCGTTTCATAAAATATTTTTTGGGTGGAGTTCAGCTCTAAACACAAGTCTTGTATTGGGTTAATCACATGTTTAGAGAGCAGTCGTTGAACAGCAAAAAACAAACTAGCAAGCATGAATAAGAAGGCAAGCGCCGCCAATATCGACAATTGTAATAAGGATTGGTTGATAGAGGTTGTACTAAAGTGTAATGAAATATTACCCGCAGGTCGGTTAAAGAAAGTTAAAGGTTTATTAATTTCCAGGCCTGGGGATTCGATTATTTCTGCGTGGGTTACTTCTGAAAGCACTTGGTTGTGCTGATTGGTAATTTTAATTTTAAGTAAATCGGGGTTCTTATTGACCAAGTCATGGCTCATTCTCTCAATAATGCTGTACTCCTGTAACATAACGGCATCTAAGGTGAGTGTAGAGACTTGCTCAGCTAAAGCGAGCGCTTTACTTTTTAATGATTCTTGTAAAATATGAGAGATAAAGTAATAACCCGATACACTCAGCGCGAGTGTGATGACTACCAGGCCAATCCCTAAGTAAAAATTAAGAATGCCTGCAAGTGTTTTGGGGCGAAGTTGACTTAGCGTCATAATAGGGTGTCTTTAATGAATTCCATTTTGGTTATTATATCGGTAATCGCGGTATGCCTTAAACATATAAAAAAGCCAGTTAAAAAACTGGCTAAAAACAAAGGTCTTAAAGAGAATAGATTAATTATTTAGTTTTTAGTATCCAAACTTTGCATCAATACCAAGAGTGAATGTAGTGGCATTATCATCGCCACGCTCGTGTTGGCTCCAGCCCGCAATAATGGCTGATTTTTTAGTGAGCATATATTTGCCGCCTAAACCAATGGTCGTTGCATCATCTGTTTTGCTGTAGGCATTGTCTTTACCTGCTTCGTTTAGCCCGTAACTAGCCGTTAGTAGACCATTTTTACCCACTTTTTGTGAGGCAATCATAAATACGTTTTTACCCAGGTTTACTCCAGTTGCATCTTCATATAAACCCGCTAACGTTGTGCCTGAACCAAACTTATATTGGGCTGTAAATTGATTTGAAGAACCATTTTGAGCACTTGTAGCACTTGTTGGGTCATTGTCACTGTCAAGCGTGATGGTATCTGCCGTTAAACGTAAACCACCATTGGTATATTTCACACCAAAACCACTTGCGCTACCACCTGTAAGGCCTTTAAGTTTTCCTGAGTTGTGTATATCAGTTGTTGTGCTGCCGTCTGATAATACTGAATAGTGAGCATTTACTTCAAAGCCATTCATCTTAGGTGAAACATATTCTGCTGTGCTATTAAAGTAGTTAGCGTCTAGGTTTGAGGCACCCTGTTGCCCACTTTGACGAGCTTGTAAAACGTGATCCGTCCAAGGGTCAATTGCGGTATAGCTTGATTTATAGCCCGTTGTTAAACGTCCCATACGAATCTGACCAAACTTCTTATTTTTTAAACCAGCATAGGCTTCACGGGCATAAATGCTATTAGCATCGCCACTCTCATCACCATTTTCACCAACGGTTTTGTATTCGGCTTCGAGTTGATAAATTAAAGAAATATTTTCAAGGGTTGTATCTAGGCTTCCTTTCATACCAAAACGAGAGGCATTACTTTTAAATTCACCACCCTCAGTGCGCCCAACCATTGTGGTATTTGTTCCATAGTCTACACTGGAGCTGTCGAAAGAAATATTGGCCTGACCATAAAATTTCATGGTGTCTTCTGCCTGAACTTGAGAAATGGCCGCACATGCAAGTGCGATTGGTGTGAGTTTTAATAAGATTTTGTTGTTCATAGTTTCCTCATTTATTTCTTAAAAGCTAAATTTTGGGATTAAATTTTTATGTTTTTGGGGTGTGTTCAAATTTTATTTACATTGAATCTCATTCAAATCCCTTACTACTAATAGGAAAAAGCGTGCCATAATTAACTTGTTGAAATATAATGGTTTATTGTTTTAAAGGTTTGTGCTTAACGCAAAAAGTATTGCATTTTGCAATACATATTAGTTAATGGTGATTGAGATGTAATTGGGCTCAATAAACGGTAGACTAATCACACTATTTTGAGGGCGTAGAATGAAACTGTTTTTAGTGTATTTATCCCTGTTTGGGATGCTTAATCTGCTTGGATGTGATTCCGATTTAGAACAGAGTAAACCAGAAGTTATTACCAGTGAACAAGCCGCTAACCCTAAGACTGAGGGGTTGGTTTTAGCTGTTCATCCTTATGACATACCTTCCAAAGTGCAACTACACTTTCAACCAATACTTAATTACCTAAGCCAAACCCTTGGACAAAAAGTCTCTTTGTATGTAGCAACCAGTTACGAAGATCAAATTAGGCAGATAGCAACAGGTAAGGTTGATTTTGCGTACTTGGGGCCAAGTAGTTTTATTAAAGCTCGAGACAACTATGTTGATGACTCTGGCAGAAAAGTACAGGCAATTGCTACAGAAAAACCCTACCAAGGTGCGGTAGTTGTTCACAAAGATAGCCAAATGAATAGCTTGCAAGATTTAAAAAACCACAGCTTTGCTTTTGGTTCTTATTACTCTTATGCGGGGCATTTTGTGATTAGAGAAGCCTTAAAAGAAAATGGGGTACGTTTGGCTGATTTACAGCTATACAGTTTTTTAGGTAGGCATGAAAGGGCTGTTTTATCGGTTGCTTATGGTGATTTTGATGCGGCGGCCACTACCTTAGGTATTGCAGATCGTATGCAAGCACTTAAATATCCTGTAAAAGTCATTTACACCTCAAAGTTATTAGCGCCTATTGTATTGGTTGCGGGACCACAAGTTGATTCCGTGCTTGTGAACAAAATAAAGAAGTTACTCTTAAACCCAAGTTTTGAAGGCCAAGAGATGATTACTATGTTTGCGCCTGGCGGTTCATTCTTTCCTTATGACGAAGGGGTGTATGAAGAGGTTCGTAAAACGGTTGCACTGTTTGAGCAGTAATTGGATAGCTAGATAAGAAAGGCTAAAAAGCTAAAAGCCTAAATTAATATGAGTAAATCGCCAAAGCCCCAGATTAGTGTACCCGCTACTAGTGTGATATGCGTTAGACGTACCTTCTTTTGATGCCAGCGCGAGGGTGTAATATCGTCAATTTCTCTTATGGTTGTATTGCTTTCCAAACTATCATAGAGGATTTTTAATTCGCCATGCAGTAGAGAGTATTCACTCATTACCGCAAACAATACAATTAAACTGCCAAAACGAGCAAACCATAATGGCTCTAAGGCGAGACCTAAAATTAAACCTACCAGGCCTGCCAGCCAGGACAGAAGCAATAATAAACCACTTTTCTTTTTCATAAATTATCCAAATTAGAGTGAGAACTCCGTTTTATGCAGTTTCTCATTTTTTCGGTAATGTGCTATCAGTGCGTTTGACCACATTTTGGCTCGGTTAGGTAAGCCGTTTTGTAAATAGCATTGCACTTGATTATAAACCGCTTCTTGAAACTTTTGAGAGGGTTGATTATTTAGTGCAATGTTATCGGCGCTAAAGTGAAATTGAAACCCAGCCGAAACCGAAAATATCCACTCTAAAGCCTGAGGTTTAACTTCTACCTTTTCAAACTCTGCTTGACGTTCTGCTGAGCGGCCGTCAGGTTCATACCAGTAGCCAAAATCTTCGAGCAAACGGCGTTCTTTACCTGCCACACACCAGTGCGAAATCTCATGCAGTGCACTGGCAAAAAAACCGTGCGCGAAAATAATTCTATGATGCGGATGCAGTGCATCAGCAGGGCGATAGATTGGCTCTTCTTCACAGCAAATTAACTCGGTGTTATAGCTAGGTATAAATGTTTGGTTGAATAGCGCTACAAGCGTTTGTGGTGAATGTTGCATATTTGAGTGTTTTTAAAGAATAAACAGAAGGGGTTTAATAAATACCAGGCCTGGTAAATAGGTTTTTACCAGGCCTGGTAGAATCAAATGTATTTATAAACACGCCATGACTTTTCGAGCCGCTTCAATGGTTTTTTCAACATCTTCATCAGTATGTTGAGATGAGATAAACCCAGCCTCAAAAGCAGAAGGAGCAAGGTAAATACCTTCATTTAACATGCCGTGATAGAAGGCTCTGAAACGATCCATATCGCCTTTACAAACTTGTGCAAAACGGCTGATGTTTTTCTCTTCGGTAAAGAAGAAACCGAACATGCCACCCACTTGGTTAGTGGTGAATGGAATATTGTTTTCATCTGCGGCCGCTTGCATGCCAGCGAGCAGTTTTGCGGTTTTAGCAGTGAGGTTTTCAAAGAAACCGTCTTCTTGAATCATTTGTAAGGTTTTTAAACCTGCCGCCATCGCTAATGGGTTACCTGATAAAGTACCTGCTTGGTAAACTGGGCCAAGAGGGGCGATGTGTTGCATGACTTCACGTTTACCACCAAAGGCTCCAACAGGCATACCGCCACCAATGACTTTACCGTAAGTGGTTAAGTCTGGCTGCACATTATATAAACCTTGCGCACCCTGTAGGCCAACACGGAAACCACACATGACTTCATCAAAAATCAGTACCGCACCCGATTCATCACACACTTCACGAAGGGTTTGTAAAAAACCTTCTTCTGGCGGAATGCAGTTCATATTACCTGCAACAGGTTCTACAATAATACAAGCGATTTGATCACCGATCTCGGCAAAGACTTTACGTACTTCGTCAGAGTCATTGTGGGTAAGTGTCAGAGTCTCTTCGGCTAGAGCGGCTGGAACGCCTGGTGAAGAGGGTACTCCCAAGGTTAGAGCACCAGACCCAGCTTTTACTAATAAAGAGTCTGAATGACCGTGGTAACACCCTTCAAATTTAACGATTTTATCGCGACCAGTATAACCACGAGCCAAACGAATCGCGGTCATGGTGGCTTCAGTACCTGAACTCACCATACGCACCATATCCATTGATGGGATAAGGTCGCAAACTAAATCGGCCATGGTGGTTTCAATCTCTGTTGGCGCACCAAAACTTAAGCCTTTTTCGGCTTGTTGTTGAACCACTTTAACCACTTCTGGATTGGCGTGGCCAAGGATTGCAGGCCCCCAAGAGCCGACATAGTCAATGTACTGTCTGTCATCGGCGTCGATTAAATAAGCCCCCTTGGCTTCTTTAAAAAAAACAGGATCTCCACCAACGCCTTTAAACGCTCTAACGGGTGAGTTTACGCCACCTGGAATATGTTTTTGGGCGGCTTCAAATAGATCATGTGACTTACTCATGGAGATTCCTTTTGGTATAGCTTGTTGAAATGCGATGTTATCGACTCTTAACAGCAAAAATAGGTTCGCTAAAATGTGTCGGTATTATAGCCTGATTTACCTCTAAAGATAAGCGGGGTTATAAACGCACATTAGAATAGATTTTGAATGGCTCTGCTTTGGTTTTCAATCTCTTTGTGGGCAAATATGCCTTGAATCACCGCAACCGAATCTGCACCCGCTTTGATGAGCGAGTTTGCATTGTTTATATTGATACCACCAATGGCTACGATGGGAATATTGAGCTGTTTTTTTGCGAGTGTTAAGGTGCTTAAATCAGCCTGTGGTGCATTGGGTTTGGTTTTGGATGCAAAGAAACGCCCAAAGGCGACATAGTCGGCACCCAATGTTTGCATGGCTTTGGCTCGTGCTAAGTCGTTATAACAACTCACACCAATAATGGCGTCTTTCCCGAGTTCCTGACGCGCAAGAGTAATATCGTCATCGTCTTTGCCAATATGTACGCCATCCGCATTCACCTGTTTAGCTAATTGAATATCATCATTGATAATGAACCAGGCCTGGTAGCTTTGACAAAGGGATTTAAGTTGGCTGGCAAGTTCGATTTTTGTTAGTTGGTCGTTAACCTTGTCCCTAAACTGAACGATTTTAGCCCCGCCTTTAAGGGCTTGTTCTACCTTTTTAATGATATTTTGACTGTTCATTAATTGGGTATCGGTAATTACATATAAACCAGAAATAGGCTTGAAAGAAGACTCTGTCATAAGGGTTTGATTTTTTAGGAAGGAGAGAAGGGTTCTCCTTACTCAAGTGAATAAGGAGTGGCGTTGAGCGATTACCAATTTATAACTGCGGGCTCATCTGTTTAATGCGTTCAGTGACCATTTCAAATTGCACTTCACCTACTTGTTGATAAACAATTTTTCCGTTAGGCGCAATTAAAAAACTGGTAGGGGTTAGCAAAACATCGCCAAAGGCTTTGGCTAATTGACCATCAGTGTCCATCACAAAGGTAAACGGATAAGGGTTGGCTTTAATGAATTTTTCAACTTGTTTGGCGGGATCGTAGTCCATAGAGATAGCAACCAGTTCAAAGCGATCGCCCAAAGTTTGTTTCATTTTGGCTAAGTCAGGCATCTCTTTAATACAGCCTGGGCAAGAGGTTGCCCAAAAGTTGACTAAAACAGGTTTCATTGGCTTGTTCAGCTGAATAGTTTGCCCCTGCGTACCTGTAACCGTTACATTAGGCGCCTGTCCGAGGCCATCTGAAAATACAGTGAGATAAAGTAGAGTAGAAAGTAAACCTACAACAAAGAGTCCAAAAATTTTACTGCCGATATTTTCCATAATATTTCTCTAAATATTCTCTAATTATCACACCCTAAAGGAGGGTGGTTCAATAAAGTAGCTCAATAAAAAAGGGTCATTGTAAAGATGACCCTTTTTGCTGTCTTGATGTAATCATACGTTGTCATTGCGTATTGACAATATCCTACAAATGATTGTCAGACTTTTTTCATTATTTTGCGGTGATAGTCTCAACGCCGTTTGCTGTACCACAAAGGAAAATATCCGCTTTACGAGCTGCAAACAAACCATTAGTGACTACGCCAACAATGCTGTTTAATTCATTTTCCATGGCAACAGGGTCAACAATTTCTAGGCCGTGAATGTCTATAATGATATTGCCGTTATCGGTTGTAAAACCATCACGCAATACTGGCTCACCACCAAAGCGTTTAACAATTTCACGCGCCACATAACTGCGCGCCATTGGAATCACTTCCACAGGCAGTGGGAATTTACCTAAAACATCGACTTTTTTACTGTCATCAGCAATACAGATAAATTTGTCTGCAACCGCTAATACAATTTTTTCACGAGTAAGTGCACCACCACCACCTTTTACCAGGTGAAGACTTGGATCGGCTTCATCAGCACCATCAATGTAAACAGACATCTCTGCAACACTGTTTAAATCAAACACAGGAATTCCGTGACCTTTTAAGCGTTCCGCAGTGGCTTCTGAACTTGCAACCGCACCTTCAATGCTACCTTTGATTTTAGCCAACTCATCAATGAAAAAGTTAGCCGTTGAACCTGTTCCCACACCAATAATCGTGTCTGGAACAACGTATTCAATTGCCGCTTGTGCTACTTTTTGTTTAAGTTCATCTTGTGTCATGGGAGACCTCTTCTTTGCTATTACTATTATTATTTTATTTTTTTGTAACTGGTAATTTTAATCAATTAACGGAGACTTGTATAGGAGATATTACGGATTGTTTTGAATGTTGACAGAATCTATTGAGCGAATAGGAGAGGGAAAATCACCAGGCCTGGTAAGACAAGCCTGATGATTGAGTTTAGTGAAAAGACACTATTACGGCTTTAAAGTAGGCGATGGCTCAACTTTTGGTTTTTCTTGAACCAGTGCAGGTGGCATAGAGCCTTCTGTGCGCGGGTAAACTTCAACAATCATCCCAGACTGTGAAACGTAGTACATATCAGGGTAAATGTGTACTGTTTTAAAGGTCATTGGACGAATCTGGCGAGATTTCTCGGCAAGAGGCTTGCCTAGATTCATATACATACCGCACATCGTCATACTGGTAACGACTTTTTTCTGTCCCATAAAGTCATGGTCTTTTTGACTAAGCTGAGAACGAAGGTCAAGCTCTTTAATATGCTCTTGGCGTTCAGCATCGCTTGTTAAGGTTGAATAGTTAACACACAGTTCTAAAGTGCCTGATTTTGATAAAGAACCTTCACGCTCAAGTACGCGTTTAGCCGCTTCTGTTTGTGCAATCGCTGAATTGGCGATTGCTAATGTGAAAATAAGCCCGATTGCCATAGTGGCTTGTTTAATATTGTTTTTCATACAGCTCTTCTATTATTGGTCATCCATTTTTGGATTGTGAATTTCTATCGACGACAGATTTTAACAGGAAATAACAATTTAATGCATGTGCTCGTGTGAATGCTCCATCATTTGTTCATGCTTCATTTCATGTTCCATTTGATGATTGTTATCGTCAGTCATTGGCATTTTATGTTTCATCATCATGCCTTTCATTGATTTAACTGGCATGGTTACCATTTTAGAACTACCATCTTCAAAGTTTAATTTTACGGTGATTTCTTGCCCCATTTTTAATGGTTTATGCGGGCCAATTAGCATAATGTGTAAACCACCTGGTTTTAATTCGGTTTTACCCGAAGCAGGAACATCAATCGCTGGAATTTTTCGCATACGCATTACACCATTGTCATTGGTGTGAGTGTGAAGTTCTACAACCTTAGATACATCCGATTCAGCCGAGATAATTTTAAGTGGTACGCCCGACTTGTTTTCAATTGTCATAAAACTAGCACTTGCTGGAGCTCCTGGAGGGACTTCGCGAGCAAATGGAGCGTTTACCGTTGCGTCTTCAGCTTGGTTTGCAAATACTGGCAAGCTTGAAAGTGAAGTTAAAAGGCTTAAAGAAAGAATGCTGAGTGTTTTTTTCATTTTTATTCCTGTAAATGAAGCTTGGTTTCAAATAAATAGTTAGTTATTAAATCTGTTATTTCACATATTGCTGAATGATTTTAATAAACATATCAGGTGATGTGGCGTGTGGTAATTGGTTTTGTAATTTACCCTCTTGGTCAACCACATAAGTAAAGGCAGAGTGGTCAACGGCATAATTGGTACCGTTATTAGGGTCATCTACTTTGGCATAAACAACACCATAATTTTTAGCAATTTTAGCGATGGTTTGTGCATCACTGGTTAAGCCAATCATATTGGCATCAAAGTAATTTACATATTCCTGCAAACGGCTAGGCGTATCTCGTTCTGGATCAACTGAAACAAAAATAATTTGTAACGCCGCTTTTTCTTTATCTGATAACTGTTGATAAGCCATAGATAGGTTGCCTAGATTGGTTGGGCAAATATCAGGACAATAGGTGTAACCAAAATAGAGTAATACAAGCTTACCTTGGTAATCACTTAACTGGGTTTTTCCATTAATACCCTGAAGAGCAAAGTCACCACCAATGGGTTTATCTGCAGTGATGATTTGAGTTTGATTGTTCACTTTATTAAAAGGTTGAACAATCCACGCTGTTCCAAGAATGGCACTCAAGGTAACGATAAATAGAATGACTTTAGTATTCATGTAAATCTCTTTGTGTAAAAAACAATAAAGCCATTTATTGAATCAATAAATGGCTTTTGGTGTAAAACGATATTTAATTCAGAAAATTAAAATTTAGCATTCAGTTTAGCCCAAACTACACGGCCTGGTTCGTAGACTTTATAGGTTGCACCTGTTGTCGCATCTGTGCGATTGAAATAGGTGTAGTAAGCGTGGTCAAAGAGATTATCTACACCAGCTGAAAGCTTGATGTTTTTATTGATTTTGTAGTTACCAAATAAATCTAATGTACTCCAGCCTGCTGTTTCAAGCTCATTAAAGTCAGTGTTTACAGAATCTTGATTGGTTGCGAAATTAAAACGTGAACCTGCATCCCAGTTAGAGCCTGCATATTGAGCATAAACACTACCTGAAAGCGGTGCGATATTGCTTAGATTGCGGTTGTCAGTTTCATTGGTTCCATTAGCTAGACTGGCATTACCACCAAGCGTAATATTTTGTGTTGCTTTCATATTACCCGACATTTCTAAACCAACAATGGTGGCATCCTTGTTTAGATAAACTGTACGGTTATCAACCCCTCCTGAGTGTGCCTTAAGATAAGCGGTTTGATTTTTACCTAAGTCTTTCAAAATATAATCATTCACTACATCGTAGTAAGCTGATACAGACCAATTAGAACTTGAACTTTTTTGTGAGATTCCAATGTCAAGTTGGTTATGCTGTTCAGGATTCAGGTCTGGGTTACCGACCCATGAAATATCATTTCCATTCTTAGTGCCGCCTTTCGCAATAAATAACTCAGTTGCATCAGCATAGCGGTGAGTGCGGCTTAAGCCCGCAAATAAATTAATTTCATTTTCAAGAGTACGTTCATATCTTAAAAGGCCATTTAGGTTACCTTGTTCAGTATTTGTGTCAGTTGAATTATTACTGTACGTTGCGTTATATAATTCACTTGCTATATTGGTAGTACCGCCTCCTGAATGACCATCTAAATCGGCGGCATTAGCATCGGCATTGTAGGCGTCATACCTTAAACCTAAGATAACTTTTTGATTGTCTCTAAAGAACGAGGTGGACTCTGCAAAAATACTTTTGGTTTCACTTTTTACGTCTGGCCACATGTACCACATACTTTGACCACTTGCAGCATTAGATAATGTGGAAATTTTATCGACGCCTTCAAACTGAATACCATAATCTAATTGTGTGTGCCCAACCATGCTTGTTAACTGAATTTTTGCTCCCTGCGTTTTAACATTGGTTATGTTTAGAGACTTCATTCCAGGTGTATTTTCTCTTAAAGTATAGTTGTCCATTTCATGGTCAACATCAGAGCTGTAGATATCAACTTCAATATTTTGAATGTTTTCTGAAATATTGGCGCCTTTGTATCTTAGGCTGGTGGTTGTACCGTCTGATTTAGGGGAATCCATCGAAGCACCTGCAAATAAAGCATCTTCAACTAGTGTGTTTTCATAGGATAAACGCAGTTCATGGTTTTCATTCGGCGTCCAACCTAAGTCGATATGACCCTGTTGGCTTTCATAACTCGATTCAACTTCATTGCCATTACCATCGGTATAGTTATCGGCTGATTTTTTTGAACCCTGTAAAACGATATAACCTTTGTCACCACCAGCAGAAATCGTGGCATTCATATCTTTGGTTACACCATTGTTGGTGCCACCAATATTGATTTCACCGTTATAAGGTTTGCCTTCTTCAAAGGTTGGTGCCTTACGCTCAAACAGCACGGTACCACCAGTTCCACCTGAGCCATAAGTTACCGAGTTAACACCTTTGACCACGGTTACTTCATCAAAACTGCTCATTTCAGCATAGGCCGTTGGAGGGTCCATGCGGTTAGGGCAACCACCTTCGATTTTAGCCCCGTCAATCAGTACATTTAACTGTGATGCACTTTGTCCGCGAATTACTAAATCCACACCGTGACCACCCATTCGAGAAGCATCTACACCAGAAATTTGGCGTAAGGTTGTTCCTGTCTCGGAGTTACCTGAATTGAGTAATGTTGTTGCGTCTGTAGTAATTTGTTGTGCAGTATCTTTGGTTGCTGTAACTTCAACAGGCGCTAAATCAGTCGCTAAAGTGTAAGTTGGCACTAAACAAGCAGATAAGATGGCAATGTGGATTTTTTTACGTGTGAACATGGTTGACCCTTAAGAACGTGTATCTATCGAGTTTTATTTATTAAGTGATAGGGATTTAAATTTGGATGTATTGTAAGTATGGAGAAAATAAATACTGTTAAGAAATTACTGAAAGTTTACCATGTAGATTGACTAAACATTAAAGAAAGTCTTAAGAGAGTTTGGATTATTGATTAGAGTTAAGAATGGGTTAAATGGTTATATAAATTATTAGTGATGCTTGATTAATTTTCCTAATAAAAGAGTTCGACAACAGAGTTATCTTTTATATGGAAAACGGTTGTTTACAGGCTAAATTATCGCTTGATAAGCGCCAATTTTTAATGTGTTTGGATGCTATAATGAGGACAATTTATTGATAATGTTTAAAGCGTTTTTACTTTTTGTCCATCCAAATTAAGGCACTGGGTATAAACCGTTAGGAATGTGAATGCCAGAAGAAATCCTTAAAAGAGTCTTAACCGCACCTGTTTATGATGTGGCGAGAGAAACACCGCTAGAGCTAGCGCCACTTTTATCTAAACGTTTACAAAATAAGATTTATTTAAAGCGCGAAGATTTACAGCCTGTTTTTTCCTTTAAACTGCGTGGCGCTTATAACCGAATGGTGCAACTTTCTGATGAGGAGAAAAAAGCGGGGGTGATTGCCGCTTCAGCTGGAAATCACGCTCAAGGGGTTGCGTTGGCGGCATCAAAATTGGGTGTTGAAGCAACCATTGTTATGCCAGAAACTACGCCACCTATTAAAGTGAATGCGGTTCGTGATATGGGCGGTAATGTGGTTTTGGTTGGCGACTCTTATGATCAAGCTTCTGCTTATGCTAAAAAATTGGTTGAAGAGAAGCAGCTTACTTATATTCACCCTTATGATGATTTAGATGTGATTGCAGGCCAGGGTACGGTTGCTTTAGAGATGCTTAGGCAGTTTAGTAAACCGCTTGATGTCATTTTTGTTTGCGTTGGCGGCGGTGGTTTAATTGCTGGAATTGCTTCGGTCATTAAACAGGTTTCACCTAAGACTCGAATCATTGGGGTTGAACCTGAAGATGCGGCTTGTATGACTGAGGCGCTTAAAGCGAATAAAAGAGTGGTTTTAGATGAAGTCGGCATTTTTGCCGATGGGGTTGCGGTAGCTCAAGTGGGAGAGATTCCATTTAGAATTGCTCAGACTTGCGTCGATGAGATGATTACCGTTAAAACAGATGAAATTTGTGCCGCGGTAAAAGATATTTTTGAAGATACCCGTGCCATTGCTGAACCAGCGGGGGCTTTAGCGGTTGCGGGGGCTAAAAAGTTTGTTGAGAAATACCAGGTGTCGGGTTTGAATATGGCCGCTACCGTCAGTGGCGCTAATATGAATTTTGATCGTTTACGCCATATTTCTGAAAGAACGGAATTGGGTGAGAAACGAGAAGCGATCTTTGCGGTCACCATTGATGAAACTCCTGGGAGTTTTAAAGAGTTTTGCGAGCTGTTGGGTAAACGTCGCGCCATTACTGAGTTTAATTATCGTTACTCAGACAGTAATCACGCTGTGGTATTTGTGGGGGTACGTACTGAGGGTGGTTATGCTGAAAAAGAAGCCATTCTGGCAGAATTAAAAGCAGCTAATTATTCTGTACAAGATATGTCAGATAATGAGATGGCTAAATTGCATCTGCGTTTTATGGTCGGTGGTCATGCTAATGGTGTGCAAAACGAATTGCTGTATCGTTTTCAATTTCCTGAGCGTCCAGGAGCCTTATTGAATTTCTTGATTCATATGAGTGAAGAGTGGAATATCAGTTTATTTCATTATCGTAATCATGGCTCAGCTTATGGGCGAGTTTTGGTTGGGGTGCAAGTTCCACCCGAGCAACATGCTGATTTTGAAGCGTATTTAGAAAGTTTAGGTTATCCCTTTGTTAATGAACAAGATAACCTTGGTTATCAACTTTTTTTACGACCAACAAATGATTAATAGATTTTTTTAGTTATTTTAATTGACCACGAAGTTACGAAGACACGAAGTTTATTTAAAACTAAACTTTATTAAAAACACTTAGACCCTCGTCTTAGTGTCTTTGTGATTGAATTTTAAAATGAATAAGCTGTCTTTTTATGATTACTATCTCAAATAATATTTCAATTGCAGATGATGAAGTTGAGCTTACAGCCATTCGTTCTCAAGGGGCTGGGGGTCAAAATGTCAATAAGGTGTCGTCTGCCATTCATCTACGTTTTGATATTGTGCAATCCTCCTTGCCTGAACCTTATAAAACTCGATTGTTAGCACTTAAAGATAAACGTATCAGTAAAGAGGGCGTTTTGGTTATCAAGGCTCAGAAGTTTCGCACTCAAGAAAAAAACAGAGACGATGCTTTTAAACGATTGCGAGAGCTTATACAGTCCGTTATGGTTGTGGCCAAAGCCAGGCTTGCAACAAAGCCAACAAAAGGTTCTCAAAAAAGGCGTTTGGAAGGAAAGGCTAAGCGAGGTCAGATTAAAAGTTTGCGCGGTAAAATAGATTATTAAAGGTTGGAATAGTACTTTTGAAGTTGTCCTGTGTTTACATAATTGAGTTAATCACAGGGCAAACCAGGCCTGGTAAAAAAGAATTAGCCAGGCCTGGTTGTTTAGTGTTTAGGTGTAGAAGTTTAGATTAGCTTGATGAGCTTTCAGCGACCTGTTTTTCTTTATGTTTACGAGCGATTTCATCCCAGTCAATATTGTTACATTCGTAACACTCTTCTTTGATAACGCCCATCCATACTAATAATGAGTGAACTTTACAGCCCACACAAAAACCTAAAATAGCCTCTAGCCACATAAATGCAATACAGACCCAAACGAGGTTTACAGGCACCCAATAAGGGATAAAGTTTTCAGTTTCCGAAACAAGTGTTTGTCCCGCCACACTATTAATCCAACCAGCTACTGTATCTGGATTAAAAAACATTAAACAAACGGTAATTAAAGACGCACCTATCGTCCAGGCAAAACGTTTTGGAACGAGAGGTTTCCAGACTGGAGGAACGTTACGAGCTAAAAAAGTCGCTAAATAGATGGTTGGAGACAGGCGAGAAGTTAAGACAAACATGCCCGCTATCATTTCAAACAAGCCATAAAAGAGTAACCAGGTTTGCACGGTGTAGTCATAAGTCCGTTTTACCGCCTCAACCTGGTAAATAATTTGGTCATCCCAGTTGGTATCGTAAGTATCTACCGCAGTATTGCCATCAACAACCCAACTACTTGTGTAAACAACATCGTAAAGTGTAAGACCCATATAAAGAGGAATCAGCAGTAACATGCCTGCGCGAATACGCATAGCCACTTCATTGATATAGATGGCTTGTTCATTAGTGTCTCTAAACCATAAATTTTTAAACATATCGAGCATCCGTTGCTCCTTATTTAACTACGGTGATAAATTAGGCCAAAAAAATCACTTTAATGGCGACCTTATAAGTTAGACCTCAGAGTATCTGTTTTCTTTCACTCGGGGTCAATTCAGTAAATTTAATCAGTAAGTAAATAAGATTTATCTAATATGTTTTGAAGGGCTTGTAGGTAGTATTGCGATAAAAATTATTTCTAATGCTTATCACGTTCATCACAAATGTGGCGATCACCTAAGTCATCAAAGTCAGGCATAGGCGGCATAAAACCATTTGTTTGCATGTTTTTAGTACACTCTTTAATGATTTTTATAGACGATGAGTTGGCGACTTCTTTACCAAAGGCAATGGCTTTATTTTGCGCTTCATCACGCTTACCTTGCTGGCAAAGTGATTTTAACTCAGGTTCAAGCTGGTTAATCCTTGCCTCGTATTGACGTAATTCAGCTTCATCAACTTGAAGTAAGCATTGTTGCATTTTTTGCATTTGTGCCATCATCTGTTGCATGTTCATGCCATTTATATTTGACATCTGTTCTGCATAAGAGATCGATGTAAAGCCAACGCTGATAAGAATAACAAAGGATTGAAGTAAGGTTTTCATATTAGTCATCTCTTTTAAGTTAAGGGTTGCTAGTCTTAATCCACTCGGGAAATCTCAGCTTTAGTTTGTATTATATAGATAGTAAGTAGAAAGATTCTGAAGGGTTTATGACCGTAGAGACTGGCCAAAATCTATCTGAAAAAGGATTTTGGCAATATTAACGCATCAGCTTGAGTGTTAATGTTCGTTTAAAAGTTCTAGCTGGCGGTCATTTAATTTTTGGTCTTCATTAATGCGGCTAGATGTTGGGCCTGTCTGGTTTTTATATTTTGCATCTGCACGTTTATTGTAGGGTTTGGTTGCGGCACTGGAAAGGGTTTCAAAGTTAATAGCGCAAATGTCCATGCCTGGGCGCAGTGCTAATGGCAATTTACCGCTGTTAAAAATTTCTAATACAATTTGTCCATGCCAGCCTGGATCAATTCGGTGTGCAGTAACATGAACCATTAAGCCAAGACGTGCCAGGCTTGAACGACCATCTAACCAGCCAACCAAGTCATCAGGGATGGTAATCGATTCTAGCGTTGCTGCTAAAGCGAGTTCGCCTGGGTGCAAAAAGAAGGCTTGGTCTTCAGCGATTAAAATTTCATCGCCCATCACCGTATCCATAATTTTTTGTACTTCATCTTTTGGGCCGCTTAAATCAATGTAAGGTGCGGTGTGGTCATTAAACACTCTAAAGCGGTTATCTAACCGTAAATCAACACTGATACCTTTGATTTTATCTGGTCCAGGCTCTGGGCTAATGGCAATTTTACCAACCTTAAGGTGTTGGATGATGTCTCTATCACTTAATTTCATAATGCTGTATTCACAAAAATTTAGGGGGCTCTGCTAATGTCAGAGTGATGGTTTTTTCTTCTTTATTTACAATGCGTATTTTACCTGGAAAATAATTATATTTTGGCAATAACCACAACTCAATTTCAACATGTTGGCTGGTAAAGCGATATTTTACGGCATCAATATTATCATCAGCAAAATCCAACGCAACAAAGTTATGTTTATCGGTTGATTTAAGGTTAAGTTTGTCTTGAAAATTGCCATCTTGTAACGTGAAACTGTCAATGGGTTGTTGATTGATGACGGCATGCTGGATTGCGTAGGCGATGGATATACTGTCAAAAAGTTTTGGTTGCATAGGCCATTCACGGTTTTTTTCAGGGTAGACAACACTGTTTTTATCCGCATTAAACACAAAATTTTGGTGTTTCTCTTTTGCTTTGTCATCTTTGTAGCTAATACCGAGTTTGTGGTAGCTTTGCCAAGTTAAATTGTCTTTGGTTTGTTTTAGATGAATGGTTTCATGAGAAGAGTCTTTAAAAAATGCAGCAGCAAAACCAGAAGGTTTAGCGTCACTTTTTAAAACACAGTTTGAGTTTTGGCAGGTGAACTGGTGTTTTGCTTGACCCAACGTTAAACCGAGTGCGTCAACGTCATAAGTTGCCTTAAAATCAGATAGTTCCGCTGAATAAGATGGATTGATTGAAAATAGACCCAAAAGGATTGCGCTATAAAAAGCGTGTTTAAGTTTGGTTTTTTTAATTAAACGCTTATGTTTGAAAGATATGTTGAACATGTAAGACCTCTTAATGAGAAGTAAGCTGAGCATGTTCTTTAGCATACCCTTAGTTTAGGTTGTTTAACAAGATAGGAGTATGAAGGCAGCTTTGATTTAACCAGGCCTGGTTGTTTTTTAACGCTAGTTTGCCAGTGACGAACCATTCCACCACAAGAGGGTAAGCAATATGCTCTTGTGTGTGAACTTTATTCGCTAAGCTCTCTTCTGTATCGTTTGTTTCAATAGGTACTTCAGCTTGTAAAATGACTGGCCCACCATCCAGTTCAGCCGTTACAAAGTGGATGCTCAGGCCGTGTTTTTTATCACCCGCCTCTAATGCACGTTGATGGGTGTTTAGGCCTGTATATTTAGGCAGTAATGAAGGGTGAATATTAAGCATTTTGCCTAAAAAATGTTGGGTAAAGCCAGTGGTCAAAATTCGCATAAAACCAGCCAGCACAATTAAGTCAATATTGATTGAGTCAATGGCTTTTTGTAAAACTGCATCAAAACTTTCACGAGATTCAAACTTTTTATGATCAATCACTAAGGTCTGAATGCCTGCGTTTTGAGCGCGAGTAACGCCATAGGCGTCAGGTCGGTTAGAAATCACTAAAGCAATCTCATACAACTCAGCATGCTCTTTTTGATGGTCAATGATGGCTTGAAGATTGGAGCCACTACCCGAGATGAGTATGGCAATTTTTTTGGGTGATAGAGTGTTCATTGATTGCATATTGATTGGCTGTGTTTCTAAATGAGGGGGTTGAATTTAATCATTTGAAATTAAAAAAAGAGTGATGCTTTGAGAAAAGTTAATCTTTAAACGAGTCATATAGATAGCTATAACTTTTTTAAAGATTAACCTTATCTTTAAGAGCTTAGTTTTGTTAAGACTAAACTAAGCTCTTAAATGATAGGGAATATCGATTGATTAACCTTGAACTAATTGAACTGTAGGTTCAGTTTGTTCTGAGGTTTCAATCTGACCAATTACCGATACGGTTTCACCAGCTTTAGTTAGAATTTCAATCGCTTTTTCTTGCACTGCGGCATCAACCACAATGACCAAACCAATACCGCAGTTCAATGTACGGTGCATCTCTTCAAATTCAACGTTGCCATTTGCTTGAATCCAATCAAATACCGCAGGGCGTTTCCAGCTGTTAGTGTCAATATTGGCCATAGTGTTAGCAGGCATAACACGAGGTAGGTTTTCTAATAAACCACCACCTGTGATATGAGATACCGCATGAATATCAACCGACTTCATTAGCTCTAATAATGATTTAACGTAAATCTTAGTTGGTGCCATTAGCGCATCAATCAGTGGTTGACCGTCCATATCCATTTGTAAATCAGCATTGCTGACTTCTAAGATTTTACGAATTAAAGAGTAACCGTTTGAGTGTGGGCCAGTTGATGCTAAACCAAGCATTACATCACCCGCTTTAACTTTAGTGCCATCAATCAAATCAGCTTTTTCAACAATACCTACACAGAATCCAGCAAGGTCATAATCGCCATCAGGGTACATGCCAGGCATCTCAGCGGTTTCACCACCGATTAATGCGCAACCAGACTGAAGGCAACCTTCACCAATGCCTTTAACTACGTCAGTCGCCACTGGAAGGTCTAACTTACCCGTTGCATAATAATCTAAGAAGAAAAGAGGCTCTGCACCTTGAACAATCAAGTCGTTAACACACATGGCAACTAAGTCGATACCCACTTTGTCATGTTTACCGCTATCAATGGCTAAACGCAGTTTTGTACCCACACCATCCGTACCTGAAACTAAAATTGGATTTTTGTACTTACTCATATCCAATTCAAATAGTGCACCAAAGCCACCTAAAGAAGCAGGAACTTCTGGACGAGTTGTGGCTTTTGCAATGGGTTTGATGGCTTCAACTAATGCGTTACCCGCATCAATATCAACACCAGCATCTTTATAACTAATGGATTGTGTATTTGTTGTCATAATCTCGAATCTATAATCTAACGGTTTAAAATGAGTTAAGGTACTGAAGGCTGTATTATCAGTACAATTTCGTAATTTTGCGAATTGAGTGTATTTATGACTCTCAAGCCTTGAAAAAAGCTGACCATGTCAGGCAAAAGTCTGTACTGACTTTACGAAAAAATATTATGATATTGTAACGAAATTTTGTGGGTCAGATATGAGAAGTTTTCACCTATTATTAGTAATTTTAAGTTTGTTGGTTTTACCGTTTGGTTCTTTTGCAAGTTCGGTTGTTATGCCACAAACCTTTTTTACGGTTACCTTACCTTATGATGAGGCCTTAAATGTGGCCAAAATACCTCAAGGTAAAGAGGCTCAAAACCTTTCATTGGTTGCTAGGCAAGCCCAAAAAGGGATGCGGTTGTTACTGATGCGTTTAACTGGACAAACCCGTCTCATAGATTCGAAAATTGGACAGAATTATATTAATACTGCAAATGATTGGTTAGCGAGTTACAACATCAAAGCCCGACAGGAAGATGGGGTAACGGTTGGTCAAGATATTGAAATGAACTTTGATGCCGATCGACTCAAAGCCTCTTTTTCTGCCCACCACATTAAACTTTGGGCGTATTCGCAGCGTCCAAAAACGCTTGTTATGGGGTCTTTTGTTCAACAAGGTCGCCTGGTGAAATTAAATACCGAAATTTTAGACTACCGAGTTGATGTCGATTTTAGGGATTATCCAAAGATGTTAGGTTTGCCGGTTTCGATTCCTGATGAAAATACCAATTGGGTCTATCCTGTAAATCCTGAAAGTAGCTACACAAGAATTCAAGAAGTGCTGTTGAGTCAGAGTCAGCAAAATTTATTGAGTTTTAAATTATTGGCTAAAACCCAAGGTGAGTATGAGCTGGCTTGGTATTTATTTAGCCTTTCGGGTAAAACATTGGCTAAAAATATTGTGATGGGTTCCAATCGACAAGCATTAATGGAGCAGATGTTTGAATCTATCATGCAACAATATGTTAAGTTAGCCGCCGTTAGAAATATACGTAAAAATCATATTTTGGTTAATGTGAATCAAATTACCTTTGGTGATCAGGTAAATCAACTTGAGCAAGACTTAAAAGAGCAGCAACCAATGATTAGAAAAGCTGACCTGGTCACTCTTTCAGCAGGTAAAGCGCAATTTGATATTGAATACCAAGGCGATTTACAAACCGTATTAGATTGGTTTAAACGTTGGAATAAAGTGCAGTTTTTGAGTATCTCTGCTGACAAGCAAGAACTTGAAGTAAACGCGCACTATCAAAACTTTAAGCCACAATTTCAAAATAAAACCGAGCCTGCTAGTCAGTCGGATATGTAAAAGGTTCGTTAATGTTTGTACAAATGCCACTAAAAATAGGGCTTAGAGATGATGCGTGTTTTCAAACCTTTGTCACAGAAAAAGAATCCATTGCGGTTGCCTTAAATGCGCTACAGGCCGCACTACTCAAAAATAGTGGCAATGCTTTCTATTTATATGGAAAAGGTGGTGTGGGTAAAACACACCTTTTGCAAGCGGCCTGTCGATTTGTCACTGAGAAAGAGAGCGCTAGCGTCTATTTACCCATGAGTGATGATGGCTTACCGCTTATTCCTGATGTATTACATGGTCTTGAGCAAACGCCGTTGGTTTGCCTAGATGATATGAATCATCTTATTGGTAATGCTAAGTGGGAAGTGGCGTTAGCGAATTTAATTACTAAATCAAGTGTGCAGGGTCATACAATAATCCTTTCTGGAGAGAAAGCCATTAATGATTGGGATATTTGTACTCAGGAGTTAGCTAAGGCGTTAATGAATGTATTGCCTATTGCGATGCAGGGGCTTGAAGAAAAAGCTGAGGTGATTGAAGCTTTGCAAAGACACAGTGCCAAAATGGGGTTTGAATTACCTAATGAGGTAGGGAATTTTCTGGTTAAGCAGTTTTCTAGTGACCTGCAAGAGCTTTTGGCCGTTTTAAAGTTGCTGGAACAAGCGACCCTGGTTGAGAAAAGAAGGTTAACGCTTCCTTTTGTAAAACAAGTTTTAAAACAAGTTTAGTTATGGCTTGCGCCTATTAAGGATTTAAAAGAATGAAATTTCAAAAAACAGTATTCAGTTTAATTTTAGTGATAATGAGTTTTTTAGTTGGGATGAATGCATCTTATGCAAAAGAGCAACCTGAAGATGTTGAATTTATTGACTTAGATGGTAATAAGACGTATCTTTCGGACTACAAAGGAAAGTGGGTTATTATTAATTTATGGGCAACATGGTGCCCGCCATGTTTGGTTGAAATTCCTGATTTAGTATTGTTTCATGAAGCACATAAAGATAAAGATGCCGTTGTTATTGGTGTTAACTACGAAGCAAATGACCCTCAAAAAGTGAAAAATTTTGCAGAGTCACAGATGATTAACTACCCAGTAGTTCGCTTTAAAGGTAAAGTTGATGGCCGAACTACGCCGTTTGGTGACTTAAAAGGATTGCCTACCACCTATATGGTTACGCCAGCGGGTGATGTGGTTGCAGCAAGAGTAGGTATGGTAGACCAAAATATGTTAGAAACCTTTATGGAAAGATATACCACCATTCAAGATAAGAAAACTGAAGAAGCCAAAAAATAATCTCATGTTTTAGTTAACTTTAGTTAATTAAAGATAGATTTGATTTCATTGTTAAGAGAGAAAATTATGTTTAAGAGTTCCGTTTTAAATATTAAAAATCTATTTGTCTTGTGTTTAAGTAGTTTTATGCTTTTTACAAGTTACCAGGCCTGGTCAGCTGAGGATGCGTTTTTTTCGGAGACGTTTGGTAACTATCAAGAAGAGCTAGAAGTGGCTAAGGAAGATGGTAAAAAAGGGGTGTTTATCTTTTATCATATGGATGAATGTCCGTTTTGCCATCGTATGAGAACAACGATTATGACCGAGCCTGATGTCATTAAACTCTATAAAGATAACTTTACTAACTTAATGCATGACATTGAAGGCAGCAACGAAATTACTGACTTTGATGGAACCAAAGATACCGCTCAAAATATTGCAGAGAAAAAATATCGTGTACGCGCCACACCTGTGATGATGATTTTTGATTTGGAAGGAAAGCCCGTAGTGAAATATACTGGACCTACTCGCACCAAAGAAGAGTTTAAATGGTTAGCTGAGTACGTTATTGATGGCAGTTACAAAAAAGAGTCATTCACGGCCTACAAGCGTGCTCGCAAGAAAGCGAATAGAGAATAATCTAAACAACTGCTTATTTGTAATGGTCGATGACGAATCTTCTTTAGTTGGCGGCTATTACATTGAGCCTGATAATTACTTGCTAATAATCCAATAAGAGGTCAAATCCTTGATCACACATTCTATTGATATAAAGCCATTCTTGTCTAATAAAAGAGCCAAATTGTTTCCAGTTATTGCGCTGTTTTTAAGTGCGACTGTTAGCTATTCGGCTATTTCTAAAGCTGAAATACCCACTGAAAAAACACCTGAACAAGCCGTTGTTCAAGAAATACAAAAACCAAACTTACCAAATCCATTAGATTTAACTACCTTATTGGCCTCTTTTGCCCATACCTCTCCTGAGATTAGCATGCAGTTGGCAAATATTGATTTGGCTAAAGCAAACTTAGATGGCAATCAAGTTGATAATGGTTGGCAGGCCAATATAGAAGGTCGTTTGGGGCGAAGAGATTATGCCGAAGAGAGTCAACCTCATAATTTATTGGCTTTGCATGTCGGTAAGGTCTTATACGATTTTGATCGTTCAGAAACCTTGTTACAAGCTGATCAAACACGATTAGCACAACAGTCTGTGTTGCTGGAGATGTATGAAAACAAACAGCGTTTAAATGTGGTTAAGGCCTATTTCAATGTTTTGCTAGCCGATTTTCAATATCGTATTGATAATGAAGGCATGGCCATAGAGTATGTGAGCTTTGATAAAGTCAAAGATAGGCATGCCATAGGACAGCTCTCTGATGTTGATTTGTTAGAATCAGAACAACGCTATGAAGCGGCATTAGTTAAACGAATGAAAGCGGAACAGATGCAGTTACAAACTCGAATTGAGTTGGCTAATGTTCTAGGTCTGCCTGATGCACGACCAGATGAACTCAGCTTTCCTGCACTTAACTCTTTTAATTCACGTTCTGTAAAAGAGTTGAGTTTACAGGACTTACAAAAACAAGTCATGCAAAAAAACCCACAATTGGTTGCTTTACAACAGGCGCAGCAGGCGCAATTGTTTATGGCACAAAATGCCCAAAAAACCTCTTCGCCAAGTTTGCGCGCAGATGCGTGGGTTGGTCAACTATCGAGCTATCCAGAGATACGTGAAGGAAATTGGAAAGCCACACTTTCAGTTGATGTGCCGTTGTATGATGGCGGAGCTAAAAACTCAGCCATGGCAAAGTCTCAAGCAGAGCTTAATAAAATAAAAGCACAAACGCAGCAACTAGAACAGTCATTAAGAACTCAGGTAAGCGAAATCTATTTTCAATTAAAGTTGCTTGATGCTGATAAAAAGCAACGTCGAGCTTTTGGTGATTACGCTGACTTGTATTTAGACTATAGCCGTGCGCTCTATGAAAATGAGAGCTCTACCGATTTGGGTGATGCGATGGTTCGTTTATCAGAAGCAAACTACAAAATGGTGGAGTGGCGTTTTAAACAAGCTTTATTGTGGTTACAGTTAGATTATTTGTTAGGTGAAAAAATCGCTTTAACACCCGTTGAAACCACGCTCGCTCAAACCAAATAATAGACGACTCGTAAGGTGATTATGATGAGTAATTTTGTATCTAAGGAAATAAAAGTGACTAAACAATTTAAACAAGGTTTATTCGTGAGTGCATTATTGCTTGCCAGTAGTATGGCTTTTGCAGAAAGTACAGCGGTTAAAGTAGGGGCATTAGTTTCAGGTCAAGTGACTAAAGTGTATGTAACAGAAGGTCAGGCTGTTAAAGCAGGCGAAAAATTACTCGATTTAGACAGCAGTCGTTATCAAGCAAAATTAAGCTTATTAAAATCGCAGCAAAATATGGCTAAGTTTGCGATGAATGATGCCAAAATTGAGCTAAATCAGGCTTTAGATTTATATGATAGAACCGTGACCTCAAAACGTACTTTAGATGCTTCTCAATTACGCTACGATTTGGCTAAAGCCGCTTATGAAAAAGCCAAGGCGGAAGTCGCTTTTCACCAGGCCTGGTCAAAATATGTATATATCAAGGCACCAGTGAATGGCAAAGTGGTTAAAATATATGCACCAGTTGGCACGACGGTATTTAAAGAAAATACCCCTATGCTTGAGTTACAGCCAGAATAATGATTAATAAAAGTTACCAGGCCTGGTTGTTTGTAAATAATAAGGAATAAGATGTTAAAAACACGTTTTCAATATGCCCTAAAATACTGGCGTTTAGCCATTCATCTTGTGTTTAAAACTAAACATTTTGGCGTGAATAACCTTTGGTGGGCACAACAACCCTCTGCCATTGGTTGGCATTGGTATCAAATCTTATTTGGTATGATTACTGTTTTACCGATTCTAAGAAATTATCAATCACTTAAGGTGCGTAGTTGTTTAGGCTGGTTGCCTGAATCTGAATGTTTAGCTTTAGGCTTTAAATCAAAGTAATTGCACAGCATTTAACGATTTTGCTGTTACGAGTATTTACACCATTTTATTTATACTATTCTAATGAAGGGGAGCGTGGACGATGATTCAAATGGATTTGGAACAACGCCAATCCTCTCGATTCTCTCGAACTTTTCTGGTTACCAATTTAGAAGACAGTGATTTTTCATCACCTTTTGAAGGCTATGACGTTAATCTTACTGGTTTGAGTTTTTGGGTTGATGACGGAGATCTTTTTCTACCAGGCCAGGTTGTTAGTGTTTGTGTTAAAAACACTGAAAATGATGAAATCTATTGCTTAGAAGGTATTGAGGTTGTTCATCAACGGCAGCAGGGTGAAAGACTTTTGTGTGGTTGTCATATTTCACAAGTCACGAGTACACAGTTGTTAGCTCACCATAGAACATTGATGACCGATGAAAGAACGGCATTGGTTTCTATGCAAAATACTCGTTTAAACGAGTTTGATTTTGTTGAAGATGGCTCTGAATTATCGGCTGACGAAGCGGATTATCAGGAAGCCAGTATGGCACTGAATTTAGCCGTTTCTCAACTTCAAATGGGTAAAGAATGGGGTGCGAGTTTGCTTAAAGATATTGCCGATACTTTGCAAGTAGTAAACAATGAAACCTTAGATGTAGCTGAAATTCAAAACCTATTTCAACACTTCACTAAGTATTACGATCACATGAGTGATACAACGGTTGCTTTAGCTATGCTGGCTAAATTACTTGCGCATACCCCAGATAATCCAGTAGATAAACAGGCTTGGAAAACGCTTATTGCCGATTTTGAATCTCGTTTTTTAACGGAGCAACAGCAAATTGCCTATGATTTTATGCATCAAGGAATGAGCGCAGAAGAGGCGATGAAGTTAGCCGAATCTTATCTATCCGAAAATACATAATCGTTCACTTTCGTTAAAATACTATTTGTTGTTTTTCATCGTTGTTATTCAGCTACTAACTGTTCACAGCGATAGCGCCCATTTTTACCCGCCAGCAATGTAGCTAATAATGGTAATGCGTCTTTGGCTTGTTTCATCAATGTCCAGGGTGGGTTAATCACAATCATACCGCTGGATGTCATACCTTTTTCTTTATCTGCTTGAATACCGAGTTCAAACAACTGAATATTTTTAATACCACTTTTAATAAAGTCTTGCTCTATCTCATCTATACGATAGCGGTCAACTACTGGATACCAAAGGGCATAAGTACCAGTCGCAAATTTTTTATGTGCTTCAATCAGTGTTTGGGTGGCTGTTTTGTAGTCTTGTTTTACTTCATACGGCGGATCCATCAATACATAACCGCGGCGCTCTTTAGGCGGTAATTGGCTGATACAGGCGTGAAACCCATCTTTTTGAAAGGCTTTAATACGTCTGTCGCCACGAATATTTTGTAAAAGTGTTTTAAATTCACGCGGGTGAAGTTCAAATAAACTCATACGGTCGTGTTCACGTAAAATTTCTTTAGCAAACCAAGGTGAGCCAGGGTAGGTTTCTAGCGCTTGAGTTTCATTAAAGGTTTTTATTAAATCAATGTACTCGGTTACCAGGCCTGGTAAGTTGGCCTTTTCGCTTTCGGTTAGATTCCATAACTTAGCAATACCATTTAAATATTCCTGAGTTTTTTGCGCTTCATTATCTTGAAGTGAAAAGGCCGCTGTACCAGAGTGGGTATCTAAATAAAAAACGGGTTTCGGTTTTTCTATTAAGTAGTTAAGAATGTGGGCACTGATGCTATGTTTTAAAACATCGGCAAAGTTGCCTGCGTGAAAAGAGTGTAAATAACTCAACATAAATGATTATCCAGCTGTTAGCGTTTATTCTTTTTATGGCGTGCTCGACGTACTTTTTTGAGTTCTTCACGAGCTTGCTTTTTTTCTTCTTTTAATTTGCGTTGAATTTCAACTTGAACCCACTCTTCTTTAATCATTTCAGGTGTTTCTAAAGAGAGATTTCCAATTGAGTGATCACGGTATTCCATAATTAAAATACGCGAAACCTTGTCTAAATCAACGCGGCCTCCACCACGTAGACAACCGCGTTGACGACCGATGGCTTCTAAAAGTTCCATGTCTGTTTCAGGCAGTTCTGTTAAGTTAAAGCGCGTTTTTAACTCTTCAGGATACGCCTTAAGAAAGTATTCAGCAGCGTAGGAGGCAATGTCTGGCAGTTCAAAAGCTGTCTCTTTAATGCCGCCTGTAATCGCTAATCGATAACCGCTGTTTTCATTTTCAATATTAGGCCATAACATGCCTGGTGTATCAATGAGAGTAATATTGTCTTCAAGTTTAATTCGTTGTTGGTTTTTTGTTACCGCAGGTTCATTACCTGTTTTAGCAATGGTTCGCCCAGTAATGCTATTAATTAAGGTTGATTTGCCAACATTGGGAATTCCAATGATTAAAGCGTGAATGGTTTTTACACTATTGGCTTTTTCGGGCACCATTTTTTTGATTAGGCTCAGTAACTGTTCACGTTTGTCCGAGTTTTGGGTATTAAACGCTAGAGTTTTAATGGTTGACTCTTGTTCCATGTGCTTTTGCCAAATATCGGTAATGGCTGGGTCAGCTAAATCTGTTTTACTTAAAATTTTAATGGTGGGTTTATCTTGACGAATTTCTTCAATAAGCGGGTTTTGGCTGCTGAATGGAATGCGAGCATCAAGCACTTCAATAAATACATCTACCTGGTTAAAAATTTCACGCACCTCTTTTTGAGCTTTGTGCATGTGACCTGGGTACCATTGTATTGCCATTTTAGTGCCTATTAAGTTATGTATTAAGTTATGTATTAAGTTGTGTAATAAGTTGTGTAATAAGTTGTGTAATAAGTTACAAAGTATATGGGACATTGCCTTTTAAAGGCAGTCTGAATGCCCATATTATAAACGCAGAGTATCTCTTAATCTTAGTTAATCTTTACCAATCCGTTTAGAGGTTTAAACGTTTAAAAATTTCACAGTGTTAAAAGCTTTTGTATATGCTCATAAAAATAAAAAACCTTGAAATTACAAATAACTGTGTGTATAAATAATAGTAACCAAGTAAAAAGGTTGGTTATTATTTTTTGAAACAACTATACAAGGAGGGCGTCATGGCTCATCTAATTAGTGCTCAAAATACACATGATCATTACACAGAAAGTGGAGAACATATTGTTTCTAGAGATGTCTCAATCTCACAAATTGGTGTTTGGTTAAAAAAAGGGTGGATGGATATGGCGCACGCGCCTGTTGCATCTTTATTCTATGGTTTAGTTATAGCTTTTACAGTCTACGCAGTACATAGCGTTTTTAAAGCTGAACCATTGATGTTATTTAACTTATCAACATTCTTCATTATGTTAACACCGTTCTTAGCAACGGGCTTGTATGCAATTTCAATCAATATTTCTAAAGGTGAATACCCTAATCTATTCAATTCAATGTTCGCTTGGCGAAAAAACGTCACGGAGTTTGCGCTTTTTGCACTTGCTTTGGGTATTATTATTGCCATTTGGGGACGAATCACGCCGCTGATTGCGGCAGTTGTAAAATCAAATAGCTTGCTAATTGTTAACCCTGACTTAGGGGTAATGGGCTTTTTAGCCTCTGATGCAGGTATGAGTTTTATGGCTTATTTCTTAGTGGGGGCGGCGATAGTTTCTGCCTTTGTATTTGCTATTAGTGTGGTCACCATTCCGCTGCTATTAAGAGATACCAAAGTAGGTGTGATATCAGCGATGGTATTAAGTTTTCAAGTCGTAATGGAAAACAAATTAACAATGGCCGTATGGGCATTAGTGATTGCTTCATCCATTGTTTTGGGATTAGTCACATTGGGTCTAGCCATGATTATTGTTATGCCATTGTTAGGCTATGCCAGTTGGCATGCGTTTAATGACTTAATTGAAGTCGATGACAATAAAACGGTAAATGATATTGATTTGTCATAACGCAAATCATCTATGAGACCTCAATTGTGTAGAGGTCTCTTTTTATTGTGAGGAGAGTCATTATGAAAATTGTAATAGGTCTTTTTACCATTGTTGGGATGCTAAATTCACCCTTGAGTTTTGCTGAAACTAAGCAAGCTACACCAGTTCAACAAGCCTATTCTAAGCATATTGAAAGTGGTAAGAGCTATAAAGATGCTTATGCTGCACTTGCCTATGAGATTGCTTATGAAACCGCCTCTGTGCAAAGCAAACAGCCTTGTAGAAAAATGGTGCGTGGGCTTTAATTAGCACCGCTAATATTTGATATTTTGATTATTCACTCTGCGATCTGTTCGCAGAGTTTTTTATAGAGGGATAAATAGAAAAGTTAAAAAGTTTAATTTCCTAGTTTTTTACTAGGTTATACTGTTAATGAGGTAAAGTTAAATTCAATAGCTAACTAAACAATTTTCGGGATCTTTAGTTTTTATTAAGGAGTCCTTATTATGGCTACTGTTGCAAATCTAATGCCTAAGATGTCGGTTGAATCTGGAGTGATTTATTCAGGTTCTAATTCATCAAACCACTCAAATAATACTGGAAAGCTTTTTCAGTTTCATGACAAAGAAGTCGATATGATGCCTGGTCAGTGGGCAGAACCAGGTAATCCAACGCCTTATGAATTACGGGTAACGATTCATACTTGTAAACGACTTTGGTATCTAAATAAAGATGCACTAAATTATGTCGATTGCGACACAGACGCCACTTTGCACAATATTAAAGTGTTAGAGAAACTGTATATTCACTTAATGGAATACTTATCGGGCTAAGGGAATACATCCCCTTAATCATATACACTCACTAAAGCCAACCTCTATAGAGGTTGGACTATTTTCTAAACATTCTCATTAAAAATCGTGCAAATAAGAAAATGGCCGATGCCATCCAAACATAGACGATCCAGCGAAAAAACTCATAAAAAGAAACAAACTGACCTTCTAAATGAGACAAACCTTCTACGGTAAGTTGGCCATTCTCTGCATTAGAAAGTGCAATTAAGGCAACAATCAAAAAGCTTGCGGCAATGAGTGCGCCTAAATAAAGAAAGATTTTTTGAAAAATATCCATGGTTACCCTGGTAAATTAACAATTAAAATGAGTTGAAGATTGTAGCATGACCCAATTCATAGGTGCTTGCAAAGTCGTTTATTATTGAATGATAGTTTTGTTATTCATTTGGGGTCAATTCTTCAGAAAACTCTCTAAACTGACCCTTACCAGCTCTTTTGGCTTGATACATGGCCATATCCGACGCTTTTATGAGTGATTGGCGATCAAAAGATTGTTGAGGATAGTGGGCGATGCCAATACTTGACCCAATATGAACTTGATGATTTTTAATAACAAAAGGTTGTTTGAGTCGATCTGTAATACGTTGGGCTATTTCGGTTGACGATAAATTGCTCAAATGTGGTTCATAGTAAAAAACAAATTCGTCACCACCAACACGAGCAAGTAGTGAGTTGTTTGGGATCAATTTACCTATCTCTTTACCAACTTGTTTGAGTAATAAATCGCCAATGTCGTGACCTAAAGTGTCGTTAACGTTTTTAAAGTTATCCAAGTCTAAGAACATCAGGGTAACTTCACTTTTAGAATTTAGGGCGGTTTCTAAAATATTATAAAGTTTATGGCGATTGGCTAATCCTGTAACACTGTCCACATTAGCTAGATTATCTAAAGCGGCTTGCGTTTTTTTAAGGTCGGTAATATCCGAGTGGATAAAGCTGTAATGAGTCGTTTGGGTTGTATCATGAAAAATCTTTTTAATGCTAATGCGGCTTGCCATTCTGATTTCATTATTCTCATCAAACAGACTTAACTCTCCACGCCAAGCTCCTTTTGATTCTAAAGATGTGATTATGGCGTCATCTGCTTTGCTTTGTAGTCCGTTAATTAACTCAAGTAAACTTGAGCCTTCTAACGCTTGCCGAGTTTGATTTAACGATTGGCAAAGCGCGTTATTACAGCGTTTAATTTTAAAATCTTCGCCTGCAACGGCGATACCTTCAAGTGCGTGCTCAATAATAATGGAATCGACCTCTAATTCGTCTTCAATCCATTTTTGTTCACTCACATCAACACGAATGGAGAATATACGCTCAATCTTGCCATCACTGCCTAAATAAACTTGTCCCTTATCGTGAACCCAAATGTAGTGGCCATCGGCATGCTGAATACGGTGGGTACACTCAAATAGCGGTTCTTTACCGCTTAACACCTTGAGAAATTTTTGCTGAACGGCTTTTTGATCTTTGGGATGAATGCGGTTTTGCATGTCGTGAAGACTTGTTAATTGGAGGTCGTGTTCCAAGCCGAGCATTTTTTTCCATTGTGCAGAATATTGCACGTCATTGGTTTTTACATTCCATTCCCAATAGGCAAATTGTTCATTTTGCATTAAAGCTTGAATTCGGTAGTTTTCCTTTTGGTGAGTTTGTTTAAGGGCTTTAATAACTTGCTGACTTTGTGCAGATTGTTGTGCCAGTTCTTTTTGCATGTTTCTTGTTTGCAGTGGGCTAAGCAGTGATAGCGTTATTAAGGCAATAAATAGTGAAATAACGATTTGTTCAGAGTGCCAAGGGATAAATGAAATATCAATCACAAAAGGAGGTGACAAGCTGTACCAAATGCTGATTACAAGGCTAACCCATAACAGTGAAATAACGAGGGGACGGGTTAAGAACAGCAGGGTGTTTGTCATGGTATTAAATACTGTGAAATCAGATTAAAACCATTATAACCTTATGCTTTTTACAAGGTTATGGAATAAAAATAGGCAGGTATAAAATAAATTTGGTTCTCTGGCTTGGTGTGACTTAAAGAGGTGGAAATAGCTTGTTTTGTAGGAGTGTAAGTTATGAGTAATCTATAGCCAGTCTATAACCAGTCTATAACCAGTCTATAACCAGTCTATAACCAGTCTATAATCAGCCTATAACCATAACCCATTAAATGACTCTTCTCCTATTAGTTACCAGGCCTGGTTTAATTGGGCTTTGACTTCGGCATCACTCACCTGAGAAAAATCGCTGTAATATTGGCCAATAGAACCTAAATCATTAGGTTGTAAAAGGCAGATAACCTTATCAACCTGTTGGCTAATTTGTTTAAGCGTGTCTGCAGGTGCAACGGGTACTGCAACCGTAATAGAGCTTGGATTTTGGCTTTTAACCGCTTTGATGGCAGCAAACATAGTCGCGCCTGTTGCTAAACCATCGTCTACTAAAATAATGTTTTTATTGTTCAGAACTACTGGAGGTTTATTGCCTTTATATAAGGTTTCTCGGCGTTTGAGCTCCTGAGTTTCAAAGGCTTTTACTTTTTCAATTTCTGGTTGTTGGATACTATAGCTTTGTATCACCGTCTGGTTCAGAAATTCAATATCACCACTCGCAATAGCCCCCATGGCGAGTTCAGGGAATTGTGGTACACCTAGTTTTCTAACTAAAATAAGGTCGAGTGGGGCATGTAAAGACTTTGCAATTTCATAGGCTACTGGAACACCGCCTCTTGGCAGGGCAAGAACCACTGGGTGACTGATTAAAGGTTCATTTGATATGAATTCGGATAACCACTGTCCAGCTATAGAGCGGTTAGGGATTGGCGATTGTATTGTGCTGTGCATCTAAAGCCTCGCTATTCATCTGTTATCAAAATGCTTGTTATTTAAAGAATAAAGATGTGAGCTAAGAACTTCAAGTGAAACGTGTTTTAAGGGTTGAAAGTGAAGGGGGGATTAAACAGCCACGAGATGAAAACCGTGGCTGTATATAGTAAATAATTAAGCGTTTAATTTAGCCATTAAGAAATCCATAAAACCATCGGCTGCAATATCTTGCGCTTTTTCATCACGACGGTATTTGTATTCGATTTGACCATTGTCTAAACCACGTTCACCAATAACAATGCGATGCGGAATACCGATTAAATCCATGTCCGAGAACATAACGCCAGGGCGTTCGCTTCGGTCATCGAATAATACTTCGATACCTTTAGCCGTTAGCTCGTTATACATCGCTTCAGCCGCGTCTTTGACTCGCGGAGATTTATGCATTTGCATAGGCACAATACAAACCTGGAAAGGGGCTAGGGCTTCAGGCCAAATAATCCCTTTATCGTCGTAGTTTTGTTCAATGGCTGCCGCCACAACACGTGTTACACCAATACCGTAACAACCCATCTCTAAGATTTGCGAGCGACTGTTTTCATTTTGAACTGTGGCGTTTAATGCAGTTGAGTATTTATTACCCAGTTGGAATATATGCCCCACTTCAATACCACGACGGATTTCGATTTTACCGTTACCGCATGGGCTTGGATCCCCTTTAACCACATTACGAATATCGGCAACTAAAGTGGCGGTTGCGTCACGATCCCAGTTAACACCTGTAACGTGAAAACCATCTTTATTTGCGCCACATACAAAGTCACTCATATGTGCGGCAGTACGGTCAACAATCACTGGAATGGTTAAACCACATGGGCCAATAGAACCCGCATTACAACCTGCTGCATTCAAAATTTCTTCATCGGTTGCCATTTCAAATGGTTCGGCAACAAGCTCTAATTTTTCAGCTTTAATTTCATTTAATTCATGGTCACCACGAAGGACTAAAGCCACAACTGGAGCGTCTTTTGTTGCCCCTTTTACTAATAAAGTTTTGACGATTTTCTTTTTCTTAAGCTGTAAGAAATCACAGACCTCTTCAATTGAATGTTTATTTGGCGTTTCAACTTCAGTAAACGCTTCAGAGGCTTCTGCACGTTCACCACGTGGTGCTAAAGCTTCGGCCAGTTCCACATTGGCGGCAAAGTCTGAAGCCGTTGAGAAAGCAATATCGTCTTCACCTGATTCGGCTAATACATGGAATTCGTGAGAAGCGTCACCACCGATTGAACCCGTGTCGGCTTGAACTGGACGGAAATCTAAACCTAATCGTGTAAAAATACGGTTATAGGCATCAAACATCTCATTGTAAGTTTCTTGCAGACTCTCTTTATCCATATGAAAAGAGTAGGCGTCTTTCATAATGAATTCACGTGAACGCATTACCCCAAAACGTGGGCGAATTTCATCACGGAACTTGGTTTGGATTTGGTAAAAATTGGCTGGTAATTGTTTGTAACTGCGAATCTCTTTACGTACTAAATCGGTAATGATTTCTTCGTGTGTTGGCCCCAATGCAAAATCTCTGCCATGACGGTCAATAAAACGCAATAGTTCAGGGCCGTAATCTTGTGCACGACCTGACTCTTCCCAGAGCTCCATTGGTTGAACCACTGGCATTAACACCTCTTGCGCGCCTGAACGGTTCATCTCTTCGCGAACAATCGCTTCTACTTTTCTTAAAACACGTACACCTAGCGGCAGCCAGTTATATAGTCCACCTGCTAAAGGGCGAATAATGCCTGCTCTAAGCATGAGTTGGTGGCTAATAACCACTGCATCTGAAGGAGTTTCACGTGTGGTAGAGATAAGTAAATTAGAAGTTCTCATGATTGGGGAATTACCTTGAATTTTCAAAACGATTAAATTGCGCGTATTTTAGCATGTCAAAGAGTTCATGAAACATGATTATGTAATGAATGTGATGTCATATTTATTAGCTAATAAAACGATATTTGAAACTTACCAGGCCTGGTAAGTTGCTAATCATTTTTATTTTGATTAAAGGCATTTCCCTTTAATATCGAGGTTATTAATGAAGTCCTTTTATGAGTAGCTTTCTCATTCTATCCAGTAAAAGCCTCTTTTGATGCAAGGTAACTCAACTCTGCTGGTGTACTGGTTCGACCAAGAATGGTATTCCGATGAGGAAAGCGACCAAACTTTTCAATTAATTCTTTATGGTGTTGAGCAAAGCGAATATTGTTGGTTAGATTGGCTTGAGTAAAAAGTTTGAGCGATTGTTCTTGGTCAGCCAAGTTTTCACTGTGCATTAATGGCATATACATAAACATGAGTTGTGATTTAGGAATCTTTTTATCAAAGCCTCGACTAATGGCATGCTTTGCTACTTGTATAGATTGGGCTTCTGTTTTAAACGCTTTAGCCTGACCGCGAAACATATTTAACGGGAGTTGGTCTAATAAAATGATTAGGGCTAAAGCGCTATCAGGTGCGTTTTGCCAATTGTTGAGACGGCCTTCTCTCGCTTTGTTCCAAAGTGGTTCGTACTGTTTACGAATTTCTTCATCTATTTGCGGGGTTGAGTTGAACCAGTGCGGTTGCATCTCATCGGCAAACCAAAAATCAAGTAATTCTTGGTGGGAACTACTATTCATGCTAGATCCGTTCTCTTAACGTTGCAAAGTAATACGTTTAAAAACAGCGACCACGCTTGACCAATGAAAATGCGCAATAGCGGTATACATTAAAGCGCCAATCACAGTGCCTAAAATCATATTGCCAATGTAAAACGGTTTCCATATTAGCGGGAAGACTTCATCAAACCAAAGTTGAGAGCCGATGGTGATATGTGCAGAGGCTTGAAACAGGTCTGGAGTGCCTAAAATCCATGTGCCAAAGACATAACCGCCATACCAAATAGGCCACATGGTGAGCGGGTTAGTAATCCAGGCTAAGGCGGTTGCAAGCGGAATATTGGCTCTAAAGTAATAGGCAAAAACCGAACCTAATACCATTTGAAAAGGCACAGGCAGCATCATGCAAAAAGAACCAATAAAACCCGCACGTGCAAAGGAGGTTCTATCACCAGCCCAGTAGATGCGGTCTTTGAATTTTGGAAAATACTTATTCAAAAAGGTAGAGCGTTTGGTTGCTCTACCAATTTGATGCATTTTGAGTTTAAGGTATCTAATCATTTTGTGAGTATATCAGAACATACTTATGTTTAGAGTGTTAAATCATTAACTTAGTTAGGATAGTTGTTCAGGTTTTTTGCAGTCTTTAAAGATTTTTTACGGTTGTCGGGCCTGCGAGTGCTTGATGAATGGGCATGATTTCAATATTGTTGATATTGATATGGGCGGGTTGTGCAAGAATCCAGCGAATCGTTTCAGCGATATCTTCAGAGCGTAACGGCTCTAAACCAGAATAAACGTCATTGGCTTGCTCTTGATTACCTTTAAAGCGCACTAAAGAAAATTCACTTTCATTGAGCATACCTGGTTCTACGTTGGTGACTCGAATGGCTGTGCCCAATAAGTCAGAACGTAAATTACTTGAGAACTGTTCCACAAAGGCCTTGGTTGCGCCATAGACATTAGCGCCCTTATAGGCATAGCTTCCTGCAATAGAACCGATATTAATAATATGACCATGATTACGTTTTACCAGGCCTGGTAAGATTTGGCGTGTTAAAAACGCTAAAGATAAACAGTTGGTGTTAATCATGGTTTGCCAATCAATCCAGTCGGTCTCATGTGCGGGATTTAAACCTAAGGCTAATCCTGCATTATTGATAAGAATATCAATCTGTTTAAATTCATTGGGTAAGTCGGCTAAAGCTTGTAACAGTTTGCCATGGTTATTGATATCGCAAGCGACAATATGGCATTTGGTGAGTGGAGATAAGTCTGCTTGAAGCTCCTTTAAAAGCGCTTCTCTTCTTGCTAATAAAATCAGTTTAATGCCTTGTTTAGCAAGGATTTCAGCGGTAGCTTTACCTATCCCGCTAGAGGCGCCAGTAATTAGGGCTGTTTGTTCGTTCAGGTTATTAGTCATGCAATTTCTCAACAATGAATTTTAATAAACCTATTTTAGACCTGTTTAACCTAGTCGCAAGGGCTTTATGCCAGACGTGAATAAATTGAAATAATCACAAAGCTTGTGCTGCTTATAAAAGCAAGTAATGCTACATAACGAGGTAGGCTAATACAGCCTTCTATAATCGGTTCTGTTTGTTTGATACGCCATAGGGCTAGGTTGACAATTGAAAAGACGATGAGCATTAGAAAGGAGGTGATTTCGGCCAGTGTAGATAAGTGCCCAATTAAAGCAAGAGTCATAACGGTTAATCCAGCTAAAAGCGTGGCAATTATTGGGGTTTGGGTTTTAGGGTGGATATAGCTCAATAAAGCGGGGAGCTGGTGTCGGTAACTTAATCCATAAATGACTCTGGAAGCCATAATGATTTGAATCAGTGAACCATTGATTATCGCTAAGATACTAATCAAAGAGATGATTTCAGCAGATTTGCCTGTATGCAAGGTAAATAAGGTGGCTAAAGGCGCTGAGCTTTGTGCCAGTTCTTGTGGAGGAATGGAGAGTACTGCCAAGGTCATTATCAGCATATAGAGAATAGTCGTAATGCCTAATGTAATCAGGATAGCTAAGGGTAAATTACGTTTTACATCCTGAACTTCTTCAGCCACATCAACCATGTCTTCAAAGCCAATAAAGGCATAAAAAGCCATCAGAGTTCCTGTAAAAATAATACTTAGACTGGTTAAATTAAACTCTGGTATGAGTAGTGCGCCAATCTCTGGAAGCTGCGCTATCGCTCCTTGGCTAATGAAAATAATCCAGATTAATCCGCCCACTTCAATAAGCGTGATTAACGAAGCGAGAAAAACTGATTGAGCAATACCATAAACCGCAATAGACGTTAACAGCAAGGTAACCAAAATAATAGATGAACTGTTGTTTATAGCAATAAGTTGGTTCAAATAGCCTGAGAACGCATTAATTAACGCTGCAGAAGAGACCAGGCCTGCCAAAATGACTAAAAGGCCAATAATCAAAGTGAGATGATGAGAGTGAAAGCCTTGCTGTGTATAGAGCGCCGCGCCCGCAGCACGAGGATAACGACATGAAAGTTCAGCAAAAGAGAGAGCGGTTAGCCCAGCAAGAATTGCAGCAAAAAGAAAAGAGGTTGGCGCTAGGTAACCAGAGATGCCCGCCAATTCTCCGATTAAAGCATAAATGCCAGCACCGACCGTTGTTCCCAATCCGTAGAGAACCATTTGAGGTAAACTTAAAGTGCGTTTTAAAGTGGTGTTATTGTCCATTTACAGCCTAAATCAAATGTTGTTTGTTAGCAGAGTGAATGGGGTTACGCTCATTCTTTAATTCATTTTAAAAGGTTTGATAAAGGCTAATGCCTACACCTGAGTCATCTGGATTATTAATGGCATTGAGTTGTAGTTGAGACTGTTTAGAAGTTTTTAGATGAACAAACAGTTCAATAGTGTCTGGGTTTAAGTTGCGTTTTTGCTTAAAACTCACTGTTTGGCTTTCAACGGTACCATCAGCAGACATGCCAGTTGGCAAGGTTAGGTTGATGTCTGAATGTAATAAGGTATTGTAGTTGTAGGTCTGTAAACCCCAAGAGCTATTGTTTCCGACTGCTCTCATAATACCGAGTTTTAATTGACCTAATTCGGCATTTTTGACATTGATATAACTGCCATTGGAGAGGTTGGATTCAAGCAATTGTCCATTTTGGATTTGCCCAAAAATATGCATGCCATTATGACTGTATTGCAAAGCAAAAGTATTGATTTGGCTAAGATTACTCTCACCAAATGAGAAGGCACCACTTCCTTGCATACCCAATAATGAGTCCTGTTCATCTCGTAATTGAGATGTAAGGTTTAGGGCGATATGAGGTGTGACTTGATAATTTAATCCAACACTTTGTAATTTGGCCAGCGACTTGGTTTCATTAATTCCAACTCGTGTAGGCGTTTCTTTTTCTTGCAAAGAACTGAATATCGAAAGATTCGCTGTTAACGCTTGTGTAAAGGCGAATGTATTTCCAAAATCTTGTTGGTTATTCGCATAAAAGTGTTTCGTTAAAGGCGCAAACTGGCTTTGTATGAAGTTTGAAGAACTGTTTTGGGCGTACAAAATGGAGCTTTTATCATTATAGAGAGCAAAGTTTTTTAGGCTATTGGCCTTATGGTAATCAAAGTTAGCGGAGATTGTCAGATTGGCAAAGTTAGTTTCTGTATTGAGCCCAGGTTGAGAGTTAGCCCAAAACCGATTCCAGGAAATAGGCGTTTTTTCGATTTGAATAGCGGGAGTGATATCCACTAAAAAATCACGATTATAATCATCAAAATAGGCCACAGATTTAAGTGCCGATAAGCTCGATAAACCACTTAATGAAGAGGGAATAGTGACGCTAGACTCTCCTAAATTATAAGACGTGGTGGTTGATGAACTTGATTTTAACGTGCCTAGTGGCGTCATAGCGGCTTGTAAGTCTAACAGGCCGACGCCATAAGTGGCTGGGTCGCTATAGACGCCAGTATTATTTGCCGAAGTTTTTAAAATATCGACAGCTTGTTGAATAGTAAGTTGATTCCAGCCCGATAATAATACTGCCAAACTGCCGCTGACAACTGGGGTGGCCATTGACGTTCCACTATATTCAACCGTGCTTGTTGTATCACCGCCATAAGCTGCTTCAATGCTCACTCCAGGAACTGAAATAAACGTATTTTGTATCGCTGACATCACTGTGCTGTCACAAGCGATGTCAGGTGAACCTGTTACATCACTACAGCTTCCAGGGTAGTTTGAAAAGCTAGCTATACTTCCAGAATCGTTTAAAGCAATAGCAGATAAAACTTGGTTTTCGATACCCGCTTGAATCGCTAAGTTTTGCGCTGTGGAATAATTAATAAAATGTTCTGCGCCTACTGGATCACCTATACCATCAATTCCACCATTACCAGCCGCATTGACTAATGCTACATCGTAACTTTGAAGCGTATTTAAATAAGCGTTTAGTTCACTATTGGCACCACCTGTGGTGGTTAAATTAACCATTCCACTAATAGAGGCATTGACAATAGGAGCTTTGGAAGCAATGTAGTTGGCGCCTTCATGAATGGCAATATTATAGGCGGTAGAATTGTCTAGAAAGACATTTACTGGTAACAGCGTTGCTTCAGGAGCGACTCCGTATTCACGACCTAAAGCAATGGATGAAACATGTGTTCCGTGATAGTCGGGGGAATCAATGTCGCGATAATCATTTGTATAAACAATAGAGTCTGATGAAAGAATGTATTCTATACTTTTGCCATCACTCCAGTTGATTCTAGTGTTTCCATTATCATCATAAAACTCAATATGATTAGGATTAACGCCCGAATCAACAACACCAATGGTTATGCCTTGGCCTTTATAACCTAAGTCCCAAGCAGCCTGTGCATTAATCACTGTTTGCTGCTCTTTGGTTCCAGATATTGTTGAGACAGGAAAAGGGGGGTAAGTTACGGGTATTAGTGAATTATTTACTGGAATAACTGGGGTTGTAGTAGTTCCACCGCCTCCGCCTCCACCGCAAGCGGTTAGGCTTGTGGTGATAAAAAGAGCAATCAATGTTTTAGATAGTTTCTGTTTGGATAGGCATGTAATGCATTCTTTATTTAAGGAAAGGCTCATTGGGTTTCTGGCCATTTCTAAAAACGCCTTCATTTAGAACTTAAAGCCTTTAAGTAGAGAGTCTTTTAGTTTATCTTCGACTTTTTTCTGAACATCTTTTACGACTTCGTCCTTTTTCTTTTCAATTTCAGCTTTGGCTTTTTCTTCAAGTAAAGAGGCTAAGTCTAAAGAGACACTTGGACTGGTTAAATCGCCTTTTAATTTAACAGGAATGGTTAAACCGTTAAGGTCTTTCAAGTCTTCACCGCCTTGACCTTTATCAGAGGCAACAATTTTGGTTTTAACCAGGTAGTTAAGTTGGTCTTTACCTAAATCAACCGTACCAGAGCCATTAACACGCATAAAAGGCGCTTGGGCTGAGAGCGTGTTGGTATTGACTATGCCATCTTTGATGGTGACATCAGCCACAAGAGAGCTAAAGTCTGTTTTAGCTTCTTTATCTTGTGTTTTGCTTGGCTTACCACTGATTTTAGCTTGCGCATCTCGAATAGACTGAGCAAGGTTAAAGCCTTTGATTGCGCCATCTACTAAGTTGACGTTTGCTTTACCATTAAGGTTCTTTTTAAACTCGGAGACTCTTTCACCTGACGTGGTTACATCTGCATTCAGTGTGCCTGTACCACTCAATTTATCGGTATCAGCAAAAGCCATAAGCACTTCACCAATTGGTAGGTTTTTGGTATTGGTTTTTACGCTGTATTTAGGTGTTTTCCCTCTTACATCCAGGCCTGCTATAACCACGGCTTGCGTTTTGAAAATATCGGCTTTTAACGGGTTAACCGTTAAATTGCCTTTAGCCGCTTTGGTGGCCATCACAATATTTTTTGGGTTCAGTTTGTCATAGGTTGCACTGCCAACTTTAATGGTGCCGTTAATGGTTAATTTGCGAAGTAACTCAACAGGTAGCTCCATTTTGGCATCGGCTTCACCTTGTGTTTCTGGTGTTGTTTCAGGTTGCTCTTTTTTAGGCGGTAAATAACGACTGACATTGATTTTATTTAACGCTAAATCGTAAGCGATATTGGGGGCGTCAAATTGGCTAACAGAAGCGTTACCTGTCAGTTCGCTATCATCTAAATTAAGTTTAAGTTTATTGACTTTAAGTGCTTGTGTCTTAGATGCAAACTGCACACCTAAAGAAGCGGCAAACTTGGTTAGAGTTTTACTGTCGCTCATCTCTGGCAATGTTACTTTTAATTGCTGTAGTAGATTACGTAAGTTTGTCTCAGCAATATTTAGATTAGCGTTGACGATAGCATCACTAGTGATTTGTGTAGCACTCACATCGCCATTGGCTGTTAAGTCTAATAGCTTTAATGAAAATTTTGGTAACTTGGCCGTTTGTGCTTTTAAATCAATATCTGCGGAGGTATTTAGTGTAATGCTTGCACTCCCATTGGGAATCGCTTCACCCGTGACATCTGAATCTAATGAAATTTGTTTTGCTTTAAAGGACTGGTTTTCAATATTCCCTGTTAAATCAGATAGGTTTAATTGGCCTTTTATGGTTTGTAATGGGAACTCTTTACCGCCAATAACATCATAATCAATAGCAAGAGAGGTTAAAGAGAGCATATTGTTTTCGAGCGAAAAACTCGGTAGTTGAACTTTGGTTGTGGCTTTTTCAACAGGGATTCCTTTCCCAGAGGTGGTGTTACTCACCACCAAGTTACGAATAGCGTATTGACCGTCTTTTTCTAGTTTAGCTTCTAGGTTTATCGCCAGTTTGCTAGCAATCTCTGGGTTGCTGACTTTACTGTCGCCAGAAAGCGCGATACTGAAAAATTCACCAAAGGTGATGGCACCACTACTGAAATTAAGATTTTCTAAGGTTACTTTTTGTTGATTTTGTTCGTCATTCCAAGTCATTGAACCATCTTGAATATCAATACCACCAAAGTTAAGCGATGCCAATTTATCCATAGGATGGCCAGAAATTTCAGCGTCGATTTCTTCTGATTTATCTTCTTTTGGCTTTGTGAGATCATCCCAGTTGGTTTTGCCGTCTGCATTTTTTTCTAGGTTTAATTTAAGGCCATGCAGGGTTAAAGTGTCGACTTCTAAATTTTGGCTCAGTAACGGAAGGATTGCGGCGCCTAATTGTACTTTTTCGATGCTAACGAAAGGTGTCTGGCTAAAACCTTCGGCATTACTTAAAGAGGCGGATTCTAAGTTAATTCCTAAGTGTGGAAACAGTGAAAGACTCATGCTTTCGACTTTGAAGTCGCGTCCAGTCTCTTTTTTAACTAAGGTGGTGATTTCATCATGGTAGTCATTTGGATCAACCGTTGCCACTATTACGGCTACAGCAATGATAATTACAGCTATAAAACCAGCCAAAATTTTAAGAATTAAACCAAACGCTTTCATGTTGTGACTCCATCGTATTTTTACGAGTATTTAATAATACAAATCTTAACAGATGAGATAGGTGAATCAATCTTTAGTTCATGGATTTTAAGAAAACTCAGTACAAATGTATTAAAACTTAATGAAATGATTGTTTGTTGTTGGAGGTGAAATAAATTGGAATAGAAGCCTCGATTAAATTTCATCAAGGCTTCTATGTTTTGGGTTAGGGTTTTTTTATCCATTGCCCATTTATTTGAATGAATAAGCCAGAGGGCGTTTTTTCGATTGCTTTTTTACCAGCTAACAGTTCAATTTCACTTAAAGGAACCTTGTGGTTTTGAGCCAGCTTTTGATATTGCTCTTTACGAGCATTGTTAATTAACTGCACAATATCTTGCGCATTGTTTTGGTTTTTAACTACACCTAAATAACCATTGGTTTGTTCACCAACCAGGCCTTGAGACTTGGCTGAACCGAGTTGATTCATGGCGGTTGACAAGTTCATTGACCATACATTGCTAGAAAGCGCTAAGAGAAAACTCAGCAGTAATATTTGGATGGATTTATAAAAAGTCATATTCTTCTCCTAAAATAAGCCGCTAGAACTGCTGAACATATTGTCGAGTTGTTTATCAATTTTAATCAGAATTTCATGTTGTATCTTGACATTTAAATTTATGTTAATGGGTTCATTGGGTAACGCAACCTGCACTGAAGGCGTACAGGCTGTTATTGAGGTAATCGCAAATACTTCTATAAGGAATACGACAATTAATCCCTTTTGGGTATAGGGAGATAAAAGTGATTGTTTTGTGGGTGAGTGCATCGTGAATTCCGTCTATGTAATGAACTTAAATTAGTTTAGCAGATTAATCGTTATGAACTAGTGCCTTGTGAGTGATATTTATAGTGGGTTCACTTTATGCCGCATTTTATTGTTGTAGCTTTTCTTGAATACGTTTTTTGATGGTTTCACTCACTTGATTACTTAATTGCATCGTTGTAATTAAAGCGGGTAAGTCTTCTTCTAGTTGAATATTAAAATTCACTTGCCTACCATTTTCAACGCTAGGGTTTTGGCCTTTTAAATGCAATTTAAGGTGTAGTTTTTTGTCCGCGCCATAGCTGACATTGCTGTCTAGAACCGAGTAGTGAAAGTCTTCGAGTACACTGAATACCAATTTCATACTCTGGTGAGTTTGCTTCAGACCTGAAGCGGCATGGTACTGTATTTTGCCTCCTGAAGAATCTGCTTGGATTATGCCTTTATCAAGCGTAAAAAACGGCGGTTTAATCAAATCAATACTAAAGGGAAGATTGCCGTCAATAATCCCACTGCCTTGAATCTCTGCAGATGGGTATTGTTCTAATAATGCTTTAAGGTCAATGTGAGAAAGATGGAGCTGACTATTAATGCGTTGACTTAAATCAAAGGTTTGACTGTCTAACCAGGCCTGGCCATTAAAGAGCTGAGCATTAAATTGGGTTAATTTGAGTTTGCCTTTTAATAAAGAATCTATTGAGGTTTGATAGTTTCCAGAGAACACGACAGGGCCAAAAATCAGACCATGATTCACTTGTACTAAATTTAATTTATTAATCTCACTGTTTAAAACGCCTCGTTTTAGACTCAAGTTTAAATGGCTATCTATCTGATTTAGCGTGGTTTCATTGTAAATACCGCTTATGCCTTGCAGAGTAATTTCGGCTTTTGTATTTAGTGTGTTGAGCAAGCTTGTTTTATTATTCTGAGCCGATAGGTTTAGTTGACTATTGCCTTTGGCTTTTAGCTGACCACTGCCTAAAGTAAGCAGTTTAGGCCAATCTTTAAAAGTCTTTTGCAAAGGATTGCCTGCTAAAAAATAGATATTGGGGAGTTCCCAGTCGGCATATAAGTGAGTGGGTTTATAAAAGGCATTATGAAAAACAACCAGGCCTGCTTGGTTTGAAACGCTACCTTGTAGATTGAGTTGATTGATTGAACTCAATGTTGGTAGAAGCTCAGATTTGATTTTACCTCGTAAAGTCCAAGAGAGAGGCTGAATATTTTGTTGTTCAAGTAAAGCTGTTTTTACAATATATTGTGAGGTGAATTGCTTTGAATGAGCTTTGTTTGAAGCTGTTTTGGGCTCAAGCTTTGACTTGGTTAAGATCGCATCCATCTTTTTAACGAATATTTTTTGGTTATCTTTAGACGAATAACCCAAGTCGGTTTTAAGGTGAATTGATTGTGCCGATGCTTCAAGTTTATCCAAAAAAACATGAAGTCCTTCGCTTTTTAGCGAGAGGTTTTTTATACCGATTTGGGTGTTATCTAACGCCAAATTTTGGTTCTTGTCTTGGTAGTTGCCAATCACATTAAGTTTCGGTATATCTAAATGGATTGCAGAGCTTTTTAGTTCACCAGTAAAAAGAAGCTCTCCAGTTTGCGCTTTGAGTAACTGTTCATGCGTCAGTGCAAGGTTGAGCTTTGAAAAAATCAGGCTTCCTTTATTTATATTTAAGTTTGGTATTTCACCCAATTGAATCATCCCTTCAGCTTGCAGCGTAGTGGGAGGGTTTGATTTTATTGAGAGTGTAAAGGGGAGTTTTTTTAGCTTATTAATGTCTGTTTGTTGTTTTTGGGTAGTGCTTGCTGAAAATGTAAAATCTTTAAACTGTTCTGTTTTTTGATGATCAAGTAATGAAATGACTAGGCTTCTTTGAAAATGGCCATTGGCTGCTAAATGATAGGATTGAACTTCCCCCTTTTTAAGTGCGAGTGCCGCATTGATTGTGCCTTGAATTGAACCAAGAGAAGGGATTGGAAAAGGCGCGTTAAACTGGGCTTTGCTATCGCCCGAAAATTCAATGGTTTTCAATAATTCAGTTACGGTTGTTTTGTCGTTAATATTCTCAAGTGAATTCAATTGAATGACGGCGTTGAGTACAATTTCAAAGTCTAAATTGGAGGGTAGTTTAACGGCTTGAGACTCATCTTTATTAGAGGTGTTTAGAGGTAAATAATCACGAATAGAATCAAGCCCTAATGAATGACCGCTCCAATTTTGATAAATGTTTTGAAGGTTTTGCCAGACTTCATCTGGCGTATTTTGTTTATTGCTAGGCAGTAAACCTGCAAAATGACTGGATACGGATAATTCTTGTTGATTCGTTATCTTTCCTGTTTGTGAAAATTGCATCAGACTGGTTGTGCTAGTATCCGTTTTGATCTCGCTTTCAAGCGAATATTCTACTAGGGTATTTGAGGCGGGAGCTTTTAGCTCTTTGGTGTGGCTAGGTATCTTGACTAAAAACTGACTTTGTATATGTGGGCTAACAATCTCTTTATCATGGAGCTTGAAATGACCTTCTGCCTGAATGTCTGTTTGGGTGTTGAGTAGCTGTAAACCTGCAGAACCTTTAACAGAGCATGGTTTGTCTGAGCAGGGTGCTTGAATCATAAAGGAGGCAATCTCAACCTTTTGAGGTAAAAAGGCTAGCCATTCAGGTCTGTTTTGAATTGTTTGTAGTTGCGTTGTTAACGCTTTAAGCGTTGCCTGTAAAGTAGGGTTACTGTCGTTTTTAATTGGGTTTTGTGGCTTATTTAAAATAACAATCTTAACCAAACCAATACTGACTTTGTTTGCAGAAAAAAAGGGGAACCGCTCTTTTTTGACTGAGGAATCGGCTTCAGAAAAATGAATGTTTTCTAGGTGAATATCGAGTTGGTTATTAAAGATAAAGTCAACGTGATTAAAGCGCAAGGATCCATCCTGAATGGTATCAAACTGCCACGAGTAATCGCTGATTTTTTGCTCAGTGAGTTGTTGATTGATCAAGTACAGTGCGACTGAGATTAGAATCGCAAAAAACACAATTGGCAAGAGGGCGCTTATCGCCATAAACTTTGAAATAGTCTGATATTTAATCATTGGGTATGACACATTCAATAGAACTCACTGGAAGCAAATTGCCCCAAGAAAATCATTATGGACCTGTTTAGTCTTTTTTGCATTTTGCAACGGCATCCCAATAGGCTTTATTGGCACTCTTATCATTGGTTTTATTGTCCCAAAGATGGCTTTGTTTATCGATACAAAGTTCCTCTTCAGTTTTGCTGCAAGCCGTTATCGATATAGCCACAAGAACTATACAAACGCCTGTTATTAGGCTGCTTTTAGGGTGGATAAGAGATGAAATGTTCATAAGATCTCCATAAGTTGAATTAGGATATGGTTGTAGATTAAAGCCTTTAAAATACAATATCATTTAAGACATCAGCATAACCATAAAAGTAAAAAACGTCTATTTTTGATTACACGTTGTTAGATAGACAGTGTAATCATTTCTATATCAATAGGAAAACAGGTTTTTATTCAGTATGATAAGCATCATTAATAGATCGTTTTGTGCGTTTTGAATGAGCAGTCATTCATTTAAGAAGGAATAAAAATCGCTATGGATTCAATCGAAACTCAGCAGTGGACTCAACGCTATTCAGATTGTTTGCAATCATTGCCATCCAGACCTGCCCGTATCGTTTATCAACGTGATCGAGCTAGGGTCATTCACTCAGCCTCCTTTAGACGTTTACAAGCTAAAACCCAGATATTTGGGTTAAGTGAGTCTGACTTTTATCGAACGCGTTTGACGCATTCGATGGAAGTGGCACAGATTGGTTCTGGCCTAGTCGAACAGCTTATTACCGTAGGTATGAACGATCATGGTAAAGATGCAGATTATATGGAGTGGTTACCTTCGTTTTATTTGATTGAAGCAATCTGTTTAGCGCATGATCTTGGTCACCCTCCTTATGGGCATGGAGGAGAGGTGGCTTTAAATTATATGATGCGTCATTACGGTGGCTTTGAGGGTAATGCACAAACGTTAAGGATTTTGGCTCAGTTGGGTGAGTATACCGCACACAATGGTTTGGATTTGTCTCGCAGAACGGCATTGGGGGTAATGAAATATCCTGCTATCTATAATGATGTGATTTCCGCCAATACAACCTATCAAGCACAGCTACGTGAACCACAAGTGGACGACTTTAGAACCCTACAAATGAATCGTTGGTCTCCGCCTAAAAGTTTGTATTTAGAAGAGAAAGCGTTGTTCGATTGGGTCTTAGCTCCTTTTTCTACCGAAGACAGGTTACGTTTTACCCAGTTGGCAGACTGTAAAGGTTGTCACCGTCAAACCCAATATAAAGCCTTAGATACAACCATTATGGAATTGGCAGATGATATTGCCTATGGCATACACGACCTAGAAGATGCGGTGGCTATGAAAATGGTCGCCCGTGACTTATGGCAAGCTGAGGTGATGGAAAACCCAGTATTTAAAGAGTACGCTTTGTGGGATAGTAAAATGACCGATTTGCTTTTTAGTAACTCGTCAAAAGGGCGTAAGCATGCAGTGAGCAAGATGGTGGGTATTATGGTTGAATCGATTTATATGGATGAGAATCCAGATTTTGAACACCCATTATTGCGATATCAAGCGCGATTAAAAGAGGGAGAAACGGCTGTTTTAGAACTGTTAAAAACGTTTGTCTTTAAAAATGTGATTACCATTCCTGAAGTAAAGCAGATGGAATACAAAGGGCAGTTGATTGTTCTAGAACTGTTTAAATCATTAAGAGCCAATCCCAGTGCTTTATTGCCATCAAATGCTTATGAAAAATATAAAAGGGCAGAAAATGAGCAAGCACAACAACGAATCATATCGGACTATATTGCTGGTATGACAAACACTTATGCGTCTAGGCTTTATGCTAAGTTGTTTACACCGACACAAGGTTCTATTTTTGACCGATTATAGTTTTAGTATAGCGTTACCAGGCCTGGTAGCTTAATGCTATTTTGCATAACTATTTTGTATAACGGTTTTTAATGTTTGCTTTGAATTAGGTGTTTTTATTTGAACTTAGGTAAATAGTACTTTTTAGCGACAAAAGGTTTAATGGATTCTTTTTTAAGTCTGTTTTCAAAGTTACCAGGCCTGGTAACTTCTAAACTAGAGGTTTGATTCATTAATTCATTCTGTGCCCACTCTATGTGTTCATCAACCAGGGCGCTGATTTTGCCAAATTTTTGCTGTAAGGCTTTACTCGCCTTATCGACCGTTAGAGTGTCACCTTTTATATTGCCTATTGAAACCGCTAGATTACGATTCCATTGCTCATAACCTATTCGGCGTATTGGCGAGCCCTCAAAACGTTTTAAAAACAGTGCCTCACTCCAAGACCATAACTCAAGAAGTGTGGCAGAATCTAGTTCATGGTTCGCTTTAAAAGCCTCTTCTGCAGTGGCTTCAGTGAATTTATTCCACGGGCAAACCAGTTGGCAATCATCGCAACCGTAAATTCGATTGCCCATAAGAGAGCGTAATTCAATAGGGATTGAACCTTTGAATTCAATGGTTAAATAGGAGATGCAGCGACGAGCATCGACCACGGCATTATCAACAATCGCTTGTGTTGGGCACTCTTGAATACAGGCGGTGCAAGGCCCACAACCTTGCTTAGTAAAAGGTTTGTCAGCAGGGAGGTTTAAATTGGTGTAAATCTCACCAAGAAAAAACCATGAGCCAGCCCTTGGGTGAATAATAAGGCTGTTTTTACCAATAAATCCTAACCCCGCTTTTTCAGCAATAGGGCGTTCCAAGACGGGGGCGCTGTCAGAAAAGGCACGGTAACTAAAATGTTCAGTGACCTCAGTAATTTTATTGGCGAGGACCTGTAGTCGTTTACGCATTAGTTTATGATAATCTTTACCCAACGCATACCGAGAGATATAGGCGCTTTCACTGGAGTGAAGTTGTTGAGTGGCGTGATTAGAGTTCGAGTCAAAGTAGTTCATTCGAACACTGATAATACTTATTGTGCCTGGTTCTAACTCATTTGGGCGTGTTCTTTTTGTGCCGTGACGCTCCATATAATCCATTTCGCCATGAAAGTTTTCACCTATCCAGTTAAAATAGTTGGCTTCGTAAGCCGATAGCTGGATATCAGAAATACCAATATCCGCAAACCCAAGTTCTTTGCCCCAATCTTTTATTTGGGTGGCGAGATATTCGGGTCTGTTATTTGGCAAGTTGGGGCGGATTATGGCTTCTTTCATGGACAATAGTGTATCAAATTAACAATGTTGTAATTGCACCACAACTGAGACATAAATATCTGCTTAATAGTGCGTTTACGAATACGAGTCTATCTCCTTAATCTTTAATTTTTAAAATAGGTAAATATTGCTAATGATGACAGAAGTAAACTTGCTCGATGAGTCTGAAAGTATTGAGTTTGCTAGGATAGTGGCCAGTTTGGTTGAACAAGATAAAGCCTTTGACGATGGTATGATTTTCTATTTACATGGTGATTTAGGTACTGGAAAGTCTTTTTTTTCACGAGCCTTTGTGCAGTATTTTTTACCAGGTCAAAAAGTTAAAAGCCCAACCTATACTATTGTTGAAAGTTACAATTTTTCTACAAATACGATACATCACCTTGATTTATATAGACTTTGCGATCCAGAAGAGTTAGAGTATTTAGCCATAAGAGATTTGCTTAAGAAAAATTACGTTGCATTAGTTGAATGGCCTCAAAAAGGCGCCCCTATTTTGCCCAAGGCAGACGTTAAATTTGAGTTTTTTTATGCAGATGAAGGTCGAAAAGTTGTTCTTGAGGGCATTTCAGAAAAAGGCAACTTACTTGTAGAGCAATTGATGTCACAAAACGAGAACTAATCTTGGTTTTGAGATAACAAAAAATTGACATATTTTATGGCATGGTTTTTGTTATACCCCTCTAGGTAAGGGGCTTTTGAAGAGAGTCTGCGAAAGTAAAAAAGTAAAAAGGTTGGGCTAAGAACATGAAATCGCTAGAATTGACCAAAAAAACAATCTCATTGGTTTTGGGTGCATTTCTTTTTTTATGGATGCAAAACGCTGTGGCAGGTGGAGTATTATCTTCAATGCGTATTGGGCAGACATCAGATAAAACACGTGTAGTGTTTGACTTAAAAGATACTCAAACCTATAAAGTGTCGGAGCTCACCAACCCATCTCGCCTTGTTGTTGATTTTTATAATACGGCGAATTACTTGTCTTTCAAAAACAAACATATCACTGATAGTCGCCTTTTTAAAATTCGTGTATCTAAAAACAGTAAACGTGTTCGAGTGGTTTTAGATTTACATAAAACGCCCGAATATAAAGCGTTTTTATTAGATGAAAACTCAAAAAAAGCACGTTTAGTTGTCGATTTAACGGACAAAAAAATTATTACAAAAACCAATAAGTCCTTAGCTAAAGCAACAAAAAACAACGTTAAACCCGCATTATCAAAAAATACAGTTTTAAGCAAATCAAAGTCTGAAGCATTGGATAACACCAAGACTAAAGTCACTCAGCAAGCGGTATTAACTGCACATTCAGCCAGTAGTACATCAATTAAAAAAGAAGTTAATACACCTCCCAAAATAACGGCTCCGTTAGTCAAAATGGCAAGTGTTGATAATAATCAAAAAATGATTAAAGCAACGAAACCGAGCGTTAATAAAAAAACTGAGAGCTTATTGAATAAAGAGAGTGCTGTTTTTGCCAAATCACATGAGTTTGTGGTTGCCATTGACGCTGGACACGGTGGAAAAGACACTGGAGCAATCGGTCATAACCGTATCTATGAAAAAGATGCTACCTTAACTATGGCAAAAGAGTTAAAGAAAATTATTGACCGCCAACCTGGGATGCATGCGGTATTAACACGAGATAAAGATGTTTTTATTCCGCTTTCTAAACGTGTACAAATTGCTAAACAAAAAAACGCCGATTTATTTATCTCAATTCATGCTGACGCTTTTCACGACCACTCTGTTAGAGGCGGCTCGGTTTATATTTTGTCTGAACGTGGTGCGAGTAGCACGATGGCAAAACTATTGGCAAGAAGTGAAAACGCCTCGTTACAGGACGTTAGCTTAAATGGCTTAGATGACGATGTGGCATTTGCATTAAGTGACTTGTCTAGAGATGCAAACATTAAAGCCAGTAGAAAATTAGCGGTAACGGTTTTAAAAGAGATGCAAAAAACTGTGAAAATGCACAAGCATTCGGTTCAATCAGCGGGTTTTGCAGTATTAAAGTCAATTGATATGCCTTCGTTACTGATTGAAACAGCTTTTATTTCGAATCCGCATGAAGCTAGAAATTTAATGAGTAAAAAGTTTCAATTGAAAATGGCAAATGCCATTGCCGATGGGTTAAATAAGTATGTTGATCAGTATGGTAAAAAACCAAGTTGGGGTGAAACACTTTACGTTCAATACAAAGTACAAAAGGGAGATACGCTCTCACAAATTGCAGCAAACTATGAAGTCAGCACAAAAACATTGAAAAAATTGAATGGTATTAAAAATGCGAATTCATTATATGTAGGCAAGAAACTTAAAATCCCAGTATCAGAGAAATTACTCGCAGGTATTTAGGTTTGATTGCTTGATAAGATTGAGTGATGAGTTTGACTTGAAAGTAGCGCCGAAAGGCGCTTTTTTGTAGGTAAATAAAGAGCGATGGCTAGGGGATACAGCCTATTTCTAAAATAGTTTAAAGCCCTTTTCTGTCAAAATTCCATCTAGTGGAACATCCCATGGTTCAGCGGGAAGGGTTTCAACCCTTTGGCATTCATGCGCCCAACCAATGAGTTTGGTCGAGGATTGTTTTTGATGCAGTTTAAACTCAAATGTTCGATCGTAATAACCCCCCCCCATTCCTAAACGGTTGCCTTGTTTATCAAAGCCAACTAATGGCATAAACACCCAATTCATCGCTTCGCCAGATAAGTGTTTATTTAGTGGGGCTGATGGCTCTTGGATACCAAATTGGTTGGCTATCATTTCACTGTGATTTGTGTATTGAACAAAGGCCATATGCCATTCATCCCGGGTTTCCAATACAGGGAGATAAACCTGGTGGTTGGTATTTTCCCAAAGGTGTTGAATTGTTTTTTGAGTGGATAGTTCGCCATCTTGCGATAAGAAAAGGGCAATCTTTTTTGGGGTTCTAAAATAGGAATTGGATTCAAGAAGGTGTTTTACGTGTTGGAATGCGAGTTCAGAGTGTTCTGTTTGCTCAAGTACCGTTAAGTTTTTTCGATTATTTCTGAGGTGTTTACGTAGGCTTGTTGAATCAAGAGGTCTCATAAAAATGGGGTCTCAAAAAAGAAAAAAGCACATAGCCACCAAACTAAAATCCCTAGACCGTAAAGTCCAGGTGGCAGTCTCCTCAAAAAATTTAGGCTTCTCGGGTTAGCAAGCTAACGAGATGCACACCATTTTTAGCATCTGACCCCAATATTGTAATTATCGGAACGGGGTTTATGTTTGGTAACCATATGCCGTGAAAGTATTATATCAAATAGAATGAGCTGAATGCTTGAGGAGTGAGTGATTTTTGATTAGTTTTTTTTATTTAAAAGGGCAAAAATAATCAATGCTAAGCGAGCTTACTTAGCATTTCTTACGGTAGCCACCACATAAGGTTAGCTGAGTTATACGTTGGTTGGTGTTTCTTGCTTCGACTCGCTGGCAACTTGGTTAATAACCGTATCAAGTTGATCTTCCAATCTTAAACTGTACTGAGTGGTATCTTCTTTTAGTTGCAAATAGTCAAAACAGAGGTTAAGCGCCACCATTAGCACCTTACTTTCGCCTTTTAAACCAGGCAGTTGGTCAAGTTTATCTTCAAGTAGGGTGGCGGCTTCAATTAACTTTTCACGCTCGTGGGCTTCGCATGGAATTTCAAAAGTATGATTCATTAAGGTTAATGTTAGCACTGGACACTCCTGGTCTTTAGTTTAGAAGGGGTTCTTTTGATGGTAAAAGGGCGCTTTAAAATCCATTTGCTTTCAGTATTTGATTAAACGGTAACCACTTTAATTTGATATTATTCCCCAATCATTCAAGTTTAACAAGAGATAGTTGTAATGGATTTTGAACAAGTCAATGAGGTGATTGCACCTTTTCCCGAACTCGAGTCACCAGCATTTATTCAAGGTATGCTTATAGGCCTGTTGTGCGGAGATAGTGATATACAAGAGGCTGTATGGATTAAAAAGCTCATTGAAGAGGCGCAGATTAAGTCGGTAAAAGAGTCTTTTTTAAAGGTGTTGGACGATGTTTTCCAAGAGACCAATAAAGGCATGAATGGTTCAGGTTTTGAACTGAACTTATGTATTCCTGAAGATACAGAATCTCTCGTGTTTAGAGCTGCCATGTTGGGGCAGTTGTGTGAAGGTATTCTTTACGGGTTAGGATTGATTGGCGCATTGAATGAATCAGAAAATGAGATTCCAAAGGAAGTACGCGAGTTGATTGAAGACTTTGGTCAAATTTCTCGTATAGATATTGGCAGTTTGAGTGATTCAGAGCAACTAACGGATGCTGAAGAGTCAGACTTTATGGAATTAGTTGAGTTTGTGCGTGTTGGTATTTTAACGATTAATGAAGAGTTAAATCCAACACAGGCACCTCCAATTATGGACGCAACGCCTGAAACAGATACTCTGCATTAAATTAGCAAATCAGGACATGGAGTTTATGGATCAAAATCATTTTTATCAACAGAATCGAGAACGTCTTTTAGAAAAAATGCCAAATAATAGCGTGGCTATTATTGCTTCTGGAGAAGAACAAATACGCAATCGTGATGTCGAATTTCCTTTTAGAGCCGAAAGCGATTTTTTCTACTTAACGGGGTTTACTGAGCCTGATTCTGTGTTGTTTCTGGTTAAGCAAGAGGCAACACAAAGTGTGCTCTTTTTACGCCCTAAAGATCCAGAGCAAGAAACTTGGCAAGGAAGACGTTTGGGAGTAGATGCCGCGTGTAATGCTTTGTTAACTGACCAGGCCTGGTCGATTGATGAATTAGAAGAGCAAGCGGTTGTTTTATTAGAAAACATTGAAAATATCTACCTTAGTTTTAGTCATTTGAACCAGTGGAGCGAATTACTAAACAGCTGGATTACGTCACTTAAACAGAAAGTGCGAAAAGGTATTTCAGCCCCTTCAAATATCTCTGACTTGGATAAGATCCTTCATGAAATGCGTGTCTGCAAAACGCCTGAAGAAATTGAGCGTATGCGTCATGCGGCTCAAATTTCGGTAAAGGGTCATTTAGCGGCAATGCGTGCTGTTTTAGAATGTGATTATGAGTATCAGGTTCAAGCGGCCTTAGAAGCCGAATTTGTTAGGCAAGGTTCACCAAGAGTGGCGTTTAGTTCAATTGTCGCTTCGGCTGAAAATGCTTGTATTTTGCACTATACAGAAAATCGTTCAGAAATTAATAAACAAGCTTTATTGCTTGTTGATGCGGGTGCAGAATGGGCGGGTTATGCGGGGGATATCACCACAACATTTCCTGCAAGTGGTCACTTTTCAGAAGCTCAAGCGTTACTTTATAGCCTGGTTTTAAAAGCCCAACGAGCAGCAATTGAAGTGATTAAACCAAATGTTAGTTATGACCAGGCTCACCAAGCTTCGGTTAAGGTGTTAACAGCAGGCCTGGTAGAGTTGGGTATATTGCAAGGTGATACCGATGAACTGATTAAAGCTGAAGCTTATAAGCCCTTTTTTATGCATGGTACTGGGCATTGGTTAGGAATGGATGTGCATGATGTGGGTGAGTATAAAATCAACCAGCAATGGCGTGATTTTAAACCTGGAATGGTCGTAACGGTTGAACCAGGCATGTATATTTCTGCTGAACATGAGAGTGTTGATGGTAAGTGGCATAATATTGGTATTCGTATTGAAGATGATATTTTGGTTACTAAATCGGGTCATGAAGTTTTAACAAAAGGGTTACCAAGAACGGTTAAAGAGATTGAGGCTTGGATGGCCTCTTGTGGCGATTAGTTAATATTTTCGAATAGGCTGTAACGAATCAAATAGAACTGGGCAAATATATTGATGACAAATAAACCAAACCAAACTGAAACTTACCAGGCTGATGTTTTTATTGCAGGAGGCGGTCCTGTCGGGCTTATGCTTGCTATTGGGCTGTCTCGTTTGGGCAAAAAAGTCGTTTTAGCTGAACGTTTTATGCCTAAAAAGAATGATTTTGAAGAGGCTCAAAATTCATTTGATGGCCGCGTTTTGGCTTTATCGAAAGGTTCACAAACCTTTCTTGAAGAGATTGGTGTTTGGCAAACGTTAAAGCCTTTTACCACGTCCATTGAGCATATTCATGTGTCACAAAAAGGTTACATGGGGATTACCACTCTGCATGCAGAAGAGGTGGATGTGGATGCGCTAGGTTTTAGTGTGCAGTCGAGTGATTTAGGTGCCGTTTTATGGACGTTAGCCAATCAAGAAGAGAATATCCGTTTACTTTGCCCTGCTGTATTAGAAAGTTTTGTTGAGTCCGATGATGCTGTTCAAATAACAGTGGCATTAAATCCTGAGCAAGAAGGGCAGGTTATTTATAAGGTTTCTGCCCAGCTGATTGTAGGCGCAGATGGAACGCAATCTAAAGTAAGAGAGATTTTAGGTCTTGAGATTGAAGAGAAGTCTTATGATGCGTTTGGTGTTTTGGCACAAATAGAGACTGAGCTGCATCCTAACGGATGGGCGTATGAACGTTTTACAACAGAAGGGCCTGTTGCTTTATTGCCTATGTTTGGCCATTCACATAAAGCCGTTTTGGTTTGCTCAGCACAACAAGTGGCTGATATTCAAGCTTTATCTGATGAAGAGTATATTGCATTATTCACTGCCAAAATGGGCGAGCGTTTAGGTCGTTTTGTCAAAATAAGTCCACGTATTGTATATCCATTAAAAGAAACCTATGTTCCGCAAATGACAAAAGGGCGTGCGGTATTGATGGGAAATGCTTCACATACTCAACACCCAGTTGCCGCACAAGGTTTAAATTTAGGTATTAGAGATATCGAGGTTTTTCTACAAGGTTTATCTGAATGTGAAGGTTTAGGTGAGCAGGCCTGGTTAAATGATTATGCAAAAAGTCGTGCTCCTGATCATGAGAAGGTAATGGGGTTAACCGATGGCTTAATTCAAATTTTTCAACACTCTTCTCCATTAGTTGGTCACCTAAGAGGTATCGGTTTAATGGCAATGCAAGCAATGCCTGGTTTAAAACGCCGTTTTTCAAAATTTGCAATGAGAGGTAGCCGAGCATGAGTGGTGAATCTATTCAAACTGAAGGTTTAAAAAACAGTGTTTGGGATGTTGTTGTTGTGGGCGGCGGGATGGTTGGTGCTGCAACAGCTTTAGGCTTAGGTCAACAGGGTATAAAGGTTCTTTTGCTAGAGAATAAGCCTGTTGATTTGCAGTGGAGTTCTGAAAAGCCTTATCAAGTTCGAGTGAGTGCTTTAACGCGAGCTTCTGAAAAAATTTTAAAAAACTTAGGTGCTTGGGCGGGTATTGAAAAAAGGCGCTATCACCCCTTCACGGCTATGCATGTTTGGGATGAAGTGACGCCAGGTGAGGTACATTTTTCTGCTCAAGATATGAACGAGCCAAACCTAGGTTATACCGTTGAAAATGATGTTATTCAAGCGGCCTTGTGGGAGCAAGTTGAAGCTTGCGATATGATTAAAGTGCTATTTGGCGTGAATATTGAAGCCTTAGATTTTAAAAATAACCAGGCCTGGTTAACCTTAGAGAATATCGGTTGTTTAAAAACAGAATTAGTTATTGGTGCGGACGGTGCTTTTTCAAAGATACGTCAGTTAGCTAATATTGGTTTAGATACCCATGATTATGAGCAGTGCGCAGTGGTGGGTTGTGTTAGGACTGAACTGTCAAATCAAGATACTTGCTGGCAACGTTATACCCAAAATGGCCCCTTTGCCTTTTTATCGATGGGGGATAATGTCAGCTCAATTGCTTGGTATTTACCAATGGATAAAATGCAGTGGGCATTAGGGTTGTCAGACGAAGAGTTTGCAAAAGAAATATCCCAAGCATCGGATTATCGTTTGGGGCAGGTGGTTGAAGTTGCAGAAAGAGGGGCTTTTCCATTGGTTAGAAGGCATGCTGAACACTATGTAAAGTCGAACCTCGCTTTAGTGGGGGATGCGGCTCATACAATTCACCCTCAAGCTGGTCAGGGGGTTAATTTAGGCCTGTTAGATGCGGCCGCGCTGGTGGAGGTTATCATTAACGCTAAAGATGCGTCTAAGCGTTGGGGTAGTTTTTCTGTTTTAAGAAAGTATGAGCGATGGCGTCGTGGAGATAATGCTTTAGTTCAAAGGTCGATGGAAGGTTTTGACTGGTTATTTAAACAAGACGCCTCTCTTAAAACGGTCTTTAGAAAGCCATTTTTACCGATGGCGAATAAGTTGACTTTTGTTAAAAATTGGTTGATGGGGCAAGCTTTAAATGGTCGTGAAGCTCTACCAAGGCTCGCTAAAAATTTTCCTAAAAGCTAACAAATTTTACGAGGAATATAAATAAATTATGAGGTTAAATGCGCTTTTAGGTGTCGCTGGGGTGAACTATTTAGAGTCTGAAAAGGCTCAAAAAATAGGTCGGATGTTTGAGTTTATAGTTCTGATTGCTCTTCTGGTAGTTTTTGCCCAGGTGTTTATGCTGTTTAGTGAAGAGTTGATTCACTCTCATTGGATTAATAGTTTAATTTGGCTTGTCTTTTTTGCTGAATTAGTCGTTAACTTGTTTTTTGTAAAAAATAAAGTTCGCTATCTTAAAGAGAATTGGTTAAACGTTGCCATTGTTCTAGTTGCTTTTCCTGGATTTAACTGGGGTAGTGATTGGGCGCTGATTGTGCGCTCCCTTCGTTTATTATTGTTTGTTCGTTTTTTTACCAGTTTTTTTAAAGATTTTATCTCCATCTTAAATCGAAACCGTTTTGGTCAAATCTTAGTAGCATCGGCTTTTATTATTTTAGGAGCAGGGGCGCTGTTTGCATTTCTGGAGGATAAGACATTTTGGGATGGAGTTTGGTACTCTTTAGTTACCATTACGACCGTGGGTTATGGGGATATTGTTCCTGTTTCTGAGTATGGGCGCATTTTTGGTGTTTTTCTCATTTTGTTTGGCGTGGTGTTTTTCTCGTTGGTTACTGCAAATATTTCGGCTTTCTTAATCGGTTCTGAACAGCGTAAGTTAGAGCGTGATATTTTGGATTACATGAAAGCAACAGAGAAGCGTTTAGCAAATCAACAGCTTGTTAATGATGAGCATGTTGAGCGAATTATTATGCATATGAGTAATGAGATTAGGTCGTTAAAAACGGAAATGAAAAAGCTTCAGGCAGAGAGTATAACTAAGTTAAGGCAAGAAAATCTTGAACGCCATAAAGATGACCATTAAAACGCTAAACTTAGTATGAATCTCGTATTGGTGTCGTGGTTTTGCACCGAGTATAATTAAATGGACAAAAAACCCTTATACAGTGATTAAGTTCATTGACTTTTAATAGCGAAACCCCTATATTCATTGCAGCAAATTAATTTTATAGAGCATAAAGGAAATTTACGGATGGCAGATAGACGTCTTCAGGTGTTCCACACTGTTGCAAAGGTAATGAGTTTTACAAAAGCGGCAGAAACCCTTCACATGACTCAGCCGGCAGTGACATTCCAAGTTAAGCAGTTAGAAGATTTCTTTAATACCCGTCTTTTTGATCGTACCCATAATAAGATTACTCTGACAGATGCTGGTAAGGTTGTTTATGACTATGCTGATCAGATTCTTGAGCATTATGAGAAGATGAATAGTGAAGTACGAGAGCTGACTGGTGAAGTAACTGGTACTTTGGTTATTGGCGCAAGTACAACCATTGCAGAATATATGTTGCCAAGTCTTTTGGGCGCATTTAAGAAACAATTTCAAGATGTTAATATTCGTTTACAAGTAGGTAATACTGACGCTATCGTTTCTATGGTCGAAAATAATATGATTGACTTAGGTTTGGTTGAAGCTCCTGTGCAAAACAAGAACCTTGAAGTTGACGTTTGCCGTATTGATGAAATGCAGTTGATTTGCCCGTTAGACCATCCTTTAGCTAAGCGAGATAAAGTCACGGTTGAAGATTTCCGTAAGTTTGGTTATATCTCTCGTGAAGAAGGTTCAGGTTCTCGTTCGGTAATCGATACTTATATTCGTGAGCAAGGCTTTAGCTACAGTGATTTAAATGTGGTCATGGAGTTAGGTAGTCCAGAAGCGGTTAAGATGGCTGTTGAGTCTGAAGTCGGTTTGGCGGTTGTATCTCGTACCACGCTTTCAAAAGAATTACGTTTAGGGACTTTAAAAGCGATTCCTTTAGACCCACCAATTTTACGTCCTTTTTCTCATGTAAGACAAAAGCACAAATTCCGTCATCGTGCAGTGGGTGAATTGCTTGAGTTTGCAGTGGAATATTGTCGCGAAAGAGCGACTGAGTTAGGATTTAGAGTGCCAACTGAAGAAGAACAGGCGCTAGGCAGATCAAAGTAGTTTCTGTATCTGATTCATTAAAAAGGCCCTTGTGGGCCTTTTTTGTTTTATGGGGTAAGGGTGTTATAAGTTGTCAGAAGCGAACTCTGCAAGCCTTGATCTTTCACCTTGTTGAAGTGTGATATGTGCGCTGTGATCCCAGTTTTTGAATCGGTCAACGATATAGGTTAAACCTGTTGTTGTTTCGGTCAAATAAGGTGAATCTATTTGACCTATATTTCCTAAACAAACTACTTTCGTGCCCTCTCCTGCGCGAGTAACTAGTGTCTTCATTTGTTTAGGGGTTAAGTTTTGCGCTTCATCAAGAATAATGAATTTTTTCTGGAAAGTGCGTCCACGCATAAAGTTCATTGATTTGATTTTTATGCGCTTACTGAGTAGTTGTTGAGTGCTTTCTTTTTCCCAATCGGTATAGCCGTCGGAATCGGTTAATACTTCAAGATTGTCCATTAGGGCTCCCATCCAAGGCGTCATTTTCTCTTCTTCTGTTCCTGGTAAGAAGCCAATATCTTCGCCTACAGGAATCGTTGCGCGAGTCATAATAATCTCGTTGTATCTGTTCAAATCTAAGGTCTGTTCAAGTGCGGCAGCCAGTGCTAATAGTGTTTTACCTGTGCCTGCTGTACCAAGTAATGAAACAAAATCAATGTCAGGGTCCATTAGATAGTTTAGTGCAATGTTTTGCTCTGAGTTTCTTGCTGTTATTCCCCAGATAGAGTGATTGGGATTCTCATGGTCATGTAAGTACTCAAGTATGGCTTTTCCGTGAGATATTTCTCTAACGATGGCGTTGAATCCAGCATCATTTTCACTGATAAGGCATTGATTTGGATGCCATTTGCACTTTTCATCGACTTCGAGTTCGTAAAAGGTTCGGCTGCCTTCTTGCCATGACTTCATAGTTTTGCCGTGTTTTTCAAAAAAATGCGGTTCAAGCATTTCCCAACCAGTATAGAGAAGATCAGCATCTTCTAGAACGCGGTCATTGTAGTAATCTTCTGAATGTAAACCAACCGTAGAAGACTTAATACGCATGTTAATGTCTTTGGTAACCAGTGTGACGTTTCGGTTGCTGTACAACTCTTTTAGAGCAAGCCCTGTTTGCAGAATGTGGTTATCTGCTTTGTGACTAGGAAGGGAGCTGGGAAGATCGTAGGTTAAAGGTTCGGTTTCAAAAAAAAGTTTGCCAAGATGGAGTTGCTCTTGCGATGAGTTTGGATGGATTCGTTCTAATGAAAGACCTGCTTTGATATCTTCAAAGCTTGCATCACTAATGATTTCATCAATTAATCGGTTGGTTTCACGCACGTTTCGGGAGACTTCAGACATGCCTTTTTTGCCAGCATCAAGCTCTTCTAATACGGTCATGGAGATGAATATATCGTGCTCTTCAAAGTTAAAAAGAGCCATAGGATCGTGCATTAAAACATTTGTATCTAGAATAAATAACCTTTTTGCTTCATTGGTCATGAGAAATCCTTAGGTGTTTTAAATGATGTTTTTTAAAGGTTTTTAATTGTGTCGAGTACTTCTTGTGCGTGTCCTTTTACTTTAACGTTTCTCCATTCATTAATAAGGGTGCCAGTTTTATCAAAAAGAAAGGTGCTGCGCACAATTCCCATATATTCTTTACCAAAGTTCTTTTTTAATTGATAGACGCCAAAAAGATTGCAAAATTCTGCTTCGGGATCTGAGATGAGGTTAAAAGTGAAATTTTGTCTGGCGATAAAGTTATCGTGACGTTTCATGCTGTCGAGAGAGGCGCCAAAGATTTGTGTGTTATGTTGGTCGAATTCAGCCTGAAGGGCGCTAAAATCTCGGCCTTCGGTTGTACAGCCTGGAGTGCTGTCTTTAGGGTAAAAATAGATGACAGTGTATTTATCAATAAGATCTGGATTGGTTATGGTTAGGTTTGATGTTGCTTTTACATTGAAAGGAGGGAGTTTGTCTCCAATTTTTATACTCATTTAGCTATTCCAAATTAGATGTGAACGCTTTCAGTATGCCCAACTTCATTACTCTAATCAACCGTAAATGTGTGATGTTTTTTCTTATTTATCCTTAAGTCCTTTTGGGTAAGTTAAGAGTCTGGGATAAACGCCATTAATTGGTTGAAGTGTCGGGGTGGAAAGGGTAATATTACACTTTTTATATTACTGTAAAATGAATGGAGAAATTCACCGTGTTTAGAGGCAGTATGGTGGCGCTAGTCACGCCGATGTTAGAAGATGAATCTGTCGATTTTGACGCCCTAGAAAAATTGATTGAATTCCATATAGCTTCTGAAACCGATGCCATTGTTGCAATGGGTACGACAGGTGAATCTGCTACTTTAGATATGGAAGAGCATTGTGAAGTCGTTCGTTTTGTTGTTGAAAAAGTGAACGGGCGAATTCCAGTGATTGCTGGAACGGGCGCTAACTCAACGAGTGAAGCAATCTCTTTAACACAATGCGCTAAAGAGGCTGGGGCAGATGCTTGTTTGTTAGTGACTCCATATTACAATAAGCCAACTCAAGAAGGCTTATATCAGCATTACAAGAAAATTGCTGAAACGGTTGATATTCCTCAGGTTTTATACAATGTTCCAGGCCGTACTGCTTGTGACCTATTGCCAGAAACGGTGATTAGGCTGGCTCAGGTTAAAAATATTATTGGTATCAAAGAAGCAACAGGGGATATCAGTAGAGTCGCGCAGATTAAAGCTGGGGTGTCGCCAGAATTTGATTTATATACGGGTGACGATGCAACGGCAATTGATTTTATTTTGGCAGGAGGTCATGGCGGTATCTCTGTGACAGCGAATGTTGCGCCTAAGCAGTTACATGATGCTTATGCTGCCGCTTTGGCTGGAGATGAAGTCAAAGCTAAAGAGTTAGATGCTCCACTTCAGGCTATTCATAGGGATATTTTTATTGAGTCAAATCCAATTCCTGTGAAATGGGCCGTTGCTGAAATGGGGTTAATGGGAGGAACGCTTCGTTTACCTATGACGCCATTATCAGAATCTTGTAAACCAATTGTGCGTAAAGCGCTTATTGAAGCTGGCATAGCACTTAACTAAGTGTATTTTATTGACTAATCTAAAGGTAAAAAGTTTTATGCGTCTTTATGCAAAAACATTTGTATTATCAACATCGATTGCGACGTTGAGTTTAACAGGTTGTTCTACTATTTCGAATATGTTCGGTACTGATGGTAGTTACAGAGACAATGAAGCCAAGTTAGTTAAATCTCTTGAAATGCCCCCCAATCTATTTAATCCTGCTAAACCGCAAACAGAAATGTCTTTAGCGCTTCAGAAAGCTGAGCAGGATGCTTTAGCAGAAAAAGATCAATATGATTATATTCCCAACTTCAAAGCGCAAGGTTTAGCTATTAAAAGCAACCTGTCTGAGCGTTGGTTGGAAATTGATTCCTCAAACAGTGAACAGGTTTGGTCTAGCTTAAAACGTTTCTTTATTTCTAAAGGTTTTGAGGTAGCTGAAGAGCGTAAAGATATCGGTGTTATGAAGACCAATTACCTTGCTCGAACAGAATTGGTGCCTTTAGATGATGTGGGTCCTCTAACTAGGTTGTTTAACAGTTGGCGCCCAGAGTTGGCTGATGGTGTTTATGATAAGTTTACTGCTAGAGTTGAAACGGTTCCAGAATCAGGGTTAGTCAAAGTCTATGTTAATCATGGTGAACTTTACTCTCCTGATGCGAATGAGGCGCGTGAAATTGATAGACAGTGGCGTATTAAGCCTTATAACCCAGTGATGGAAGCGCAAGCGCTTTATGAAACAATGGTGTTTTTTGGTTCAAGTAGTGAAAAAGCTTTGGCTCAGTTGAAAGTGACTGAAGAGATGGTTGAAGTTGTAGAGGGCGAGGAGTTAGAAGGTCTTGCATTTAGAAGTAGCCTTGATAAGAGTTGGAGTTACCTTCAAGCGATGATTTATCGTGCTAGTTGGTCAGTAGATAAAGTAAAAGCATCACATTATGAATTATGGGCCTTGGTTCCAAAATCGGTAAAAGAAGATGACTCATTTATCTCTAGCCTCGCTTTTTGGAAGGACTCAGGTAAAAAGGCCTTACCAGACTTGGTTAAATTAAAGTTAACTCAATCCGAAACGGATGCTGAAAAAGTCATATTAACGGTTTCAGCTCCTGAAAACGCTTCTCCTTTAAATGAGAAGCAGAGACGTTATATTTTTGAAAGTCTTGGATTGTTAGTAGAATAATCGGACATTATTATTGCCCTCATTATTGAGGGCTTTGTTTTTTGTATAAGGGTAAAAGTATGCAAGTTATCTGGGGAAATCCAGCTCATTCAGCCTATCGTTTAAATCAACTATTAATTAAATTACAAACTATTGGTGCGATTGAGAGTATTCAATCACAGTTTGTTTATTTTGTGGATTTGGATGGTGAATTAACTGAAACTGAATTAGCGCATTTGAAGGTGCTATTAAATAATTCTGAAGCCGAAAAAGCCGCAGAGCTATCTTCAGATAGTTGTATTGTTACTCCGCGACTAGGTACTATTTCACCATGGTCTTCTAAGGCAACAGATATTACTCATACTTGTGGTATTGAGCATGTGCATAGAATTGAACGTGGAATCGTTTATAGTTTTACTGGTGTATCTAAGCAAGATAAATCTGCCATGGAAGGTGCTGTTCATGATCGTATGATGGAGCAAGTATCTTATGATTTCGAGTCTTTAGAAGGATTGTTCTCCCATCAATCACCTAAGCCATACTCAACAGTTGATATTGTTGGTGGTGGTCGTCAAGCGTTGGAAGTTGCCAATGTGGAAATGGGCTTGGCACTGAGTTCTGATGAAATTGATTACTTGGTAGAGGCGTTTAATGGTTTAAATCGTAACCCAGTCGATGCTGAACTCATGATGTTTGCACAAGCAAACTCTGAACATTGTCGTCATAAAATCTTTAATGCGGACTGGACAATTGATGGTGAAGATAAGCCTAATTCACTGTTCGGTATGATTCGTAATACCTATCAAAAAAACCCACAAGGCGTGTTGTCTGCTTATAGCGATAATGCGGCAGTAGTAGAAGGTTATCCTGCTTCAAGATTTTTTCCAAACCCTGAAACACGTCAATATCAAACTCATAAAGAGAATGTTCACTTTCAGATTAAAGTCGAAACCCACAACCATCCAACGGCGATTTCTCCGTGGCCTGGTGCAGCGACAGGTTCTGGTGGTGAAATTCGTGATGAAGGTGCAACAGGTAAAGGCTCTAAACCAAAAGTTGGCTTAACAGGTTTTACGGTTTCTAATCTTAATATTCCTGGTTTTAAACAGCCTTGGGAGCGTGATTATGGTAAACCCGCACGTATTGTGACGCCTTTTGAAATTATGATGGAAGGGCCGCTAGGTGCAGCTGGTTTCAATAATGAATTTGGTCGTCCAGCCATCAACGGTTATTTCCGTACTTATGAAAATACTTTTACAACGAATGATGGTGAAGAAGTCCGTGGTTATCACAAGCCAATCATGTTGGCGGGTGGTCTAGGAAGTATCCGTGAAGAGCACGTTCAAAAAGGCGATATTCCTGTTGGTGCTAAATTAGTCATTCTTGGTGGGCCAGCCATGTTAATTGGCCTTGGTGGTGGAGCAGCCTCATCGGTCGATACGGGAGCTGGTTCCGAAGCTCTTGACTTTGCCTCTGTTCAGCGTGAAAACCCAGAGATGGAACGTCGTGCGCAAGAGGTCATTGACCGTTGTACCTATTTAGGTGAAGCAACACCGATTGCGTCTATTCACGATGTAGGTGCGGGCGGTATCTCTAATGCCTTCCCAGAGCTAGTAAATGATGCTGGTAAAGGTGGACGTATTGATTTACGTTCTGTACCAAATGATGAGCCTGGCATGTCGCCAATGGAGATTTGGAGTAATGAATCTCAAGAGCGTTATGTTATTGCGGTTCATGCAGATAAAATTGAGCAGTTTGAGGATATTTGTAAGCGTGAACGTTGTTTATACGCCATTGTAGGTGAAGCAACCAAAGAGCAAGAATTAATTGTTAACGACACCGTTTTTGACAATAATCCAGTGGATATGCCTTTAAATGTATTGTTAGGTAAACCGCCTAAAATGCACCGCTCCGCCGAAACACGCAATATTCCTCAAGCAGGTTTTGAAACTGCAAATTTAGATTTTGAAGATGTTACTGAACGTTTATTAAAATTACCGACCATTGCCAGCAAAAACTTCTTAATTACCATTGGTGATAGAAGTATTACAGGTATGGTAACTCGTGACCAGATGGTGGGGCCATGGCAAGTGCCAGTGGCTAATGCGGCTGTAACTTGTGCCGATTATTCTGGCTATACTGGTGAAGCAATGGCTTCTGGTGAAAGACCGCCTGTGGCTTTGATTAACCCAAAAGCTTCTGCTCGTTTGTCTATTGCTGAGGCGATTACCAATATTGCTTGTGCAAAAATCGCAAAAATGAGTGATATTAAAATCTCTGCAAACTGGATGGCAGCAGCAGGACATCCTGGTGAAGATTCGGCACTGTATGATGCTGTTGAGGCGGTTGGCTTGGAACTGTGCCCAGAGCTTGGTATTGCTGTGCCCGTTGGTAAAGATTCAATGTCTATGAAAACGGTTTGGCAAGACGGTGATGAATCTAAAGCAGTTATCTCTCCTGTATCTCTAAACATCACGACTTTTGCCCCTGTTCAAAATGTGCGTAAGACTGTGACTCCTCAATTGAGAACGGATTTGGGTGAAACCGAGTTATTAGTGATTGACCTTGGTAAAGGTCAGAACCGTGTGGGAGCAAGTTGTTTAGCACAGGTTTATAATCAAGTAGGTGATGTATCTGCTGATTTAGATGATTCACAAGACCTACTTAATCTGTTTGATGCGACTCAAGAGATGTTGACTACTGATTTAATGACGGCCTATCATGATCGTGCTGATGGCGGTTTGCTGGTGACATTATTAGAAATGGCCTTCGCTGGGCATTGTGGTTTAAATGTGGATGTGTCTGCATTAGGCTCAGAAGCAATTGCTGCGCTGTGTGCAGAAGAGATTGGGGTGGCTATACAAGTTACTACTGAAAATAAAGCTGCTGTGTCGGTCATTTTGGATAAATACAACCTAACGTCAATGTCACACTGGGTTGGCTCAACAGCGGATAACGATCAAATTAATATTCAAGCGCATGGTAAAACGTTGCTTAACAAACCGCGTAAGACTTTACAGGCCTGGTGGTCTGAAACGTCTTATCGTATGCAAGCCTTGCGTGATAATGAAAATTGTGCGCAACAAGAATTTGATTCCATTCAAAATGATGAAAATACTCAGATTGCACCAGTGGTTACCTTTGATGCTAATGATGATATTACATCTGAATTTACAGGTAAGCCACGCCCTAAAGTGGCTATTTTACGTGAACAAGGTGTAAATGGTCAGCAAGAGATGGCTGCGGCTTTTGATAAGGCAGGGTTTGATGCGATTGATGTGCATATGACTGATGTATTGTCTGGCTCAGTTAAGTTCGATGATTTCAAAGGTTTGGTTGCATGTGGTGGCTTCTCTTATGGTGATGTATTGGGTGCAGGTCGTGGTTGGGCTAATTCAATCTTATTTAATGAAACAGCCCGTTCAGAATTTGAAGGTTTCTTCAATCGCCAAGATACATTTACCTTGGGTGTGTGTAATGGTTGTCAGATGTTATCAAACCTTAAAGAAATTATTCCTGGTGCAGAAGGTTGGCCAGCGTTTGTTCGTAATGAGTCTGAGCAGTTTGAAGCACGTTTCTCTCAGGTAGAGATTCAAGATTCACCATCTATTCTATTAAAAGGGATGGAAGGAACGCGTATCCCTGTTGCAGTAGCGCACGGTGAAGGTCGTATGGATTTTGGAGCTGGATCATCTGCTGATGTAGCTGGACTGGTTGGTCTACGTTATGTTGATGCGATTGGTAATCCAACGGAAACTTATCCATTTAATCCAAATGGAACAGAAGCAGGGATGACAGGGTTAACTACGCCTGATGGACGAGTTACCATTATGATGCCTCATCCAGAACGAGTATTTAGAACCGTTCAAAACTCATGGCATCCAGATGGATGGCAAGAAGATGCTCCTTGGATGCGTTTATTTAGAAACGCTCGCAAATGGGTAGGGTAGAAGTTTTATTTTTTTAGGGTATCGAAGCTTTAAGTACAAAATAAATGTTTATAAGAAATTGCTAATAAGTTTTTTCTGTTAATTGATAACTTTCATTTATTTGACTTTAATAGGACGAACCCTTAAATTGTTCTGACTAATTTAAAAGCCCTTGTTTTATAGTGTATAAAAAAGGGGTGTTATTTTCATTAAAACGGAGAGACCTAATGTCTTTAAATCGCCGCGAATTTCTTCACGTAATGTCAATGGCTGCTGCAGCTGGAATGTTACCTGGTACTGCAAGTGCAATGTCTGGTGGAGCTGATAAAGCTGCTATCGCTAAAGCTTCTGATGAGATCTATAACCAACCTATGAAAGGAAAGGTTCGTCTTTTACACATCACAGATACTCATGCACAGTTAAAGCCTATTTATTTCCGTGAACCTAACGTTAACTTAGGTACGGGTCCTGCGTTTGGTAAGTTACCGCATGTTGTTGGTACAAAATTGTTACAAGAAATTGGTGTTAAAGAAAACACTCCTCTAGCACATGCATTCTCATACATTAACTTTAAAGATGCTTCTGAACAGTACGGTAAAGTAGGTGGTTTTGCACACGTTAAAACATTGTTAGATAAGTTGCGTGAGCAAGCTGGTGGTCGTGATAATACGTTAACTATGGATGGTGGTGATTTATGGCACGGTTCAGGTACTGCGTTATTTACACGTGGTATGGACATGGTTGAAGCATCAAACCTATTAGGTGTTGATATTATGACTGGTCACTGGGAATTTACCTATGGTGAAGCAGAAGTATTTAAGAACCTAAATGCATTCAAAGGTGAGTTTTTAGCGCAAAACGTACGTATTAAAGAAGATTCACTGTTTGGTGATGATTACCGTGAAATGGTAGCAGCTCATAATGGTGTAGGTCTTTATGATGAAGATGAAGCTCGTGCATTTAAGCCGTATACAGTTAAGATTGTAAATGGTGAGCGTATTGCTGTTGTAGGTCAAGCATTCCCTCGTACTGCAAACGCAAACCCACAGTCAAACTTCCCAGATTGGTCTTTCGGTCTTCGTGAAGATGCTCTACAAGAGTTAGTTGACAAAATCCGTGAAAAAGAGAAAGTAGCGGCTATCGTTATGATCTCTCACAACGGTATGGATGTTGATATCAAGATGGCTTCACGCGTAAGCGGTATTGATGCAATCTTTGGTGGTCACACTCATGATGGTATTCCAAAGACGACTCCTGTTAAAACTCCTGAAGGTGGCGTATGTCACGTAACGAATGCGGGTTCTAACGGTAAGTTCGTAGGTTGCATGGATTTAGATATTCAGAACGGTAAACTACGTGGTGTTGACTACAAATTACTTCCTGTATTCTCTAATGTGTTAGCTGCTGATGCAGAAGTTCAGACTTTCATTGATCACCTTTACACTAAGAAATATGATGAAAACATCATTGAATCACGTAACCCTGATCGCGCTGTAAACAAAGACCGTTTAGGTAAGACTTACGGTGAAATCTTAGGTGAAGAACTAGCTGTAGCAGAAGATACTCTATACCGTCGTGGTAACTTCATGGGTACTTGGGATCAGATTATCGTAAACTCTCTACGTGAAGAGCACGATACTCAAATCGCAATGTCTGCTGGTGTTCGTTGGGGTACTTCAGTTCTAGCTGGCGAAATGATTACTATGGAACGCGTTATGGATGAAACGTCTATGACTTACGGTGAAACATACAAGTCAGAAGTGACAGGTGCTCAAATGAAAGATATCCTAGAAGGTATCTGTGAGAACCTATTCCAAAAAGACCCATACCTACAGTCTGGTGGTGATATGGTACGTCTTGGTGGTATGGACTACGCTTGTGAGCCAAATGGTAAATTCGGTAGCCGTATTTCTGAAATGCGTCTAGATGATGGTACGCCTTTAGAAGCAAACAAAACGTATACTGTTGCTGGTTGGGCGCAGGTTGAAGCTGTGGGTCAAGGTCGTCTAATGTGGGATGTTGCAGCTGATTACCTACGTAACCATAAAGGTTCTACTAAGCTTAAGAAAATTAACCATCCTAAGCTTAAAGGTGTTAAAAACAACCCTGGTATCGAAGCATACGAAGGTGAAATGGCTTAATTTATTAGTTAATAGATTATTAAGTTATTTAACACTCAATAAAAAACCAGCTTTATGAAGTGACCCCCAAATGTTGGACACCAACTTTGGGGGTTTTTCATGTCCAAATACAATCGAGAATTTAAACTGGCGATTGCTAAGCAATGCCTTTCTCATGAATCCAGTCTGTCCATTTCCAAGCGACTCGGTATTCCAGATCGCTATATCCGTTACTGGACACAAGTCTATCGTTTCCATGGTCAAAATGCGTTTATCAAACGAAACACACCATACTCTTTTGAAGACAAATATCGTATCCTAAAACACATGCGTGAAAATAACTGGTCTATTAGTTATACCAGTATTGTCCATAACATGAGTTCTCCAGGTACGATTTCTACTTGGCTCACTCAATTCGAACGGTTCGGCCTTTCAGGCTTGCAGCCTAAAAAGCAGGGTAGAAAAATGAAAAAAAACCAAAAGCAAGAAACCATTAAACCAACCGAACAAATGAGCCTAGAAGAGTTACGAGAAGAACTCGAATACCGTCGAGCGGAGAATGCTTATTTAAAAAAGCTCGATGCCCTGCTTCAGGAAAAAGAACGCCAAACCAAGAAAAAGCAGGGCTCATAGATCAGCTTAGAAAGTTCTATCCACTTAAACATCTTCTCAAGGCCGCAGGGCTTGCGCGCAGTGTGTTTTATTACCATCAGGCGCGCAATGCGCTGCCTGATCGTTATGCGGACGTTAAAAGAGCGATTCAACAACTCTGTAATGAGCATAAAGGTCGTTATGGGTATCGACGCATGACCTATGCGTTAAGACGCTTAGGTCACTTTTTAAACAAGAAGGCCGTTCAACGTTTAATGCAAGAACTGAACTTGAAGTCATTCGTCAGGCCAAAGCGTTACCGATCCTATAGAGGTCAAGTAGGCCGAATTGCCGAAAATGTGCTTCAAAGAAACTTCCGTGTTGATGCACCGGATAAAAAATGGGTCACCGATGTCACGGAGTTTAAAGTCGGAGAACAGCGAGTTTACTTATCCCCAGTGATTGACCTGTTTAACCAAGAAGTGATTAGTTATCGAGTGGCCAAGAGTGCACGGCTACCACTGGTGACCGACATGCTAAAAGAAGCAGTCAATAAGTTAACAGGCAAAGTCAAACCGATATTCCACAGTGATCAAGGCTGGCAGTATCAGCATAGTGATGTACAGAAGTTACTAAAAGAGAATGGATTAACTCAGAGCATGTCAAGAAAAGGGAACTGTTTAGATAATGCGGTTGCTGAGAACTTTTTTGGAATCCTCAAAACCGAGATGTATCATCGTAAGAAGTTCAATAGCGCTGAGCATCTAATGGAAGAAATTAAAGACTATATTGAGTATTACAATACAAAACGAATCAAGGTGAAACTAAAAGGCCTGACTCCGATAGAATATCGAAATCAGGCCTTAAGTGCCGTTTAACTAAAATGTCCAACTTTTTGGGGTCACTTCATTATGCTGGTTTTTTTATATCTAGAGTTTTGTTGTTTACAAGTTACCAGGCCTGGTAACTTGTTTTTAAAGATGGCAAAGGGTTTTATTTATTCGATGCTGGGCAATATTGTTACCTTTTAAGTCTTCATACTGAACAATAACTTCTTTATCCAATCCTTCCCCTTGAATCGTGTAAAACATATCGGTTTTACAGTAGCTATCAATAATATTTAAGGTAAAGCTATTTTGAAAGTTCACGCCATTCACTCGACTTGCTGTACCAGCTATGTTATCAATCATTGCGCTATAACTAAGTTTGGGATTGTGGGTTACTTGAATAATGATTTGTTTATTTTTTTGAAAGGTCGATATGTGTTCAATTCCAGGTCTTGAATGGGTATGAAGATATAAAGTCAGCGTTTCATTTAAGGTGTTTACGAGGTCATAAACCGTGTTGCTTTGGTTTTTTTCGTGCTCATTGTTGTCATTTGCCATTAACGGAGTGGCTAGATATATTAGGTTGACAAAGATAAGCGGTAGATAGAGATTATTCATTAAATAAGTAATATTGATTAATATTTTCTCATTATAGTTTGCTCATTCTATTAAATGAATAGTTTTGAGTAATATTTTAATGACTTTTAAAGTCAATATTCTACAAGCCTTGGGATTGTGAAAACCCAAGGCTCTAGTCAACTAGGTGAATTTGATATTTCTTTAGCCTATTTGAGTTTTGCGTATTTAACCACAACAACTTGTTTTTGCGCTTGGTGAGCAACAACTGGATTGTGTTATAGATGTTTTATTTGAGTTGCTACAGCAAGAATTTGTGGCATTGTTATCAATCTCTTGTTGATGTCGAACAGCCGCTAAACACTGTGTTTTTGAGAGTGTTAAATGCAAATTAATGGTGTCCTCAGTTTGCTCAATACGTTCAATAGGGTAGAGGGATACTAAATCTGTTTTATATTCAATTAATAACTCACTGTTGTTTGCATCAGGTAATAAATTCAAAATGAATTGGCTCTGTTGCAAAATTTTAGCCGTTGTCTGTGCTGTTAAACGGTGTTGGGTATCAATACCTAACCAAAGTTGGATTTGCACTTGATGTTCAGTGCGGGTATGTCCTCCGCAATCAATGAAGTTACGTGAAACCGAACCTATATCTGTCATATGGTAGTGAGCGGGAATCATTTCATTATTCGGTAAATAAAATCGAAGTTGTTTCGTTGGGTTGTTTGTAATTGCATCATTAAATTCTTTAAATAGAATGCTCATTTTGTCTCCATAATAAATTGTGTTTTTGTACTCCCTTATGTAGACGGTAAGAGTTGGAAAAAGACGCAAAATAAATGGTGAGTATTTAATGAATTTAAACTTTAAAAAGTGAAGAGTAGGTTTTAGTTTGATTAACAGCAGCTAGAATCATTGGGTTTACATATCAATGTAGAGCTTGCTGTTTTTTTTGTATGAAAATCTTCAATTTGATTTGATTGATTTAGTTCAAATTCACAACACTGATGCAGTAAGTCTTTTAATAGAGCTCGACCGCGTTGTACTCTAGATTTAGCACCTGATAATGAAATCCCATCTAAATCAGCAATGTTTTGTTGAGTTAATCCTTGAATTTCAGATTGGTGAATTGCAAGGCGGTAATCTGTAGGTAAAGCATCTATTAAAGGGGTTAAGCATTCTGAGAGAGCTTGGCGGTTTAGTTCAGTTTCTTCAAATAGATTGCCTAAATCCTCAGTTGTAAGCCAATCTGGTAAAGTTTCACTGACCTTGTTTGTTCGATAGTAGTCAATAATGGTGTTGCGAGTAATTTGAAAAAGCCAGCTTTCCAATTTACTGCTCTCTTTCAAATCATTTAGCTTTGGTAAGGCTTTAATAAAAATCTCTTGTAATAAATCTTCAGCATCGAGCTGTTGGCTCACACGGCTTTTAATAAAATTTAAGAGTTTAGCGTGGTAGGTTCTCCATATTGTTTCAGCATTGTGCATCAATAACCTCCAAGTTTTTGCATTTAACTAATTTTTTAAAAAAACGATGTAACCCAAAATTACAGGAACTACTATGCCATTGTAGGGTAGTGGTTGCTAAGTCATGTTGGATGTCGATAGGTATAGTGCGTGAGTAATTAACCGTTGACTCAGGTTTATGAGGCAACGGTATTTAAAGGCTGTCTAAATTGATTTTAACGACTGAGTTTTCTAATGGAATCCATTTTTAGGTGTTGGTTTGGATTTTAAGCTTACTGTACTTTCAAATAAGCGTAACCTTCACTTTGTAAAATAGCGATCTTAGCCACTCCAGATGGTGCAAACTGAATGCCTTTGTAAACTTTAGCTTGTGGTAAACCCACTTCGTCACGTGTTTTATCACATAAATGTACTTTAACATTACGCACATTAATTAAGGCATCTAAACGGCCTTTAAGTTCATTACGTCTATCCAGCAAATCTTTATCCGCTTGGTAAGGTGTGCCTTTAAGCTCATCATCGGTAGTAAAGCGTAAACCATAACCCACAAACACCAAGTGTACATCCGCTTCCATTAGTTCCGATTCATAGAAATTGATAATGTTATTGATTGACGTTAAGGTTGCTGAATAACGAGTAGGGTCTTTAAAATCGACATGGTAAACCACCTTAGCTCCATCATCCGCTGCTTGTGAGTTTAATGAAAATATTGTTAATGATGCCACAAGTAGGGCGCCTAACACCTTCTTAATCATCTGTTTCATTTTGATCTCCTTATCGTGTTTTAGAAAACAAGTCTATATTGATTATACACTTACATAATACGGGTAATATCACGTGTACCTTCCGCAGCTTGAATGGCGGCATTCACACGTTGAAATAACACCTGGCTATCTTCGTCTTTTGCTCTAAGTTCTGTTACGCCTGCATGACTGGTTAGACAGGTTGTTTGGCCATCGTCTAGCTTAATTGTTTGAGCAGAGATGGTTTCTTGCGCCAATTTAGCGATGCGAAATGCATCAACTGCTTTGACTTCAGGTAAAACAATCATAAACTGATCACAGCTTAAACGCCCTATATAACCTAACTCTTTGACCACGTTTTGAATGGCATGGGCCGCTGTCAATATGGCTTTATCACCCATTTCATGTCCATAACCATCGGTAATGCGTTTAAAGCAATCTAGGTTGATTTTAGCTAATGAAAGGGCTTTATTATTCAGTTGTGCTTTATTGAGTTCTTCATCGACTAAGCCTAAAAAGAAATCACGGTTATATAGACTGGTTAAAGGATCAGTAGAGGAGAGGTGCTCAATTTGTTCTTCCATGTGTTTACGGCTAGTGATGTTTATGGCTAACCAAATTGCCGCAGGTTGCTCATAGGTACCTTCCGTAACAGGGTAAACACGCGCTTCATACCATTGTCCCCCATGAGGTCCTTCTTGAACGCCTTCTACTTCATTGTTAGCCAATTGGTATTCAATCTCTTGTAGTTGACCTGAATCGATAGCGCGTTGTACCACTTTTAAAAAACGGTTCGCCATCTGCTCAGGAAGTACTTCATGATATTTTTTGCCAATCAATCCTGAACCATCAGCGTATAAATTACGCGCTTGACCTCCAACAATATCTAGGTAAGTTCCATCTTGCCCCATCACAAAGATAGGGTCAGGCATGGCATTAGCAATCGCCTCTAAATGCGAAGCAGTAGTATGAATCTCAGTCATAGCTTAATCCTTTTAATCTTTTTAATTCTTTGTGATTGGCTTGTATTTAATTCTGTGTGGTTGGGCAGCATCAGCACCTTTGCGGCGTTTTAGGTCTTCTTCGTAATCAGAGAAGTTACCCTCAAACCATTCAACGTGTGAATCACCTTCAAAGGCTAGCATGTGAGTGGCAATTCGGTCTAAGAACCAACGGTCATGGGAGATAACCACTGCACAACCTGCAAATTCGAGTAGAGCCTCTTCTAATGCACGCAAGGTTTCAACATCTAAATCGTTGGTTGGTTCATCCAATAACAGTAAGTTACCACCACTGCGTAGCGTTTTGGCCAAATGCACACGGTTACGTTCACCACCAGATAGCTGGCCGATTTTCTTTTGCTGATCGCCACCTCTAAAATTAAAGCGACTGCAGTAGGCACGTGAGTTTACCTCAGTATTACCTACCATAAAGATTTCATCACCTTCAGAAATCTCTTCCCAAACGGTTTTATTATCATCCAGTGCATCGCGACTTTGATCTACATAAGAGAGTTGTACGGTTTCGCCAAATTCGATGGTTCCTGAATCAGGTTGTTCCTGACCAGTTAGCATTTTAAATAGGGTAGATTTACCCGCACCGTTGGCACCAATAATCCCTACAATGCCACCTTGAGGTAAACGGAAGTTTAGGTCATCGATTAATAAGCGGTCACCAAAACCTTTAGAGATATGATTTACTTCAATGACCTTTTCACCTAAACGTTCAGCAACAGGAATAAATATTTCACTGGTTTCATTACGTTTTTGGCTCTCTTGTGAGCTAAGCTCTTCAAAACGAGCTAAACGCGCTTTTGATTTAGCATGACGACCTTTAGCGTTTGACCGAACCCACTCCAGCTCACTTTTAATGGTTTTCATGCGAGCCGCTTCGGATTTAGACTCTTGCTCAAGGCGTTTTTCCTTTTGGTCTAACCAAGAAGAGTAGTTGCCTTCGTACGGGATTCCTTCACCACGGTCAAGTTCTAAAATCCATTGAGCGGCGTTGTCTAAGAAGTATCTATCGTGTGTGATAGCTACAACCGTTCCTGGAAAATCCAGAAGAAAGCGTTCTAACCAAGCAATGGATTCTGCGTCTAAGTGGTTAGTTGGCTCATCTAATAAAAGCATGTCTGGTTTTTCTAAAAGAAGTTTGCAAAGTGCAACTCGGCGTTTTTCACCACCTGATAGGTGTGATACTTCTGAATCCCAGTCAGGTAATCGTAGTGCATCTGCCGCAATCTCGAGTCTTCGCTCAATGTTATGACCATCTTTTGCTTGAATAATGTCTTCAATCTCGGCTTGTTTTTTTGCAAGTGCGTCAAAATCTGCATCAGGTTCTGCATAGGCGGCATAAACCGCATCTAACTCAGCTAAAGCATCTTTGACTTCAGAAACAGCCTCTTCAATATTGCCGCGAACGGTTTTGCTTTCATCAAGTTGAGGCTCTTGAGCTAGGTAACCAATTTTAATACCTGGTTGTGGACGTGCTTCACCAACAATATCTGTATCCAGGCCTGCCATAATTTTTAAAAGGGTGGATTTACCAGACCCGTTTAAACCTAAAACACCAATTTTGGCACCTGGAAAAAACGATAATGAGATGTCTTTTAATATGTGACGATTTGGCGGGACAACCTTACCCACGCGGTTCATGGTGTATACAAACTGAGCCATGTATCTTCCTAACTATTTTTAATGTGTTTTGTTAATGATTGCTATAAATTTTATTTAAGAAACTTTACCTAAAATTAGCCATTATATAAAGCTTTAAATCAAAGACGTTTCCATTAAGGTACTACATATAGTGGTTGACTAAATAATTGATTTGGTTATTTGGCGTAAAACAGGTAAAATCGTCGTCTTTGAAAATATCGCAATTTTTTGAAACGGAGAGCCGTAAACATGTTCACAAAATCCATGACTATCGCAGGTTACGATGATTTAATCGCTGATGCGATTAAAAACGAAGAAAATCGTCAAGAATCTCACATTGAGTTAATCGCATCTGAAAACTACACCAGCCCACGTGTTATGGAAGCTCAAGGCTCTTATTTCACAAACAAATACGCCGAAGGGTATCCTGGTAAACGTTACTATGGTGGTTGTGAGTTTGCAGATGTTGTAGAGCAAGCAGCTATTGATCGTGCTAAAGAGTTATTTGGTGCTGACTATGCTAACGTACAGCCGCATTCTGGTTCGCAAGCCAATGCAGCTGTGTATATGGCTTTACTAAATCCTGGTGATACTGTTCTTGGTATGAGCTTGGCTCACGGTGGTCACTTGACTCACGGTTCTCATGTTAGTTTTTCAGGTAAAATTTATAACGCGGTTCAGTACGGTATTGATCCAGTTTCTGGTCGAATTGATTATGATGAAGTTCAGGCGTTAGCAAACGAACATAAACCTAAGATGATTATTGCTGGTTTCTCAGCCTATTCTCAGGTAATTGATTGGGCTAAATTCCGTGAAATTGCAGATTCTGTAGGTGCTTACTTATTTGTTGATATGGCTCACGTTGCTGGATTAATTGCAGGTGGTCTGTATCCTAACCCTGTGCCACACGCGCATGTTGTTACAACCACAACACATAAAACGTTACGCGGCCCTCGTGGTGGTTTGATTTTATCTAAAGGTCATGAAGAGCTTGAGAAAAAGTTAAACTCAGCGATTTTCCCTGGTGGTCAAGGTGGACCTTTAGTGCATGTAATGGCGGCTAAAGCGGTTGCATTTAAAGAGTGTTTAGAGCCTTCTTGGAAAACTTACTGTGAAAATGTGGTTAAAAACGCTCAAGCGATGGCTAAAGTATTTATGTCACGTGGTTGCGATGTCGTTTCTGGTGGTACAGAAAACCACTTGTTCCTAGTGAGCTTAATTGAAAAAGGCTTAACAGGTAAGCTTGTGGATAAAGCGTTAGATGAAGCGCATATTACTGTAAACAAAAACTCGGTACCAAATGATCCTATGTCACCGTTTGTTACAAGTGGTATTCGTGTAGGTACAGCAGCAGCAACTTCACGTGATTTTAATGAAGAAGATTGCATTAACTTGGCAACTTGGATGTGTGATGTGATTGATGCCTGCGACCAAGCAAACGAAACTTGGGATGAAGCAGTAATAGCTGATGTTCGTAATAAAGTTTCTGCGTTATGCGCGGCTAAGCCTGTTTACAAATAATGAAAAAGGTTTTATTCCATTGAATAGAACCTTTTTGAGACTGTTTTTTATGTAAGCAGCATCTAAAACCACCAGGCCTGGTGGTTTTTTAGTATTTGCAATTTAAAAAAAGTACAATTGAATTTCTGTTAGAGAGTTCTACCACTTTTAAGGTGTTTATCCTGCCTCAAAACGATAAAAGCAAAGGAGCTTGCTATGCATTGTCCATTCTGTAATGCGTCAGATACAAAAGTCATTGACTCACGCCTAGCAACTGAAGGTGTTCAGGTACGTCGTCGTAGAGAATGTATTCAGTGTTCTGAACGTTTTACAACTTACGAGTCTGCTGAACTTTCTTTGCCACGTGTGGTTAAGAGTGATGGTAATCGAGAGAAGTTTGATGAATCTAAGATTCGTCGTGGTTTAATCAAAGCGCTTGAAAAACGTCCTGTTTCGAGTGATGCGATTGACCAAGTCGCTAGCCAAATGACTAAACGATTGATGTCAGAGGGCGTACGAGAAATCCCTTCCTCAACACTTGGCGAATGGGTTATGGATGCGTTACGAGATTTAGATCAAGTAGCTTATGTGCGATTTGCTTCTGTTTATCGTTCATTCCAAGATGTAAACGCTTTCAGAGAAGAGATTGAACGTCTTGTTCAAGTTACCACTGCTAAATAACCTTAATACTGCGTTATGAGATAAATAAGGACTGCCGTTTTGACTGACTCAGCCATGCTTAAATCTGATGTTTTTTTTATGCAAAAAGCGATTGATTTGGCTAGAAAAGGGCTTTATTCAACTAAACCTAATCCAGCTGTTGGTTGTGTATTAGTGAAAGACGGCATCATTGCGGGTGAGGGTTGGCATCAAAAAGCGGGTCAGCCACATGCTGAACGAGTGGCTTTAGCGAATGCTGGCGAAAAAGCGCAAGGGTCAACCGCTTATGTAACATTAGAACCGTGCTCTCATTTTGGTAGAACCCCACCTTGTGCAGATGGTTTGATTGAAGCTAAAGTGGCTAGAGTGGTGGTCGCCATGCGAGACCCAAATCCGCTGGTTGCTGGGCAAGGAATTCAAAGAATTGAAAATGCTGGAATTGAAGTGGTTGTTGGTGTTTTAGAGGCTGAAGCCAAAGCGATTAATTTAGGATTTATTAGAAAAATGGAAAAACAGTTACCGTTTGTTAGGTTAAAGATGGCTAGTAGTTTAGATGGTCGTACCGCCATGAATAATGGCGAAAGCCATTGGATTACGGGTGAAGAATCGCGCCGTGAAGTTCATAAAATGCGCGCCCTAAGTGGTGCTTTAATCACAGGTATTGGTACTGTGTTAGCCGATGACCCAAGTTTAACCGTTCGTTTAACAGATGAAGAGTTGGCGGCGTTAAATCTAACCCAAGAAAATTGCCATCCCATTCGTGTGGTGCTTGACCCTAATTTGAGTATGCCTACCGATGCCAAAATGCTATCGTTACCAGGACGTACTATTTTAATGACCTCAAAAGAAACGACAGATAGAGCGCCTGAATTGGTGGAAATATTGCATAATCAAGGCATAGAAATGGTTGCAGTGTCCGCTCAAGACGACCATTTAGATATTGAATCTATTTTGCGTTACCTTGCCGAAGTGGAAGATATAAATGACGTTATGGTTGAGTCGGGTGCAATTGTCGCAGGTGCTTTTATGCAATCAGGCCTGGTGAATGAATTGCATAGTTTTATTGCCCCGTCCTTAATGGGAAATGCCGCCAAGCCGATGTTTGTGTTACCAGGGATTGATTCAATGGAACAAAAGATGAATTTTCAAATTCAATCAATGGATCGTTTTGGTGACGATGTCCGATTAATCTTAGTACCAAAGGAAACGGTTTAATTATGTTTACTGGAATTATTCAGGCAGAAGGAACCATTGCGGCTATCGAGCCAAAAGAGGGTGATTGGAAGGTCACGATTAATGTTGGCAAGCTTGATATGAGTGATGTGGACATAGGGGACAGTATTGCGGCGAATGGTATTTGCTTGACCGCAATTGAATTTAACGATAGTCAATATGTTGCAGATGTCTCTGGAGAAACTTTAAAAGTCACAAATGCTGGCGCTTGGAAGTCTGGCACACCAGTCAATCTAGAAAAAGCTTTAACCCTCCAGGATCGTTTAGGTGGTCACTTGGTCAGTGGTCATGTAGATGGTATTGGTCAGGTTGTTTCAATCTCTCAGGATGCTCGTTCATGGCGTTATGAGGTAGAAGCTCCGATTGAGATATGTAAGTACATTGCCGCCAAGGGCTCTATCTGTATTAACGGTATTAGTTTGACCGTAAATCAGGTGGATGGTTGTAAGTTTGGTGTCAATATCGTGCCGCATACTCGCCAAGAAACCACAATTAAATATTTAGAAATTGGCTCAACCGTCAATTTAGAAGTCGATTTGCTCGCTCGTTATCTCGAACGAATGATGACCGCTCCACAACCCAATCAAGAGAGTAGAATTACTCCAGAATTTTTAGCTGAAAACGGATTTAAGTAAAGATGCCATTAAATACAATTGAAGAACTCATCGAAGATTACAGACAAGGCAAGATGGTCATCCTAATGGATGATGAAGACCGAGAAAATGAAGGTGACTTATTAGTTCCTGCCAATACATGTAGTGCAGAAGATATAAACTTTATGGCGAAATATGGCCGTGGTTTAATTTGCTTAACCTTGACTAAGGAGCGTTGTAATCAGCTACATTTGCCACTGATGGTTACCAATAATACAGATCAAAATGGTACCAATTTTACGGTTTCTATTGAAGCCGCAGAAGGGGTTACAACGGGTATTTCTGCCGCAGATAGAGCTGTAACCGTACAAGCAGCTGTTGCGCAAAATGCAGGGCCAGCAGATATTGTGACACCAGGGCATATTTTTCCGTTAATGGCACAGCCAGGCGGTGTTTTGACTCGTGCGGGCCATACTGAAGCGGGTTGTGATTTAGCGCGTTTAGCAGGTATGGAGCCAGCATCCGTTATTGTTGAAATCATGAATGAAGATGGTTCAATGGCGCGTCGTGAAGACCTTGAGGGTTACGCTGCGGAACATGGTTTAAAAATTGGCACAATTGCAGATTTAATTGAGTACCGTTTACAAAACGAAAAAACCATTGAGCGTGTTTCTGAGTGTAAGTTGCCAACACAGTTTGGTGATTTTAAACTGATTGGTTATCAAGATGTTCTTGAACAAAAAGCCCATTTTGCACTCGTGTACGGAAAAATCGACAGTAACAAACCTACTGCAGTGCGTGTTCATATGCTAGATACTTTATGTGATGTGTTTGGTTCGCAGCGTCAAGAGTGTGGTTGGTCTTTAGATAAAGCGATGAATCAGGTGGCTGAAGAGGGCGCTGGTGCGATTGTTGTGTTGCGTAAGCATGAAGATGCCTCGGAGTTATTAGATAAAATTCAACAATACCAAATGAAAGATTTAGGGGTTAAATCACCAGAGCGTATCTCGGATGATGATGCAAAAACTTATGGACTTGGTGCACAAATTATTGCGGACTTAGGCATTAAAAAGTTAAAAATCATAGGTTCAGCTTGGCCAATGAAAGGGTTGAGTGGGTTTGGCTTAGAGATAACAGAAGTCGTTGCCAAAAAAGACTAAATGATTTTTGCGTGAGCAAACGGTTAGAATTTTTTTTTAACCTATTAATTTATGGCAAAATACCCAGTTAAATGCAAATAAACAGAATGTAAGAGAAGTAGATTATGGAAATGATTCAAGGCAACTTAAATGCTGAGGGAATGAAGCTTGGTTTTGTGGTAACACGATGGAATAGCTTTGTGGTTGATCACCTAGTTAAAGGTTCTATTGAAGCAGTAGAAAGACACGGTGGTTCAGCAGATAACATCACCCAAGTATTGGTTCCTGGTGCATTTGAAGTGCCACTTGCTGTAGAAAAAATGGCCGCTTCTGGTAAGTATGATGCAATCGTTGCTTTGGGTGCTGTTATACAAGGTGGTACACCGCATTTTGATTATGTAGCAGGTGAAGCGACTAAGGGTATTAGTAACGTTATGCTTAAATATGGTGTACCTGTTGCATTTGGTATCTTAACAGTCAACTCAATTGAACAAGCCATTGAGCGTTCTGGTACTAAAATGGGTAATAAAGGTGAAGAAGCTACGGTTTCTGCGATTGAAATGGTTAACGTGTTGAAGCAGCTTTAATGAAAACAATCAAAGATATTCAACCAGGCCAGGGCGAAGAAGTCATTGAAAAAGAAGGTCAAGTAACGCCACGTACACAATCACGTCGTGTGGCTATGCAAGCATTGTATCAGTGGCAACTAACCAATGAAGAGATTCCAGAAATCATCAAACAATTCAATGAAGACGGATTGCTTGAAGGGTTAGAGTTTGATTTCTTTAAAGAGTTGTTAACTGAGGTTTCTAACTCATCAGACAGTTTAGATGCGCTGTATGCGGACTATTTAGATCGTTCTGTGGCTCGTATTGACCCAGTTGAGCGTGCCATTATGCGAATGGGTGCTTACGAACTACAATCAAAAATTGAAATTCCATACAAAGTTATCATTAACGAAAGTGTTGAATTGGCCAAACGTTTTGGGGCAGAAGAGAGTCACAAATACGTAAACGGTATTTTAGACAATGTGGCTAAGCAGTTACGCTCGTCAGAAATGGCGTAAAATGGTTTAAGTACTCTTGAAAACCTCGTCTTTACGGGGTTTTTTTATACCAGAAATATATCAATAGAAAATTTATGGCTAGTGAATTTGAATTAATAAACACGCTGTTTGAACCCTTATCAAAAGGGCTATCAAGTGACGAAATAGGCATTGGCGATGATGGAGCGGTGCTTAATGTGCCCAATAATCATCAGTTGGTTGTGGTGACGGATACTTTGGTTTCAGGGGTGCATTTTCCAGAAAATGCCAGCGCCTATGACATTGCCTGGAAAGCGGTAGCCGTTAATTTAAGCGACCTAGCAGCAATGGGCGCTAAACCAGGGTTTTACTCACTCGCTTTAACGATCCCTAATAATGACCAGGCCTGGTTGGTTGATTTTGCCAAAGGTCTTGCCGATATTTGTTCCGCCTACAAGATTCCGTTAATTGGCGGAGACACCACTAAAGGCCCTTTAACGATTACAGTTACCGCGCAAGGTTTTGTAGAGCGAGGCACGGCGTTAAAGCGTTCGGGGGCTAAAGTAGGTGATTTAATTTGTGTGACCAATACCATTGGTGATGGAGCTTTGGGTTTAAAAGTGGCTTTTAATGAGTTACCAGGCCTGGTAAAACAAGAGATGACTCAAGAGCAGAGTTTGCATCTGTTAAATGCTTTAAACCGTCCAGAACCGCAGTTAGCAATAGGTCAATACCTACCCAAAATTGCCAATAGTGCAATTGATATTTCTGATGGATTGTTGGCTGATTTAAATCATATTTTGGAAGCGTCTAATAAACTTATAGAGTCAGGTGGGAAAAGGCTTTCAGCTAAGATAGAGTTAGACTCAATTCCTTTATCAAACGCAGCAAAATTATATATTGATAAAACGGGGGACTGGAAAACGATTTTAGCTGGCGGTGATGACTATCAGCTCTGTTTTACTCTTTCAGAAGAGCAGTTGGGTTTGGCAAAAGAGACAGCGAATCGCTTGGGGATGAGGGTTTCTGTGATTGGTCAGGTGGTTGTTTCAGCAGTGGTGAGTAAAGAGCAAGATGTAAAAATTGAGTTATTTTTAAGCGGTACTTCTTTTGATGTGAGTGACTCTAAAGGCTATCTTCACTTTTAACGTTTTGTTAACAAATTGCATACAAATAAAAATGCCTGGTAGCAAACAATTGCTACCAGGCATTTTTATTTAATAAGAGATGGTGATTTACTTCTTGTTAAGCGCTCTGCGTGCCATAACCCCTTGAGATAGGCTTTCAAGAACGGTTAAACTGTCATCCCAATCAATACAAGCATCTGTAATGCTTTGGCCATAGTTGAGGGGTTGGCCTGGTTCAACATCTTGGCGTCCACCAACGAGATGGCTTTCTACCATGGCACCCATAATATACGGTGAGCCAGCGGCAAGCTGTTCTTTGATTGATTCTGCAACCACTAGTTGTCTTTCGTGCTGTTTGCTGCTGTTTGCATGGCTACAGTCAATCATTAGCTTGTCTTCAACCTTGGCCGCTTGTAGTTGTTGTACCGCATCAGTGACAAACTCAGCCTCGTAATTTGGTCCATCATTACCACCACGTAAAATAACGTGACAATCCTCATTGCCATTGGTTTCAAAAATAGCAGAATGACCATCTTTAGTTAATGACATAAAAATATGAGGATTATTCGCAGCACGGATTGCATCCACGGCCACTTTAAAGCCACCATCGGTTCCGTTTTTGAAGCCCACAGGGCAAGACAGGCCTGACGCTAGCTCACGGTGACCTTGGCTTTCGGTTGTGCGAGCACCAATGGCGCCCCAAGAAATTAAATCAGCGACATATTGTGGTGAGATTAAATCTAAAAACTCAGTGGCTGCAGGTACGCCCATATCGTTTATGTCACGTAAAAGTTCACGAGCAAGTCCTAAGCCTTTATTGATTTCAAATGATTCATTAAGGTTTGGATCGTTAATCAAACCTTTCCAGCCAACAGTGGTTCTTGGCTTTTCAAAGTAAACACGCATAACAATTAGCAGAGAGTCTTTGTATTTTTCGATCTGCTCTTTCAGTTTTTTTGCATATTCACGTGCTGCCCCTGTGTCGTGAATTGAACATGGGCCAATCACCACTAACATGCGGTCATCTCTGCCAGCAAGAATATTGTGAATTTGCTGACGTGTATCATAAACAGTTTGAGCGGCGTTTTCTGTAATAGGAAACTGCTCATGCAAATCACGAGGTGAACGAACTTCTGTGATGTTTTTGATGCGTAAATCATCTGTTTGATACTGCGTCATATTGAAACCTTAATCATCAAATTGTTTTTTATGTGTATTTTTAGGCTAAAAATACGTGGGAATAAACGCGATATTATGCCACTTTATGACGCTATTTGCTTTATCAATTCTTGTAAATAACAGTGATTTCTTATGTTTTTTTATATTGGACGAAATTTACCAGGCCTGGTAAGTTGATTTTACGATCAATTTAATCGTTATTTTTTATACTAAAAACATGAAAAAATACCCTGAGATGCTAAAAACTCTATGAATAACTATGCTAAAATCATTGCGTTTTAAAATACTGAGTATGGGCTAGGCAAGTGCATTGTAAATATATTATTGAAGGCGTTACTGAAGACGGCCGAAAATTTAGACCGAGCGATTGGATTGATCGTATCTCATCAATGGGTGCATCGTATGATATGCAGAGACTTGTTTATTCAGACATGCTTCATCCAGAGTTATATGAAGGGCAAAAGTGCTTGATGATTGATATGGCACTGGAACAGAAAAACCCTGGTATGTTTCAATATGTAATGAATTTTGTTAAAAGCAATAAGTTGAAAATGACTCAAGTATGTGATTTGGATGAGTCTAAGCTGGGCGCTTAACTTAACGTTAAGGTCGAAGTTGTAAAGCTGACTAGGTTGATGATTAAAAACCCCGATAAATCATATTTATCGGGGTTTTTTTATGGCCTTTTTTTAACTTATGGTAACGCTGATGAATTAAAAAATATTTGGTCCTAAGAATAAAGTGGCCCAGCCACCGATGGCTAAAAATGGTCCAAAGGCTAAAGGTGTATCTTTACCTCTTGTTTTGAGCATAATACCAATGACACTCACTAAAATACTGGTAACGGCCGCAATTAGAATGATTTGTGGTAATGCGATAAATCCAAACCAAGCACCTAAAGCGGCTAATAATTTAAAGTCTCCATAGCCCATGCCTTCTTTGCCTGTTAGTAATTTAAAGGCATGAAAAACAATCCAAAGTAAAAGGTAGCCAATTGCGGCACCCCAGATGGCATCAATAGGTGTTGCGAAGAGTGTTTGTGTGTTGAAGAGTAAGCCAAGCCAAAGTAATGGTAGGCTTAGGTTGTCTAAAATTAGTTGGTGTTCATAGTCCACCACAAAAATAGCAATAAGCATCCAGCTAAATAAGGTAGCGGCTACGCCTTCTGTGGTTAAGCCGAATTGCCACATGCAGGCCACAGTAAAGAGTGCGGTGCTGGCTTCAATAATGGGGTATCGAGGTGAGATTTTGCTTTGACAGTTATGGCATTTGCCTTTGGAATAGAGCCAGCTGAAAAGAGGGATAAGCCTGTACCAAGGCAGAGAGGCATCACATTGTGGGCATTTTGAGCCTCCTAGACTGATCTCTTTAAATTGTGCTTCCTCTTCCATCATCATGATGCGTGGGAGTCGCCAAGTAAGCATGGATAGAAAACTGCCAATTACGAGTCCAAGAATGCCGCTGAAAATAAGAAGTTGTGTGGTAGTGAGTTCTGTCATTTTAGAGGCTCTTAAAGGGTGTTTGCTTGTATTTATTCTCAAGCGCTTGGGTTAAGTTAATTGTGTGAACACTTTATCAAAAATTGATATTAATGCCTATTTTGTTTCACTGAATCTTTTTCATTTTATACCAGAAATTAATTCCAAGGTTTTACATAATAGGCCGATTTGAAGGAGGCTGTTACAAGGTTTGTTTTGGAATCAAAAAATAATCAATAAAAGCAGCTATATTGAGTAAATCTGTTGTTAAAAGTGTTATGAATTCCTTTATAATGTCGTGTTCTCTTATGAGTTAATTAACTAGGTTGTGTTAAGTGTCTTTTTTTAAGCGTTATTTGATTGCTGGATTATTGGTATGGCTTCCTTTGGGTGTGACCATTGCGGTAATCAAATTTTTGGTGGAGTTTTTTGACCAGACCTTATTGTTAATTCCACATGCTTATCGTCCTGAAACCTTGTTGGGGTTTAATATACCAGGCCTGGGGGTTGTGCTTTCACTGTTATTGATTTTAATAACGGGTGTTTTTGTTGCTAATTTATTGGGCAGTAAAATTGTTGGCTTGTGGGAGGCTTTTTTATCCAGGATTCCACTGGTTCGCTCCATTTATAATGCGGTAAAACAAATTGCTGAAGCGGTGTTTGGTTCTGGTGATCAAACTTTTGAAAAGGTCTATTTAATTGAATACCCTAGAAAACATTTATGGACTTTAGCATTTCAAACCAGTACTCATCAGGCCGAGGCTCAGAGAAAAACGGGTATGAATGATGTGGTGAATTTGTTTGTGCCAACAACACCGAACCCAACTTCGGGTTTTTTTATTATGGCAAGTCGCCATGAAGTTGTTGAGTTGGAGATGAATGTGGATGACGCTTTAAAAATGGTTATTTCTGGTGGCGTGGTAGTGCCAGGAATGAAAAAGGGCAAAGATGGCAAAATGATCATTCCAGACAGTCTTCAAGGCACACAAGGCATAGAGTCGGTTTCACCACCTGTAAGTGAGAAATAGTTAATTGGTTCAAAAAGCACTTGAACTCTAGATCCATTAGAAAAACAGATTTATTTTAGAGGTTGCAATTGAGCAACCAAAGCAATGACTACCGCTTAATGAGCAACATAATTGATTGTGCGTTAAGCGGTTAAATTTATTAAAGGTATTAAAGAGTATGCGTACGCAGTATTGTGGGCAAGTTACAGAAACATTTATTGACCAAACCGTAACCGTTGCTGGTTGGGTTCATCGTCGCCGTGACCACGGTGGGGTTATCTTTATCGATTTACGTGACCGTGAAGGTTTGGTACAAGTGGTTGTAAACCCAGATACAGCAGATATTTTTGCAAAAGCAGAACGTTTGCGCTCTGAGTGCGTCTTACAGATTACGGGGCAGGTTATTGCTCGTACAGAAGGCACAATTAACCCAAATATGACTACGGGTAAAATTGAAATTGTGGCGACTGAGCTGAATGTGCTTAGTATGGCAGAGCCGATTCCATTTCAGTTAGATGATAAGAACGTCGGTGAAGAGACGCGTCTAAAATATCGCTACATTGATTTACGTCGTGAAGAGATGCAGCAAACATTAATGCTGCGTTATAAAGTAACACGTTCAATGCGTCGTTACCTTGATGACAACAACTTTATGGATATTGAAACACCAATTCTGACAAAATCAACGCCAGAAGGTGCGCGTGATTATTTAGTGCCAAGCCGTACTCACCAAAATAAATTCTTCGCACTACCTCAGTCGCCACAGCTGTTTAAACAGTTATTAATGATGTCTGGTTTTGACCGTTATTACCAAATCACCCGTTGTTTCCGTGATGAAGATTTACGTGCAGACCGTCAGCCTGAATTTACTCAGTTAGATATTGAGACTTCTTTTATGGAAGAAGACGCGGTTATGAACGTGATGGAAGGCTTGACTAAGACCATCTTTAAAGAAACGATTGGTCACGATTTTGGTTATGACTTTCCACGTATGACTTATGCAGAAGCGATTGAAAAGTATGGTATTGATCGCCCTGATTTGCGTATTGATATGCAGTTGGTTGATGTCGCTGATTTATTACAGGATATTGATTTTAAAGTGTTTGCAGGGCCAGCTAAAGATCCAAAAGGCCGTGTTGTTGCACTTAAAGTGCCTGGTGCGGGCGCAATGAGTCGTAAAGACATTGATGCTTACACTAAATTTGTGGGTATCTACGGTGCAAAAGGTTTGGCTTATATTAAGGTAAATGATCTGTCTGCGGGCATTGATGGTCTGCAGTCACCAATCGTTAAATTCTTCCCTGACCAGGTGATGGAAATCATGCAGCGTGTTGGCGCTCAAGATGGTGATATCGTTTTCTTTGGTGCCGATAAAGCCAAAATTGTAAACGACGCTTTGGGCGCTTTACGAGTCAAGATTGGTGAAGATTTAAATATGTTGAATGGTCAGTTTAAGCCTGTATGGGTTGTTGACTTCCCTATGTTTGAAGAAGATGAAGAAAACGCACGTATGACGGCGATTCACCATCCGTTTACACAGCCAAAAGCGACCACTGAAGAAATCTTAAATCATCACGCTCCTGAGCAAATGCTTTCTAAAGCGTATGATTTGGTTATCAATGGTCTAGAAGTGGGTGGTGGTTCTGTGCGTATTCACGATACAAACATGCAAGCAGCCGTATTAAAACTATTAGGTATTTCGGATGAAGAAGCCCAAGATAAGTTTGGCTTCTTACTGAATGCACTGAAATATGGTTGTCCTCCACACGCGGGTATGGCATTTGGTTTAGATCGTTTAGTGATGATTTTAGGTAATATTGATTCAATACGTGATGTTATTGCATTCCCTAAAACACAGTCAGCGGCGTGTCTATTAACAGAAGCACCAGGCCTGGTAGATAATGCTCAGCTTGAAGATTTGGCTCTAAGATTTAGAAAGCCAATGCGTGGCGAAGCGTAATCAATAAACCTATAGAGAACTCATTTATGTCAGAAGTGATGTCAACCAAGTCAACCGAGATACCGACCCAATTAGAGTCGCGTATTCAGCAGTTGGCATCATCAGCCCCAACGCAGCCTTGGTTAAACAATGCTGAAAAAGAGACGTTGAAAGCGGAAATTAAGCAGTTATTAAAAGCTAATAATGCTCAATTGGTGGCGCATTATTATGTTGACGATGAGCTTCAAGCATTGGCAGAAGAAACGGGCGGTACGGTGGCTGACTCTTTAGAGATGGCTAATTTTGGTGCTCAGTCTGATGCGGATATGTTGGTGGTCTGTGGTGTACGTTTTATGGGTGAAACCGCTAAGATGTTAAGCCCAGAAAAAACCATTTTAATGCCTGATTTAGAAGCGACGTGTTCTTTAGATGTAGGTTGTCCTGCGGATGAATTTGCTAAGTTTTGTGCTCAACACCCAGACTACACGGTGGTGGTTTATGCCAATACCAGTGCAGAAGTAAAAGCGATAGCGGATTGGGTGGTGACATCAGGCAATGCATTGCAAATTGTGACCCATCTAAAAGAACAAGGCCAAAAAATCATTTGGGCGCCTGATCGCCATTTAGGAAACTGGATTGAACAGCAAACGGGTGTAGAGATGCTTCGTTGGCAAGGGCATTGTATTGTCCATGATGAATTTAAAACGTTTGAATTAGAGTCGTTAAAACAACAACACCCAAATGCAAAAGTTTTGGTTCATCCTGAATCCCCTTCGGAAGTTGTTGATTTAGCGGATGTCGTTGGTTCAACCAAGGTGTTATTAAATGCTGTGGTGGATATGCCTGATAACGAATTTATTGTGGCAACCGATTATGGCATCTTCTATAAGATGCAACAGTTAGCACCCAATAAAAAACTTTATATTGCACCCACAGGCAGTAAAAAAGACTCATGTAACAGTTGCGCGCACTGCCCTTGGATGGCCATGAACGGTTTGCAAAACTTGCGTGATTGTTTAAAAAATCATACGGGTGAAGTGTTGGTTGATGAGGATGTTCGTCAAAAAGCGTTGATTTCGTTACAAAGAATGTTAGATTTTTCAAGACAAGCAGGCCTGGTCAAATCAAATAATTAAAAGCAATATTTAATAAGCGGGTGTTTTAGCCCGCTTTTTTATGGCTTGGCGTTTTATGGAACTACCAGGCCTGGTAAAAGGGCAAACATTGACTAAACTCAAACGCATATTAGGTATTGACCCAGGTTCACGTAAAACCGGTTTTGGTATTGTAGAATCAGGCCGTTATCATCCTAATTATTTGGTAAGCGGGGTGATTCGAGTTGAGAAATTTTCTGGTGCGATGCGTTTAAAAAATATCTTTGAATCGGTTTGCCAAATTATCGACCAATACCAACCTGATGTGATGGCGGTTGAGAAAGTATTTGTCTATAAAAACCCAAAGTCAGCGATCACTTTAGGGCAGGCGCGTGGGGTGATTTTATGTGCTGCGGCGATTAAGGGGGTGGATATTATGGAATACACCCCAACGCAGATTAAAAGCACGATTGTCGGTAAAGGCCATGCGGGTAAAGACCAGGTGCAATACATGGTGCAAAATATACTCAAATTGACCGATACACCGCAAGAAGATGCGGCGGATGCATTGGCCTGTGCATTATGTCATGACCGTTATATGTCGTTAGGCATTGATCCAGAGTTGATTTCAAAAGGCTCAAAATTTTAAGGAATATAAAAAGTGATTGGATTGTTAAGAGGCCAGTTGGTTCAAAAACTTCCTCCAATGTTATTGTTGGATGTGAATGGCGTAGGGTATGAAATTGAAGCCCCTATGTCTACCTTCTATCAATTAGAGAAAAAAGAGGGTGATATCACTATTTTGACTCATATGCATGTGCGTGAAGATGCGATGTTATTATTTGGTTTTGCCACAGAATCTGAAAGAGTGCTTTTTAAAACATTGATTAAGGTCAATGGGGTTGGTGCCAAGATGGCATTGGGGATTTTATCGGCTATGTCGGTGAATGAGTTTTGTACCTATGTCGATAATGGCGATATTTCAGCGTTAACCCGCATTCCAGGTGTTGGTAAAAAAACGGCAGAGCGTTTACAAATAGAAATGCGTGATAGGCTCAAGCCAATCGTTGAATCAGGTGTGTTGGATTACCAACCGCAAATTACCAGTAGTGGCGCTCAAACGGCGATTCCAACAACGGGCTTTGCTAACTCAATAAAGCAGTCAGCATCTGAAGCATTGATTGCGTTAGGATACAAAAATACCCAGGCAGAAAAAATGGTTGCAGGAGCTTTTGAGGAAGGGTTAACATTAGAAGCCCTAATTAAACGTGCCTTACAAGGAGTAAAATTGTAGATGATTGAAACCGATCGCATAATTGGCAGTCAGGAGATTGCTGATGATATCTACACAGCTCCTTCCGTAAGACCGCAGCAAATTAATGAGTACATTGGTCAACAAGCGGTTCGTGAACAATTACAGCTCTCTATGGATGCCGCTAAAATGCGTGGTGAAGCCTTAGACCATGTATTGCTGTACGGGCCACCAGGCCTGGGAAAAACCACTTTATCGAATATTATCGCCCAAGAAATGGGTGTAACATTACGTCAAACTTCAGGGCCTGTGATTGAAAAACCAGGGGATTTAGCGGCGATTTTGACACGTTTAGAACCGCATGATGTTTTGTTTGTGGATGAAATACATCGTCTAAGCCCGATTGTTGAAGAAGTTTTGTATCCTGCAATGGAAGATTTTCAAATTGATATCGTGATTGGTGATGGACCAGCGGCACAAAGTGTCAAAATCGATTTGCCTCCATTTACTTTGGTAGGGGCAACCACAAGAGCTGGTTTACTAACATCCCCATTACGTGATCGTTTTGGCTTAGTACAGCGTTTAGAATTTTATACGCATGATGAATTAACCGAGATTGTAACGCGTTCTTCGCATATTTTAGGAATGCATTCAGAGCTTGAAGGAGCAAAAGAAGTCGCTCGTCGTTCTCGTGGTACACCACGAATTGCCAATCGTTTATTAAGACGTGTACGCGATTACGCTCAAGTAAAAGGCGATGGTATCATTACTCAAGTGATTGCTGATTCTGCTTTAAATCTGCTGGAAGTTGATACGCTCGGACTAGATAAGATGGACAGACGTTTTTTAGAAACACTGATTCACAAGTTTGAAGGCGGGCCAGTTGGGATTGACAGCATGGCAACCGCTTTAGGTGAAGAGCGCGGTACGATTGAAGATGTGATTGAACCATTTTTGGTTCAACAAGGTTTTTTGGTAAGAACGCCAAGAGGGCGAATGGCCACCTCACACGCCTATAAACATTTGAACTTTGAACAAATTGCCAAATAAAAGTAATATAATTACATTTTGTATTTGGGATGAGTGTCGCTAAAGCCATACTCACCTAACGTAAATTAACTTGATTAACCTCCAAATAAATGGAAAGAGAAGACCATGAACGATAGTGATTTAATTGAAATTGTATTAAGTGCTAGCCCTGTTGTAAAAGCTGTTATGGTGTTGCTAGCAGCAATGTCTCTAGCCGCATGGTCGGTGGCTTTTGCCAAATCTTATCAAGTCAGAAAAGCCATACGAGAGGCAAAAACATTCGAAAAAACATTTTGGGAAACTCAGGAGTTATCGACTCTTTATCATTCGGTTGAGACCGATAGAGCATCAGCGACGGGTCTAGCGTTAGTTTTTGCTGATGGGTTTAAAGAGTTTGCACGTTTAAAACAACAAGGTGTTGGTGAAGCTACAGATTTAATTTCAGGCGCACAAAGAACCATGAAAATAGCGTTTTCTAAACAGGCAGATAAGTTAGAAAATCATTTATCATTTTTAGCTACCGTGGGGTCATCTGCCCCTTATATTGGTCTTTTTGGAACGGTTTGGGGGGTTATGCACGCTTTCCAATCGTTAGGTGATGTTCAACACGCTACTTTAGCCGCCGTTGCTCCTGGTATTTCTGAAGCATTGATTGCAACAGCAATCGGTCTTTTTGCTGCGATTCCTGCCGTTATTGCTTATAACCGTTTAACAAATCAAGTAGATCGTTTATTAAGTGAATATGAAAACTTTGCAGAAGGTTTCTTAACGATTTTGCAACGCCAAGCACACAGTGTGACTAAGCAAGATTAATTGCCGCTTAGTTATGGCTCAAGAGTTAAGCGATAAAAAAGTTTTTAGGAAGATATATGCAAAACGGTTTTAGAAGCAATAGACAGAAAAAACGCCTAATGGCAGAAATCAATGTAGTGCCATACGTTGATGTCACCTTGGTCTTGTTAATTATCTTTATGGTGACAGCCCCTATTGTTCAGCAAGCGGTTACGGTTAGCTTGCCACAAACGCCTGAGGTGACCAAAAAAATGATTCCAGTGACAGAAGAGAATAAACCTTTTGTTATTACCGTAACAGAAGATGGTATGTATAAAACGTCAGAGCAACCCGAGATTGTTCTTAGTAATAAGGACTTAGAAAGTTTGGTGGCCGAAGTGATTGCACGTTCACAACTCAACCAAGAGCAAGCGATTTATATTCAAGGTGATCGCCGAGCGCCTTATGGAAAAGTTGTGCACATTTTTGTTTTATTAAAAGCAAACGGCGTTGAAAATGTTTCTTTAATGACTGAACCTGAGTTGGTAAAACCGTAATGTTGAAATTTATTGTTAAACACCCGATTTCTATTTTTTTAGCCCTCGTTTTGCATATTTCGTTAGTTACTGCCTTTAGTGTTCAGTGGCTGGATGAGCCAGAAAAAATCAAGATTTCTTCAGAGGGTGAAGAGAGTGTTGAAATCAAACAGGTAGCGACACTCGAACCTATGAAGACGTTTACCGTGGACTCTAGTCAGGTTCAGGCTCAACTAGAAAAAATTAAAGCGGAACAAGAGGCTAAGCGTCAAGAGCAAAAGAATCTACAAGCTAAAACGCAAGAAGAGCGTGAACGATTAAAAGAGCTAAAAAAGAAGCAAGAAACCGAAAAAGCGAAAGCGGATAAAGCGAAACAGTTAGCTGAAGAGCAAAAGCGTAAAGCCGAAGCTGAGCGTAAGAAAACTGAAGAAGCGAAACGTTTAGCTCAGATAGAGAAGAAAAAAGCCGATGCCGAACGTAAGAAGGCTGAACAAGCAAAACAAGCCGCTATAGAAGCGGAGCAAAAAAGTAAAGAAGCTAAGCAAAAAACCGCTCTTGCTGAGAAACAGCGTCTAGAAGAAGAGAAGAAAAAGAAAGCTTTAGAAAAAGAGTTGGCTCGTAAAGCAGAAGAGAACAAAGCGCTTGAAAAGGCGGCTATAGAAGCCAAACGTGAGAAAGAACAGCAAGAAGCGGCTGCGGCATTACAGCGTCAATTAGATCAAGAGGCTGCTGAGCAGCGAGAAGCTCAGAAGCGTAAACAAATGCTGTCCTTGAGAGAGACCTATATTTCATCTATTACCGCTAAGGTAAAAGATAATTGGCGCACACCGGCAAGAATTTCACCTGAAGCGCAATGTGATCTAAAAATCACCCAATCACCAACGGGGAGTATTACCAGCGTAAAAGTGTTGAACTGTAATAAGTTTGCTAGTAAACAGTTTAAAGAGGCGGCAGAAAAAGCGGTCTATCGAGCGGAACCTCTACCAGCTCCTCCTGTTAAAGAGTTGTTTGAGCGAGAGATAACGTTTGAATTTAAACCTTAAACAATTTCAGAAACATTAACTTACCAGGCCTGGTTATCCATTGAGTGAAAACCAGGCCTGCTTATTGATTGGTTTTGAGATAATATTTAATTAATGAATTGAAAAATAGCGGTGACTACTTTGAGTTTACTAAAAACATTAAGAGCTAAAATTCAACCAGCTTTACTCACGATATTGATGGTTTTTTCGTTTCCTGCTTGGTCAGAATTGACCATTGAAATCAATGAGGGCTATGAGAATGCATTACCTATTGCGATTGTCCCGTTTGGTTATTCTGAACTAGCGGATTTAAAACCAACAATGACTCAAACGAATCAACGGAAAGCCCCTGTGGATTTGGCAGCGATTGTGAGTGCGGATTTAAGACGAAGCGGTCATTTTAATCCACTTGCTAGAACGGTTTTACCATCAAACCCAACGGATATTGATGGTATTGATTTTGACAGTTGGAAAACGTTAGATATCGATAATATGTTAATTGGTAACCTGGTTTCACAGGGAAATGGCCTTTATCAAATTGATATGCGTTTTATGGATGTATTGCGTAAAAACCAAGTGATTGGAAAACGTTGGACAAATATTCCTAAATCGAATCTTAGACAAATTGCACACCAAATGAGTGACTTAATTTATGAAGAGCTAACGGGTGTACGTGGTGCATTCAATACACAAATTGCTTACGTTACTTTACAAAAAGTCGGCGGTAAGCGACTGTATACTTTAGAAATCTCAGATGCGGATGGTTATAACCCTCAACCGATTTTAAAGTCTAAGATGCCAATTATGTCACCGAGTTGGTCTCCAGATGGTACTAAACTCGCCTATGTCTCTTTTGAAAGCGGTCGTTCAAATATTGTTGTGCAAAGTTTAGATGGAAAATACCGAAAAATCATTGCTAATTACAAAGGAATTAACGGTGCTCCTGCGTGGTCTCCAGATGGTACTAAAATGGCTTTAACGCTTTCTAAAGATGGCAGTGCTGATGTGTATATTATGGATTTATCGACACAAAAACTGCGTCGTTTAACTCGTAATTATTCAATTGAAACAGAGGCGGCTTGGGCTGCAAATGGGAACTCTTTGTTCTTTAACTCAGACCGTCGTGGTCAACCGCAAGTTTTTCAGGTATTTTTAGATACAGGTGAAATACGTCGTGTCACGTTTGAGGGGAAATATAATGCTAATCCAGAAGTTTCTCCAGATGGGCGCTACTTGGCCGTTGTTCACGGGCAAGGGGGCTTTCATATTGCCTTACAAGATTTATATACCAATGAATTCAATGTGCTCACTGAAACCTATTTAGATGAGTCACCAACATTTTCGCCAAATGGTGAAATGATTCTTTATGCGATGAATAAAAATGGTAAAGGTGAGCTTGCGGTGGTTGCAATTGATGGTAAGACATCACAAACCTTGAAAGTAAAAAATGGTGAAGTTCGTGAGCCAGCTTGGGGGCCTTATCTAAATTGATAGGGAACTAATGTAAATATTAAATATAAAGAGACCTTTGCACGAGTCGAAGAACGTATAAAAACGGCTATAATCCTCTATCTTCAGGCTAAAAAATCCGCCCAATAACTCGTTATTAAGCGTATTTTTTAGCCTAAATCTAAAGAATTCTATCTCGTTTTTCTTACGTCCCTGACTCGTGCAAAGGTCTCAAGATTTAACTAAATATTAAAGAGGTTAAACATGCATACATTACAAAAAATTTTCTCTATTGCTGCAATCTCACTTCTTACGGCCTGTAGCTCAGCGCCAGAAAGAGGTGGAGATGGTGCTAATGATCCTGAAGTTAGTACTGATACTGCGCCTGGCGTGGGTGGAGCAGGGCAAGCTGATTCAGGAGTGGAAGTACTTCCCGCACATGGTTCTCAAATGGGAGGGGGGGAACTCTCTGAAGGGCAATCATTAGATGGTATGAAAATGATGGATGTTGATAGTATTTATGAACCGTTAATTTATTTTAAATATGATCAATATGAATTAGATGATGAAGGCACCGACGTGGTTCGTTATCACGCCAATATTTTGTTACAGAATCCAAGACAAAAATTGGTTTTAAAAGGTCACACTGATGAACGCGGTACGCCTGAATATAATTTAGCTTTAGGTGAAAAACGTGCTAAAGCGGTAGAGCAAGCTATGATGTTGTTTGGTGTTGAACAAAGTCGTATAGAAGTGGTCAGTTTTGGTGAGGAGCAACCTGCTGTTGCTGAAAGCAATGAGTTAGCATGGCAAAAAAATCGTCGTGTTGAAATTATCATTAAATAAGGAACTATGATGCGTAAAACTGTATTAATTACAGCTATTTCAGGTTTGTCGTTAAGTTTAGCGTTACCCGTCAATGCAGCACAGGGCGCAACCTTAGATCAGCGTGTAAACCGTTTAGAACGAATGATGGAAAATCCAGTTTTATTACAATTAAGCCGTCGTTTGGGTGAGCAGCAACGTGATATTCAATCGCTTCAAGATGAAAATGATCGTTTAAAGCGTGATTTACGTAGCTTACGAGCTTTGATGGATAAACGCTATAAAGAAAGTGATGATCGTTTGAGTTCGCTTGAGGGCGGAAAACTTAAAGCAAGTGGTTTAGCGCCTGTAGAGGAGAAAGCAGAATCTGATGTAGCTTCTAATACGAATACTGTGCAATCTGATGCTAAAGTTGATGGCCAAACAGAATTAACAAATACTCGAGTTGAAGAGCGTGTTTTGCCTTCTGTTAGTGCAGAAACGACTAAAGTTGAAGCAGAAAAAAATGCCTCCAAACCCGAAAGTGAGGAAGTCCCTTCAACAACAGAAGTTGTGCCTAATGAAGTCGCTAAGATTGAAACGCGACCTGCTACTGACGTTGAAAAAGAGAAGTACAAGAATGCTTTTGCTTTAATGAGAGCATCCAAATACGATGCTTCAATTAAAGACTTTCAAGAGTTTATTTCTCTCTACCCAGAAAGTGAATTGGCAAGTAATGCGGCTTATTGGAGTGGTGAAGGATATTTGATTAAAGGTCAAAATCAAAAAGCGCTAGATGCTTTTTTAACGGTTATTAAACGTTATCCTGAGTCATCAAAAGTACCAGATGCCACTTTACGAGCTGGCGACAGTTATGAGAATTTAGGCAATAAAGAACAAGCTATAAAGTTTTACAAAGAGATTATTGAATCTCGTCCACATAGTCGAGCTGCCAAAAATGCACAAAAACGCTTGGAGAAGCTGTAATTATGTTTGAAGGTCAAGTGAACACTTCTAATAATCAAGCTAAAGCGGTTATTTTGCTGTCAGGTGGCTTAGATTCAGCAACGGTTTTAGCGATTGCTAAATCACAGGGGTTTGAGTGCCACACTATGAGCTTTGATTATGGTCAGCGTCATAAAGCTGAACTGGTTGCAGCCCAAAATCTAGCCCAAAACCTGGGGGCAAAAACGCATAGAGTGATGAGTATGGATATGCGAGCGATTGGTGGTTCGGCACTGACGGATGACTCTATTGATGTGCCCGTTTCTGGTGTTGAAGAGGGTGCAATTCCAATTACTTATGTTCCTGCTCGCAACACAGTGTTCTTGTCTTATGCATTAGGTTTGGCAGAGGTTCTTGAAGCGGATAATGTATTTATTGGTGTGAACGCTGTTGACTATTCTGGCTACCCTGATTGTAGGCCAGAGTATATTGCCGCATTTGAAACCATGGCTAATTTAGCCACTAAGGCAGGTGTGGAAGGTCATAAAATGCATATTCAAACACCACTAATCGATTTAACCAAAGCTGAAATTATTCAGCAAGGCTTGGCAAATGGGGTAGATTACAGTTTAACGGTCTCTTGTTATCAAGCAGATGATTTGGGGCGTGCTTGCGGTGAGTGTGACTCGTGTCGCTTGAGAAAACAAGGGTTTAGCGATGCTGGTGTTGCCGATCCTACTATTTATCAATCTTAACTTCCCATGCGGATTGAAATAAAATTTAAATAAATCTTAAATAATTGTCAAAAGGGCTTGCACACTTTTCGCAGGCTTGTATAATACGCCCCATTCCAAGCGGGTCGTTAGCTCAGCTGGTAGAGCAGTTGGCTTTTAACCAATTGGTCGAGCGTTCGAATCGCTCACGACCCACCATTTACTCTGGGTTTGTTTGGAAAGTATTGAGCTGTTTAAAATGAGTATAAATTTTAAATAACGATTTGGGTCGTTAGCTCAGCTGGTAGAGCAGTTGGCTTTTAACCAATTGGTCGAGCGTTCGAATCGCTCACGACCCACCATATTCTTAAACCCCGTGCTTAACATTGTTAACACGGGGTTTTTTATTGCCTAAGTTTCTTATTCAGGTGTGTTAAAAGCCCTGTCTCCAGCATCTCCCAGGCCTGGGTAGATAAATTTATTCTCGTCTAATCTTTCATCAATTTGGGCAATTGTGATTGCGACATCACTATGGTTATTGAGTACGCTTTTAATGCCTTCTGGTGAACCAATAATATTTAGGCTAAGAATTTGTTTAGGATGATGTTGTTTAACAAGAGCGATAGCATCTGATAAAGAACCACCCGTAGCAAGCATTGGATCAAGTAGGATCACCGTTTTTCCTGAACAGTCTGGTAAGCGTTGGTAGTAGGTTTTAGCTATATGGGTGGTTTCATCACGCTTCATGGCTAAAAAGCCATTGGGAGCATCGGGAAGTAAGTTTTGCAATCCATTTAACATAGGCATTCCAGCACGCATTATTGGAATAAGGACTAATTCATTCTGATTAATAAAGTCAAAAGGTAAGTCGCCTTGCCAAGTTGTGACTATGTGGCTTTTTAAGTTTAAGGATTTGCTTGCTTCATAAAATAGTAGGCGTGTTAACTCTTCAACAATTTGTTTAAACTGGGCGGCATTGGTTTCAGTTTTACGTAAACGGTTAATCAATTCAGCTACTAAAGGGTGGGAGAGTTCTTTAATCATATAAACCTCTGAAATAGATGTGTCTCATATCGGTTTATCTTAAAGCATAAAAGTGGTGTTGTAATATTTAAGGTAAATATGAGAATGGGGAGGGTGTTTAGCGGTTAGTAAAATTAAGATAATGAAAAAGCACCAGGCCTGGTGATTGGTAATTACCAGGCCTGGTTATTTTATAAGTGTTTTGCTGCGAGAGTGCGTAGTTTGTGAATTTCTAAGCCCGCTTTATCTGCAAAACCAATCGCTCTTGTTAGTCGTGCTGGTGCTGAGCGCCCCATACAACCATGTTCAAGGTCTCCATTAATCGCTTCTAATAAACCTTCCATAAGGCGTGGGCGGTCATTTTGCGTTTCGGTTAGCCAGTCCTGAATATCTAAAACATCATTAGCCACGGCTTGCATAATATTAGAGTGTTGGTTCGCTAATGTATCTACATTACCGCCAACTTCAAGCCCTGCAATATTTGTGGTTAAAATATAAAGGTTTTTGCGAACAAGTTCGTAGGTTAGCTCTTCTTCAGTATCGATTACAAAACTGGGCAAATCAATTTGCGCTAAAGCATCAAATACTAATTTTGCATTTGCACCATAAATTGGCGAAGGTAATACGACTTTGCTATCCATGCCTTTTTTCTTTTCAAACCATACTGAGATAACAGTTGGATTTTTGATTTCAGCGGCTATCCAGTCTCTGGGCAGTAATTCATTTTGCAAAAGAATGACTTTGTCTTTCCACTGTTGTGGAATCTCTGCTAATGTTTGCTCAATATCTGCCTCACCTACGGCTACAAGAACTGCCGCAGGATTTGGGATGCTTTTTGCAATTACATCAGAATCCATCTCACGCGTAATACCTTGTACAGGATACCCTAAACGTAAAAATCCGCGTGCAAAAACGCTGCCTAGTTCACCTAGCCCAATGACAATAATGGGATCTTTCATGTAATGACCTCTAATCATATTATTTTAAAATTTGTTGGGAATTGGATTGTGCAAAGTTGCACCAAAATGGCTTAAGTTATCCAACAGCCGTTGCATTTGAGTGTAGAATATAAGCCATAAATAATTATCTGGAATCTTAACAATGAATCAACAAAAAGCAAAGTTTACTTGGCATTACTATGTAATGGCTTTTGGAGCTTTACTGGCCATGCTAGCAGCTACTTTAGGCACTGTAGGTGGTATTGTGTCAGGGCTTGCAATTGCAATTCTCAGTCACCCTAAAATTCAATTTCAAGGTGTGGCAAGATTTGTATTTTATATCTTATTTATGATTCTTTATATTTTGGCATTTCCTGATGCTGAGGTTGTTAGAGAGATGATGACGAATTAATCTGAGTTGAATGAGTTAATCCGCAAAATGCTATTAGAGAAAAATATGTTAGGAATTCATTTACATGGCATCTAAAGCCTTAGAAGATTATTTAAAAATTATATATAAACTGGAAGACAGCGGTTCGGTAGAAAAAGGGGTTCAAACTTCGATTATTGCAGAACGCTTATCCATTTCTCAAGCGTCCGTGTCTAATATGATTAAAAAGTTAGCGGATAAAAACTACATTTCATATGCTCCCTATTATGGCGTGAGCTTGACTGAATCAGGCCGAAAAATTGCTTTGAATATGATTCGTAAACATCGAATCTTAGAGCAGTATTTGGTTGAGAGGCTGGGGTATTCTTGGGATGAGGTTGATGAAGAGGCTGAGGTTTTAGAACACGCTATTTCTGATAAGCTGGCCAATAGAATGTGGGATGATTTAGGTCAGCCGACACACGATCCGCACGGTTCACCAATACCCAGTATTGCAGGTGAAGTAACGAAGCATAATTGGTTACCTTTGGTGGAGGTGCCATTGCAAGAGACGGTTTTGGTCAAACGTATTAAAAACCGAAGCCCTGAAGAGTTGCGTTACCTTGCTAATATTGGTTTAACCACTGGAGCTAGCTTACGTATAAAAAATATCGCCCCTCTTAATGGTCCTTTATTGGTTGAAGTGAATGAAGGTGAAGCCCATGCGATTGATTACCGTTTGGCATTGGCTTTACAGGTTTCGTATAAAAAGTGAATAATTGATGATGTCTAATAGTTTTTTTAATGAGGTGCTTGAAGGCTTAACAACCGCTGTTATGTGGCTAGATAAAGATGAACGTATCCAGTTCATGAATGTGGCAGCAGGTGAGATATTTCAAGTGAGTCCAAACCGTATGTTGGGCGAAAGTTGGCAAGTGTTATTACCAGGCCTGGTAGAAAACCTTGCTGATTCCATTGATAAAAAGATTACCATCCATGAATATTCCGTCACCATTCAAGGTTTTGATAAATTGAGAATCAGTACCACAATCACTCCTTATGAACTTGATGGAAAAATGGGATGGTTGTTTGAGATTTATAATACTGAACGACACCATCGAATTGTTGAAGAGGATGAACGCTGGCATCAATATGAAGCGGGAAATCTGTTAATTAAAACGCTTGCACATGAAGTAAAAAACCCACTTGCGGGTATATTTGGAGCCACACAATTACTGCAAAAACGTTTTGAGCCAGATGCGAAAGAGTCGGATTTTTTAGAAATTATTTCCCGTGAAGTGTTACGTTTAAAAAATTTAGTTAATCGCATGTTAGGGCCAGAAAAAACAGCACAAAAAGAGCCCTATAACGTTCACGAACTCATTCGATATGTACTGCAGATTATTGAAGGTGAAAAGCCTGAAAATGTCTATATAAAGATTGATTACGATCCAAGTATTCCAGATATTCTGATGGATTTTGAGGCCATGGTGCAAGCCATACTTAACTTAATACAAAATGGCCTCCAAGCGATGAGTGAAACGGGTGGCTTTTTAACCATTAAAACACGTGTTGAACATAAATTTACCTTGGGAGCGAAAACCTATCCTTTAGTAGCCATGATTAGCATTAAAGATGAAGGTGAAGGGATTCCTGAAAGTGTCTTTGACTCCATCTTTTACCCAATGGTAACGAGTAAAAAAGAAGGAACTGGGTTGGGGCTACCTGTCGCACAAAATGTGCTCCGTAAACACGATGGACTTATCGTGGCTGAAAGTGAACCAGGTAACACTGTGTTTACGGTCTATTTACCCTTGAAACAGAAGGAAGATGAAGAATGAGTTTTGATCAAAAAGCCAATGCCAATGGCGATATTATTGAGCCAATTGTTTGGGTGGTGGACGATGATGCCTCAATTCGTTGGGTGTTAGAAGCAGCATTAGAAGATAGACCTTATATTGTCAAAATTTTTGATTCTCCCTTAATTGCTTTGAAAGCCTATGATGAATTTCCACCATCGGCTGTGATCAGTGATGTCAGAATGCCTGATATGGATGGGTTAACATTCATGGAAGCACTGCATGAATTGGATAAGCAAATTCCCGTTATTATTATGACAGCGCATGCAGACTTAGACACCGCTGTTAAGTCGTTCCAGAGTCGTGCATTTGAATACCTACCAAAACCGTTTGATATTGATGAGGTTTCGGTTTTAGTTGATAGAGCGGTAAAACGTTTTCAATCGGGCGGTGTTAAGCGAGTTAAACGAAGCCCTAAAGCTGAAAAACAGCCGTTAAATATCATTGGTGCAGCCCCTGCAATGCAGGAGGTGTTTCGTGTTTTAGGGCGAGTTTCACAGTTGGATGTAACGGTTTTAATTAATGGTGAAACAGGTACGGGTAAGGAGTTGGTTGCCCAAGCCTTACATGAATTAAGTCCACGCTCAGAAGGGCCTTTTGTTGCCCTCAATACGGCTGCAATCCCAAGAGAGTTATTGGAGTCTGAGCTGTTCGGGCATGAGAAAGGTTCTTTTACAGGAGCACATTCGCAACGAGTCGGGCGTTTTGAACAGGCGGACGGCGGTACACTCTTTTTAGATGAAATTGGAGATATGCCTGTTGATTTACAAACACGATTGTTGCGTGTTTTGAATGATGGAAGTTTCTATCGAGTAGGGGGTAAAAGTGCAATTAAAACCAATGTTCGTATTGTAGCGGCAACCCACCAAAATATGGAACAGCTTGTTCGTGAAGGTAAGTTCCGAGAAGATTTGCTTTACCGTTTAAATATCATCCGAATTAAAGTCCCTGCTTTACGTGAAAGGTCTGAGGATGTGCCTTTATTACTGCGTTTCTATTTAGAAAAAGAAGCGCGTGGTCTCGGTTTAGAGGAAAAGATATTAAGTAAAGAAGTAACAAAGTTTTTATCAGGCCTACCTTGGCCAGGTAATGTTAGACAGCTGAGAAGTCTATGCACATGGTTAACAATTATGGCGCCTGATAAAACGGTATATATGGATGATATGCCTCTTGAGTTACAGCATCCTGCTCAAGATGACGATGATGATACCGCAGGTGATAATTGGGAAAAACCACTAAGAAGATGGTCTGAAGCGTTTTTAAAGAGTGGGCGTGAAGGTTTACACACCTCAGCAGAACAAATTTTTGAAAAAGTATTGATTGAAGTGGCTATGAAAGCATCTGGTAATCATCGTCAAAAGGCTGCAGTCTTGTTAGGCTGGGGGAGAAATACCTTAACCAGAAAAACTCAGGCTTTAGGTTTAGATGAATAAAGTGATTATCTTGTGAATTAAGGGATTGATAAAATAGCCTAATTTACAATTTAATTATCTAGGCAGGTAACTTGCTTTGTTTGTAGGTGTAATCTTGGGTATTACAATAACCAGGCCTGGTTATTTTATTGGGTCTGTTAGGAAAACCATATGATTTTAGAGTTTTGGCAATATTTAACAACCTCTACTAAAATTGAACAGGCAAAAAAAATGGGATATGTAAAAGAAGCCATTGCTATGCAAGCCCGAGCCAAGCGCTGTCAAAATGAGTGGGGAGAACATTATTTAAATTGTCAAAATGCCATATTAAAAGCCTCACAGCGTGCTGTGCAACATCGTACGGTATTGGTTTTTGGCGCAGGCTCTTTAAATGATATACCCTTATCCGAGTTAGCAAATCAATTTGAAACTGTATTACTGGTGGATCTGGTTTTTTTGTCTTCAGCACAAAATACAGCCAAACAGTATGAGAATGTTTTTCTAATTGAGCATGATATTACCGAGTCTTTAGAGTGGATCTCTGATGGAAAAGACATGGTTCAGACCCCTTCGGCATGGTTGGACGATGATTCAATTGATTTAGTTGTTTCATTAAATATTATTACTCAGTTACCATTAATTCCAGCTAGGTGGCTTTTAAACGACTTTAATCTATCAGAAGATGCCGCAGATATTGTGGGTAAGCAACTTATCTTTGCACATATGCACTACCTTAAACAGTTTTCTGGAGAGGTTTGTTTGATTGCTGATCGTTTAGGTATTGAGTTTAATGAGCGTGGCCAAGAAATTGATCGTTTTGACCCGTGGTGGGATGTAGAGCCTCCCAAAGCAGACTATACTTGGGAATGGGAGGTTATTCCACTTGGTGAAGCAGGCTCAAGTAAGTGGCAAAAAAATCGTGTTGGTGTCTCTTTTTTATAACCATCGGCATAAAGCTCGCATTTTTGTATAACTCTTTATTTATATCAATCATTACGCTTCCTAATCGATAAGCAACTCAATCTTGTTAAAATAATCAAAACTCTATTACAGGATAAGCTATGGCCGTTTTAATTGAAGGTTACTCAATTGTTATTAATAAGAAAGAAGCATTACATAAGCAAAGTGCACTCGATTTACTGGGAGCTGTTGAGGGGACACTTCACCCGACGGCGATTTGCTCTGACCAAGATTTATTAAGAATTGGGTTTCTTGATTTAGCACAGGTTAATGAGTTTTTAGCCGCACTTGAAGGCGTAGGTTTTACTCAAGGTAAAGAGATGGTGATGGTTTCACAGTTTGGTGAAATAAAAACTCCAGCAGACTGGTTAAAAATTCAATTTACAAAACTTAAAGACAATACCTTGACTTGTCTTGCTACATTGCAGTCAGCAGAGTCGGTTAAGGGCGTTGCTATGCCCAAAGGCTGGAGTATTGAAACTTCGTTATTAAAACGCTATTTTGAAGAGCGTTCTATCTATATGCATGAGTATTATGAGTTGGTTGGTGATGAGCCAATGCACGATATTTATCGAAATAGAGAAACGGGCAGTGAAGTGCGACTGTTAAAGTTAATAATGAAACCAATGGATGAAGCTTAGCTACAGTAGTTATGAACAGCTCATTCATATTTACCAGGCCTGGTAATTTTGATGGATTGCCCAGTCTTGAGTAATGAATTTCAGTAGAAAGAAATAGAATGTTAAATATAGAATGTTAGATACAAAAAAGGGAAGCAAATTGCTTCCCTTTTTTTATTTAAGCTTGAATATCAAGTTATCAATTAGATAGCTACGATGTTCTCAGCTTGAGGACCTTTAGGACCTTGAGTTACTGTGAACTCAACTTGCTGACCTTCAGCAAGCGTTTTGAAACCGTCACCAGAGATAGCACTGAAGTGTGCGAAAACATCTGGACCAGATTCTTGCTCTAGAAAACCAAAACCTTTAGATTCGTTGAACCACTTAACGGTTCCTTTAACTGTATTAGACATAATAATGTACCTGAATTTTATAAATAGAGTTGTGCCATAAATGGCTTGTGTAGCAGTGGAAATCTTGACTTTACTTTTAAAACTTCAGAACGGGTGTTACGAATAAAACAACGAAATGTAGGATATAAATTGTAGGGCTTTCTTTCTTGCTGGGTATAACAATACAGAGATTATGCGCTAAAGTCTAGTAATAGTTTTTTTTATTTTAAAAGAAAGGGGATAATTTGCTAAAAACAAGATTAGGTACAATAAAAAAAACGCCACAAAGTGGCGTTTTAGCTGTTTTATAACGAGTATGAAAACTAAAGAGCTTCGGTTCCTGTTTCGCCTGTACGGATACGAATGGTTTGTTCAATATTGGTTACAAAGATTTTCCCATCACCAATTTTACCCGTTTGTGCTGCTTGAATAATGGCTTCTATAGCAGAATCAACCATTTCACCTTTGATAGCAATCTCCAGCTTTAGCTTGGGCAGAAAGTCCACTACATACTCAGCGCCACGATACATTTCAGTGTGGCCTTTTTGACGACCATAACCTTTGACTTCTGTGACGGTCATACCATGAATTTCGATTTCATGAAGGGCATCACGAACGTCATCAAGTTTAAATGGTTTAATCACTGCTGTAATGAGTTTCATATTTATTCCTTAAAGTTAAGAATGTTTAGTGTTCCGAGTGATCTTCTTGCGTTTTATTTGAAGCCGTTTCACTGGTGTTTGGATATTCTGCCAAATGTTGACCCATTTGAATAGGGGTATCTGGATGAATCTTTCCTAATTCTGGTAATTGTCCCTCTGGTGTAAGTAAAACCACAGTAGAACCCATGTTAAATCGACCGATTTCATCACCTTTAGCAAAGCTAATATTGTCTTCAGTATAATCCCAGTGCTGAATCATCGGTTCGTAATCAGGGGTGATTTTGCCTTGGAATACCGTTTCCATGCTTCCCACAAAGATAGCTCCGACCATAATTAAACAAAATGGACCTTTTTCACTTTCAAAACGAATGACTAAACGTTCATTGCGGGCAAATAAACCATCTACTTGACGAACGGTTGCAGGGTTTACAGCAAATAAATCACCAGGTACATAGGTCATAGACAGGAGTTTTGCATCAATAGGAATATGAATACGGTGGTAATCTTTTGGCGAAAGATAGATAACGGCCGCTTCCCCGTTTTGGAATATTTTTGCATAACCAATATCACCACCTACTAAGGCTTCAACTGTATATGGGTGGCATTTGGCCTGAATGATTTTATTGCCTTCGATATGTGTTGATTGACTAATAACACCATCTACTGGGCTTACCCAACTATTTGGTTTGTCATCAATAGGGCGTGCTTCTGGTTTTAATGCACGCGTAAAGAAAGCATTAAAGCTTGGGTAGTTTTCAATGTTTTCATCGGCCGCTTCACTGATATTGATGTCGTAAATTTTAGTCAGCAATTTAATGACATTGTTTTTTATCCAAGGGGTTTCAACCTGCATAAACCAATGCATGCCACTAGACAGCAGGTGTTTAGGAATAAAATATTGGGGTGTGACTTTAATAAAGTCCATAACTTTTGCCATTACAAAGCTTTCCTTACAAGAAAAATAATATATTAATTTAATGGTTTATGGGATTCTAAAGTAAAAAATTCAAGGTGGCTAGCCAATATTTAAATTTACAATTGAAGACTTTTAATACAAATCATCAGTCAAAACATTTTAGTGTAAATATATAGGCTGTTTTGGATGCTTAACAACTTGTTTTTAATGTGGTTGTTTCGTCTAAATGTATGATGTTTTAAGCCGTTTCATGTATAATTCGCGCAAAATAAATGTTTCATTACAAGGAAAGCAATCATGTCTGATATCAAAAAAGTCGTTTTAGCCTATTCTGGAGGTTTAGATACTTCAATTATCGCTAAGTGGTTACAAGATGAATATAACTGCGAAGTGGTCACTTTCACGGCGGATATTGGCCAGGGTGAAGAGATTGAACCTGCACGTGCAAAAGCGCAAGCAATGGGGATCAAAGAAATCTACATTGAAGACCTTCGTGAAGAGTTTGCACGTGACTTTGTTTTTCCGATGATGCGTGCTAATGCCATTTATGAAGGTGAGTATCGTTTAGGTACCTCAATTGCTCGTCCTTTAATTTCTAAACGTTTGGTTGAAATTGCTAAAGAGGTAGGAGCGGATGCTATTTCTCACGGGGCTACTGGTAAAGGTAATGATCAGGTACGTTTTGAGTTAAATGCTTATGCATTAATGCCTGATGTTAAAGTGATTGCTCCATGGCGTGAGTGGGACTTGATGTCTCGTGAAAAACTGATGGCTTACGCTGAAGAACATAATATTTCTGTTGAAAAGAAAAAAGGTAAAAAATCACCGTATTCAATGGATGCTAACCTGTTACATATCTCTTATGAAGGCGGGATTATTGAGCATCCAGAGAATGAGCCAGAAGAAGATATGTGGCTATGGACAGTTTCCCCAGAAAACGCACCAGATGTGGCAACTTACTTAGATATTGAATTTGAGAAGGGTGATATTGTTGGTATTAACGGTGACAAAATGTCTCCTGCTACGGTTATGGAATACCTAAATAAAGTGGGTGGTGAAAACGGTATTGGTCGTGATGATATTGTTGAAAACCGTTTTGTAGGTATGAAAGCGCGTGGTTGTTACGAAACACCTGCTGGAACGATTATGCTTAAAGCACACCGTGCAATGGAGTCGTTAACATTAGACCGTAATGCCGCTCACCTTAAAGATGAGTTAATGCCTAAGTATGCAGAAATGATCTATAACGGGTTCTGGTTTGCACCAGAACGTGAAATGTTACAAGCGTTAATCGACCAGTCGCAGACTTATGTAACGGGTAATGTGCGTGTTAAATTGTACAAAGGTAATGTGGTGGTTGTAGGTCGAGCTTCTGAATACAGCCTATTTGATGAAGCGATTGCGACCTTTGAAGAAGATGGTGGGGCTTATAATCATAAAGATGCAGAAGGATTTATTAAATTAAATGCTTTACGTTTGAAAACATCAGCTAAAAAACGCGTTAAGTAATCTTCGTGTTGTAACCTAAAAACAGCGTTATTATTAACGCTGTTTTTGTTTGTGAAGTTTGAAACACCATTTATTTTAAAAGTAGTGCACTATGTCTAAAAATAACCCACGCATACCTGCCTTTTCTGAGTTAATGAAGCACCCTTTTTTGATGTTGGGGTTTGGCTTCGGTTCGGGTTTGCTACCTAAGGGGCCTGGTACAGCAGGTACGGCTTTGGGATTGGTTTTGTATGTGCCTATTCTACTCTGGTCTGAAGTTGCGGCTTGGATTGTACTTATTGCAGGTTTGTTTGCGGGGAGTTACATTTGTGGTAAATCCTCAGAGTATATGCAGGTACATGACCATGGTGGCATTGTATGGGATGAGTTTGTCGGTATTTGGCTAATATTGTTAGTATTACCTGTTCAGAATTGGCAATACTGGCTATTGGCTTTTGTGGTGTTCAGAGTATTTGATATATTTAAACCTTGGCCTATTAAAACGGTAGATGAAAAGGTCTCAGGTGGTTTTGGGATAATGTTAGATGATGTTTTAGCCGCGATGTATTCAATTTTTGTTATTTGGATTGTTTACCTTATGACAGTAAATTCTTAAAAGAGAGTGAATGTATTTATACCTTGTTCTTATTTGGGTATAAAAGATGCTTATTAACATATTAATAAGTTTAAAAGTCATATAAGTATAAAAAAATGCACTTTTAAGGTATATTACGCACCAAATAAAAAAGTATAACTGGGAGTTAGAATAAAGATGTTTATTCCATGCGATGATGCAAAACGTTTAATCAAAGAAAAAAATGCGCAGTTAGTTGATGTCAGAACTCCTGAAGAGTTTGCAATGAGCAAATTGCCTGGCGCTATTAATATTCCACTACAAGACATAGATCGTGTAGGTGAAAGCATGTTAGATGCAGATTTACCAGTGATTGTGTTCTGCCGCTCTGGTCAGCGTTCACACATGGCGATGCAGATTTTACTGTCTCAAAATTTCGCTGAAGTGTATAACTTGGGTTCTTTTATGGCTTGGCATCAGTGTCCAGATTTATAATCTAACGTCAAAACTTCTTATTTAAAAGCGCTTAAAGCATATCGTTTTAAGCGCTTTTTTTGTATTATCAAACCAGACTTTTAAAGACCTGTAACAGGTGACTAATCATCTGTTTTAGGTATTGAAAATTTTAAGGACAAAATATGAAACTTGCACTGCATTGGCAAATTCTAATCGCACTGGTTCTAGCGGCCGCAATGGGAGCCTATACCGGAACTGAAGGGACCATTATAGGAATCCATTGGTTAGCCATTTATACTTTTATTGGTACGTTGTTTTTAAATGCGCTAAAAATGATTGTAGTCCCACTCGTGGTTTCGGCCATTATTACGGGTATTGCAAATGTCGGTAGCCAAGGCGGTTTTGGTCGATTAGGCATGAAAACACTCGGTTATTACGTTGCAACCAGTTTTATCGCGATTTTAATTGGACTGGTTTTAGTCAATATCATACAGCCAGGCGTCACGGGGAATCCACCTCCCGTTATTGAAGCCAATGAAACAGTGTCTATGGCTGTTGAAGGCAAGTCCGCTGGTGATGTGGTTGACGTTTTTTTAAGAATGATTCCAACCAATATTGTTGATGCTGCGGCAGAAGGGCAGATGTTGGGATTAATCTTCTTTAGTTTATTGTTTGGTTTTTTCATGACGCAATTAAAAGGCGATGCCGCCAAAACAATGAACAATTTTTGGCAAGGCGTTTTTGATGTGATGATGCTGATTACTGAACTGGTGATGAAGTTTGCACCGTTCGGCGTGTTTGGGTTAGTGGCCGCTTCCGTGGCCAAAACAGGTTTTGATCAGTTTGGGAATCTTGCGTTATTCTTTGTTACAGTGGTTGCGGCCTTAGCCATCCATTTATTTGTCGTTATGCCAATAATCTTACGAGTGTTTGGTGGTATTAAAAATCCATGGTTGCATTATCAAGCAATGGCTCCCGCCTTATTAACCGCCTTCTCAACAAGTTCGTCCTCCTCTACATTGCCTATATCGTTAAATGCCGTTGAGCATCGAGCAGGGGTTTCAAACCGTGTTACCAGTTTTGTATTGCCTTTAGGTGCAACAGTGAATATGGATGGAACGGCTCTATATGAGTGTGTTGCTGCAATCTTTATTGCGCAATTATTCGGTGTTCAGCTCGATTTTGCCACTCAATTATTAATTGTTATTGTTGCATTAACGACTTCGATTGGCGTGGCGGGTATTCCATCAGCAAGTTTAGTGGCAATCAGTATTATTTTGGTAGCGGTTGGCTTGCCTGCAGAGGCAATCGGTTTGTTGCTTGTTGTAGACCGATTATTGGATATGATGCGAACCGCTGTGAATATATTTAGTGATTCTGTCGGAGCGGTTGTGATTGCAAAATCGGAAGGTGAAAAAGACATTCTTGTTTCTAAAGAATTCTAATTTCTAAACTGACTGCTCAGCATTAAATGATGAAGACTGGGTTGTTTTTTAGGTCACATTTTAATTTGTTGAGTTAACTCATTTGAAAAGGATAGACCGTTGAAAATTATCATTGCAGACTTAGCAGGCCTGGTTGGTTTACCTAATAAAACTATCAGCCAAAAAATTAAAGATTCATTATCAAGCTGTATTGAAAATTACAGTGAGGATTTTGTGCAGGATATGAGTCACATTAGCCAAGCGGCCAACTACGCTGGAAATATTGCAGTAGATGAGATTGTTCACTTAAAAGACAATCTATATCGTTGTGATTATAGTTACGACTGGGCGATTGCTTGGACCTGCTCTGGAACTCAAGAGGCTGGCAGAGTAAAAGAAAAGGTACGTTTTACAGTGAATGATAATGGGGAATTAGATTTTAAGTTTTTACAGCTTGATATGTGAATTGAGTAGATATACTACATTAGTATTCAATTAATAGAAGCCACTTTAAAAGTGGTTTTTTTATCTTCATTATTGATAGTAAGCAGGCTTTAAAGATGGTTTAAAGCTTGTGCACTATTTTGGCGTGGGATAGGTTTTAAAGTGTGGGCCAGAATGGTCAATTTTTATAACTTCAGCCTGAGGTCGCCAATCACCTAGTACCCATCTATGTAAGGTTTTATGTTCAGCTTCAATTGTGTGGTGAGCTGGACGATGTGTGTGACCGTGAATCATGTGAGTCGCTTGAGGAAATCTTTTGAAGATTTCGCATAAAGCTTGCTGGTTTACATCCATGATTTGTTGGGGCTTATCTTGACTGTACTCTTTTGAGTTTTTACGCATTTTATGGCCAATATTGAGTCGGCGTTTACGGCTTAGATGCAAAAATAACCATTGTACAAATGGGTTTCTAAATATTTTACGCATACGTTGATAACTAATGTCATCGGTACATAAGCTATCACCATGTATCAATATGTAGGGTTCATCATAAAGAGATGCGATAGTGATATCTTCAATAACTTTAATGCCAGTTGCTTTGCAGAAGGCTTTACGCATCAAAAAGTCACGGTTGCCATACTGTAAAAAAATTTTAAGCCCGTTATCCGTAAGTTGTTTGAATTTGGAAATGAAAGGGGCGTATATCTCTAAACCAATATCATCCCCCACCCACATTTCAAAAAGGTCACCTAAAATATAAAGGGCATCCGCCTTGGGGGCTTCATTTTGTAAAAAATTGAGAAAGGTGTCGTTAATAGGGTGATGTGGTACAGGTTGCAAGTGAATGTCTGCAACTATAAGCGTATAGGGAGAGGGTTTTGGGCTTATTAGGTTCATTAGGCGATTCTAACAATAAAGCGAATAGAGCGGTAAAAGAAAAAGCCAAGTGTTCAGAAGGTGAGATATATCAATCTCCTCTAAACGACTTAGCCAGAATCGCTATCTAGAAAAGAAAACTAATCTTCGATTAACGTTGTTTTAAGAATGGTTATGTCATCGACAGGCACGTCTTGGTGTCCCATTCGGCTTGTTGTTTCTACACCTGCCATCGCATCAACCACATCCATTCCTTCTGTAACTTTACCAAAGACGGCATAACCCCAGCCTTGCATGTCTTTACCAGTATGGTTTAGGAAACTGTTGTCTTTTAAGTTAATAAAAAACTGGGTAGTGGCAGAGTGTGGATCCATTGTGCGAGCGTATGCTAGAGTTCCACGATCATTTTTTAAACCATTGTCAGCTTCGTTTTCAATGGGGGCGCCAGAATCTTTTTCTTGCATGCCTTCAACCATGCCACCACCTTGCACCATAAAGTTAGGGATAATGCGGTGAAAGATTGTATCTTTATAAAAACCATCCATAACATAGTGGACAAAGTTTTCAGCGCCAATTGGCGCCTTTTCATCATCTAGTTCAACGGTGATATTACCCATGGTGGTTTCAATAATTACTTTTGACATGATTGTTCCTTGTTTGAGTCTTTAAATTTTACGCACGCTATTTTACTTGATTTCCAGAATCAATTACTTGATTTCCAGAATCAATTACTTGATTTGACGGGCTTTAATGATTTTTATGGTTTCAACGGGAACATCTTTCATGCCGTTTTTGAACCCCGTCTTTTTCATACGAATTTTATTTACCGCTTTCATCCCGCTGGTCACCTTACCAAAAACGGCATATCCCCAAGCACGAGGTGTTTTTTCACGAAAATCTAAAAAGGTATTTTGAGCAACATTAATAAAAAATTGTGCGGTTGCAGAATGTGGGTCATTGGTTCTCGCCATTGCGACTGTACCAATACGGTTACGTAAGCCATTGTCTGCTTCATTTTGAATAGGGGCGTGAGTGATTTTTTTATTAAAATCTTCAGTAAATCCACCACCTTGAATCATAAATCCAGGAATTACGCGGTGAAAGATTGTGTCATCATAAAACCCCTCATTGACGTATTTAAGAAAGTTTTCAACCGTTTTAGGTGCCTTATTCGGATACAGCTCCATTACAATGGTACCTTCTGTCGTTTCAACCAAAACCTGAGGGTTTTCCATTGCCGTAGAAGTATTGGTCGCGGGTGCTGTTTCAGCAAAAACAGTTGTGCTAATCAATAAGGTCAGTAAGCTAGCTTTAAGGGTTAAAAACACTCTTCTTGTCATGATTCACTCCAAAATTATTAATATAGATAAGATACAATAACCGCATTCTAACACCTAGGCCTACAAGACCTAAACAGTTTGCAAACGAATTTTAATGGTTGTGTCACTTTCTTAAGATTCGCTTAAAGATTGGTTGCATCTGCGGTCGCTATTTATTGGCTTTGGGTGTAGAGATTACATTAAGCGTTACACTCTCAATAATCAAATATCTAATGAGCATATGGCAGGAAAATTATGAGCCTACAAATCTATAACACTGAAACTCGCAAAAAAGAGATTTTTACTCCAATTCATCCAGGTAAAGTTGGAATGTATGTGTGTGGAGTCACTGTTTATGATTTGTGTCATATTGGACATGCGCGCGTTATGGTGGTGTTTGATACCGTTGTGCGTCATTTAAGAGCAATTGGCTATGAAGTTAATTACGTTAGAAACATTACCGATATTGATGACAAAATCATAAATCGTGCGCTAGAGAATGGTGAATCCATTCAAGAACTGACAACACGAATGATTAAAGAAATGCATGCCGATGAAGCTGCCATGAATGTCTTAAGGCCTGATATGGAACCAAAGGCGACTGAGCATATGGAAGATATTCGCCATATGATAGGCACTCTAATTGAAAAAGGTTTTGCTTATCCAGCTGCAAATGGCGATGTTTATTTTAAGGTTAAGGCATTTGACTCCTACGGACGCCTTTCTGGAAAAAACATCGACGATCTAGAATCTGGTGCTCGAGTTGATGTTAACGAAGTAAAGCAAGACCCATTAGATTTTGTGCTCTGGAAGGCGTCAAAAGAGAATGAACCTAGTTGGGATTCAGACTGGGGGAAAGGTCGTCCAGGTTGGCATATAGAGTGTTCAGCCATGTCGACAAAATGTTTAGGAAATCATTTTGATATTCATGGTGGCGGAATGGATTTATCTTTCCCACATCACGACAACGAAATTGCACAATCAGAATGTGCAACAGGTGAGCATTACGTTAACACCTGGATGCATTGCGGTTTTGTCAGAATTGATGATGAGAAAATGTCAAAATCGCTCAATAATTTCTTTACCATTCGCGAAGTTTTAAAGGTCTATCATCCTGAAGTCATTCGCTACTTTTTGCTGTCTAGTCACTACCGTAGTCCAGTGAACTATTCAGAGGAAAATTTAAACAGTGCTAAGGCAAGTGTCGGGCGTTTATATTCAGCACTTGAAGGTGTTGAGTTTTCGAGTGATGTACAGCCAACCGCAGACACAACCTTTGAAAGCGAATTTATGGCGGTCATGAATGACGATTTCAATACACCAAAAGCGATTGCCGTCTTATTTGAGTTGGCGAAAGAAATCAATAAAACCAAACAACCAGGCCTGGTAGCTCTATTAATTAAACTTGCAAATCAAATCGGTTTATTAGAAGAAAATGCTGAGAGCTTTTTTAAATCTCAGCCGTCGGATTCAGACTTAACGGATGAAATGATTGCACAATTAATTGAGGAAAGAAAAAGCGCAAGAGCAGAAAAAAACTTTGCTCGTTCAGATGAAATACGTGATTTATTAGCTGATCAAGGAATTGAATTATTAGACAGCGCTGAAGGAACAACTTGGAGAAGAGCATAATTGTACTGAATAAGGGCTGAGTAAAAACGCTTTATTTTACTGGGTTGGCGCTTGTTTTAGGTTTGACATAAATCCCTTAATAAAAATAAGTGTATATAAAACAGTTGCTTAAATGTGCTTATAGATATTGCTTATTCATCAAAAGAGATGCTTATGGTTGACAAGATAAGGAAAGTCTAATATACTTTAGTCATTCATGTTTCTTCATGAGTATCCTCCTCTGATTATTTCTATTGAGATAATGTATTTAAACCCGAGTCGTCCAACTCGGGTTTTTTTTCGTCTAAAGAAAATTTTCTGGGGAGTCTGTGTGTAAGAAAAAGCTGTGTAAATTTAGAGTTTTGAAAAAACTGATGGATGAAAATCCATCTAATTAAGGGTGGTTGGGATCTGTTTTTTCAATCTTCTGTTCTCCTATCGGAGGCATTACATCTTTTAATCGATCGTATTTTTTATTGAGTAAAGATTTAAAAATCGTTGTGTATTCTAATACGGCTTTTACATAAGAACGAGTCTCTGTAAAAGGAATTGAATCAATCCACTGGTCTGCGGGGATTGATCCTTTATCAGGTATCCAAGAGTCCACACGGCTGGGTCCTGCATTGTAAGAGGCCGTAGCTAACACTTTGTGTCCCTTATACTTATCCCTTAAATAGCTTAAATAAGCACTACCTAATTCGATGTTATTTTCGGCTTTTGATAGGTCTCTGTAAGAGACTTTTCGAACTCCGATTTTTTTACCAATGTATTTGGCTGTTTTTGGCATCAATTGCATTAGGCCAACGGCACCCACTGGTGAACGAATATCTTCAGAAAAAGCACTTTCTCGACGCATAATGCCATAAATCCATGCGGGATCAATTTTGTTTTTGTCGGCATTTTGCATAACAGGATCTTTATGCGGTGTTGGAAAACGTAAGTCTAAATCATGCCAATCTTTAGCTTTGGCAAGGCTGCGAATTGACTGGGAATATTGCTCCCATTGATTGGCGAGAACAGCAATCGCTTGAAGCTCATTTCTATCGACTCTTTGTAGTAAATGATACCATTCACGTTTGGCACTTAATGGCCAATCTACCGCCATTAATTCCTGGATGCGCTGTAACTCAGGGTATTTTTTAATTAGGTAGTCAGTGTCTTTAATTTTGACGGGATTCGGGTTGAATTGATAAGGTTTATTAAGTTTATCGGCAGCTAAAAATGCATAGTAGTTTCGCTGTTTAGCAAGTTGGTTGTAGAGTTCATTGGCTTCTTTTGTTTGTTTGGTTGCTTCTAAAGCTCGAGCTTTCCAGTATACCCATTGTTTATTTTTCTGACTCTCAGAAGGCATTAATTCAATGGTTTCTAGCAAGCTTGCCCAGTTTGATTTTTTCAAGGCGACCTGTGCCTGCCATCGTAAAGTGTCTTCACTTTTGGCAGAAGAACCGTTGACTTCATCCAGGTATTGATCGGCTTGTGGCGCATAGCGGTAAGCCGTTCTAAGAGCCACTTTACGTTTTAAAACAGCGTATTGGTCTTTGTTTAGTCCATATTGCTTGTAATATTGATTTAAGCTTTTATTGGCGAGTTCGGGGTCTCTAGAGGCAAGTCTACGAATACCTTGTGTGAAGATACGTTTTTTAATGCTTGGTGAGAGGGTTTTTGGAAGTGGCTGTGAAACCAGTTCAGGTTTTTTATATACCTTCATCCAGTAGCTGAACATCGCTTTATCTTTTGCCGATAAATCATGGCTCAGTTGAATCGCAACCTTTGTTTTGCGTTTGTTTATGGCTAATTCAATACGGTTCCAAAGCATCGCGCCAGTGAGTTTTTTTTGATTGCGTAAAAGCGTGTCTAAAGGTTTACAGGCCGTATTTAATTCAGTGTTGTCTTGCCATATTGGTTTTGCAAGGCTGAGGGCTTTAGAAAGCTGATTTCTATTTGCGAGGGCTTGAATGTGGTAACAGCGTAAACTCAGAGATTTTTGCGGTTTGTAATGATTTAAAAAAGTTGTCCACTTCTTTTTAGTAGCAAGATAGGTTAACCATTTAGTGTAAAGCTTATCACCCAGGTAGTTGTTTTGGTTTTGTGAAATAAACGTTTTGATCTGTTTGGTGGGTGTGGAGCTCATATGCAAGCGGTAATCGTGATAGTTTAAATACACCATTAGAGGGTAGTTTTTAAGCTTTTTTTTGTAGTTAGAAATGGCAGTACGATCATTGCTTTTGATCGCTTCATAGGCGGCTAAGTAATCTTTTTGTGATTCACTCATTACACTCTTATTGGTTTGAGCCTGAACGTCAGTTGCGCTGAATACTGTAAAGCCAAATAAAATAAGAAATAAGGAAAAAAGAGACTGCGTATTTTTTATATAACAAGTCGCTAACGATTGCAGGAGTGGCCTATATAGCATCTTATTTTTGGGATGAGTAATAGGTTGGGGGAGATTGCTGGCAATCAAATTCATATCCATCGTTGGTGTTTGTAAACTTAAAACGTCAGTCATTGAGCTCTAAGCCTTTTATGTACAGTACAGGTTTTAATTTTAATTGTAAATGAGTGCTGTGCGAAATTATTTAAGTTATGTTCCTATTTGTATCAAACAGCAATCAATCAATTGATACAAATAGTTGGCAAGCCTGAAGAGAGGGCATTGAGTTGATTTTGTTAACTCTCTTGTATCTCTTGTTCGCTATCTGGTATGTGAAGTATCTGCCCTGGTTGCAGTAATGTCTTGAGTGACAGTTGATTAAATTTGGCTAAATGTGTCGCTGAAACCTGATTAGCTTTTGCTATATTCCATAAATTGTCGCCATTTTTCACTATATATTTAGTGGTAACTGGGGCAGAATTTTTACTCCAGATAATCAGTTTTTGTCCAGGTTTTAAAATCTGTTTAGTTGAAATGCCATTCCACTTGGCAATCTCTGTGGTTAACACTTTATAACGTTTGGCTAATAGCCATAGGTTTTCACCTGTTTTTAAAGTGTGTTCTATTTTTTGGCTACTATTTTTAGCTGGTTGGCCGTAAATAGCCAGTTTTTGCCCTTGTCTGAGCGTTGATTTTAATGAAAGGTTATTCCATTGCGCAATTTGTTTTGAGCTGGTGTTATATGCTTTTGCCAATTTCCACAGAGAATCACCAGGTCTTACTGTGTGTGTTTGTTTATTGCTTGCCTGCGTTGTCTTTGTTTGAGCTAAATGGGTATGAGGCTTTTTGACGGTTGGCGAAGCCGTTTTACCGTTGCTAGTATCGTTTTTAGCCATCATCAATGTTGTTTGGTTGAGCGGAATAGGAATTAATAAGGTTTTTCCAGCACGAATGTTGGCATTTTTCATGCCGTTAAGTTTCTTAATTGCAATAGAGGATGTTTTGTATTTTTCCGCAATCACACTCAAGCTATCACCCGCTTTAATCTTGTGTCTTTGCCATTGAATATTGAAGAGACTATTATCCGTTTGGAGAGTGTGTTGGAATTTTACGGCACGGTCTGCAGGCAGTAATAGATGATATGGTCCGCTAGGTGGTGTTGCTGGCTGGTGATAGCCTGGATTTAAACTGGCTAAAAGGTTCATTGGAGTATCCGATACCTTGGCAACTTGGTTTAAAGAAACTTGTTTATCCAATGTAAAAATAGAGAAAAAGGGTTGATTGTCTATCGGTTCCAGTTGAACTTGAAAACGGTCAGAATATTCAACAATATGCGCTACAGAAAGCAGCTTTGGAACATAACCCTGGGTCTCTTTTGGGAGGTAGTTTTGAATTTCCCAAAAATTAGGCTGATACTCTTCGATACCAGGTCGCTGTTTATGAGCTTTTCGATATTTACGTTGTGCTTTATAAACATTACCCAGGCCTGCATTATAAGATGCTAGAGCTAGTAGCCAGTCGTTATTGTTGTGTTTATAGAGCTTTTCTAAATAGTCTAGCGCCGCCGTTGTACTTTCAATGACGTCCTTACGGCCGTCGTACCACCAGTTACGATCTAAATCATACAGTTCAGCGGTTCCTGGAATAAATTGCCAAAGTCCAACGGCTCTTTGATGTGAACGCGCGGTAGGTCTAAAACCGCTCTCTACCACGGGTAAAAGCGCCATTTCATAAGGCATGTTACGTTTTTTTACTTCATTTAAAATGTAATATAAATAAGGTTTTGCACGCTCAGAAACACGTTCTAAATGTGTTTTACGGTTGTTGTAAAAGCTTAAAAAATCATCATATTTACCGTAATGTTCATCGGCTAAATCAAACTTAAAACGCATTTCATCCCAAACATTGGTGTAGTGCGTTTGCGTTGCAAGCGTAATATTTAATTTATCAGGTGTTACGTCGGTTTTATTGGATGTTTGTATTTGATTTTTGGTATTGCTGTAAACGTTTTTGTTGCTTACTTGAGGAGTATTTGTAGGGACATTTTGATTGGTTGCACAGCCTGTTAAAAACAGTGAAGTAACCCCTAAGCTCATTAAGGCTAAAGAAAGAATTCTATTGGTGGGTTTAGTTGTCTTTATTTTTGGGTTGTACATATCTTCTCTATTCATAATTATGTCTAGTTATTGTTTTTAATGGGTTCTATCAAACTCGTCTTTCCACGCACGTAATGCTGAGAATAGACTGCTGTTTGACGAACTTGCCCCTCGCTGAATGAGTTTGGCTTGTAACGCTGGGGTATCAAAACGTAAAAATGGATTCGTCTCTTTTTCTTCACCTAAAGTGGATTGTGCCCCTTGGTGAATTGAGGGGTAAATGATGTTGGTTTGTGCAATACGTTTTTGCAAAGCTTGGTTTTCAGGTTCAACTAGTTGTGAAAAAGTTAGATTTGTTTGTGTGTACTCATGCCCACAAAAGAATTGTAAATGATCTGGTAAGCTACGTAACTTAAGAATTGACTCACTGAATTGTTCAGCCGTTCCACCTAAAATTCGACCACAACCTGCAGTAAATAAAGTATCGCCACAGAAGAGTAGCTCATCGTTATAAAAGGCAATATGATCTTTGGTGTGGCCTGGAATCTCCAAAACTTTAAACTCTAAATCTTTATTGAGCTTGAGCGTATCACCCTCTTTACAAGCAATTTGAATTGCAGGGTGTTTAATTTTTTTAGGGCCATAAACGATCGTTTGAGGTGCAAACTCTAATAATGTATCAATGCCATCAATATGGTCGAAATGTTGATGGGTAATTAAAATACCTTTAAGCGTAAGGTGGTTTTCGGTGAGGTAATCAATAACTTGTTTTGATTCACCTGGATCAACTACCCAGGCCTGGTAATTATCATGGATAATCCAAATATAATTGTCATAAGTGCCAACAAGTGCGGGTAAGCCAACGATATTCATATAAGATGTAAAAACCAATTGTTATAATTGTCACTCATTCTACCAAAAGTCAGATGAAAAATACTGGGAAAACTACCATGAATCAAGGATTTCAGCAGTTTTTAAAAAACTGGTTTTCGACTTCACCTGGTCGGGTGACCTATGAGCAAGAAAAGCGCTTACTGGATGAGGCTTTAAAAAATCTATTTGGCTATTTTTTGGTTCAGCTTGGTTGTGTTTCAAAAGGGAGTTTATTAGAAAACAGCCGTATTAAGTCCAAAATTTTGGTTGATGAAGTGATTCCTCATGTTTTAAGAAAAGACTCGTTACATTGGGTACAGGCCGAGCTTGATTTTTTGCCAATAGGGCGGGAAAAAGCGGATGTGGTTGTGTTGCCACACACTTTAGAAACGGTTGATGATCCTTACTATCTTTTGAGACAAGTCGATAATATGTTATTGCCCGAAGGGCATATTGTGATTACAGGTTTTAATCGCATAGCCTGTATGCCATTTAGACTGAAATACTTCTCAAAGTTAAAAGGGTTTAACGAGGCAAACTATCGGCGAGTAGGGCGTTTAAAAGAGTGGTTAGAAGTGTTGGGTTATGAGGTCAAAACCGTAAAATACAGCTCGGTTATGTGTTTTGCAGCCAATGAAAAATACAAGTCATGGGCAAAATTTATTGAAAAGGTTGAACAGGCTCTATTACGAATTGGGTTAAATTTTGGCAATGTGTACTGTTTGGTTGCTAAAAAACACATTGATTCACCAACATTAGTTGGCCTGAAATGGCATCTACCAAAATGGCAGGGGGTTAGAAATGGCGCTGTCGCCTCTTCACGTTCAAGTCGATTAAAAAGCAGGATCGTCACCAAAAAGAGACTGAAACAGAACACCTAATTTTGTTGCATGATTTTTGGTTTATGTAAAAAATGGAGCGAGTGAATCACCTCTAAAATAAGTTACCAGGCCTGCTCATTTCTTAATAAACGTTTCTTAAAGTAAACGTTAAAAACAGTAATAAAGTCATTCAAAACTGAGATTTTAAAGAAGCATTATGTCTGAGCATTACCCTAAAATTGTCTTTGCCTATACCGATGGCGGTTGTCGTGGAAATCCTGGTCCAGGAGGCTGGGGAGCGCTCTTAAAGTATGGTGTTCACCATAAAGAGTTAAAAGGTTATCAGGACAATACCACCAATAATCAAATGGAACTCATGGCAGCTATTCAAGCTTTTGAAGTGCTTGTTAGGCCAAGTGTTGTGCATATTACAACGGATTCGCAGTACGTTAAAAATGGCGTCACTAAATGGATGCAAGGTTGGAAGCAAAAAGGTTGGAAAACCGCCTCTAATCAACCTGTCAAAAACAAAGAACTTTGGTTGAGATTAGATGCTGCTTTGCAAAATCATACGGTTGAGTGGTTTTGGGTTAAAGGACATTCAGGTCACCCTGAAAATGAAAGGGTTGATGAGTTAGCGAATTTAGCAATAGATGAATTGCTTGGGCTTTAAAAGAGATTTGTAGGCTAGCTCGGTATTTGTATTTGAGTACGAGTTGTTCAATAAAGTTTTATTGTTAGAAGTGAACGAAACTTCATTACCAAACGATGGTTTCGTCACTTTTTTTAGAGATTTCTGCTAACTTTTTCTCGTGCAGTAAAATCTCTGCATCACTCGCCTTAATTATTTTTAACGGTGGTCTATCGCTACGAATGCGAACTTGGATATCTTCATTATTGGCGTTTTCTTGGCTATCAGCATTCAGTGTTAAGGCGGTTTGTCCCCCCGTCATTGCCAAATAAACATCGGCTAATATTTCAGAATCGAGTAAAGCTCCGTGAAGAGTACGGTTAGAGTTATCGATATACAGGCGTTTACATAATGCATCTAACGAGTTTCGTTGCCCTGGATAGGTCTTGCGCGCCATTTTGAGTGAGTCAGTTATCACACAATGGTCTTCAATTTTGCCCCATTTATTGTCAGGCAATAAGGAAAGCTCATGGTTAATGAACCCTACATCGAAGGGGGCGTTGTGAATAATCAGTTCGGCTCCTGCAACATATTCCATAAAAGCATCAGCAACCTTAGCAAAAACGGGTTTATCTTTTAGAAACTCATCTGTAATGCCGTGAACCTCAATGGCTTCTTGTGGAACTGAGCGTTCTGGAAAGATATATTGATGGTAGTTGCTATTGGTTAAGCGGCGTTTTACCATCTCAACCGCACCAATCTCAATAATTCTATCGCCATTATGCGGTTCAAAACCCGTTGTTTCAGTATCTAAGATTATCTGGCGCATTTCAGTTCTCTTTACGGTAAAATATTGCCCATCATTTTAAACAAAATTTACAGTTAAATTATATAAAGTTCGCAAAAGGTTGAATTATGAGAATTAAAAAGGGCAGTCGCGTTACATTTCATTACGAGTTACGTGATGATAAAGGTAATATTTTAGATTCGACATTTGACTCAGAGCCTGTGATTTACATTCAAGGTGAAGGTGAAATTATTGAAGGTTTGGAAGAGTTTATGGAAGGTGAAGAACCTGGGTTTGCGGCTAAAGTAACTATTCCACCAGAAAAAGCTTATGGTGTAACTAATGAAGATTTAATTGTTTTTGCAGGGCCTGAAAACTTTGATGATAATGTTGAAATTGAAGTGGGTTCATCGGTAGAAACAGAAGACCCTGAAGGTGAAACCATTACATTCCGCATTATAGAAGTGACAGAAGATAAGGTTTATTTGGACGGTAACCACCCACTAGCCGATAAAACATTGGATTATAAAGTTGAAGTTTTAGAAGTTCACTAAGGTTAACTTTTACACTCGAAGCCAGCTTAAATGCCAGTGTGTATTAAAAATAGATAAACAATAAAAAACCCAATTAACAAAATGTTTAATTGGGTTTTTTAGTTTCTACTTAACGCTGATTGCTTAGCGTTTAAGTTAGATTTAGTTATCTAAGTTTCCGCACTTTAAGTTACCTGGTACAGAGATATCAATTCGTTTTGGATTAGGTAAGTTTAAGTTATCCATAATGGTTGAGAAGTCTTGGAACGGCTTGTTATTACCAACACGGCTGTTGTACTGCTTCTCTTCACCAATAGTACTCTGAGTAAAGCCTTTGTAGTCATGCGCAGGAAAAACTTGTGTATCTTCAGGCAAGTTAAATAATTTTTCAGTCAATGAGTGGTACATATCTTCATTGCTTCCCAATTGAAAGTCAGTACGACCACAATCACGCACCAATAAAGTATCACCAGTAAAAGCAGCACCCTCAATTAAGTAGGTGCTGTCATTATTGGTATGACCAGGTGTATACAAAACTTTAATCTCTTGTTCACCGAGTTTGAAAACATCACCATCTTCAGAAAGAATGTCGGCACACTCTGAGCCAGAGTTTTTGTGTACCACAATTTTACCTTGGGTACGTTTACGAATTGGGCCAGCCCCTGTTATGTGGTCGGCATGAATATGCGTTTCTAGAAGATATTTTACATTTAAGCCAAGCTCTTCAATATGTTGCATGTCTCTATCAACTTGTTCTAGAACGGAATCAATCACAGCGGCTTCTTTGGTTGCTTCATCCCACAATAAATAGGTATAAGTCCATGTGTCGTAATCAAATAATTGGCGAATTTTCATGATGCAAATCCTTTTGTTGGTTGAATGAAAGCAAACGGTATTGATAAATGTATTTGCTATAATACAGGTTTTCAAAATGCCTTTATAGTCACAGAAGTGCGTAAAGAATATAAAGTGTATATAAAATATTAATTCGGTTATTATCTATAGTTATGACTAGCTCGTCAACCTCCAATATTTCTGCTCAAAACCTCAAGCGTGCCATTGCTCGTTGCATGATTAAAGACCGTTACCTTTTGCTAAAAGGGTTAGAAAAATCGGTTTTTCGCAATCTTACTGAACAAGAATTGCTCAATAACCAGGCCTGGTTAACTTGGAATGAAAAACTCCAAAATTCCTTATTAAAGGCTGAATCTCGTCAGAAAATGGCGCCAACTATTGAATACGATGATGCCTTGCCTGTTGCCAGTAAAAAAGATGAACTGGTTGATCTGATTAAAAATAATCAGGTGGTAGTCATTGCTGGGGAAACGGGTTCGGGTAAAACCACTCAAATTCCTAAAATCTGTTTAGAGGCGGGTTTAGGTGTGCACGGTAAAATTGGTTGTACCCAGCCTAGACGTTTAGCCGCTCGAAGTGTGGCGGAGCGTATCTCTGAAGAGCTTGGTTCATCGCTTGGACAGCTTGTTGGTTATCAGGTGCGCTTTTTAGACCAGGTGCATGAAACCAGTTTAATTAAAGTGATGACAGACGGTATTTTATTGGCCGAAGTGCAAAACGACCGTTATTTAAGTCAGTATGAAGCGATTATTATTGATGAGGCGCATGAGCGTAGTATCAATATTGATTTTTTACTGGGTATTTTGAAACAGCTTTTACCTAAGCGCCCAGATTTAAAAGTCATTATTACCTCGGCTACCATCGATACTCAACGTTTTGCAGGGCACTTTACCATTAACGGGCAGCGCCCACCTGTGGTGGAGGTGTCGGGCAGAACTTACCCTGTTGAACTGCGTTACCGACCTTTATCGGTCTATACCGATGATGCAGGCAATGAAATTGAACAAGATATGGTTACGGGAATTATTGATGCGGTAGACGAATTAGCGCATGAAGACCCGTTTGGCGATGTATTGGTATTTCAGGTAGGTGAACGTGATATTAAAGAGACCGCCGAAGCATTACGTAAACACCAGTTAAAAAATACCGAGATTGTGCCGCTTTATGCGCGCTTATCAATGAGTGACCAGCAAAAGGTCTTTCAAACCTCACAAAAACGCCGCATTATTCTGAGTACCAATGTGGCTGAAACCTCACTGACGGTACCTGGCATTAAATATGTGATTGACCCAGGCCTGGTAAGAATCAGTCGTTACAGTGTGAGAAACAAAGTACAACGTCTGCCAATCGAAAAAATCTCCCAAGCCTCAGCCAATCAGCGAAAAGGGCGCTGCGGTCGTGTTAGCGATGGTATCTGTATTCGTTTGTATGCCGAAGATGACTTTAAAGCTCGTCCAGAATTTACCGACCCAGAAATACATAGAACCTCTTTGTCGTCGGTTATTTTGACCATGACCCAATTGAAGTTGGGCGCGGTGAATCGTTTTCCATTTATTGAAGCGCCAAGTGATAAATCGATTAACGATGGTTTTAGACAGTTGCATGAGTTAGGTGCTTTAGATGAACAACGCCGTTTAACCGAACAAGGTCGCCAAATCGCACGCTTACCGATTGACCCAAGCGTGGCAAAAATGGTGATTGAGGCTGAGAAAAATGGCGTGTTGCATGAGGTGCTGATTATTGCCGCTGTTCTTAGTATTCAAGATCCACGTGATATCAATGAAACCACTATGCAGGCGGCTCGCACTGCCCATAAGCGATTTGAAGATGAACGTTCTGATTTTCTGTTTTTCTTAAATTTATGGCGTTTTTATGAACACCAGCGTCGTCATTTAACCCAAAACAAACTACGTAAACTGTGTAAAACCAATTTTCTTTCTTATATGCGTATGAAGGAGTGGCATGAACTCACTTTGCAACTTGAGCAAAGTCTAAAGCGTATTGGAATGAAAATCGGTGATTTACATCTCTATGAAGAAGTTCGCAGCCGCACACCTCATGGCGAGCAAAAAACCAATCAAGAGTGCGAAGTAAAAGAGCGTTTAAGTGATATGCACAGTATGGCTGTGCATCGCTCTTTGTTAGCAGGCCTGTTAGGAAATGTGGCCACCAAAGACGATGAAAAATCGTACTTGGGTGCTCGTAACACCAAACTATTTATTCATCCAAGTTCTACCTTGTTTAAACGCAAACCTAAATGGATACTCTCGGCTGAGCTGGTTGAAACTACCAAGCTCTACGCCAGAACCAATGCCAATATTGATGTACGCTGGATAGAAGGTTTAGCCAAACACCTCATTAAACACAGTTACAGTGACCCGCATTGGCAAAAAAAAGCGGGGCAGGTTGGTGCTTATGAATCGATTACTTTATACGGTTTGCCAATTGTT